>JAIXUP010000018.1 GCA_027483505.1 Hyphomicrobiales bacterium
CAATGGTGGCGACGGCAACGACACGCTGAATGATGGCGGCACGGGCGAACTCACCTTCTCCATCGGCGGCAACGGCAACGACACCATCATCGGCACCAACGGCCAGGACCAGATGTGGGGCGGCACCGGCGCCATCGACAACGGCGCTGATGTCTTCCAGTTCGGCGCCAGCAACGGCTATGACATCATCTTCGATTTCCAGGCGGGCGCAGGGGTCATCGACCAGATCAGGCTCATTGGCACCGGCATCGCCAGTTTCGCGCAGCTTCAGGCAGAGAACCGCATCGGCCAGGCTGGCGCCAACACGCAGATCAACCTCGTCGGAGCCGGCAACGTCATCTTCCTGATGAACACCACCGCCACCACCCTCGTCGCGGATGACTTCCTGTTCGGGTGAGGGGCGGGCTGCGGACCACGATCAGCGGGACAGGAAGCGGATCTCGCAGCGAAGACCGGCAGGAATGGCCAGATCGTTGTTCGGGAGTTCCAGCCGGACGCCGAAGGTTCCGCTTGGGGCATCGATGACCGGATCGATCACACTGACGCGCGCCTGCCTGACACCGCCGACCGGCGCAGCAGGATAGACCTCGGCGAGGCGTCCAAGGGCCATGTCCCTGTAGTGGGAGACCGGCAGAAACACCTCCACATGGAGAGGGTCTATGGCCGCGATGGTCATGAAGTAGGCCTGCTCGCTGCGGTATTCCCCGGGCGACATGGCACGCTCCGTGACAACCCCGTCGACAGGCGCCCGGATGGTCCGCAGCGCCAGCGCCGACCGCGCCCGCTCGGCTTCGAGGCCTGCGAATTCGAGGTTGCGGCGGGCATCACGCACATTGGCGGCGGCCACCCGCGCCTCCATTTCGACCTCGTCGAGGCGCACATCGGTGAGGGCGCTGGCATTGGCCCTGCGCAAGCGCTGGACCCGTTCGAAATTGCGCTCCGCCGCCACCAGCCGCGACTCGGCAGAGGCCAGTGTCTCCCCATTCGCGGCGCGCGCCTCGGCCATGGCGAGCTGCGCCCGTTCGATGCTGGCTTCCATCTCCACCACGACCTGCCCTGCGGCCACCCGTGCGCCGCGATCGACCAGGACTCGCTCGACCAGTCCCGGCACCGAGGCGCTGACCTTGACGCGCATGCGCGCGTCGATGAGGCACGAAAAGCGCTCGTCCGGGCTGGTCGCCGTCGCGTTGGGTGTCTGGCTTCCGGCTCCGCCTGACAGGCACGCCCCCATAAGGCACAGGGCGATGCAAGCCGATCGCCGCGCGGTGGCCGTCCGGTGGCTCCGTTGATCCTGACTGTCCATGCCCACCAGTCAATCTTCCGCGCCGGCGAATGACAAGGCCTTGCCGAGCTTCGCATCGGATTTCAACGTCCGGGCGCGCTCTGCATCATGCAGACGCGCCGCACGGGCCTGCGCAAGCATCGCAAGGCGGTTCGCCCGCCATCCTGCCAAGGCCGCGCGGGCGGAACGCCCCGCCAGCAGCCGTGCCAGAAGTCCGCAGTGGCGCCGCAACAGGTCATCATCGAAGGCGGCGATGACCTCGAAGCTTGCCGGGTCGCCCTGCCTGCCGCCGCGGCCGATGAGCTGTCGGTCGATGCGGGGCGATTCATGGAACTCGGTCGCGATGATGTGCAGGCCACCGCGCTCGCGCACCTGTCGCGATAGCCGGATGTCGGTACCGCGCCCGGCGATGTTGGTGGCGACCGTCACCCGACCGGCCTCGCCGGCAGCAGCGATGATCGCAGCCTCATGGGCATCCTGACGCGCGTTCAGCACGACATGCGCAATGCCGCGCGCCGCAAGCACGGCCGAAAGGGCTTCCGAGGCCTCCACAGCGCGCGTGCCGACGAGGACGGCCCGTCCGCAGGCCTGACCCGCTGCAACCGCGTCCGCCACGAGCGCCCATTTGGCCGCTGCATCGCGGACAATGCGTGTGCCGCACGAGATCCGGCGGCTGGGCCGGTTCAGCGGAATGCGGACAACCCTCAGATCATAAACGGTGCGGAGCTCTCCAGCGAGCTCGGCGACCGTGCCCGACATGCCTGACAGATGGCGGTAGCGCTGGAAAAAGCGCTGGTAAGTGATGCTCGCATGGGTGACATTGGGTGCGGTGAGGGTGACGCCTTCCTTGGCTTCGATCAGCTGGTGCAGGCCCCTGCTCCACGACCGCCCGTCCGAAATCCGGCCGGTATGCTCGTCGACAATCTGGACCTTGTCGTCGCGGACAACGTAGTGCTCGTCGCGGTGGAACAGGTGAAGGGCCGCGAGCGCCTGCTCGACCAGTTCCTCCCGGGCCGCGCGCACCAGGAACACGCCGCTGCGCGCCAGCGCCGAGGCCTCGACAGCAGCACGGCCGGCGCGCGTCAGCACGACCTGTCTCTGGCGCGAGAGCAGGGTGTAGTCCCGGCCGGACTGCAGCGCGCCCGCCATTGCCAGCGCCGAAGAGAACTGCGGCCCGTCCGCCGCTTCGCCTTCGCCGGCGATGATCAGCGGCGTGCGGGCCTCATCAACGAGAACGCTGTCGGCCTCGTCGACAATGGCGAAGCCGAGCCCGCGCAACAGCAGGGACGGCCCTGACCGCTCCGGCATCAGCCGGTCTACCGCCACATCGGATCGCGTGCGCCGTCGGCCGAGGGCAATCCGGTCGCGCAGATAGTCGAAGGCAACCTCCTTGTTGGAGGTATAGGTGATGTCGCAGGCATAGGCTCCGCGCCGTTCTTCGGGAGACTGGCCGTGCTTGCAGAACCCCGTCGTCAATCCGAAGGCCGCAAACACCGGCCTGAGATGCTCCGCGTCCCGCTCGGCGAGGTAGTCGTTGACCGTCACGACATGGACCGGAAGCCCCGCAAGAGCCGCCGCGACCGCAGCGAGTGAGGCGGTGAGGGTCTTGCCTTCGCCGGTCGCCATCTCTGCGAGCATGCCGCGCGCCAGGGCATAGCCGCCCATGATCTGCACCGCGAAATGACGTTGCCCGAGATGGCGGGCGGACGCCGCGCGGACGAGTGCGAAGGTCTCCGCGAGCGGAGCGTCGGCGAGGCCGGAGCGCAGCAGTTCGCCCCGCAGAGCACCCGCGCGTGCGGCGATCCCAACGTCGTCAAGAGCTTCCGCAGCGCCGGCATGGGCGTCGACCATGGCGACAAAACGCCCGAGGCCACGCTCGCGGACCTGAAGCCGCGCGGACGCCGCTTCCAGCATCTTGTAGAGCGTCCGGTCGAAAAAGCCCGCCTTGCGCTCGGAACGCTCCGCATAGGCGGCCGAACGCGGATCGTGCACGAGACGCGAGGCGGCGATGGCGGATGCCCTGTGCAGCATCCTCAGGCCTCCAGCCGCGAGAGGAACAGCTGGCGAAGCCGCCGCCAGACCTGCTGGCCCAGAGGCTCGAAGCCATGGTCGAAGCGCACATGCGCGCGCGCCCCGAAGGCGCTGGCGCCCGCCTCGGGCGGCAGGATGACGTCGAAGAGGAACTGCCCCTCGAGCGCACGCGGATTCTTCGGGTCACGCGCGTCCACGGCGATGCGCCCGCCCCCGTCTATCGAGAGAGCGCGGCTCGGCAACTGGCCGCTCGCGGCGGGGACCTCCCGGCCCAGTTCGGCTGAGTAGGACCGGTCGGTCAGCCCGGCGAGCATCACGTCGACACCCTTCAGGCGGGTGCGGACCAGATCGATGTCGGCTTGCGGCACCGCAACGCGGATGGTGCGCGACTGCGGCGGCAGGAGGAAGCCGACGACGTCGCCGCGCTTGAGGAAACGCCCCGGCAAGTCCGCCTCATGGGGCAGCACAAGCCGTCCGGCTTCCTGGCTTTCGAGCGACAGGCGCGCAATCCGCATGTCCTGCCGCGCCAGCGTTTCCGCTTTCAGGCGAAGCTCGGCCCGGGTGACCTGCGACTGCACGCGGTCGCTGACCAGTTCGGCGTCCAGGCGAAGCGTCAACGCCTCGATCTGGCTGGCGGTCACGGCAGCCTCATGCACGAGGCCGGACTCTTCCCCGACCATGATCAGATCGCCGGCCCGGACCATGGTCCCGCCAGGCGTCGCAATGCGCGCGACAAAGCCGTCTTCCCGGACCCTGAGGATCGCGCTTTCCGGCAGCCAGATAATGCCTTCCGTCAGCGTGACCAACGGCAGCGGCGCGAGCATGACAGCACCGACAATCGCGCCCGCGCCGCCGAACGTCACCGCCACGGCCCGGCCACGGTGGTTGGCCAGCTTCGGCGCGACCAGGACATGCCGCGCGATCTTGATGAGCGGCCAGACCAGCGTGGTGAACACCGTGACGATGGCCATGATGATGCCGACGATGAAGAAGGTGCCCGCCACGAACAGGGCGATGCCGAGCATCACCACGGTCCGGTAGAGCAATGATGCAGGCGCATAGGCGAGGAGCCAGCCCCGTTCACCGGGAGCAGTCACCGGCGGATCTTCCGTCACGCCGAACAGACGGCGCTCGGCCAGGCTGGCCCACCAGCGGGTCGCCCGCTGCGCGAGGTTCGGCATGTCGAGCAGATCGACGAGCATGTAGTAGCCGTCGAGCCGCATCAGCGGGTTGATATTGAAGACCACGGTCGAGATTCCGGCGATCAGCATCGTGTTGAAGGCGAGCGTCCGCACCAGTCCCGGCTCGACTGTCGTCCAGACGAACATCGCGAGAGCGGCGAGAAAGGTCTCCACCAGCATGCCCGCGGCCGCGACGAGCATGCGGTCCCAGCGCGAGCGGAACGCCGTGGACGACGTTGCATCGACATAGGGGACAGGCGCGAGCACCAGCAGCATCACGCCAAGCTCGCGCACCTCCCCGCCACGCAGCTTGCAGGCAAGTCCGTGGCCGAGTTCGTGCAGCAGCTTCAGAACGGGAAACAGCGCCGCCATGATGAGGATGTTGTCGAGCCCCATCGCATGATCGGCGATGTTGCCGGTCAGTTCAGGCCAGTGGAGCCCGGCCAGAACTCCGGCGAACACAACCGCCACGCACCACAGCAGCAGCCCGAAGAGACCGAAGAAGGGCCGAGCCCAAGGCGCCAACGCCGTCAGGAAGCGGTCGGGGTTGAGCAACGGAAAGCGCAACGCCATCGGGTTGGCGAAGCGCGACGTCAGCCGCTTCCGCGACTGGCTGCGATGACGCGAGAACAGCTCGATCGCGTCTGCATTGCTGTCGGACCGGATCAGGTCGGCGGCATGGAGCTGGGAGAGCAGATCAACCATGTCGGACTGGGACGGCGCCTCGTCCTTAAGGTTCTCGATCGCGGCGCGCCATATCTCGTCGACCGTGCGCAGGCCGTCCATCGAGCCGATGACCCGGTATGCGGTCGGCGTGAAGCGGTGGAACCTGCCGGTTGCGCTGTCCTGGATCACATACCAGGACTGGCCGCGGCTGCGGTGGCGGGTCACCGGCACATGGGCACGCAGTTGCGGCTTCAGATGCGCGACACGATGCCAGTGTTCCGAGTGGAAGCTTCTTGCCATCGCGTCACTTCACCCAGGCCCACCAGGTGAAGCGGGCCCAGTCAATGAGAGGCCGCGTCCAGACCCAAAGGAGGTTGCGCTGCGCGATGTCGAGTTTGGCAACACCTTCCATGCCGGGACGGAGCAAGGCCGCCGGGCCCCTCAGGGCAGCCTCGACGCGGAAGGTGTTGCGGCCGTTGGCGGCGGTCGCGACAGGGGTCACCGATGTGACCTCGATGGCGGCAGGCGCGCCGGTCAGCCCCTTGACCAGCAGCGTGCCCGTCTGGCCCCTTGCGACATGGGACACATCGCGTTCGTCGACCTGCAGGATGACACGGTAGTCGTTGAGCGGAGCGATCTCGAACAGCAGCCGGCCACGCTCCACCGGGGCGCCCAGTTGCTGCGACAGATCGCCCGAGACCACGATGCCGGCCACGGGCGCGCGGACCTGCGCCCGTTCGATGCGCGCCTCCACCAGCGCGAGCTGGGCCTGCGCCTGACGTACCAGCGCTTCGGTGATCCGTGCGGTCGCCCGCTCCTGCTTGCCGAGCGCTTCCTGGTAGCGCAGCATCTGCTGGTCGCGTTCGCTGCGCCAGCGCGCCGCTTCTAGCTGCAGTTCGCGATCGTCGAGGACAGCCAGCAGCTGGCCTTGCGCCACCCTCTCGCCGGCGCGGACGGGCGCGCTCGTCACATAGCCCTCGAAAGGCGCGACGGCGGCCCGCTGGATGGAACCTTCCAGAGCGGCATTGGCGCTGACGCGGAAGGTGCCTTCGACAAGCGCAAGCGAAACGACGCAGACCGCGGCAAGGGCCACCGCGAGCTTCACCGCAGGGCGGCGGCGGCCGAACAACGCGGCCGTACCCTTGCCGGCGTAGTCGACCAGCCGGCCGCTCACGAGCCTGTTGGCCTCGCGCTGCAGGTTGAACAAGGGTCCCAGAAGGACACCGACGCTCTCCAGCATGGCGAGCGTCGGACCGTCGAGCGCGGAGGCTTCGCCATGCTCGACCGTGATCACCCCGACGACATGGCCAGCCTGCAGGAGCGGTACAGACAGGACCGCCCCTGAACGGGCCACCGCGAGATAGTCCCGATGGGCGAGACCAATGCGCTGGGCGGTTTGCGGCAGGGCAGGTTCGCTGACCGAAGCCGCCTGGTCCACCGTCTCCTCCATCGCGTTCTCAAGCGACTGCACCAGCTTCGACGTCCGCTCGAAGCTGGCGGCGTGCGACAGGGCCGCCAGCCTGACCGCGCCGCCGTCCACCAGGCCGACCGCCACGGAACTGGCCTTGAGGCGGGTCGCCAGGGCTGTCGCCAGACCTCGCGCAAGAGCGCCAGCGTCGCGGTGTTCGGATGCGACGGCAACCATGTCGAGCGCGAAATGCCCGCGCCGCAGCGCTTCCGCATCGCCCTGCTGGCGCTCGCGGCGGAAAAGCACTTCCAGCCACCCAGCGCCCCAATGCAGCTGCCTGAGCGCCGTGCCCAGGCTGCCATCGGTGCGGACCACTGTCTCGACCACGACCACAGCGGCGAGGTCCTCTCCAACCTCGATCGGGTAGGCCACCTGCGCAACGGTCCCGATGCCGCCGCCGTCCGGTCGTTCGACATGGCCGCGCCGGTCGCGCAAGGCTGTCTCGGCAGCGCCCGCCAGATGCCGGATGTCGCGGCTGCGGTCGGGCCAGACCGCCGCAGGCGCGAAGACGCCGTCGCGGTCGCGGATCAGGAGCAGGGCGGCGCGCGCGCCGATGATCTGCGCGCATTGCAGCGCGAGCCAGGCTTCGCAGAACTGGTCGGCCCGCTGCGCGCCGGCGAACTGCGACCAAACCGCAGCATCCGGCGCGACGCCAGACTCGCGGCTGATCTGCCGTGCCATGTGGGCGGTGTCCACGTCGCCTGTTGCCAGTGTCATGCCCGCGGCCCGGTCGCGCTACTTGAGCGCGCCGTGGCGCGCCTCATAGTCCTTGACGATGGAGTCGAGCAGTGTTGCGACGCGCTTTGCGGCATAGGGGCTCAGCACGACGCGATGCAGGAGCTTCACGTCATATTCCGGCTCGCCCCGATCCCAGTCGTGATTGATGCCGAAATTCAGGACCACCTCTTCCCGGGTCGCAGAGCCATTGCAGACATTGCAATAGGAACTCTTCAATTCCGAGGTATCGACCTTCATGCGCTGACGGTCCTGCGCGGCGCGCGCCGGCGCCCGAGACGGAACTGCCGCTTCAGGAGCATGGCCCGAACCATTGGTCGATGCCTCCTTGTGATCTGCCTTGTCCATCATTCCGCTCCCCAACGTTCCATGTCTGCAGTCCGGCCTTCGTCAGCCGAGCGTGATCCTGATTCCGGCATTCGGATCTGCCGCCGGCGCGGACCCCGCCACGAAGCTCTCCTTCCAGGCGCCGCCGGACGACACGCTCGCCATCGAGAAGCCTTCCAGCACGCGTCCAAGATCGACAGAAATCGGGCTGGAGCCCGCAGCCGCCGGCGGCGTTGACCCCGCCCCGAAGACCGTGACCGTGACGGTGGCGGTGGAAAGCGCTCCATGTTCATCCGAGACGGTGTAGGCGAAGCGATCGGTCCGCGACTGGCCCGGCGCGAGCGCCGAGAGGACCGCGCTTGAGCCGGCATCGTAGCGCACCGAACCGTCGGCGTTGAGCGTCAGGGTCGCGCCGAGCCGCGACGCCGCGTCCAGCCTCGATAAGGAGAGCACAGCGCCGGTGTCGATATCCCTGTCATTGGCCAGCACGTTGATCCGGCCGGCAGCGCCAGCGACCAGCGTGATGGCGTCGGCCACCGCCACCGGCCCGGCATTGCGCCCTTTCACCAGGACGCTGACAGTCGCGGTCGAGGTCAGGCCAAGCGCGTCCGTCACCGTGTAGCTGAATGTGTCCGCCAGGGTTTCGCCAAGCGCGAGGCCCTGAAGGACGGCGCGCGGATCGTAGGCGATCCGCCCGTCGGGCAAGACCACGAGCGATGCGCCACGGACCGAAGTTCCGGCGACGGTCACGGACAGCGGTGCGATTTCATCCGTGTCCCTGTCATTGGCGAGGACGTTGATGTTCGCAACCGCGTTGTCGAAGGCCGCCGCGCTGTCATTGGCCGCGACCGGCGCGTCATTGACGCCGGTCACGGTGACGAAGACCTGTCCCCGCGCGATCGCGCCCTGTTCATCGGCGATCACATAGGTGAAGCTGTCGACGAGCGTTTCGCCGCTGCGCAGCTTGATGAAGCCCGCCACGCCGGTGGGGTTGTAGCGGACCGATCCATCCGCTTGCAGCGCTACCGCCGCGCCGAGCGCAGAGCGCGCCGCCACGCTCTGGATCGCGATGGGCGAGTTCTGGGCATCGGTGTCATTGGCGGCGGGATTGAACAGGATGGCCTGGTCCGCAGCTGTCTCGACACGGTCGACAACGGCCACCGGAGGCGTGTTGCGGCCCGTCACCCTGACCGTCACCGTGGCGGTCGCAGTCGTGCCATTGCTGGCGACAGAGTAGGTGAAGCTGTCGGAGACCACCTGCCCAACGGCCAGCCGCGACAGGAGCGCCGAGCCCGTCGGATCATAGGTGATCTTGCCGTCGACCACCGCCAGCGACGCACCGAGCGAGGAGAGCGGGCCTGTCGCAAGCGTCGCGCCTTCGGGCGCCACATCGTTGCGCAGCACGTCGATGGCCGCCGGGGCGAGGTTGCCGGAGGATGCACTGTCGTTGCGGAGCGCCAGCGGCTCGTTGATGCCGGCGACGTTGAGCACGACCCGGCCAAGCCGCAAAGCCCCGCCGGAATCCTTGTAGGTGAACAGGATCGCGTCGGCGGCTGTCTGGCCGACATTAAGCGCCTGAAGCCCGGCGGCACGGCGCGGATCGTAACGCAGGCTGCCGTTGGCGATGACCTGGACATCAGCGCCTTCGCTGCTCTTCGCATTCGCGCCGATCACGACCAGTCCGGCCGCCGGCCTGAAGGTAAGCAGCGTGTCCTCGTCCGTGGCCCGTACGGGAAAGTCGACGATCGCCGCTTCCTGCCGGCCGGAAACGATGACGCGGACGGAGCCTGTGGCCGTGCGGCCGGTTTCGTCTGTGACGGTGTAGGCGAAGCTGTCGGTCCTGGTCTGGCCGGAGAACAGCCCGGCCAGAGCCACCGAGCTGGTCGGATCATAGACAAGCTGCCCCGCCACGAGCCGGATCGTCCCGCCGAGGGAGCTCGCCGCATCGAAGCTCTGCAGCGTCAGGACGGCGCCCTGGTCCGGATCGCGTGCGAGCGCCAGGGCATCAACCGCGATCGTCATGTCGGCATCCGTGGCAACAGTCAGCGAGCCGGCGACCGGCCTGTCATCGGCGCCGGTGACGGTGACGATGACCTGCCCCAGCACCAGTTTGCCGTCGCCGTCGCGGGCCGTGAAGGTGACCTTGTCGACGAGGGCGCTGCCGGGCGCAGAGGTCAGCGCTTGGAGCGTCGCCGATCGGGTCGGATCATAGCGCAACCCTTCCGGCAGGATCGACACCAGAGCGTTCCTGGAACTGGCGGAGATCACCGTCAGCCCGTCCACCGGCAGCGTGAAGGCCACATCCTCGCTGGTTTGCGCGACAAGCTCGACCGTCGTATCATTGCGCCCGTTGACGCGCACGGTGACGGTGGCTGTCGCAGCTGCCCCTCCTCCGTCGGTGATCGCGTAGGTGAAGCTGTCGGTGGCCACCTCGCCAAAATTCAGGGCCTGCAAGGCGCTGGCCTGGCGTGGATCGTAGACCACACGGCCGCCGGCATCGACGGAGAGGGCCGCGCCGAGAGCGGACAGGGGCGACGTCAGCCCGACCACCAGCAGATTGCGCGCTGTCTCGGCATCGCTGTCATTGCGGCGGACATCGATGACGACCGTGGCATCCTCGCTGACAGCCGCTTCATCGGCGACGGCCACGGGAGGCCGATTGACGATCACGGGACGGATGGTGATCGCGGCTAAAGCCTGTGTGAGGTTGCCGGCGCTGTCGCGGGCGGCATAGAGGAAGCTGTCAGAGCCGCTGTAGCCGGGGGTGGGTCTGTAGACAAAACCCCCATCAGTGCCGAGCGTGAGCGTGCCGTGCAACGGTCCGTTCACGAGCGTCGCCGTCAGCGCGCCTGCGCCGGGGTCATTGTCGTTGGCGAGGACGCCCTGAGCGGCCGAAACCGTGAGCGTGCCTCCGGCATCGACGGCATAGGAATCCGCCGCCGTCACTGGCGGCAGGTCGCGCACGCCGAAGCTCGCCGCAAGCGTCGCGCCGCTGACGACCGTGGCGCTGAACGCGCCGCTCGTCGCCACCGATCCAGCAGGCACGACCTGCCGGATGGTGATGCTGCCGGCGCCGAGGCCGGCGAAGCTCCAGGCGCCGCTCAAGCCCGTGGCCGTCGAGGTTTCGCCGCTATCCAGAACGCCATCATTGTCGAGATCGATGAAGACCGTGCGGCCAGCGATCCCGGTCTCGCCGGCATCTTGCACGCCGTCCGCGTCGCGGTCGTCAAAGACCTGGCCGGAGACGCGGCCGAGGCCAAAGGACCCGAAGCTTGCGGTGAGGTTGGAGCCGCTGACGATGGCCGCGCTGAAGGCGCTGCTGGTTGCCACAGATCCGGCGGGAACCACCTGCCTGACAGTCACCGCGCCCGGTCCGAGATCGACGAAGCTGAAGGCCCCGCCCGCATCCGTGACTGCGGTGGCTTCACCGGCATCGAGAACGCCATTGTTGTCGCGATCGACGAAGACCGTCCGGCCGCCAAGCCCGCTTTCGCCGGCGTCGAGCACCCCGTCACCATCAAGGTCGTCGAAGACCTGGCCAGTGACACGGCCAAGGTTGAAGTTGCCGAAGTCGACGTTGGCCAGATTGTCGCCAACCCCGATGGTCAGCGCATGCCCGTCCAGCGCGCGCGGGACGGCATCGGAGCCGCCGCCCGTGTCGCCGCCGCCAGTCCCGCCGGAACCTGAGCCCGGCGTCATGGCCAGGATCGCTTCGGCGAGCGCCTTGACGTTGACGCGCCGGTAGCTGTCGCCGGTGTTGTCGACGTTGTCGTTCTCGTCGTCGCCGTCGATGATCACGATGCCGGTCTGGCGCGAGAGCGCCGCGAACTCGGCCCCGCTCAGACGGCGGCCCAGATGGTCGAGCGCGATGTCCTGCGCCAGCGCCGCCACGCCGGCGAGGTAGGCCGAGGCCTGGCTGGTGCCCTGCATGGTCACCGTGCCGCCTGTGGCGTTGGCGCCGGTGAGGCGCGCGCCGGGGGCGAAGATGTCGGTCAGGCCGCCGCGCTGCGAGAAGCTCGCAATGGCGTCGCCCGCCGTCGTCAGATCCGCCGCGCCGTTGGAGAAGCGCCACGGCCCGCCATAGTCGGCGCTCCAGACCGCGCCGACCGCGATGACATTGGGGTCCGCGGCCGGGTAGCT
Source organism: Hyphomicrobiales bacterium (assembly GCA_027483505.1). Lineage (GTDB taxonomy): Bacteria > Pseudomonadota > Alphaproteobacteria > Rhizobiales > Beijerinckiaceae > Allobosea. Next base: position 11,831 of record JAIXUP010000018.1, read on the forward strand.
GACGCCGGGCTGGGCGTCGAATGTATAGAAGGCGTTGCCGGACGCGGCGGTGATGATGATGCCTTGCGCCGCCAGCGCAGCGAGTTCGTCGCCGAGGCCATAGCGGCTGGCGCTGGTCAGCCAGTTGCCGCCATCGCCCAGCGAGAGGTTGACCACGCCGACCCCGAAATCGCCGGCGTGGCTGACGACCCATTGCAGCGCCTTCTCGACGTAAAGGAAGTAGCCGGCGCCATTATCCTGGAAAACCTTGAGCGCGATGATGTCCGCCGCCGGCGCGACGCCGGCATAGGTTCCGTCGCTGCTGGCGATGATGCTGGCGACGTTCGAGCCGTGGCCGGTCCGGTCCGAGGCGTCGGCGTCATTGTCGGCGAAGTCCCACTGGAAGACGATGCGGTCGCTGACGCCGTTACCGTCGCGGTCCGGCCCGAAGAAGGCGCTGTCGCGATCGATGCCGGTGTCGATCGTGACCACGCGGATGCCGGCTCCTTCTGTTCCGGCGAACCGGGGATCGGCGCGATAGGCGTCAAGTCCGGTCAGCAGGCTTGCGCGAATGGAATCACCCGCCGCAAGCGGCGTGGTTCCGGCCACCATCATGTCGGGCGAGACGAGTTGAACGGCGGAAGCGGCCGTGTCGAGCAGACCCGGCGCGGTCGCCGATCCCGGCGCGGGATAGGTCTGGCGCCAGCCCGGCTTGAGGACTTCGGCGACGACATAGGCGCCGGGCCGGACATCCTCGAACACATAGCCGCCAGCCGCGTCCGTGACCGTCACGCGTTCGCCGGCATCGAGCAGGCCATCCAGGTCCTGGTCGAGGAACACGGTCCAGCCCGGCAGCAGCGCCTCGCCCGCTTCGCGCGCGCCATTGCCGTTGACGTCCTCGAACTTGACGCCGGCGATGCGCGCCAGGGCGATGCTGCCGAAATTCCGGTTGTCAGCAACCAATCCGCTGGTGACGGTCACCACGAGCCGATCCGGTCCGGAAGCGGCGACATGGGCTGGAACGACCTGGCGCAGCACGACCACCCCCGCCGACAGGCCGGCGAAGCTGTAGCTGCCATCCGATCCTGTGACCGCCGTACGCTCGCCGTCATCGAGCACGCCGTCATCGTCGCTGTCCAGGAAGATCGTGCGGCCGGCAAGACCGGTCTCCCCGGCATCGCGCAGTCCGTCCTGATCAAGGTCGCTGAAGGCGACACCCGAGATCGTGGCGGGCGTGAACAGGCCGAAGGCCGGGGCCAGGGTGTCGGCAGACGGCGTGACCGTCACCACGTTGAAGGCGGGCGTTGTGGCCACGTCGCCGGCTGGGATGACAAAGCCGATCCTGTAGGCCCCCGGCGCCAGCGCAGCGAAGCCGTACAGGCCTGCCGCGTCGGTGACAGCGCTTGCCTCGCCGGCGTCGAAGAGGCCGTCTGCATCGGCATCGAGGAACACGGTCAGGCCGGAGCGCGGCCCTTCGCCGGCATCGAGCAGGCCGTCGCCGTCGCTGTCGTTGAAGACGCGGCCTGAGATCGAACCCGGGGCGAGGCCACCGATGCCGATGGTGGTGTCCGGAGTTGCCGGAATCGCCTCCTGATTGCCCGCATGATCCCGCGCGACGGCGTAGAAGGCATAGGTGCTGCCCGCCTCGCCGACAAACAGGCCGGAGGTTTCCGTGGTGTCGAGCCGGAAGAGGGACAACTCGCCGCCATCGCGGGAGAAGTAGATCGAGTAGCTGGCGATCGCGGACCCGTTCACATCGTCGAGGCCGCCCCACTGCAGCTCGATGGTCGTTGCATCGCTGGTCGCGGGCAGCGGCAGCATCGTCGCATCGGGCTTCACCGCATCGAGCGTGTTGAAGATGGCCGGTGTGTCGATCGGTTCCTCGGTGTCGAAGATGATCGTGGCCATCGCGTCGATCCGTGTGCCGGTCGGAACGCCCGCCTTCGGCCGGATCGTGTAGGTGACAAAGCCTTCGCCGAGGCCGTCGCCGTCATTGGGCGGCAGGAAGCCGGCGCGCGCATCCGAGGTCGGCTCACCGGTTGCCGGGTCGATGGTCGTGAACAGCCAGGTCAGCGTGTTGGCGGTCACGTCCGGCAGCACGAGCAACTCGACGACATAGCCCTTGGTCGCCGTCAGGTCGATTCGGCCGAGGAAATAGGCGCGGTCGGCATTCTGGGCGAAGACCTCGCCGCTCCAGCCGAAATCATCGACGCGGAAGGTCCGGATGTCGAGATCGGGATCGAGCTTCTGGACGATCGAGACCGTCTGCGCCGGAGCCGTGGCGCTGGCGCGGTTCTCGAAGCGGATCATGTAGGACAGAGGATTCTCAGCCGTGATCCAGTTCTCCTCGCCGGTCCCTTTCGGCCCGATGATGTCATTGGGATCGATGGAGCCGATGACGGCTGGTGCGAAGATGGTCTTGGGCTTTTCTTTTTCCTCGCAGATTTCGTTCGGGTCTTTCTCGGGGGGGCCGAAGTAGTTGTCGGCCCGCGCGTCGGTCGGAACAAGCGCACCGACCGCCTCCAGGACCGAGCCCGATCCGCTCAGTTCGGCAGCGAGCGCCGCAAGATCCGGCGCGACGCGGTTCGCCAGCAGCGAGGGCGCGAAGGCCTGCTCCTGTGACCAGGCGGACTCTCCGAGGCGCACCCAGCGCACTTCCATTTCCTTTAGATCGTCTCCCGGACGGCGATCTTCCGACCAGAAGATCGCGGCCGAGTTGCCGACCTTGCCGATCGAGATCGCCAGCGCGCCGTCGCCCTCGCCGACCTTCGTCGCGGCGCCCCAGGTGCCAGTGACGCTATCCCAAGCGGCAACGTAAATCTCGACCATGTCGGAGTCCATGATCTCGCGGCGCCATGCCCCGAGCAGGACATCGCCGACGCGGCCAAGCTCCATGCCGTTTTCCTGCCCGGACAGGTCAGCAACCGTGACTGGAACGGACCAGAGGCCGTTCTCGAACACGCTCGATTTCAGTTCTGCCGTCCGCTCATAGGCGGTCAAGGCCGTGATGGTCTCCTCCGACGCAATCCCTTCCTCAAGTACGGGCACCAAGGCATTGCCTCGGTCGGACCAGAGGAGGACCAGGCGGCCGGTCGCATCGAACGCGATGCTCGCGCCGCCGATGGCGCGATCGGTGCCAGGGATCGCCTCGGGCGTGCTCCATGCGCCTGCGACATAGTGCGCAAACTTGAGGAACCGCTGTGTGGGGTCACTCGCATCAGCGGACTGCCAGACCGCATAAATCGTCCCATCGGGGGCGGTCGCGAGTTCAGGCTTCCCGTCATAGGCCAGGTTACCGGCGACATTTGTCTCGATGGCTTGCGCCCCGCCACCTGAATAATCGCCGCTAGACCCTGCGAGTACGCTGAGATCGCGCCTTATCGTCATCGTCGGAACATTCTCCGCAAGCGAAGTCAGTTCGGACGACGAGGCGCTTGAGACTCCAAAAAAGGTGGTCGAAGCGACCGGGATTTCCTTAAAGTAGCCAAGCACAGGGGCGGAAAGGGACAATTTGGCCGTGCCCGCCGCCCCCTGGAACTCGAACGTCGGTAGAATTTGCCACGTGATAGCAAGGTCGCCGCTCAGGGTCGCGGACACGGCGGCATTGTCAAGACTGTCGCCGCCAGCGAATACTGAGACAGAGGGTTTGACACGCAGCTGTGCCTTGGTGATGCCCTCGTCTGGCAATCGCAGCAGTACGGGTGGGGCGTCTGCACTCCATGACATAGAGCCGGTGAGACTGACGCTGATGCTGAGGCCGAACAGAACGCCTCCAAGCTTAAGCGTTTTCTTCGCTTCCTCTAGCGCGGTCGCGATTGCGAAACCCTGCGGGGTGTTGCGTGGAACGAGGTTTTCAAGGGGAATTTTGACCTCGACGCCCCCGCCAAGGCTCAATTCGAGTTTGCTGGATGCGAGTTCCCAGGTGGGTGTTTCGCAGCCCTTCGCCACCCATCCAGCACTGTAGGTGCCTGAGCCTTCGACGAAGAACTGTGTTTCAGTGCCAGATGCAAAGCTACCATCCGAGCCAGGTACTATGGCCGGGGCACCGCCCGCATCCTCCTTTCCGAACGTAATCTTGATGCTGCCCCCGGCCGACGCATTGATCGCCGTCTTGGTTTCGTCATACGAGCCATTGACGTTGACCGCGAGACCGCCACTGACCCCGAGGAAGGGCAGCTTCGGAACCTTGAACTTCTTCTCGTACTTGACCTTACCATCGGCTCCTTGGAGACCATCCGGAATGAGAACGCCGGATTCGACCATTTTGTTGATCTGGCGCTCGATCTCCATTTCCACCTGACGGGCGGCCGCCAGGCTCTCGGCGCTAAAGGAGAGAACCGAGCCGTCAACATCGATAACCCGGAAATAGAGATCGCCGTCGTCGTTGATGGTGCCATCGGTGGAACGATAGGCCACGATTACGCGACCATCCGGATCAATGGCGATCGACGCCAGGCTGTCGTCGACTGCGTTGTCAACGAGGCGCTCAAATCGCGACCAGGACATGCCATTCGCGGTCTTCACACCGATCGAATAGTTGAAGTCCCGCGTGTTGGCTTCAGCCGAAGCCGTGCGCCAAACGAGGATAATGCCCGGCGTCGATCCGTCGATCAAATTGCTTGCCGCCGAAACCGTAAACTCCTGGTCTACGGCGTCGGCCAGCATGACAGCATCCACCCAGGACGCGCCATCAAAGCGGGCATGCCACAATTTCCCATCTTCAAGCCAAAAGATGTGATCTTCGCCATCTGGGTCGGTCATGAGGATGGGGCGGGTAACCTGCGTCAGGTCGTTCTGTGCAATTTCGTCGGTGGCCCGAAGAGTCAGACCTATGACGTCGTCAGTGTCGCCGACGATAAGTGTGGTGCGGGTCGTATCCGCTATTCCATCGCTGTTGGCGTCGAATACAAGGCGCAGCGAGGGATCAAGGCCGAAGAAGTATTCGCCGGGCTCAAGTCCAGCAATTGTGAAGGCCCCGTTGGCGTCCGTCACACCGATGCCACCGAGAACCTGATCGTTGTGGGCGACTCGGTAGGCGAAGATCGTCGTACCCGCCAACGGTGCATTCGTCTGGCTGTCGAGCAGCACGCCAGAGGCGGACACAGTCACCCGGAAATCCGGGCTCTTCACATAAAGCCGCTCGAAGATGAGGTGAATGTCGCGCAGGGCCTCGCCCGGTTCTGCGACGTCCAGCGCGATGCGGTTGATGAAGGCTGCAAGATCGCCCCATTCATCGCCGATCTCGGGCTGGATCCGGTTCCAGAACGGCAGCCATTGCGCATCGGCCAGCGCATTGGGCTTCAGCGCATCGCGGATGGCGCCCCAATCCGTGATGGGTTCGCCAGAGTCCTCGCCAACCGTGTCGAATTCCATGCGGGCGCCGGCATAGAACACGAACGACATGGCGCTTTCACCGCCCGGCCGCAGCACGTCCGAGGGCCCTTCCGTGCTCGAGCCGAGCGCCAGGAACAAACCTTCCCGCATACGCTGCGGATCGTATCCGAATGTCCCGCCTGTCGGCTTCACGCGGATCAACGGTGCGGCCGTGTCCGCATCGCCGTTGTTCGTCCACAGATAGGTGACGCTGTTGATCGTCCTGCCGCGGACTGCGGAGGGGCCGTTCACGGCGTCGGCAATGTTGGAGCCGACACCCTCCGTGATGGTCAGTCCGTCGGTCAGCGCGACGGCAGCCCCGCTTGGGCTGAGCGCTGCAAGGTCGTACCGGCCGGCGGGCGTGCCGAACAGGTCGAAGGTCGCATAGGCGCGGCTGGCGTTCACGATGACGACGCGGCTGGCGTCAAGCGCCTCGCCGAGGTCGTTGAGCAGCGAAAAGCGCGTGCCGGGCTCGAAGCGGGCACCCTCGATCCGGATCGTGGCGTCATTGGCATTGCCCACCGTGTTCCGCGCGATGCTGCGGATCGAGAAGGGGATGCTTTCGGCGCTGAGCGTGAAAGCGCTGGCGGCCGCGGCATCGGTGTTGACCACGGCGATGTAATAGACGCCGGCCCGGCTGGTCGGAATGATCAACTCCTGGTCAGCCTCGAACGGCGTGGCGGCGCTGAAGTCGCCCAAACCGCGTTCCGGCACCGCGCCGTAGCTGACATAGATCTCGTTGCCCACGGCGCCGGCAGCGCCGTCGAGGAACAGGCGCAGGGTCTCGCCGGCATTGGCGACGAGCCGGTAGTAGGAGATGCCGTTGGCCGGAATCGATCCGGCGACCGAGGCGCCGACAGCCAGCGTGGGCACATCGACCGAGGCGGCGTCAAGCGAGCCGCCGATGTTGTTGGCCTCGTTGGCCTCGTCGAGATTGTTGCGGATGTCGGTGCGGACGATGACCTGGTAACTGCCGGGAAGGACACCGGGAATCTGCGCCACAAGCGTCTCGCTGTAGCTTGCCCCGGCGGCCACCGGCCCCGTGTGCAGCACGCGCCCGACGAGCCGGTCGCCGACATCCCATACGCCATCGCCCGACAGGTAGACCGCGTCATACCATGAGCCCAGCGCGGTCCCGGCGCTCGCATTGCTGATGGTGTATCTGATGGAGGCCTCGGCACCGAGCGTCAAGGTTTCGGGGATGACGACGCTGCCGACGATGAGATCTGTCGGGGTCGGCAGAACGACGAGGGTCGAGAGCCCGTCATAGCCCGCATTGTCGGTTTCGCTCGATTCGGTGCTGACCAAATTGGTCGAGTCGGTCGAGACGAAGAAATAGTACGGACCGGCATAGCCTTTAGGAATCGTCGCGACGAATTCCTGCTGGTAGCTTTCGCCCGCAGCCAGCGTGCGCTGCTGCGTCACATAGCCCAGGAAGACATCCGAGGCGCGCTGCAGGTTCTGGTCGGCCGACAGAAAGAGGCTGTCATACCAGGCGCCCGTGAACGTGTCGCCGGTGTTGGTCACGGTGTAGCGCAGCGTCACCGTCTGGCCGCTGACGGCGGTGTCCGGCGCATCGACGATGGACATGACCAGATTGGGAACGGGCGGCGCGTATCCGCTGACGGCGAGCTGGTTCGACGCCGTGGCGTTGTTGCTCTCGAAGGGCGTTTCGGTGACGGAGTTGTCCCGGTCGGTGAAGACGATGATGCGGTAACTGCCGGTCGGCAGGGTCGCGGGCAGCACGAAGTTGCCGGAAGCGGTGTAGCTCGCGCCGGGCGCGAGCGTGTTGGTGCGGCGCACGGCGCCGATATACGCATCGCCGATGTCGTAGGCGCCGTCAGCGGAGATGTAGACCCGGTCGATCCAGGTGGTGGCGTTGGCATCGGCGTTTCCGTCGTTGATGACGGTCCAGGACACCGCGACAGGCTGCCCGGCGATGGCGGCGAGCGGAGCGTTGACGCTTGTCACCCTCAGATCGGCGATGCTGCGCGTGACGGTGATCGGCGCGCTGCCGGTGTTGTTGGCTTCGTCGCTCTCATCCACGCGCCGGTTGCGATTGCTGTCCGTGTCGGTCTGCACCAGGATGAAGTAGTCGCCATCCGCCTCGTAGGGCAGCGTCACAAAGGCGCTTTGCGCGATGCTGGCTCCGGCCGCGAGCGTGGCCGTCGTCTCCACATCGCGCAGGACGATATCGTCGCCGTCGCCGTAGGTCTGGTTGCGCGACAGGATGATCCGGTTGTTCCAGAGGCCGTTGTCGGTTGGTCCTGCGCCGGTGTTGGTGATTGTCCAGTTCACGGCGATCTGCCGGCCGGCAATGCCATTCTCCGGCACGCTCACCAGCGGCACGGTCAGGTCGGCCGGTCGGTCGTCGATGCGCAGCGCGCTGGCGACGATGTTGTTGGCATTGTCGAATTCGAACACCTCATTGGCCGAGTCGGACGCAATGATCAGGTGGAAATCGCCGCTGATGCCCGTGGGCAGGCGGACCGTGCGGCCCGTGGCCGCCGCCTGCCCTGGCTGGACCGGCCCAGGTTGCTGGAGATAGCTGTCGAGCAGGATGTCGTCGGGGCCCAGAACCCCGTCTTCAGAGAGGTAGATCGCGTTGAACCAGCTCGATTGCGGCGTCGCGGTCGACCCGTCATTCCTGACGCTGAAGGCCAGATTGATGGCTTGGCCTGCAAGCGCGGACGAAGGCGCGCCGGTGACGACCGTCACCAGATCCGGCGGCGGGCGATGGACAATGGTGGTCGGCGTCGCGTCAAAGCCGGTGTTGTCGCCTTCGTTCGCACCTTCGAAGACCTCCCCGGACGCATCCGTCCGGACGAAGACGTAAAACCGACCCGCCTGGCCGATCGGCGGAAGCACGCTGGTGGACAGGGTGTAGCTCGCTCCGTTGTCGAGCGCGCCAGTGTGCCGCACCGTGGACAGCAAGGTGTCTCCGGCATCAAGCGTGGTGTCCGCGGAGATGAAAATCCGATCGTCCCACGCGCTTTCGAAGGTACGGGCGCCGCCGACGTTGGTGATGGTGACGCTTACCGCCATCGGGTCACCGGTCACCGCGGTCAGGGGCGCGGACACGCTGGTCACCTGCAGGTTCGGCGGCGGCGTGAGTGCGACGTTGACGGGCGCCAGGCGCTGATTGTCCGTCTCGCCACCGAACTCGAAGATCCGGTTTTCGCGGTCGGCGACGACGATGACCTTCCAGACGCCTTCAATGCCGCGCGGCAGGATGGCGGTCAGGCGGTTCTCATAGCTCGCCCCGGGCGCGAGGAAGCTGGGATTCTCCGCAATTCCCAGAAGGACATCGCCGGCGTTCACCACATCGTCGGTGGAAAGGTAGACGTAATCGCGCCAGACCGGCACGGTGGTCGGGCCGGTTCCCGCATTGGTGACGCGCCAGACGATGTCGATCGGCTGGCTTGAAGCGGCATCAGCCGGCACGGTCAGCGCGCTGACCTGCAGGTTGGGAAAATCCTTGAGCACGATGCTCGTCGGGCTGGCCGCAGCACGGACGTTGTTCGCCTCGTTGGGATACTCGTAGTATTCCTCGGTCGCATCGGTCTTGATGATGACATAGCGGCTGCCGGACAGCGTTTCCGGCAAGGTGAAGTCGACCGTCTGCCGGACGGACTGGCCCACGCCCAGCGTTCCCTCGAAGCGGACATCCGCACCGAGCTGCAGGTCCGAGCCGTCGAGCACGGCATCTGTGGACAGATAGACACGGTCGGTCCAGTTGGCGACGGCCTCGGTGCCGGTGTTCAGGATCGTCCAGCTGATGGGCACAAGCTGGCCGGAAATGGCCTCGATCGGGCTGGTCAGCGCCGAAACCTGCAGATCAGGCAAGGTTCGGATCGTGACCGAAAGCGCATCGGAGCCCTGGTTGTTGGTTTCGTTGGCCTCACTTTCGTAGACCGCGCTCTGGCCGAACTGGTTCTGCTGGTCCGCGACGACGATGATCGAGTAGCCGCCCGCCAGAACCGACGGATCGAGCGGCAGCGGGATATCGAGCGTTCGCGTATAGCTCTCGCCCGCAGCCAGCGGCCGCAGCGACGGCCCGCTCCACAGCAGACGGTCCCGGTTGTCGATGGTGGCGTTGCCCAGCGAAAGATAGACGAGGTCCGTCCAGACGGCGGTCGTCGGCCCGTTCCCGAGATTGGAGACGGTGTAGCTGAAGGCGATGTTGCGTCCGAATTCGGCTGCTGGCGGCGCGGCCACGGTCGTGACCCGCAGGTCCGGCAAAGGCGGGTCCGCGATGGTCACGTCGATGTTCGGACCATCGTTGTTGTCGTCGGCCTGATACTCGAAGATCTGCCGGAACGCGTCGGTCTGGACCTGGATACCCCATTGGCCGGGATCGTAGCTGTGGTTGAGCGGCAGGGTGACGCTGACCGTGCGCGTGTAGCTCTGGCCAGGCGCGAGGGTTACGCCGGTAACCGGCTCGTTGCGCAAACTGAGCGTGCCATAACCCTGGGGCCGTACGGTCAGGGAGATCTGGTCGGTCCAGCTCCCGGTCACGGTGCCGGAGCCGTGATTGGTGACCGTGTAGGTCACATCGACGGTGTTGCCGAATTCCGGCGTGATGTCGGAGACGCTGGTCGCGTCGACTCTCAGGTCGAGCAGCGGCGGCAGGGCGAGGTTGATCGGGAGCGGAACGGTATTGTCGTCTTCCGCCTGATGCTCGTAGATGGCGTTGGTGCGGTCGGTAACCACGAAGATGGTGTAGGTGCGGTTGGGGTCCGAAGCGCCATTGAACGGCAAGGTGATCGTCGCCGAGCGGTCAATGCCCTGGCCCGGCGCAAGCGGATTCGTCGACCGGTCGACGATCGACGTGTGCAGAAGCCAGTCGTCGGTGAAAAAGCCGGTGTCGAGGTAATTGTCAGCAGAGAACCAGACCTGATCGGTCCAGGAACCGGTCGCATCGCCCGTCCCGGCGTTGAAATCGGTCCAGTTGATCGTCACCGTCTGGCCGAAGAACGCCGCGCCCGGCACCGAGATCGCCCGAACTTCAAGATCGGGCGAGGGCGGCAGCGTCAGCGAGACCGGCGTCGTGGCGCGCGTATTGTTGTTGTAGCTGGACTCGCCGACGCTCTGTGACGTCCCTTGATTGTTGTTGGTTGTGGCTAGAACGTAATAGCTTCCGGGCTGGTAGCTTGTACTGACGTAGGGCAGCGTCGCGTTGACGGTTCTGGTATAGGATTCGCCGATTCCCAGCGGCGTCGCGGAAGTGAACTGGGTGATGAGCGTGGACTGGATCGTTTGATCGAAGGAGTTCGTTGCCGGATCATATCCCTTGAGCGGGTCGGTCGAGAGGAAGAGATAATCGAGCCACTGTCCGAAGACCGGCGCATTGCCGACGTTCTGCACGGTATAGGTGACGGAAATCACGTTCCCGAATACGGCGCTGGCCACTGTCGAGACGCCGGTGACGACAAGGTCAGGCGAGACGACGACGATTGTGTCGCTCATTGCGGCGGTCATGGCGTTGCCAGTGAGGTCGGTGATGGCTGGGCCAAAGGTCACGCCATAGCTGCCGGCCACGAAGTTGTTGAAAAGCCGGAATGTCAGGACGTTGCCGGCAACTGTGACGGCAAAGGGCGTGATGACCGCGCCGTTCGGATCGACGATACGCAGATCGCCAGCCGAAACGCTCGCTGCGTCAACGGCCTCGCTCATGGTGACCGTCACGACGTTCAGCGGGGCGGTCAGTCCATCCGGCGTGATCGACACCACTGTCGGCGGTGTCCTGTCGACCCGGAAAGCGGAGGCGAAGGCCGTCACGGCCGTGCCGCCGGCATCGTCAAGCCGTCCGGCGGCCAGCGCGATGGCATAGGAGCCCTCGGCGTCGGCCAGACCAGCAATGTCGAAGACGAGCGTGCGCCCGTCGACAATCGTGACAGCATGCGCAGCGACACCGTTGATGGTGAGGTCGCCGGCCTCAACGGACGGCAAGTAGACATTGTCGGACAGCGTCAGCCGCAATTCCGAAGGCGCGTTGCGCAGGCTGGCTCCGTTTGCGACCGACGCGGAGGTCACCGTGAAGGGCAGCGCGGCGACAGGCGCGTTCGTCGTCAGCACATAATCCCCGCGTCCCGCCTCGGACGACACCCGCACCTGGTAGCGGCCGGCGACGGCCGCCGTGAACTCGACCTGCGCGTCAAGAGCGCCCGATGGCGAACTGCTGTTGCTGGCGACGACCTGCCCATTCGGCCCTGTCACCGTCAGCGCCGGATTGAGGGCGGTCAGCGGCTCCCCGGGAGCTGTGAACGGCGTTTGCGTGGTGAATGACACGGTCTGGCCTGCGGCCAGTTCGACAACATAGCTGTCGCCGGGCCGCGCCACCCACGCAACCGCCTGTTCAAGCAGCTTGTCGGGCTGTCCGCTCCGAAGCACCGGATCACCGACCGAGGCATAGGCGATTCCAGTGTAGACGGTCCGGCCCGAGCCGCGCGTGTCGATGACCAGCATCGGCCGGGTGCCGCTGAAATCGCTTGCGAGGAGCGTCGCGCCGGGATCGACGCCGCCATTCGGCACTTCGCCGCTGCCAAAGTAGAACGGGATCACACCTTGGGTGATGGGATGGGCCGTCGCATTGGGGTAGAGCGAGAACCCGTTGAGGAAGGTTGCTGAACCTGAGGTGTTGACCGGAACGATGTCATCAATGGCCTGAAGCGCCGATCCGGTGTCGGTTCCTGCCACGTTCACGCTGTAGCCGGTTGCGATCAAGCCGCCGCCACCAAGGACGTATTGCTTCAGGGCCGTAGCCATCGAATCGAGCTGATTGCCGGCCGCGCTGTTGCCGATGACCACGACGTCATAGGCCAGGAGTTCGTCGAGCGTGTCGAGGTCACTGCCATCCACCGCCACGGCATTGAAGCTGAAGACCGACGAGTCGTTCAGCTGGTTCCGCAGCGCCACCGCATTGGCGTCGAGCCCGTGGACTGCGACCCGCAGGGCCGGACCGGCCGCGCCGACGGAGCCCGTGCGCCCGAACAGGGTGCCGGCGGTGACAGGCGCGTTTTCCGCGCCGCCAACGGCAAGCTGTGCATCGCGCGTGACGGCAAGCGCATAGCGCAGGGTTGCGGCATCAGCCGGAGCGCCGGGGCGCGTTTCGATCCTGATCTGGTAGGTACCCGCCGCGCGGGCGACAAATCCGTCGATGCGCTGCAGCCCGTCGGGCCCCGCCGCGCTGGTCGCGACCTCCGTGCCGCTGTCGTCCATCAGCGTCGCGCGGAGGCGTCCCACATCGCCGTCAATTCCGCCAAGGCCAAGGTCGATGCGCTGCCCGGCTTCCAGGTCGAGCGTGAAGCGGTCGACGTCGCCGCTGCCAGCGAGGTCGCCCACGCCGCCGAGGCGGGTGGCGCTCGCGCCGAAGGTCGTGGCCGATGGCTCGAGGTTGACCGCACCGGCAGCGGTGCCGTCGTCGACGGCGCCGCCCTCCGCCGCGATGACGGCATTGAGCGCCAGCGTCAGGGCATAGCGGCCGGTGCCAGCGATGTTGGTCACGCGGACGGAATAGACGCCGGCCGCCAGCGCGCCCGGAGGCAGCGTCAGGGCATCGCCGGGATTGGCTGCGGCCGCGGATGCGACAACCGAACCGCCTGAATCGACAATCGCGACTTCGGCGGCCAGCTGACCCTTCGGGCTGAAGCCGACCGACAGGCGAGCCCCTGCCTCGAGGGTGATCTCGAACGTGTCGATGTCGCCGCGCGGCAGACTGCGTTCCAGCGTGGTGGCGTAAACCTGCCCGCCCGGAGGTGACAGGGCCGGAAGCGCGGCGATTTCCGTCGTCAGGTTGCGGACGGAGAAGGGCAGAAACCAGAAGCCGTCCTCGGTGCCGTCCCCGGTCGGGACCTGATCGTTTGGAAAGCCGTCAAGGCGGTTGCCGGCGGGATCCCTGATGTCGCCATGGAGATAGAACTGGTAGTCAGCCTCTTCGAGCGCGGCATCCGTCGTCGCCGTCAGCGTCCGCGTGCCGGGATTGTAGGTCAGCGTCGAGATCGCCTCGAAAGTCTGCGTGTCCAGATTGAAGAGCGACGCGTCATAGACGGAATCGATCAGACCGGCGTTCATCTCCTCGCTGAAGCCGACGGCGATCGTGAACGGGTCGGCGTCAAGAACCTCGTTGGGCGCAATCGAGCTGGTGATGACGCGAGGCGGGGTGGAATCCAGCGTGAAAGGGATAAAGCGTCCGCCAAACACGCGCCCGTCTACGGATTTCAGAATGCCGCCGGCGATCTCGATCGTGTGCTCGCCGTCTGCCGGAGCGACGGGCAGCGTGAAGACCAGTGTGTCGCCATCCACGACACGCACCGCGCTTGCCGCCTCGCCATCCAACAGGAGGACGGATGCCGACACCGTCTGGAGATCGAGAGGGGCCGAGAAATCGACCCTGAATTCGGTGTCCACCTGACGGATGAGCGGGCCCCACCCCACATAGGCCGGCACGACCTCCGAAGCGCTGACCTGAACCGGGATCGGCGTCGAGGCGACCAACGGGGGCGTTCCCGTCGCACCGGTGACCTGCAGCTGATAGCCGCCGGTGCCGCTTGTACGGACGCGGACGATCAGGGTTTCGGCGTCGGACGCCACGTAATTCACGAGCGGTTCCGGACCCGCTCCAAAGGCGATCTGGGATCCGTCGGCCCGCATCAATTCCAGTTCCACGGACAAATCGGTGTCTGGAAGACCGGGTTCCGCGCCGAGGCGCACAACAGACAGATCGACAGCGTCGCCGGGATTCACGGCGATGATGTAGTCGTCGAAGTTATCCCAGGTCTTGTTTCCCTGGGCCCACAAAAGCGCCTGCCCGAGCAACCTGCTGCCGGCATCCTGCCGAAGCGTGCCGGGTTGGCCCGGGCTGCCGAATTCGTAGGCGAGATGGACGCTGCGGCCGAGGCCGACCTGCTTGGCCACCACCAGTGCCCGACCATCCGGAGCGGTGGCCGCGACATCGGCGTCTGGATCGGGCAGGCCCTGAAAGGCGGCCCCGAACAAAGAGAAATCCTGAGTGAAATTCGCCAGGATCGGATGGCTGCCGCTGGCGGTCGAGACGGAGGACACGACATCGGCCGTGACGCGCGCGGAAAGCTGAATCGCAGCGACCTCGTCGAAGTCCGCCGAATAGGCATAGCCGTCGAGATAAATCCCCGAGCCGGTCGTCACGAGAGCGCGGCCGGAATCCCGCACCCAGTCGCGGATCAGCCCGATGTTCTCACGCAGGACGGCGTCGCCCTGGCTTTCGCCCGTCAGGAGGACCACGTCGAACTGCTCGAGTTCCTCGACCGTGTCGATGTCGGCCCCGGTCACGCGCCTCGCCTCGAACGGCCCTGCGCCGAGATTGTTGATCTGCGTGACGAGATCGTTGACGGCTTCGCTGCCGACGACGGCGACCCGCGTCGCGGAGCGCCCGCCATTCGAGCCGCCAACGGCGATGCCCGAAGGCCCGACCCAGGGGGTGTTGAAGGTGACTTCGCGCGGCGTGCCGCCCTGTCCCGCCGATCCGGCGTAGAGCCCGGCCGCGGCGAGATCGCCGCGGTCGGTCTCGAAGATCGCGCCCTTGGTCACGAGCAGCGCATAGTTAATGCTGGTGTAGCCTCCGGGGACAGGCTCCCGCGCGGAGAGCGTGACCGTGTAGGCGCCGCTCTTCTGGGCGACGATGTTCGGGATGGTGATGCCGGCGCTCAGCGCGTTCTCGACCCCGGCCGCAATCTCGATCCCGTCCGGATCAAGCACGCGGACGATGGGCGCGGGTTCATTGGAGAATTCATCGTTGCTGTTGACCGCAATCGAGATGAGTTCGCCGGCTGAAGCATCGAACGTGTGCCGGTCTGTCGAATAGATGTCGACATTGCCCAACACCGAGAGACGCTCGCCGCCGCCTGGCAACGGAGTTGCGCCGGGTTCGAGGTCCACGGTCTGCACGGTGTTGATGACCATGCCGCCGCGCCCCTCGAGATTGGTGATCCGCAGCGTGTACTGGCCGGATGTCGCGATCCGGACGGTGTTGACAGTCACGGCGGTGCCGGCCTCGGTTGAGACGCTGCTGGCGATGACTGCCCCGTTGGGATCGAGCAGCTCGGCGGAAAGCCGCATCGGCAGGTCCGGGGGGACCTGCCCTCCCCGATCAAATGGATAGGCCGTGAAGGACAGCGATGTCCCCATCTCCAACGGCACGGACTTCGTGAAGACGGCGCCCTCCGCGAGCGGCCGGTACGCGCCCGGTTCGGGCTCGATCATCGTGTTCAGGAAGGCATCCGCGAAGAATTCGCCGCTCCCCTCCAGAGCGGTCACCCGGAAAAGATAATTGCCGGCCTCGGTCACCGCGAACAGGTTTGTTGCCGTGCGCTCCCCGGGGCTTCCCGTCGTGGCGGAGAGGACAACGTCGCCATGCGGGTCGAGAACCTCAAGGCTGAGCCGCATTGGCGGATCGGCAGGGTCCCGGCCTGAGCGCTGCTGCGGGAACACGGCGAAGGTCACGGTGACACCGGCCTCGAGGGCGATCGAGGTCTCGTCGGTGGCGCCTTCCTCGATCTGCCCATAGAAGCCCTGGCCGGTAATGCCAGAGCCGAGCAACGGGCGATACTGGCCGAACAGGATCGCCGATTCCGGCTGGAGTGCGGAGGACAGGCCAGTCAGGGAGCTGTCCGGCCCGAACGCATCGAGTTGGGCGAGCCGTCCGGCACGGCTTATGTCGACGACCACCGAGTCCACACCGCAGGTGGCGTAGAAGCTCGACTGCGACTTCAGGGCTGTGGAAAGCAGCGGGTCATGGTCGGCAGCCAGCAGAACCCGCGGCTCCAGTGCTTCCAGCAGCATCGGCGAGGACGACCGGCGACGCGCGTCACGGCGCAGACCGGACAGGAAGGACGACCGGACCCGCTTGACCACGTCGCGGGCCGCAGAAAATGCGGACGATGCCATGCAACTACCCCCGTAGTCCCGAAAAGACGCCTCCCGGCGCCACCATCAGATCTTAAAATATCGTTACGTTAGGGGACGTTATTCGAGCGTTATACGACCGTTACATCGTCGGAGCCGGGCGCGCCTTGCGGATCGAGCACGGTCTCAATGGCTGCCGATTACGGGATAAAGGATGCGGCCTCTGGCCGGTACGCGCGCAGATGCGCGGACAGTTGGAGCGGGCGATGGGAATCGAACCCACGACATTCAGCTTGGGAAGCTGACGTTCTACCTCTGAACTACACCCGCGCAGGTGCGATATAATGGCAAGGATGCGCGCTGCGCAACCGCCAAGTCGGCGGTCACGGGCTTGGCCGCGTCACGAGCCATGCGTGAGCGGGGTCGTTGTGGAAGCGCCAGATGCGCTCCGGGCCGGCCATGACATTCAGATACCACAGGTCGTAGCCATGGGCGGCGCCAACCGGGTGATAGCCCTCCGGCACGAGTACGACGTCTCGGTCCTGCACGACCATGACCTCGTCGAGCGAACGGTCATCGGTATAGACGCGCTGCACCGCATAGCCCTGCGGCGGGTTGAGGCGATGGTAATAGGTCTCCTCCAGCCACGACTCATGCGGCAGGTTCTCGCGGTCATGCTTGTGAGGGGGGTAGCTCGACCAGTTGCCGCCCGGGGTGATCACCTCGACCACGAGCAGGCTCTCGGCATAGGGCGAGGTGTCTGGAAGGATATTGCGGACATGGCGCGTGTTGCTGCCCTGTCCGCGCGTTTCCTCGCCGACCTCGTCCGGCAAGATCAGGCGCGGCGGCAATCTGCCGGTGGCGGGGGCTGAACAGATCGCGACCTCGCAAGCGGTGACAGCCGTGAGTTCGACCGTCCGGGCAGGCGGGACATAAAGCGAGGCTGGCTTGCCGCCAAACGGGTTGGACCGGCAGCCGATCATGCCGAAACCGTGCCCATCGACCCGGGCCGCCGCCTCACCGGCAACCATCACCACACACAGTTCGCGGCCCTGTCCGGTGCGGCGCAGGACCTCTCCGGCCCTCAGATCAACCACCTCGAAACCGACATAGGTCCATCGCGCATTGGCCGGCGTGATGTCATGGACAGACGCGCCCGGCGCGAGGACGGGTCGACATAACAGATTTGGCATCAGATGAGGCCCTCTGCCGCGAGTGCGGCGCGCAGATGCGCGACGCCCTTCTTCGCATAGGTCAGCGGGTGGGCCTTCACCGGGTCCTGTTCGGCCTCGACAATGACCCAGCCGCGATAGCCCTTCAGTGCGCTGAAGACGGCGCGGTAGTCGACCATGCCGTCGCCCGGCACGGTGTAGACCCCGAGCTCCGACCCTTTGCCGAGGATCGCGTCGAGAAAGCTCCAATCGCCGGCGCGGGCCTTGTCCATGATCGGGCGGCGCACATCCTTGGCATGCACATGGCTGATGCGGGCGCGGTAGGCTGTCGCCAGTTCGGCCGGATCGGACCCGCCCCAGGTGGCGTGGCCGGTGTCGAGCAGCAGGTTCACGGCGGGGCCGCAGCCCGCGATGAAAGCCTCGATGTCGGCGCGGCTTTCCACGATCGTGCCCATGTGGTGATGGTAGCACAGCCTGAAGCCTTCATCGCGCAGGCGCTCGGCCAGTTCGGTCATGCGCGCGCAGAACGGCGCCCAGTCCGCCGGCGCGAGCCGCGGCCGGCGCGACAGAGGCATGGCCTGGTCACCGTGGATGGCGTTCGAGGTCTCGGCGACGATGAAGACATCGGTCCCCATCGCCTTCAGCAGGTCCCGGTGCGGCTTCGCCAGATCGAATTCAGTCCTTGCGTCGCGCCGAAGAAGCTCGACCGAATACCAGCCCCCAACGCAGGCCATGCCGAACGGCGCCAGCGCAGCCTTCAGCGCCGCCGCCTCGCGCGGGAACTTGTGGCCCAGCTCCATGCCGGCAAAGCCAGCCTCGCGTGCCTCCGCCAGACAGGTTTCGAGCGGCGTGGCGCCACCGATCTCCTGGAGGTCGTCGTTGGACCAGCCTATGGGATTGGCTCCGATCCTGATCGCTGCCGTGCTTCTCATCGCTGTCAGTCTCCCAGTCGCTGGGCCTTGCGGGCGGCGTCATAGGCCTTGCGGGCCTTGCGGACGCCGGCGCGCTCGGACACTTCCGGCACGGCGACATCCCACCAATGCCCGCCCGCCTCGGTGGAAGCCAGCGGATCGGTGTCGATGACGATGACGCTGGTGCGTTTCGCCTTGCGGGCCTTCTTCAGCGCCGCTTCGAGCTTGTCGAGGCCGCTGACCTTGGTCGCCATGGCTCCCAGTGATGCTGCATGCGCGGCAAAATCGATGGCGGGCAGTTCGAGATGCGCCGTGTTGCGCAAGAGGTTGTTGAAGGGCGCGCCGCCCGTGGCGACCTGCAGGCGGTTGATGCAGCCATAGCCCTTGTTGTCGAGCACCACGATCGTCAGGTTCATGCCGAGCATGATGGAGGTGGCGATCTCGGAGTTCATCATCAGGTAGGAACCATCACCCACCATCACCGTCACATGGCGGCCGGGGTCCGCCATCTTGACGCCGAGACCCCCGGCGATCTCATAGCCCATGCAGGAATAGCCATACTCCATGTGGTATCCGCCGGGCGCACCGGCCTGCCAGAGCTTGTGCAGTTCGCCTGGCAATCCGCCCGCAGCGCAGACGATGACGTCATCCGGCATGGCATGGCGCTGCACCGCGCCGATCACGGCCGCATCACTTGGCAGGCCATCGGCGGTCGGCGCCGTCGCCGCCGCCGCATCTACCAGCCACTTGCCCTTGCGCTCGCTGGCCTTGCCTGCCCAGCCGGGAGGCGCGCGCCAGTCGCCGAGGGCGTCCGAAAGCTGCTCGAGCCCGATCCTGGCGTCACAGACCAGCGGCTGGGCCCGGTGCTTGCCGGCATCGAACGCCGCGACGTTAAGGCCGACGATCCGCATCGCCGGATTCTGGAACAGGGCCCAAGACCCGGTGATGAAGTCCTGCAGCCTCGTGCCGACGGCCAGCACGAGATCGGCCTCGCGCGCCATGGCGTTCGCGGCGGCCGTGCCGGTGACGCCGATGGCGCCGAGGTTGAGCGGATGGTCCCAGGGCAGGCTCGACTTGCCCGCTTGCGTTTCGGCGCAGGGCACGCGGTGGGTTTCACAGAAGGCCAGAAGACGCTGTTCCGCCTCGCTGTAGAGGACGCCGCCCCCGGCAATGATCAGCGGTTTCTTCGCAGCCGCCAGAAGGGCGAGGACGGTCTGGAACTCATGCCTGTCAGGCTCGGGACGCCGGGGCAGCCAGAGGCGTTCCTCGAAGAAGCTCGCGGGATAATCGAAGGCCTCTGCCTGGGTGTCCTGGCACAGAGCCAGCGTGACGGGGCCGCATTCGGCCGGATCAGTCAGGACCTGCAAGGCCCGGTTCAGGGCTGGGATGATCTGTTCCGGGCGCGATATCCGGTCGAAGTAGCGCGAGACCGGGCGAAAGCAGTCATTGGCGGACACCGTGCCGTCGCCGAAATTCTCGACCTGCTGCAGCACCGGGTCTGGCCGGCGGCTGGCGTAGACATCGCCCGGCAGGAGCAGCACCGGCAGCCGGTTGACATGCGCCACGGCGGCGGCCGTCACCATGTTGGTCGCGCCGGGGCCGATCGAGGTCGTGCAGGCCAGCATCCTGCGCCGCCGCGAGGCCTTGGCGAAGGCGATCGCGGCATGGGCCATGGCCTGTTCATTGTGGGCTCGGAAGGTCGGAAGCTGCTCGCGCGCGCCGTGGAGCGCCTCGCCAAGGCCGGCCACATTGCCATGGCCGAAGATGGCGAACATCCCGGCCACCAGCGGCTGGCGTTCGCCGCCAATCTCGGTCGATTGCGCCGCCAGCGCCCGCACGAGGGCCTGCGCCATGGTCAGCTTCACTGTGGTCACGCCCGCCCCCGCATCGATCGCCTGCCATCGTCAAAAGCCCGGGCCAAGGTTGAAAAGCGCTCCGCCATGGCCCGAATCGCGGCGTCGTCATCAAGAGCGCCTGAAAGCCAGCCGCGCAAGGCGTCCCCGAAGATGGAACGCCCGCCGACAAAGCCTATGACCCGCGGCATGGCTGCGGCTGCGGCAATCTCGGGACCGGATTCCGCCGAACGCGCGATCACGACAAGGCCACGGCACAGCGGATCGTGATGCGCGAGAACGGCCTCGATCGCCTGCCAGCCCTCGGCGGTGGCCTGCGCCTCGATCAGCCAGAGATCGGGCTTCAGACCCTGTCCATAAAGATCGGCCAGCAGGGCCGCCGTGGTGCTGCCAGGGCCTGCCAGGGCCTCGATCATGGTTTCGCGTCCGCCCGCGCGGCTGACGGCCATGGCCTGCCGGATTTCGGGCAGGCGCCGGTCGAGCGGCGTCCGGGCGTCGGGCCTTGCATTGGCGATCAGCTTGACCACCTGATCGACCGGCCACTCCAGCGGATGGCTGGCGAAGGCGGCGCTGTCGCCATGGGGAAACTGGCGCGCCAGCCAGAGGCGGTGGCCTCGCGCCTCGAACAGGGCTTCACGACCGAGGTTGCCGTCGAGGAACATGCCGTAGCCTTGCTGCCCGCCGGACACCGCAAGGCAGGCCTGCACCGCAAGTTGCTTGAAGGCGGGAATGCGGGCCGGATCGGCACCAAGACCAAGCGCCACGGGCGCCAGATCATGTGCGCCATGATCGATCGACAGGATCCGCAACGACGATGGCGCCGGGCGCCGCGTCGTCGCATGGTGGATGTGGTTGAGCGTCTCGTCATGGCGCAGCGCGCGATGCGGCGAGCCGACGGTCAGGAAATGCTGCAGTTCGGCGAAGGTCGGGCTCTCGGGCGAGCACAGCAGACGAGAGACCGCGAAGGCACCGCAGGCATTGGCGTAGGCACAGCTTGTCTCCAGCGTCTCGCCGCGCAACCAGCCGCGCAGGAAGCCGGAGAGAAAGGCATCCCCCGCCCCAAGAACATTGTAGACCTCAACAGGAAAACCCGGCCCGCGAACACCCTGGTCGATGTCAGCGGGAATCTCGCCCGGAAACGCGACACAGCCCATGGGCCCACGCTTGCAGACAATCAGCGCACCGGGCGCAAGCCGGCGCAGGATACGCAGGGCTTCCAGCGTCGATTCCGACCCTGCCGCAATGTGGAGTTCCTCCTCGGTGCCGACGATCAGGTCGCAATCGGGGATGATCGCCTTGAGGTGTCCGGTGACGGTGTCCGAGCGCATGTAGCGTTCTTCACCCGCGCCATGGCCGGCGAGGCCCCACAGATTGGGCCTGTAATCGATGTCGAAGACGACCTTGCGCCCGTGCACCCGCGCGATCCGCATGGCCTTGCGTTGCGCTGCTGCGGTATGCGCCTGCGCGAAATGGGTGCCGGTCACGACGATGGCGGCGGCCGAGGCGACGAAGGCTTCGTCGATGTCGCTTTCGTCCAGCGCCGCGTCGGCGCAGTTCTCCCGGACGAAGATCAGCGGAAAGGTCCGGTCGTCGCTGACGCCGAGCAGGACCAGCGCCGTCAGCCGTGCCGGGTCGGTGTGGACGCCTTCCGTCGCCACGCCCTCGCGGATCATCTGCTCGCGAATGAAGCGCCCCATGTGCTCGTCGCCGACGCGGGTGATCAGACCCGATTTCAGTCCGAGGCGTGCGGTGCCGATGGCGATGTTGGCCGGGCAGCCGCCAACCGCCTTGGAGAAGCTGGCCATGTCCTCCAGCCTGCCGCCGATCTGCTGCCCGTAAAGGTCAACCGAGGAGCGGCCGATCGTGATCACGTCGAGGGCGGGGGCCGTCTGCGCAATGGATGTCATCGTGCGGGCTCACGGAACCAGAGGGTCGGCGCCGACGCCGACGACCGTCTGGTCGAAATCGATGTTGGCGCCGGTCATCAGCCCGGATTCGCCGGACGCCAGATAGGCGCAGGCCCGGGCGACCTCGGCCGGGTCGATCAGGCGGCCGAAGGGCCTGTCCCTGACCGCCTCCTCAAGCCAGCCGTCCGTGGCGCCATGGTAGGTGCGCATGACGCGCTCCTCGCCGGGCGTGTGCATCCAGCCAATGTTGAGGCCGTTGACCCTAATGCGGTGCCTGACAAGCGAGTGCGCGACATTGCGTGTCAGCGTCGCCAGCGCGCCCTTGCTGGTCGAGTAGGCACTCAGGAACGGCTGGCCGCCATGGGCCGACATCGACTGGATGTTGATGATCGAGCCCGGCGACCTGTTGCGCACCATGATGCGCGCGGCTTCCTGAATGAGGAAAAACGGGGCCCGCACGTTGACGTTGAACAGTTCGTCGAAGCGCTCCTGCGTCGTGTCGAGAATGTCGCCGCGATCGGTCAGCCCGGCGGCGTTGACCAGCACGTCGACCTTGCCGAAGCGCGAATCAGCCGCCCGCACCACGGCGCGGGCCTGATCGACATCCGCCAGATCGGCGGGCACGAACAGCGCGTCCGCGCCAAGGCCCGCAAGGCGCGCACGGACCGCCTCGCCATGGACGGCACTGCGCCCGCAGATGACCACGCCAGCGGCGCCGATGCGGGCAAAATGCGCGGCGATCGCCTCGCCCAGCCCCTGCGTGCCGCCCGTCACCACCGCGACCTTGCCATCAAGGCGCGGACCTGAATCCGCCATCGTGCCTGCCTCCCCCGCTGGGACATGGCTGCCAAACCGGCTTGCCGAGCCCGTCCCTTGCGTCGATCAAATCAGAAGCTAGGCTCAAGATCAAAGCATGATATGTAGCCAACAAATCAAAAACAGCATGGCGGGGAGCGCGAGCGTGATCAGGGTCGGATTGCTGGGGGCGGGCCGCATCGGCCAGATTCATGGCCGCAATGTCGCCGCGTCAGGCAAGGCCAGACTGGTGGCCGTGGCCGACGCGCTGCCTGACGCCTGCCTGTCGTTGGCGACGGACCTGGGTGCGAGGGCCGCCAGCGTCGAGGCCGTCATCCTGGACCGCGACATCGATGCAGTGCTGATCTGCACGCCGACCGATACCCATGCCGACCTCATCGAGGCCGCCGTCAAGGCCGGCAAGGCCGTCTTCTGCGAAAAGCCGGTCGACCTGTCGTCGGACCGGATCAAGGCCTGTCTTGCGGTGGTGGCAAAGGCCGGCCTGCCGCTGATGATCGGCTTCAACCGGCGTTTCGATCCGAATTTCGCGGAGGCGCGGAGGCGCATTGCCGCCGGCGGGATCGGTGCGGTTGAGCTGGTCAGCATCATCTCGCGAGATCCGTCGCCGCCGGCGGCCAGCTATGTGGCGCGCTCCGGCGGCCTGTTCCGGGACATGATGATCCATGATCTCGACATGGCGCGCTTCCTGCTCGGAGAGGAGCCCGTCGAGGTTCACGCCGTCGGCTCCTGCCTCGTCGATCCGGGCATCGGCGCGGCCGGCGATGTCGACACCGCTGCGGTCCTGCTCAAGACGGCCTCCGGCAGGATCGCGCAGATCACCAATTCGCGGCGGGCCAGCTACGGCTACGACCAGCGTTTTGAGGTGCATGGCAGCCTCGGCATGGTGCGGGCGCAGAATGTGCCGACCAGCACTGTCGAAGTCGCGACCGGGCAGGGCTTTCTGGCCGATCCGGTGCTGCCGTTCTTTCTCGAACGCTACGCCGCTGCCTACCGCGCGGAACTCGATCACTTCCTGTCTTCGGTCGCGGCTGGCACGCCCCCCTCCCCGTCAGGAGAGGATGGCCTGAAAGCCCAGCTCCTGGCCGACGCCGCGACCCATTCCCAGCAGACCGGGCAGCCGGTGCGCCTCACCCTGTAAGCCCGGACGCTTGCCATGACCTCACATCCGCTATCCGACGCGGCGCTGAGCGCGCGTTTTCAGGCCCTGTCCGGCATCGCCGTCGAACTCGGCCATCTGGCGATGGGCTACTTCAACGACCAGGCCTCGCTCGGGACGACGATGAAGGGCTTCCAGGATTTCCTGACGGCGGCTGACGGCGCCGTCGAGGCGTTGTTCCGCAAACGGATCGCCGAAAGCTTTCCGGGCGACACCGTGATGGGCGAGGAAATGGGAGGGGCCAATGCGGACCGCCTCTGGATCATCGATCCGATCGACGGAACGGCCAATTTCGCGCGCGGCGACCGGCAGTGGTGCGTCTCGATCGGCTTCGTGGCGAATGGCGTGCCGGAACTCGGGATCATCCATGCGGCGGCGCTTGGCGAAACCTATCTGGCGCGGCGCGGGCACGGCGCAACGATGAACGGCAAGACGATCCGCGTCGCGCCCACCACCGACATGCGCCGGGCCACGGTGGAATTCGGCTGGTCGCCCCGCCTGCCCTTTGCGCCTTATCTGGAGGCGCTGGCGCGGCTCAACGCGGCCGGAGCGAACATCAAGCGCAGCGCCTCGGGCGCGCTCGGCGTCGCCCATGTCGCGATGGGCCGGACCGATGCCTATGGCGAACTGCACATCAATTCCTGGGATGTCGTGGCCGGGCTCTTGATCGCGTCCGAGGCGGGCGCGCGGATCAATGAATTCTTCAGCGGCGACTGGGTGCTGAAAGGCAATCCGATCCTGGTCAGCACGCCGGCTCTCTGGGACGTCATGCACGCCGCCAGCGGAATCGCACATGCGGCGCATCCCGCTGATTGACAGCCGTTCGTAAGGCGGCGAACAATGTGCTCAATCAAAAAAGTTTTCCGGGAGAAACAGCCATCATGACGACCACCCTGTCCGTTCGCCGGATTGCCCTTGGCTTCGCCTGCCTGCTCGGCCTTGGCGCCGCAGCCAGCCCTGCCGCCGCCCAGGGCGAACTCACCGTCTACTGCTCCGTGCAGGAGGAATGGTGCCGCCCGATGATGCAGGCCTTCGAGCGTTCGACCGGCATCAAGGTGTCGATGACGCGCAAGTCCTCCGGCGAGACCTATGCGCAGATCAAGGCGGAAGCAGCCAATCCGCGCGGCGACATCTGGTGGGGCGGCACGGGCGATCCGCACCTGCAGGCGGCCGAAGAAAACCTCTCCGAGCCCTATCAGTCTCCGGCGCTGGCGCAGTTGCTGCCATGGGCGCGCAAGCAGGCGGAGCAATCCGGCTTCAAGACCGTCGGAATCTATGCCGGCGCGCTTGGCTATTCATACAACACCCAGCAACTGCAGCGCCGCAACCTGCCGGCCCCGGCGTGCTGGGCGGACCTCGCCAAGCCCGAGTACCGCGACGAGGTCCAGGTCGCCGATCCGAACTCATCGGGCACGGCCTACACCAAGGTGGCGACGCTCGTGCAACTGATGGGCGAGGACAAGGCCTTCGAGTTCATGCGCGCCATGCACCGCAACGTGAACCAGTACACCCGCTCGGGCGCAGCCCCCGCCCGCGCCGTCGCCACGGGAGAAAGCCTGATCGGCATTACCTTCCTGCACGATGCGGTTACGCAGGCGATCGCCGGAGCGCCGGTGAAGATTGTCGCGCCCTGCGAGGGCACCGGCTACGAGATCGGCTCGATGTCGATCATCAAGGGCGCCCGCAACATGGCAAACGCCAAGCGCTTCTACGACTGGGCGCTGACCCCGGAAGCGCAGGCGCTGGCGATCGAGGCCAACTCCTATCAGGTTCCGTCGAATTCCGCCTCGAAGGTGCCGCCGCAGTCGCCAAACCTCGCCGATATCAAGCTGATCGACTACAATTTCGCCAAGTTCGGCTCGTCGGCAGAACGCACGCGCCTGCTGGCGCGCTGGGATGCCGAAGTCCGCAATGCGCCGCGCCGCTGAGGCTGCGGCCTTGAGCGGACACTGACCTGATGCGCAGGCGCTCCGCCGACCGCGGCACGGTCGACATGGCCGCAGCCGCCGCTGCGGCCCTCGCCTTCCTCGTGCTGCCCTGGGCCTTCGTCGACGACCTGCGGTCGGGCGTCGCCTGGGTGCTGGATGGACGATGGCCGATCGCGTTGCCGGTCCTCGCCGCGCTGGCCTGCGGCGTCCTCGGCAGGCGTGGCGCCGAAACAGGGCAGGTGCGCACCGGCGCTGCCGCATTCGGGCTTGCGGCGTTGCTTCTCTACGGCTTCATGCCGGGCCTGTTCGATGGCCGGACGGCCCTGGCCATGGGGATGGGAGCGGCCATCACCGCGGCAGCCCTGATCGTGCATCTGGCGCGCGGCCTTGCGGCCTGCGGGGCCTTCAAGGCCGACCGCTGGGTGGCCACGACGACCATCTCGATTCTCGCGACTGTGCTGCTGTTCGTGTTCTTTCCGGTGGCGAAGGTGCTGGCCAGCGCCTTCCTCGACAAGACCGGGGCCCTCGACCTCGGGCTGACCGCAACGCGCCTTGCGGCGCCCGACATCTGGTCGCTGGCCTGCCTGACGGCGAACGCCAGTTGCGGCGTGGTGGCGAACACCGTGATCCTCGGCGTTCTGAGCGGTGCGATCGCCACCTTTCTCGGTCTGGCCTTCGCGCTGCTGGCGCAGCGGGGCGGCATGAAGAACACGCGGCTGTTCGACGCCCTCTCGATCCTGCCGATCATCACGCCGCCTTTCGTCATCGCTCTGGCGCTGGTGGTGCTGTTCGGCAGAACCGGCATCGTCACGACGTTTCTGGACAATTGGTTCAACATCCCGCGTTCGCGCTGGATCTATGGCCTGTCCGGCGTGCTGATCGCGCAGGTCCTGTCGCAGACGCCCCTGTCCTACCTGATGTTGCGCGGGGCGCTGCAGGGCATCTCGCCGTCGCTCGAGGAAGCGGCGCAAACGCTGCGCGCCAGCCGCTGGCACACCTTCCGGACCGTGACCTTCCCGCTGCTGCGGCCAGCCATCGCCGCCTCCTTCCTGCTCGGATTTGTCGAGAGCCTGGCCGATTTCGGCAATCCGCTGGTGCTGGGCGGCTCCTTCGAGGTGCTTTCGACCAAGATCTTCTTCGCGGTCGCCGGCGCACAGCACGACCCGGGCCGTGCGGCGGTGCTGGCGCTGATCCTGCTGGCGCTGACCTTGTCGGCGTTCTGGATGCAGATGGCCTGGCTCGGCAAGAGTTCCTACGTCACCGTGACCGGCAAGGGCGACAACGGCGTGCCGCTGCCGCTGCCGCGGGGCGTGCGCCTCGCCTCGCTCGGCGTGGTCGTGCCATGGATCGTGATGACTGTGGCGATCTATGGAATCATCATCGTCGGCGGCTTCGTCACCGACATCGGCCGCGGCGTGATGGACCCGACCTGGCGCCACATCCTGACCGGCTTCAAGATCGAGTGGACCGAGCGCGGCCTGTTCTTCTCCGGCTCGGCCTGGGATTCCTTCTTCGTGACCGTGATGGTCTCGGCCGTGGCCGCGCCGATCACGGCCCTGATCGGCATCCTGACGGCCTATGTCCTGTCGCGGCACGACTTCGTCGGCAAACGAACCTTCGAGTTCGTCACCATGCTGGCCTTCGCCATTCCGGGCACGGTGATCGGCGTCGCCTACATCGTTGCCTTCAACGTGCCGCCGATCGAGATAACCGGCACGGGCTTGATCCTGATCATCTGCTTCGTGTTCCGCAACATGCCGGTCGGGGTCAGGGCCGGCATCGCAGCGCTGAGCCAGATCGACAAGTCGCTGGACGAAGCGTCGACCACGCTCGGGGCGTCCACCGGATACACGGTCCGGCGCGTCACGCTGCCGCTGCTGAAGCCAGCGATCATCGCCACGCTGGTCTTCTCCTTCGTGCATGCCATGACCGCAGTCAGCGCCATCATCTTCCTGGTCACGGCCCGCTACAACATGGCCACGGCCTATATCGTCAACCGCGTCGAGGCCGGCGAGTATCCGCTGGCCATCGCCTACTCGTCCCTGCTGATCATCTTCATGCTCGCAGTCGTCATCGGCATCCAGATGCTGGTCGGCGAGCGCAAGCTTGGCCGCCGCAATGTGGCGGCAAGCCCCCTCACCACCGGAGCCCGTTGATGTCCCGCGCCGCCTCCGTCACCTTCACGGACGTCTCCAAGTATTACGGCAAGGTCGGCGCAGTCCGCGGCGTCTCCTTCGAGGTCGCGGCGGGGACGCTGGTGACGCTGCTCGGCCCCTCGGGCTGCGGCAAGACCACGACGCTGCGCCTTGTCGCCGGGCTGGAACTCGCCACAAGCGGCACCATCCGCATCGGCGATGAGGATGTGACGCGGCTGGGCGCCGCCGAGCGCGATGTCTCGATGGTGTTCCAGAGCTATGCGCTGTTCCCGCACCTGAGTGTGCTCGACAACGTGATGTACGGTCCGCTGGCGTCGGGCGCGAAACGCGGCGACGCCGAGGCCATGGCCCGCGAGAAACTCGGTCTTGTCGGACTGTCAGGCTTCGAGGGACGCCTGCCGTCGGAGATGTCGGGCGGCCAGCAGCAGCGCGTGGCGGTCGCCCGCGCCATCGTGCTCGAGCCCCGCGTTCTGCTGTTCGACGAACCGCTGTCCAATCTCGACGCCAAGCTGCGCCGCAAGGTGCGCGACGACATCCGCGACCTGCAGCAACGGCTGGGCCTGACCGTGCTCTACGTCACCCATGACCAGGAAGAAGCGCTGGCCGTCTCCGACAAGGTCATCGTCATGGACAACGCCGTGATCGCCCAGGAGGGCACACCGGAAGATCTCTACGAGCGCCCGAAAAGCCGCTTTCTGGCTGATTTCATTGGTGAGGCCAACCTGATCGAGGGCGCGTTCAGGCCGTCCGAGGCTGGAACGGTCTTCATGGCGGGCGACGTGCCACTGCAGCTCGGACGGATCGCCGCGCCCCCGGACGCGACCGCCCTCGCCTTGAGGCCGGACCGGCTGAGCCTCGCGCCAAACCCAAGCGGCCGGCTCACCATCCAGCGGCGGGCCTATATCGGCCATTCCTGGGAGTACACCCTCGACGCTCCCTGGGGCGAGGTGCTGGTGCTGGCCCCCACCGGTCCGGCTCCGCTGGCGAAAGGCCAGACGGTCGACCTCGCCATCGATCCAGCGGCGGTCATCGTCCTGACGGGCTCCAGGCAGGGTGGTTGACCACGCCCGGGCATGGCTTGGCCCGGTCATGGCATGCGCCATGCTCGCCCTCCTGTCCGCAACATCGCCTATTCCCGGCAAGGAGCCCCCATGGACACGCTCGACCAGGTGATTGCGCGCACTCCGGCCGACCATGAAGCCGTCCGGATCAAGGCGTCGGATACGAACGACAAGGCGATGACACAAGCCGACCCGGCGGCGCTGACACAGCGCTGAGACGCTGCCGGCCGCACGGCGCAGTTGAGCGGATGCGGTCCTGTATGCCATGGGTCAGCCTGGCAAAGTCAGGCAGGGAGCCGGCGGCATGGACAGCGTTCAGCAACTTGACGGCGAGTTCGATGCGGTCATCGTCGGCGCGGGCTCCGCCGGCTGCGTCGTTGCCAACCGGCTTTCCGCCGATCCCGGCAGGCGCATCCTCTTGCTCGAGGCCGGTGGCCACGACAACTGGATCTGGTTCCATATTCCGGTCGGCTATCTGTTCGCCATCGGCAATCCGCGCTCGGACTGGATGTTCGAAACCGAGAAGGAGCCGGGGCTCAACGGCCGCTCGCTCAAATATCCGCGCGGCAAGGTCATCGGCGGCTCTTCGGCGATCAACGCCATGATCTCGATGCGCGGCCAGGCCGAGGATTATGACCACTGGCGGCAGCTCGGCCTCAGCGGCTGGGGCTGGGAGGATGTCGCACCGGTGTTCCGGCGGCTCGATGACCACTTTCTCGGCGAGACGGAGCACCATGGCGCCGGCGGCGAATGGCGCGTCGAGCAGCCGCGCCTGCGCTGGGACGTGCTGGACGCCATGCGTGACGCCGCGACCGAGATGGGCGTTCCGCTCACATCCGACTTCAACACGGGCGACAACACCGGCGTCGGCTATTTCCACGTCAACCAGAAGCGCGGCCTGCGCTGGTCGGCGGCGCGCGGCTTCCTCAAGCCTGTGCTGCGCCGGCCCAACCTTCGTCTCGAAACCGGGGTTCTGGCCGAACGGGTGCTGTTCGACGGGACCCGCGCCTGCGGCGTGCGGTTCCGGCGGAACGGGCAGGTCTTCGAAGCCAGGACAAGGGGCGACGTGATCCTGTCGGCCGGATCGGTCGGATCGACCCAGTTGCTGCAATTGTCCGGTCTCGGCGCTTCGGCGCGGCTATCGGAGCACGGCATCGCGACCGTGGCCGACAGGCCCGGCATTGGCCGCAACCTGCAGGACCATCTGCAGCAGCGGGCGATCTACAAGGTGCATGGCGTGAAGACGCTGAACGAGACCTATCATTCACTGGTGGGGCGGGCGCTGATGGGCGTCGAGTATGCGCTGTTCCAGACCGGACCGCTGACCATGGCGCCCTCGCAGCTCGGCATCTTCACGACCTCCTCGCCGGAGCATGAGCGCCCGAACATCCAGTTCCATGTCCAGCCACTCAGCCTCGACCGGTTCGGCGATCCGCTGCACCGCTTTCCGGCGATCACCGTCAGCGCCTGCAACCTGCGCCCGACCTCGCGCGGCGAGATCCGGCTGCGGTCAGCCGATCCCGCCGCCAAGCCGGTGATCGCGCCGAACTACCTGTCAACCGACGAGGACCGGCAGGTTGCCGCGGACGCTATCCGCGTCACCCGCCGGCTGATGCAACAGAAGGCGATCTTGCGCTTCCGGCCGGAAGAACATGTGCCCGGCCCGGCGGTCGGCGATGATGCGGCGGCTCTGGCCAGGGCGGCCGGCGACATCGGGACGACGATCTTTCATCCGGTGGGCACGGCGAAGATGGGTCTGGCCTCCGATCCGATGGCTGTCGTTGATGAACGCCTGCGGGTCATGGGCGTGCAGGGCCTCAGGGTGGTCGACGCCTCGGTGATGCCGACGATCACGTCAGGCAACACCAACACCCCGACGATCATGATCGCCGACAAGGGCGCCGCCATGATCCTTGCCGACTGGAAGGCGGCGTGACCGACGACACTGACATCCCGATCAGGCGTCGCCGGCTTGTGGAGCGGCCTCCAACCAGCCTATTTGTGCCCTGCGGGCATCCGGCGGACTAAAGGACGGGACGACATGTCGACACGCATCGGGCGGTCTTCGCGCCTGATTCCCCTGTACCATCAGGTCTACCTGCATCTCAGGGACATGATCGCGAGCTCGGCGGCGGCGCCTGACCGGCCGCTGCCATCCGAGCCGCAGCTTGCAGCGCGCTTCGGCGTCAGCCGGGTGACCGTCCGCTCGACGCTGGCGCGGCTGGAGGCGGAGGGGCTGGTGCGGCGCGTGCACGGGGTCGGCACCTTCCCGACGGCTACCCCCGAAAGCGGACGCGCCAACATCCAGGGCCATCTGGAGAACCTGATGTCCTTCGAGGAGGCCACAACCGTCCGCAATCTCGCATGGTCGGCGGACACCGAGCCTGATCCGGTCGCCGCGCGCGCGCTGGGCGCAGAGCGCTGCCTCAGGATCGTGCGCGTCCGCTCCTATCAGGGCCAGCCGATCTCGTTCACCACCATCTGCGTGGCGACCCGGCATGCAGCGCTCATCACCCTGCCGCCCGAGGGCAACGTGCCCATCATCCAGACGCTCGAGCAAAACGGCGTGGTGGCGCGCGACGCCGAGCAGGTGCTCACCGCCATGGCCGCGCCCGAGCAGGCGGCGCGCCATCTCAAGGTCGAGCCCGGCACGCCGCTGATCGCGATGCGCCGGCTGATGCTGGACGAGGACCGGCAGCCCATCCTGCATCAGGAGAGCCTTTATGTGCCGGACCGCTTCGAATACCGGATGAAGCTCAGCCGCACGAGCGTCGGCCCCGTCGCCAAGTGGACGCCGATCGGCTAGATCCAGGCGGCGCTCAGGCCTTCAGGGCCTCGTCGATGAAGCGGTTGGTCCAGATCTGGTCGGGATTGGGCGGGTTGGCCAGCCCGGTCTCGCGCAGCGCCGTCAGGCCCGACGCCCACAGGTCGGGGAGGTTGCGCAGCAGGTTCTCGCGGCCGCGCGCCAGCCAGAGCTGCTCCTTGGAGGCGTCCGACACCGCGACGACCGTGGCCAGATCGCGGATGCCGGGAATATCGAAGTCGCGGGCTGCCCGTTCGAAGATCGGCGGGTTGGGCCGGGTCAGCATCTCGTTCATCGAATCCCGCATCGCGCGCAGGAAGCGGACGACGCTCTCCGGACGCTTCTCGATCATCTCGCGGGTGGTGAGGTAGCACTGGCTCGGCATCGGCGCATAGCGATCGGTCGACCAGACCTCGATCTGCTCGTTGTTGCGCTGCAGGACGACAGGCACGACGATCGAGGCCATGAAACAGTCGACACGGCCCTGGCGCACCATCTGCAGCACGCCGGGTGAATTGCCCGTGACTTCACGCTTCACATCATCAGGTTTGAGCCCGACCTTGGCGAGGACGAGATTGAGGAAGATGTCGGTGGTGCCGCCAACCGAAACGATCCCAACCGTCTTGCCCTTCAGGTCCTCGGCCCGGGTGATAGGCTTCTCCTTCGGGCTGATCATGTGAAAGGTCGAGCCCTGATGGCTGGTGGCGACGGCGACCACCGGGACGCCCTGGGCCGCGGCGCGAATCATGTCGATCGAGGCCGCCCGGATGAACTGCACCTGTCCCGCCGCCAGCTGCTGCAGGGCCTGCGCCGTTCCGGCGGCGCCAAGCAGCTTGGCGTCAAAGCCATGCCGGGTGTAGTGGCCGCCCGAGACAGCGTTCATCATCTCGATGAAGTCGGGGATGAAGCCGAACGGGGTCATCACCGCGAGCGGCTCGCGCGCCTGGGCCCGCAGCGCCGGTGCGCCGATCACGGCGGCTGCGCTGCCGGCCGCAAGGCCCGACAGCGCGGAGCGGCGGGTCATCCAGAAACTGTGCAACGTCATGGCAGTCCTCCCGTGGCCGTTCCGGCTCCAAATCCGATGATCGCGTCAGGCCATCCTGCCGCCAATGGACGTTCACGGCATCAGGCTGCCGCCATTGATGTGAAGGGTCTGGCCGGTGATGTAGCGCGCCGCCGGCGACAACAGAAACAGAATCGGGCCGGCGATGTCGTCGGCATCGGCCAGTCGGCCCAGCGGGATCGACTGGACATAGCTGGCCACATCGAGACGCAGCGGCTGCGACGGATCGCCATGGGCAGTACCGCCGCGCAGGAAGGGCGTGTCGACAGCCGAGGGCGCGACCACGTTGACACGGATGACAGGCGCTTCCTCAGCCGCCAGCAGCTTGGTCAGGGCGATGACCCCGGCCTTGGACACGCCATAGGCGCCATAGCCGGGCGCGGCCTTCACGGCGAGACCGGACGCCATGGTCACGATGGCCGGCTCGCGCCCCTGGCGCAGCAGCGGCAATGCCGCCTTCAGGGCCAGCACGGTGCTGTTGAGATTGCCGTCGAGCACATCGCTCCAGGCGGCATGGCTTGTCTCGGTGAGCGACGCGCGCGGGCGGGCGAAGCCGGCCAGGGCCACCATCCCGTCAAGAGCGGACCAGCGCTTGCCAATCTCGCCGAAGGCGCGGGCGACATCGGCCTCGTCAGTGAGGTCGCAGGCAAACGCAGCGACATCCCCCGGCAACGGATGGGCGTTCAGGACGCGGGCCAGATCAAGCGCGACAACCTCGGCTCCGCCGGCCCGGAGCGCGGCCACCACGGCCCGTCCGATGCCGCCGCCGGCTCCTGTCACAAGGACCCTTCGTCCGGGAGCGAGGGAAAAATCCGGAGACGACATCAGCTTCTTCCGATCTGCATTCGCTGGACAGGGTTGAGGGTTGTCGTATGAATAAGACAAGTCAAGATGGAGAAGTCAAATCATGCAGGCAGGGGATCCGGCGACCGACCTGATCGCGCCCGGTGCGGGGGCGTCGCTGGACTGCGACGTGCTGATCTGCGGCGGCGGGCCGGTCGGTTTATGCCTTGCCTATCTGCTGGCCTCGAAGGGCATGCATGTCCATGTCGTCGAGGCGGAGGCCGCCATCACCCGCGAGCTGCGCGCATCGACCTTCCATCCGCCGACGCTCGACATGCTCGATCCGCTCGGCATCACGGCGGAGTTGCTGGACAAGGGCCTGATCTGCCCGAACTGGCAGATCCGGATGCATCCGGCTGGAGACCGCGCCGTCTTTGACATGGGCGTGCTCGCGGGCGACACCAAACACCCTTACAGGCTGCAATGCGAACAGTGGAAACTGTCCGAGGCCCTGCTCGTCCGGCTCGCGGCCTTGCCCGGGGCGCAGCTGTCGTTCGGCACGTCACTGGTGGCCTTTGCCCAGGGGAGCAACGGCGTTGCGGCGACAGTCGAGCATGCGGGCCGTATCCGGACCGTCAGATCCCGGATGCTCGTGGGTTGCGACGGCGCCCGCTCGGCCGTCCGCAAGGGGCTCGACCTTTCCTTCGAGGGACAAACCTATCCCGAAACCACCTTGCTGGTGACCACGCGGTTTCCGTTCGAGGATCACCTGGAGGGCCTCTCGAATGTGTCCTACTGCTGGAAGGATGGGGGAAACTTCTCGCTGCTCAAGGTCCCGGGCCGCTGGCGCGTCTCGATCTATCCGCGCGAGGACCTCAGCGTCGAGGAGCAGCTCTCGGACGAAATGATCAACCAGTCGCTGCAGGTCATCGTGCCGACCGACCAGCCGCACGAGGTGCTCGAGTCAAGGCCGTACCGCGTGCATCAGCGGATCGTGTCGACCTATGTGAAGGACAGGGCCGTGCTGGCGGGCGATGCCGCGCATCTCAATTCGCCTGCGGGCGGGATGGGTCTCAATGGCGGCCTTCATGATGCATTCGCGCTCTCGGAGGCCTTGACCGGCATCCTTCAGCGCGATCGCCCGCTCGACGATCTGGCGCGCTATGAGCGCCAGCGCCGCCCGATCGCCGCCGAGCAGATCCTGGCGCAGGCCGACCGGAACCGCAGCACCATGCGGGAGAAGGACCCGGCCCGGCGCCGCGAGACGCTTGCGCGCCTGCAAGCCGTCACGGCGGACCGCGAGAGCATGCGGGCCCATCTGCTGAAATCATCGATGATCGAGGGTCTCAGGCTCGCCGCCGCGATCGCCTGATTGGTGCCGACCGCGGGGCGCTGTCTCAGCGCCTGGCGCTGCCATGCCAGGGGATCAGCAGCCTGCGCAGGATGCCGATGGACCAATAAAGCAGGAAGCCGAGCATCGACATATGGATCAGGATGGCGAACATCTCGTCCATCTCAAACGCGTTCATGCGTTCGATCAGCATGCGGCCGAGGCCGAGATTGCCGCCCAGATATTCGCCCACGATCGCGCCGATGATCGCCAGCACGATGCCGACCTCAAGGCCGGTGATGATGTAAGGCAGGGCTGAGGGCAGTTCGAGGCGGCGGAAAATCTGCCAGCGCGTCGCATTCAGCGAGGTCATCACGTCGCGATGGCCCTCATCGATCGACTTCACCCCGAGGACCGTGTTGGTCAGGATCGGGAAGAAGGCGAGCACGGCGGCGACGATCACCTTGGAGGTGACGCCGAAGCCGAACCAGACCACGAACAGCGGCACCAGCGCCACTTTCGGAATCACCTGCGTCGCCACGATGAACGGATTGAGCGTCAACTCAAGCCAGCGGACGCGGGCGATGGCGACGCCGAGGCCGACCCCGATGATGATGGCCCAGCCAAAGCCCGCCAGCGTCGCGTACAGCGTCCAGTAGGTGTGGTTCCAGCCACGCGGGTTGGTCATCAGACGAAGCCACTCGGTCCAGACATCGGCGGGCGCCGGCAGGATGAAGTGCGATATGCCCGACCATTTGACGTAGACATGCCAGAGCCCGATCAGCGCCGCGAGCAGGATCGGGGTTGTGATCCACGGCAGCAGGCCTTCGCGCATGCCGCGGCGGCGGGCGAGAGCGTCAGAGGGCGGCGTTCCGACCGGCGCAAGGTCACTCATGGAGGTCACTCATGGCATCGCCCCTGTGGCACACGCTCCACCCCATCCCGCATGCGCGTCTCACGAGATGGCGGCAAGGCGCTGGCGCAGCGCCAGCGCGATGTCCTGGAAGACAGCTGCCGACTGCACTTCCGAGCGGCGCGGCCTGGGAATCGGCACATCCATGATGGTGTCGATCCTGCCGGGGCGGGGCGACAGCAGCACGATCCGGTCGGCCAGGAAGACCGCTTCCGAGATCGAATGGGTGACCAGGATGATGGTCTTGCCGGTGTCCATCCAGATGCGCTGCAATTCGAGGTTCATGGCGTCCCGCGTCATGGCGTCGAGCGCTCCGAAGGGCTCATCCATCAACAGGATCTTCGGATCATAGGACAAGGCCCGCGCAATCGCCGCGCGCTGGCGCATCCCGCCTGACAGTTCGCGCGGCCAGCGCCGTTCGAAGCCGCCGATGCCGACCAGACGGCACAATTCATGAGCCTTCGCCCGGCGCTCGGCCCGCACCATCCCTTTCAGTTCGAGCGGCAGCGCGATGTTGTCCTCGATGCTGAGCCAGGGAAACAGGTTCGCGTCCTGAAACACCATGCCAAGCTCGGACACCGCCTCGGGCCGACGCTGCTCACCCCGCCAGAGCAGCTGCCCCTCCACCATTAGGCGGCCGGAGGTCGGGGCGATCAGCCCGCCGACCATGCGCAGCAGCGTGGTCTTGCCGCAGCCGGACGGTCCCAGAAGCACGACGAACTCACCCTCCGCCACGCTCAGATCAGTGGGCGACAGGGCGTGGACGGGCCGGTCCCGCGTGCCATACCATTTCTCGATTCCGGACAGGACGATGGCGGGCTGCGCGGCTGTCATCGGCACATGGTCCATTCAGTCCGGTCTCCACAGGGCGAGGCGTCGCCCCAGCGCGCACCGGCGACAGGATGCGCCGGAAACCCTCGACGCGGCCGGCCTCATCCATGTGCGCCGACGACAAGGCGAACGCGAGAACCATATTGGACGAGAACACCGGTTTGCCAAGCTGCTGCGCGACAACAAAGGGCAGGCCCGGCAGGCCCGTACAGCCGATCAGGACGGGATCTGCGCCGGCGTCGTCGAGGCGGGCGGCCGCATCAGCCGGGAACAAGCGGTCGATCCCGCGCAGGGATTGCCCATCGGCGTGATCAGGCCAAGCAAAGGGCCATAGACCCCGCCATTGCTCGCGGTGCGGTCCATCACGATCCGCTCGTGCGGGCGAGTTGGTCCTTCCAATGGGCGCCGCGCGTCCAGGCGCGCAGGGCCTCTGGCGTATCCACCGACGGATCGCGGAAGGCCACGGCACGCCAGGCGACGCAGAGCATGCAGGAGAGCACCGGCGCCCTGCCGATTGTGGGATGGTTGGCGATCGACTGCAGGGTCGGCATGCCGGTGCCCAGCATCAGGACCGCATCGACATCGGCGTCGCTCAGACCGGCCAGCGCCTCATCCGCTGCCCCGGCGGAGAGCGAATAGATGGGGTGAAAGGCGCTCGTTTCGCGATAGGCGCTGACCTCGGCCACAACCTCGAAGCCGCGGGACGTCCAGTAGCCTGCGCTCTCCTGATCAAGCGCGGAGTTGTAGGGCGAGACCAGCGCGATCCGCCGTGCGCCAAGGCGGTTCAGCGCGTCCACCGAGGCGCTCGCGCCGGACAGGGCCGGCACGCCGGTTGCAGCACTGATGCCGGCCAGCAAGGCGTCCTCGCGCTCCACGCCGATGAGATAGGACGACCCTGTGCAGGCAAGCGCGACGACATCCACGGGCGCATTGGCGAACTGGGACAGGATTGCGGGAAACTGGTCCATGTAATCCAGCAGCCGCTCCGAGATCGTTGGCCTTCCACTGGTCATGCGGGCGTTGATGACGGCATAGCCGGGCGGGGTCAGGATCGCCATTTCCGGCTCGACCGTGGTGTTGGCCTGGGGTGTGAAGACCCCGATCAGACCCTTGGGCGCATAGGCGACGCTCACCGCCCGCTCCCGATGCTGCAGGGCGCGGGTCGGGAAAGGCTGGGCAGCACGACGGACATCACGATCATGCCTGTACGATTGACAAAACAACCCGGAGTTTGCAACCGGCGTCAGACGCTGTCGCTCACCCGGCTGCGGTAGGACAAGGCCTCGGCGAGATGAAGCCGCGCGACCTTGTCCTCGCCGTCGAGATCAGCCAGCGTCCGCGCCACCTTGAGCACCCGATGGTAGCCGCGGGCCGTGAGCTTCATGGCGTCCGCCGCATCACGCAGCAGTTTCAGACCCGAGGCGTCCGGCCTGACGACGTCGTCCAGCACCTGCGGTGGGGCGGCGGCATTGGTCATGACCGCGGGCATGCCGAGGGCGTCATAGCGGTCGCGCTGGCGCAGGCGCGCTGCGGCAACACGAACGGCGACCTCGGCGGAGCCCTCGGCCGGAGCCGGAAGGGTCAGGTCGGCGGCGCTGACGGCGGGCACGTCGATCGCCAGATCGATGCGGTCCATCAGGGGTCCGGAAATGCGCGCCAGATACTGGGCCATGCAACGCTCGTTGGGCTGGCGCTTGCAGGCGAAGCCGGGTTCGGTCGCGCGTCCGCAGCGGCACGGGTTCATGGCGGCCACCAGCTGGAAGCGGGCCGGGTAGGTCACGCGGTGGTTGGCGCGGCTGATCAGCACCTCGCCGGTCTCGATCGGCTGGCGCAGCGCGTCCAGCACCTGGGGCTGGAATTCGGGCAGTTCATCGAGAAACAGCACGCCCCGGTGCGCCAGCGAGACCTCGCCGGGCTTGGCCTGCAGGCCGCCGCCCACCAGCGCCGCCATCGAGGCGGAGTGATGCGGCGCCCGGAAAGGGCGCCGATCGGTCAGCGCGCCGTTCTCGATCAGCCCAGCGACGGAATGCACCATCGAGACATCGAGCAGTTCACGCGGGGCAAGCGGCGGCAGGATCGACGGCAGGCGGCTCGCCAGCATCGATTTGCCGGCGCCCGGCGGCCCGTTCATGAGGAGGGCATGGCCGCCGGCGGCCGCGATCTCCAGCACGCGCTTGGCCATGTCCTGACCCTTGATGTCGCGTAGATCCGGCAGGTTCGGCGGCATCGTCGCCATCGCCGCGACCGGCTTCGCCATCAACTGGATGCCGCGCATGTGGTTGGCCAGCTGGATCAGGGTCTGCGGCGCGAGAACCTCAAGCTCGGCCGAGGCCCAGGCCGCCTCCGCCCCGCAGGCGGCCGGGCAGATCAGGCCATGACCGCGCGCATTGGCTGCGACAGCGGCCGGCAGCACGCCCGTGACGGTGCTGATGGCGCCGTCGAGCGCAAGTTCGCCGAGAACCGTGTAGCCGCCGAGCGCGTCGGCCGGGATCGCGCCGATCGCGGACATGATGCCAAGCGCGATCGGCAGATCATAGTGGCTGCCTTCCTTGGGCATGTCCGCCGGTGCGAGGTTGACGGTCAGCCGCTTGTTGGGCAACGCGAGCCCGGAGGCGATCAGCGCCGAGCGCACGCGTTCCTTGCTCTCCGCGACAGCCTTGTCGCCCAGGCCGACAAGGACGAAGTTCACGCCGCCCGGGCTGACCTGCACCTGAACATCGACGGCGCGCGCCTCGATGCCTTCGAACGCCACCGTCGCGACCCGTGTCACCATGATCCGAAACGCTCCAAGACAGCGCCCTGCGCGCTTCGATCGAACTGCCTGACCTGATTTAGGGCGGCGGCGCGGCGCAGGCAAGAACAGGGCAGGAACGTCTGCTGCCCGCGTTCTCTGCGGCATGAGCCTTGCTCGGTGTTTGGCGAACGTTCAGCCGGAGTTCACCGAAGGCTGGCTAACAGAAAAAACAGAGTTTGCGTGTCCTGTCTTGACGAGCATGAGAGCGTCGTTGGCCGTCAGGGTTCGCTCGAGAAGTGCCAGCGACCCGGACGAGACGCCCCATGAGTGACGCCACGTCGACCCTCCCTCACGACAAGCCCACCGGCATGGCCAATGATCTTGCGGCTGCGCGCGTCTTTTTCGCGCTGTCCCGCGGCTGGTGGTCGGGCCCGACCAGGCGCAGGGCCTGGTTCTGGACCCTCGCTCTTGGAACCATGATCCTGCTCAATGTCGGGGTCAATGTCGGCGTCAACGCCTGGCACGGCTGGTTCTTCAACGCGCTCGAGAAGAAGGACAGCGCCACCGCCGGGATGGCCATCCTGGCCTTTCCGCTGATCGTCGTGGTCGTCTCGGGCGTCGGCGTGATGATCCTGAAGACGCGCGAGACCCTGCAGGTGTACTGGCGGCAATGGCTGTCGGCGAAGCTGATCGACATGTGGGTGGCACGGCGGCGCTTCCAGCGCCTGTCACCCGCCGGCCTTGAACCGGCCAATCCGGAATACCGCATCGCCGACGACGTGCGCTGGGCCACCGAACCGCTCGTCGATTTCGCCATCGGCCTTCTGGCGGCGGTGATCACGGTGATCACCTTCGTCGGCATCCTGTGGAGCATCGGCGGGGGCCTGACCATCGGCAGCGGCGCGGGCGCGTTCACGATTCCAGCCTATCTCGTGCTGGCGGCGGTCGCCTACGGCATCTCGATCTCCTCGCTCATGCTGCTGGTCGGCCGGCACCTGCCCCGGCGCTATGCCCGACGCAACGAGTCCGAGGCGAAATTCCGCTTCGGGCTGATGCGCCTGCGCGATTCAGCCGACGCCATCGCCATCGGCGGCGGCCAGCACAGCGAGCGCCGCGCCATCGGCGCGACCTATGACACCTTGGCGCAGCGCTGGCTGGCGGTGATCAAGGAGCGGGTCAAGCTGACCTGGATCACCAACAGCAATGGCGCGCTTGTCCCCGTGATTCCGCTGCTGCTCGCGGCCCCGAAATACATGTCGGGCGAGCTCAGCCTCGGCGGCGTGATGCAGGTTGCGGCGGCCTTCGTGCAGGTTCAGATCGCCTTCAACTGGATCGTCGAGAACTTCATGCGCATCGCCGAATGGCTGGCCTCCGCGCGGCGCGTCAACGATCTCGCCCAGTCGATCGAAGCACTCGAAGCGCTGCCGGCCGAGGTGGTCGGCGGACCGCGGCAGATGGCCGGAGCGCCCGGCATCCTTGCAGCCCATGAGCTGGTGCTGAGGGACCGGGACGGCCATGCGATCACGACGCCGCTCTCCTTCGAGCTTCGTTCGGGCCAGAGCCTGCATCTCGGCAATCTCAGCAGCGAGGCGGCCAGCGCCGCCTTGCGGGCGATCGCAGACCAGTGGAGCTGGGGCAGCGGCGTGGTCGCCCGCGCGCCGGAGGCCAGCATCGCCGCCGCCGCGCGCCGCATGCGCTGGGCGGAGAGCCCGCTGTCGGACATCCTGTCGGGTCCGGGCGGCGACGAGGCAGCCCAGACAGCGGCGCTGGCCCGCGTCGGCCTCGGACGCCTGTCGAACCTGCTGTCCGACACGGCCGACTGGGACAGGGTTCTGACCGAAGCCGAGCGCCAGCGTCTGGCGCTGGCGCGGATCCATCTGGCGCAACCCGACATCGTGCTGATCGACGACGCCCTGCATGCGCTCGACGAGGCGGATGCCGCAGCGCTCTTTGCCGATCTGCGCGCCAGCCTGCCCAAGGCGATGATCGTGACGGCCGGCAGCTCCGCCGTGCTCGCAGCCGCCGCCGACACTGTGCTCGGATCGCCCGCCGCCGTGCTTGCGGCGCCGGCCGGACTGGATGTCCTGACGCTGCCGCCCCGCCGGGCCCGGCGCAAACCCGTTGCATGAGCTGTTTTCCGCGCCGCCCCTGTCAGCGAGACTGAGGGCCGCGTCATGATGGAGAGAACGATGAGACTGAATGACTGGGACGGCTACTGGGGCCTGCGCGTGGCGGAATGCCCCTGCGATGTCCACTTCGTCGAATGGCTGGAAGAGAACGCCATCACCGGCAAGACGATCTTTCATTTCGGCTCCGGCGGCCATCACTATGTCGGCATCCGCTGTGCCGAACCGGAGCTGAACAACGCGGTCCTGTCGATCAACGCCTCGTCGCCGGACTACGACGCCTTCATGAAGCTGGCCAAGGAGCAGCCCGAGCTGCTGCACAGCTACACCTGCTACTTCGGCGACATCTACACCACCAATGCGAAGCTCCTGCCCCGTTTCGATGTCGTCACGCTGTTCCATTCCTGCGAGTTCCGCAGCGAGAAGAACGACGCCTATGGCGCGCTCACCGACCTTGAGGTGATGGAGCTGTTCGTGGATCAGCTCGATCCGGGCGGCCATGTGCTGTTCTACACCGGCTCATTCGCCTTCGAGACGGCGAAGCCGGTCATCGCGGCGCTCGAAAAATCCCGCCCTGTCGAGAAGGTTGGCCTCTTCAAGACATTGCTGGTCTACCGTAAGAAGGCATGACCCCTGCGTCGCTCCGACGCCGGGCGGGCCATCGGCGGCCGGTGGCCGGCAGGCTGGATTGGCGCAATCAGGATGGGTGAACGGTGACGCCGCAGGCGAGGGGCCGATGGTGGTGGCTGGGGCCGGCTGCGAGCGTCACGATCTTCGTGGTCTCGATCGCGGTCCTCTATGTCATCCTGCAGGAGATCGACAGCGCCAAGGTCCTGGCCGCGCTGGCCGAGACCGGCCGCGACAAGCTGCTGCTCGCCTTCGGCTTCACAGTGCTGAGCTATCTTCTGCTCACCTTCTACGACGCTCTGGCGCTGAAGCGGCTCGGCCTTTCGATCCCCTACCGCACCACGGCGCTTGGATCGTACACGAGCTTCTCCATCTCGTTCACACTGGGCTTTCCCCTCGTGACGGCCGGCACCGTCCGCTACTGGATCTATTCGGGCCGGGGCGTGCGCACTGCCGAGGTCGCCAAGATCACGGTCATCGTCGGGTTGACCTTCTGGCTCGGGATGGCGGCCGTGCTCGGCGTCGCCCTGGCCTACTCCGCCGACAGCCTTGCCGGTCTGGCCCGGACAACCGCGCCCATCATGCAAGGCATCGGGGCGGCCATCCTCGCCATCGTGATCGGCTACCTGATCTGGGTCGCGGGCGGCGAGCGCGCCATCGAGGTGCGCGGCTGGCGGCTGGAGATGCCGGGAGCGTGGATGAGTTTCGGGCAGATCCTGATCGGGGCCGCAGATGTCTGCGCTGCGGCGGCTGTGCTGTATGTGCTGCTTCCGGCGGGGCACGGCCTCGCCTACGAGGCTTTCCTCGCCATCTACGTCTTCGCCTGCGTGGTCGGCATCGCCAGCCATCTTCCCGGCGGCGTCGGGGCGTTCGAGGCGGTCATGCTGATCGGACTGGCGCACCTGCCGCGCGAGCCGGTGCTCAGCGCGCTGCTGCTGTTCCGGCTGATCTACTACATCGCACCCTTCGTCCTCGCCCTCATGCTGCTCGGGCTTTACGAGGTGAGCAAGCGGCTCAGCGCACGGCCGCGCTGACGCTCACTCCTCGCCGCCGCGCTTGAGAAAACGCGCGGCGCTGAGCACAATCCTGCTGTCCGCGGACTTGAGCGCCGCCTCATCCTTCTGGGCATAGGGCAACGCGTTGAGGACGTGGCGGATCGCGTTCAGGCGCGTGCGGTACTTGTCGTTGGCCCTGATGACGGTCCACGGCGCCTCATCGCTGCTGGTGCGCGCCAGCATGGTCTCGATCGCCGCAGAATACGCCCCGAAGCGGGTGATCGCCTCGAAATCGATCGGGGACAGTTTCCAGCGCTTCAGCGGATCATGATAGCGGGCATGCAGCCGCTTCATCTGCATCTCGGCGCCAATCGTCAGGAACAGCTTGAAGACATGGATGCCGTCCCGCACCAGGATGCCCTCGAAGACGGGCGCATCGGTGAGGAAGCTGTCATGTTCGGCCGGGGTGCAGAAGCCCATCACCGGCTCGACCATCGCGCGGTTGTACCAGGAGCGGTCGAAGAACACGATCTCGCCGCGCGTCGGCATCTGCGCGGCATAACGCTGGAAGTACCATTGGCCCTTCTCGATGTCGGATGGCTTGGACAACGCCACGACCCTGGCGCCGCGCGGATTCAGATGCTGGTTGAAGCGATGAATCGTGCCGCCCTTGCC
Source organism: Hyphomicrobiales bacterium (assembly GCA_027483505.1). Taxonomy (GTDB): domain Bacteria; phylum Pseudomonadota; class Alphaproteobacteria; order Rhizobiales; family Beijerinckiaceae; genus Allobosea. Next base: position 55,904 of record JAIXUP010000018.1, read on the forward strand.
GGCGGCGTCGCGGCCCTCCAGCACGATGATCACGCGCGCGCCGCTCTCCTTCACCCAATTCTGGAGCTTCTGCAGCTCGATCTGCAGAAGCTCCAGTTCAGCCTCGTAGCGCTTGCGCTTCATTTTCTTGTCGTAGGGAAAGTCGCCGCTGCCGAACGCCGCGTGATCGATCTCAACCGGCAGCTGCGGATCCTTGATGTCAAAGGCCTCCATCGCCTTCTCGGTCTTGGTCTGGATGGACGTCTTCTTGGTGGCCATGACGGGCAGTTCCTGTGGTGGCAAAGCAAAATCATATCACGCCCGCCCCAAGCAGCCAGAGGTTTCGCCGGCGCCCGCAGGGGCGGCTGAGAGCTGCGACCCTGGCGAGAGGGAGCCGTGCGAACATGCGCCCTTGCGGCAGAGGCCGGGCGCCGCCTACATCTCACAGCGCAAGGGTGGTTGCCCTGATTTGCGAAGGTGCGAGGCTGCCATGACAGATGCCCCCGACCGTGCGCCGCCCGCTTCGCATAAAGCCTGGATTCCGGCGGTCGGGGCAGGGCTCGCAGCCATGGTGGCTCTGGCGGCGACCGGCCAGTCGCTGTCGTGGTCGGCGCTGCCTGCACTGTCGACGTTCGCTCTTTGCGCGCTGCTCTGGCGGAGCCGCGTCACCCCGGAGGGCGGCCCCGCCACGGCGCCGTCCGTCGAGCCGGCGGCCTCGGGCGAACCGGCCACGACGGCCGCCCAGCAGATCGATCCGGCCCTGATCGACGCCTTCGCGCTGCCGCTGATCGTCACCGATGCCAACGCAATGGTGATCGGATCGTCCGCGAGCGCCCAGCGGATCTTTCCCGGCATTGCCTACGGCAGGCCGGTTTCGCTGGCCATCCGCGATCCCGACTTCCTCGAGGCCGTGACGCTGACCATGGCCGACCGGACGTCGCGGGTCATCATGCTGATCGAAAGCGCGGCGCTCGACCGGGCGCTCAGGGTCCATGTCAACCCGGTGCCGTCCGCATCCGATCGCCGGGGGCTGGTGATGGCCGTGTTCGAGGACCTGACCGAGCAGCGGGCAACCGAGCGGATGCGCGTCGACTTCATCGCCAATGCCAGCCACGAACTGCGCACGCCGCTCGCCTCGCTGCTTGGCTTCATCGAGACCCTGCAAGGCCCTGCCCGCGAAGACCAGAAGGCGCGCGAGCGCTTCCTGCCTATCATGCGGGAGCAGGCGGGACGCATGTCGCGCCTGATCGACGACCTGCTGTCGCTGTCGCGGGCCGAACTGCGCGCGCACCAGCAACCGACATCGCCGATCGACCTCACATCAATCGTCCGCGAGATCATCGACTCGCTCAGCCTCTCGGCCAAGGAACGCGGCGTGATCCTCGAGGTCAGCCTGCCGCCCCGCCCGGCCATCATCAAAGGTGATCGCGACGACCTGCTCCGGCTGGTCGAAAACCTTGTGGAGAACGGCATCCGCTATGGCAGGGAGGGGGGGCGTGTCCGGATCGCTGTCATGGAAACGGAGCCCGGACAGGTTGCACTCAGCGTCCGTGACCACGGGCCGGGCATCGCGCCGGAGCATATCCCCCGCCTGACCGAACGGTTCTACCGCGCCGATCTGTCGCACAGCCGGGAGGTCGGCGGCACGGGACTCGGCCTCGCCATCGTCAAGCATCTGGTCGTCCGCCACCGCGCCCGCCTCGAAATCGAAAGCGTTCCGGGTGATGGCGCCACCTTCCGGGTGGTGTTTCCGGCCTGAGCAGCCCCGTCGGGCGGATTCCGCATCCGTCAGCCAATCATGACAAGACTGTCACACAGATGTCATAGAACTCGTGTGAGTGGGCGCAGTCGAGCATGACACGAGGATCTTTCCCATGCGCAATTTTGCGATCACTGCGGCTGCCTTCGCGGCTCTCAGCCTTTCCCCTGCGAAGGCCGCCGACATCACCGGCGCCGGCGCCACCTTCCCCTTCCCGATCTACGCCAAGTGGGCTGAAGCCTACAAGGCTGCCTCCGGCGTCGGCCTCAACTACCAGTCCATCGGTTCGGGCGGCGGCATTCGCCAGATCCGTGCCAGGACCGTCGATTTCGGCGCCACCGACGCCCCGGTCAAGGGCGATGAGCTGACCCGCGACGGCATGATCCAGTTTCCGATGGTGATGGGCGGCGTTGTGCCGGCCCTCAACGTTGCCGGCATCGGCCAGCGCGGCCTGAAGCTGACCGGACCGCTCCTTGCGGACATCTTTCTTGGCAGCGTCAAGAAGTGGAACGATCCCAAGATCGCGGCGCTCAACCCCGGCGTGACCCTGCCAGACGCGACCATCAACGTGGTCTACCGCTCGGATGGTTCCGGCACCACCTTTGTCTGGACCGAGTATCTCAGCCTGGTGTCTGACGAGTGGAAGTCAAAGATCGGCACGAACACGTCGGTCCAGTGGCCAGTCGGCGTCGGTGGTCGTGGCAATGAAGGCGTGTCGGGCACCGTTCGCCAGATCGCCAACTCGATCGGCTATGTCGAATACGCCTATGCCAAGCAGAACAATCTTTCCTATGCTCTGGTCCAGAACAGGGCCGGGAACTTCCCGGTGCCGGATGACACCTCCTTCCAGGCCGCCGCTGCTGCTGCTGACTGGTCGGCGGCTCCCGGCTTTGGCATCAGCCTGAACAATCAGGCCGCTCCGACCGCCTGGCCGATCGTTTCGGCAACCTTCATCCTGATGTACGCCAAGCCCGCCGATCCAGCCAAATCCGCTGCCGCGCTCAAGTTCTTCGATTGGGCCTTCACCAACGGGGACAAGCTTGCGCTTGATCTGGAATATGTGCCGATGCCGGCACCCGTGAAGGCGCAGGTCCGCGCCTCGTGGAAGGGCATTGTCGACAACACCGGCAAGTCGCTCTTCTGAGATTGAGGTGATCGAACATCGAAGCGGGGCGGCACTCTGCATGCCCCGCGTCAACCTTTCCGAACGTTGTGGTCCGACCGGAGTTTGAGCATGGTTGCCGTCTACGAGCGCACCTACCAGAATGCGACCAAGGTGACGCGCAAGGCCAATCCGTTCGGCTTTGATCCCATCTTCGCCGCCTTGAGCAAGGCCGCAGCCATCACCGTGCTGGTGCTGCTCGCCGGTATCATGGCCTCCATGATCTATGGCGGCTGGCCCGCTTTCCGCGAGTTCGGCTTCGGGTTTCTCACTGGCACGCAATGGGACACGATGAACGACAGATATGGTGGCTTGCCCGCCATTGTCGGCACGCTCTCCACGGCCCTGATCGCCATGGTCATCGGCGTGCCACTGTCCATCGGCACTGCTATTTACCTGACGCAGCTTGCCCCCGCCTGGTTCAAGCGCCCGGTCGGGACCGCTGTCGAACTGCTCGCGGCCGTCCCAAGCATCATTTACGGCATGTGGGGCCTGTTCGTCTTCGTGCCGCTGTTCGCCGCCTATTTCCAGGTTCCGGTCAGCCAGGTCGTCGAGGGCATGCCGATTGTCGGCACCATCCTGTATGCGCGCTCACCGTCCGGCCTCGGCATTCTCAGCGCCGGCATTATCCTCGCGTTCATGATCGTGCCGTTCATCGCCTCTCTGACCCGCGACATGCTCGACCAGATTCCGACCGTGCTGCGCGAGAGCGCCTACGGCATCGGCTGCACCACCTGGGAGGTGGTTCGCCACGTGCTCTTGCCGCAGGCCGGGGTGTCTATCGTGGGCGCTGTCATGCTCGGGCTTGGCCGTGCGCTTGGCGAGACCATGGCGGTCACCTTCGTGATCGGCAACGCCAACCGGCTGTCGGCCTCGATCATGGACCCGGGCTCAACCATCGCCTCCCGCATCGCCAGCGAGTTCAACGAAGCGCTCGGCATGCAGATGAACGCGCTGATCGGGCTCGGCTGCGTGCTGTTCTTCGTCACCTTCGTGGTGCTGGTCATCGCCCGCATCCTCGTCTCGCGCGTCAAGCAGTATTGATCGGAGCCCGACCCATGTCCGACACCACCGCCAATGCCGCGCCGCAGGGCCAGGTCAAATGGGGCCGGGTGCGCCAGTCCCGCCGGATCAGCGACAAGGTGCTGCGCGTGTTCGCCACGGTATCGACCATGCTGGCGGTATTCGTCCTGTTCTGGATCCTTGGCATGCTGATCTGGAAAGGCGGGCAGGGCATCAGCCTCGACCTGTTCACCAAGATCACGCCGGGGCCCGGAACGGCGGGTGGCGGTCTGCTGAACGCCATCGTCGGCTCGATCGTCCTCACCTTCCTGGGCATCGCGATCGCCACGCCGATCGGCGTCATGGCGGGGACCTATCTGGCCGAATATGGCAAGGGCTCGAAGCTCGCCGACCTCGTGCGCTTCATCAACGACATCCTGCTGTCGGCACCGTCGATCCTGATCGGCCTGTTCGTCTATGTCATCCTCGTGATGCCGTTCCGGGGCTATTCCGGCTGGGCCGGCAGCATCGCGCTCGCGATCATCGCGCTTCCGGTGATCGTGCGCACGACGGAGGACATGCTCAGGCTGGTTCCAAACAGCCTGCGCGAGGCCGGCGCGGCGCTCGGCGCGCCGCCTTCCATCGTCATCCGCCAGATCTCGTGGCGCGCCGCGAAAGCGGGCATCGTGACCGGCATCCTGCTTGCGCTCGCGCGCATCGCGGGGGAGACCGCGCCGCTGCTGTTCACGGCGCTGAACAACTCCTTCTGGTTCAACTGGAACCTGACGGGCGGCATCTCGAACCTGCCGGTCACCATCTACGCCTTTGCCTCGGCGCCCTATGACAACTGGCAGCAACTGGCCTGGGCCGGGGCGCTGCTGATCACGGCCGCCATTCTCGCGCTCTCCATCGGCGCCCGCAGCCTGCTCAACCGCAAGTGACGCTGCGCCGCCTTCTGAACACCGAAACGAAAGGTCAGATCACATGTCCCAGATGGCTGTTCAGGACGCCCCGTCTGCCGCTGCGCCAAACAAGGACGCGAAGGTCTGCATCGGCGTGAAGAACCTCGACTTCTACTATGGCGGCTTCCACGCGCTGAAGAACGTCAACATGAACTTCTTCGACCGTCAGGTCACAGCGATGATCGGCCCTTCCGGCTGCGGCAAGTCAACGCTGCTGCGCGTCTTCAACCGCATCTACAGCCTCTACCCCGAGCAGCGCGCCACCGGCGAGGTGATGCTCGACGGGCGAAACATCATCTCCGACAATGTCGACATCAACGAGTTGCGCGCGCGCATCGGCATGGTCTTCCAGAAGCCGACGCCCTTCCCGATGTCGATCTATGACAACTGCGCCTTCGGCATGCGGCTTTACGAGAAGCTCTCGAAGTCCGAGCTTGATGACCGCGTCGAGCAGGCCTTGCGCAAAGCTGCGCTCTGGGACGAGGTGAAGGACAAGCTGAAGCAGTCGGGCATGGGCCTTTCGGGCGGCCAGCAGCAGCGCATGTGTATCGCCCGCACCATCGCCCAGCAGCCGGACGTGATCCTGTTCGACGAACCCACCTCGGCGCTCGACCCGATCTCCACCGGCAAGATCGAGGAGCTGATCGAGGAGCTGCGCGCCGATTTCTCCATCGTGATCGTGACGCACAACATGCAGCAGGCCGCCCGCATCTCGCAGTACACCGCCTTCATGTATCTCGGCGAACTGATCGAATTCGGTCCGACCACGAAGATCTTCATGGAGCCCGAGCAGAAGCGGACGCTTGACTATGTGACCGGCCGCTTCGGCTGAGGTGTCGCCGCACATCGCCCTTGAGACAGCGACAGAAAGAGCACATGCCATGAGCGACCACATTTCAAAGACCTTCGATCAGGAACTCGACCAGCTCAGGCGGCTTGTGGCCGAAATGGGCGGCCTCAGCGAGCGCATGCTGGCGGACGCCACGATCGCGCTGGTGCGGGAGGACACCAAGCGGGCCCAGTCGGTGATCGCGACCGACCCGAAGCTCGACGAGCTCCAGCGCAAGATCGAGGACAACGCCGTGCTGATGCTGATGCGTCGCCAGCCCGTCGCCAACGACCTGCGCGAGGTCATGGCCTCGATCCGGATCGCGCATGACCTGGAGCGCATCGGCGATCTCGCCAAGAACATCGCCAAGCGGTCGCTGAAAGTGCAGGGGCACATGCAGCTGGGGCGCGCCATGACCGGCGTCGAGGCCCTCAGCCGGCTGGCGCAGGGGCAGCTCAAGGATGTTCTCGATGCCTATGCCCAGTCGAATGACAAGGGCGCGCTCGATGTCTGGGGCCGGGACGGCCAGATCGATGCGCTCGAGAACTCCCTGTTCCGCGAGCTGCTGACCTACATGATGGAAGATCCGCGCAACATCACCTTCTGCACGCATCTGCTGTTCTGCGCCAAAAACATCGAACGGCTCGGCGACCATACCACCAACATCGCCGAGACCGTGCATTTCGTGGTTACCGGGCGGGCCTTGCCGGCTGATCGGCCCAAGGGCGACTCGCCCAGCGACGCGGCGGCGTGACCCATCAGATGGCCATGTCAGCCCGGATCTTCATCGTCGAGGACGAGGAGCCTCTCAGCCTCCTGCTCCGCTACAATCTTGAAGCGGAAGGCTACCGCGTCGATGTCTGCGGACGCGGCGACGAAGCCGAGTTGAAGCTCAGGGAAGAAGCACCCGACCTGCTCCTGCTCGACTGGATGCTGCCGGGGCTGAGTGGCATCGAGCTTTGCCGGCGCCTGCGCCAGCGTCGGGAGACCGAGAACATTCCCGTGATCATGCTGACGGCGCGCGGCGAAGAGGCCGAGCGCGTGCGCGGCCTGTCGACGGGGGCAGACGACTATGTGGTGAAGCCGTTCTCCGTGCCGGAACTGCTGGCACGCGTCAAAGCCCTGCTGCGCCGGGTCAATCCGGAGCGGATCGCCGACGAACTCGGCGCCGGCGACATCCGGCTCGACCGCACCACGCGCCGCGTCTGGCGCTCCGGCGGCGAACTGCATCTGGGGCCGACGGAGTTCCGGCTGCTCGAGTTCTTCATGGAGAAGCCGGGCCGGGTCTATTCGCGCGGCCAACTGCTCGACGCCGTCTGGGGCCGCGACGCCGAAATCGACGAACGCACGGTAGACGTCCATGTCGGACGGCTGCGCAAGGCCCTGTCCGGCGGCGACGGGCGCGATCCGATCAGGACCGTGCGCGGCGCAGGCTACTCGCTCGACGAGAAATTCGCGCGGGCCTGATGGCAGCCGCGCCGGGTCAGGCGCGGCTGGCCTGCTGCTGCGCCCGCCGCTCCTGCTCGCGCCGGCGATCCCCGGCGGGCTGGTAGGCGATGCGGCAATGATAGCCGCAATAGGGCACGCCTGAATCGGTCTTCAGGCCGCAGAAGCGGAAATCGACATGGGTCGGATCGCCCATGGGCCAGCGGCACATGTTCTCCTTCAGCTCCATGATGGTGACGCGCTCGGAGAACGGCACGACCACATCCGGGTCCAGCAGCTCCGCGCGCTGCTCGACGCGCTGCTCGGGCTGCGCCCGCATTTGCGGAACAAGGACCGTATTGCCGCGGACATGGGCCGCCGCATTGAAGGCAGGGCTCGTACGGCTCGCGGCCGGCTTGCGCGGGCGCGCGGCACCGGCCGAGGAAGACTGGGTCTTGGCGCGACCGGACAGCCCCAAACGGTGGACCTTGCCGATGACCGCATTGCGCGTCACGCCGCCGAGTTCGCCGGCGATCTGGCTTGCGCTCAGGCCATCGTTCCAGAGCTTCTTCAGAAGCTCGACACGATCCTCAGTCCAGGTCGATACGTCAGACATCTGCCACCTGTGGTTCTTCCGCCGCCGCACGGCTGGAGGGCTTGCGTCGCCGTCGACAGGTCCGACTCCAGGGCTGAATCCGATTGGGTTCGCCGGCCAAGACAATGGCTGGCGTCGGCGGTGATGCCGAACATGCCTGGGGTGTCGCACGAGATGTCGTGGTCAACGACCAAGGACATACAAGATGCCGTGACTCCCCCACAAGAGTCCGAACCGGGAACGTTGAATTTTCAACAGGCGATTCGCGCGAAAGAGCAAGTCCGGATGATTCAGCATGCCGCAGGGGCCGGTTGCCCTCAGGCTGCCCGCAGGCGGCCGGCGCGCAGCGTGTTCGACAGCAGGAAGGCGATCGTCATCGGGCCGACGCCACCGGGCACCGGCGTGATGGCGGAAGCCAACGGAGCGGCGGCCGCGAAATCAACATCGCCGACCAGTTTGCCCTTGCCATCGGCGTCCGCGAGCCGGTTGATGCCGACATCTATCACGATCGCGCCCGGCTTGATGAAGTTCGCCGTGACAAAGAGCGGACGGCCGATGGCCGCCACCAGAAGATCAGCAGTACGGCACAGTCCGGCCAGGTCGCGCGTGCGCGAGTGCGCGATGGTGACCGTACAGTTCTCCTGGAGCAGCAACTGCGCCACCGGCTTGCCGACAATGTTCGAGCGGCCGATCACCACGGCATGGAGGCCGGACAGGTCGGGCTGCGCCAGCTTCGCCAGCGCCACCGATCCGAGCGGCGTGCAGGGCACCAGGCCCGGCGCTCCGATCGCCAGCTTGCCGGCGTTGACAGGGTGAAAGCCGTCGACATCCTTGGCCGGATCGATCCTGTTCAGGACCTTGTCGGCGTCGATCTGGACCGGAAGGGGCAGTTGCACGAGAATGCCGTCGACCTCGGGGTCGGCATTGAGGCGGTCGACCAGCGCTAGCAGCGCTGCTTCGCCGGTGTCCGCCGCCAGCCGGTGTTCGATCGAGCGCATGCCGACCTCTTCGGTCTGCTTCACCTTCGAACCGACATAGACCTGGCTGGCCGGGTCATGCCCGACGAGCACGACGGCGAGGCCAGGTGGCCGGCCGTGGCGGGCGGTGAAGGCTGCAACTTCCTCCTTCAGCGCGCCGCGCATGGTCTGCGCCAGAGCCTTGCCGTCAAGCAACGTCGTCATCGGTCGTCCTCATGCGGGCGATGCCAGGCAGGCAGCCTCAGCGGTGATGGGCCAGGAAGGCCCTGGTGAAGGATGGCGCCGCATCCGCAATGGCCGCGAGCGAGTAGCCGCCCTCCTGAACGATCAGCGTCGGCAGCGCAAGGCGCGCGATCACTTCGCCGATGCGCGGAAAGGCGTCGGAGGTGACGGCCAGCTTCGACAGCGGATCATCCTTGTGGGCATCCCAGCCGGCGGACACGATCAGCGCGTCGGCCCCGAAGCGCCGCACCGCATCGCTCAGACCTTCGATGGCGGCGAGATAGGCGGCATTGTCAGCGCCGGGGCTGAGCGGGATGTTGAGATTGGCGCCTTCGCCCGCTCCATGGCCGCGCTCATCGGCAAAGCCGGCGAAGAACGGGTAGTAGTCAGCCGGATCGGTGTGGCAGGACGCAACCAGGATGTCCCCGCGCGCATAGAAGATCGCCTGCGTGCCATCGCCGTGATGGGTGTCGAAATCCAGAATCGCGACGCGGGCAAAGCGTGTGCGCAGGGCTTCTGCCGCGATGGCGGCGTTGTTCAGGAAGCAGAAGCCGTTGGCCCGGTCGCGGTAGCAATGGTGGCCAGGCGGACGGCAGAGCGCCAGCGCGCGGCGTTCACCCGCGAGCAGGGCGGCCGCCCCCGACAGGGCCGTCTGCGCCGAGGCATAGGCGGCGCTCCAGGTTCCGGGGCCGATGGCGCATGACATGTCCCCGACATGGTGGCCGATGAGGCCGATCGGGCCGGTGTTGCGCGCCCGGTCGTGGCGGACAAGGTCGCTGCCAGCGCCGCGGTAGGGGTGGATATTGGGCAAGGCCTCGGGCCCGGCATCGGGCAATTGCCGCCACATCTCCCAGATCGTTTCAAGGAACTGCACGTAGGCCGAGTCATGGACCGCAAGGATTGGGGCCCGTCCGTGATCGGACGGCTCGGCGCGTTCCAGCCCCAGCCCGGCAAGGGCTTCGGCGAGGGCCTCCATCCGGTTCGGATTCTCGAGAGCAGGACCGATCCGGCCAAACCGGAAATACTGCTGGGGCCGATGGCTGAGCTGGGCCGCCGAGAAAAACAGCTTCATGGACCGATCAAGACCTCGTCATCGTTGAAAGCGGCGACCTTCGCGAAGCACAGGCTACGGGCTGACGCTGGCGGGATAGCCCGCCTTGGCCAACGCCGCGAGGATTGCGGCCATGTCCGCGACAGCGGCAAGCGTCACCTTGCCCGACGCCACGTCGACTTTTGGCTGCGCGGCGGGCTCGGCCTTCTCGATGGCCGCCGTGACGCGGCGCGCGCAGGCCCCGCAATGGATGTTGCTGACATTCAGGGTCGTCGGCATCACGGAACTCCTCGTTGTCGTCAGGAAGGGGATGGTCCGGCGCCAGCGTCCGCAGGCGCTGTTGTCGCGCCAAAGCGGGTCAGGCGCAAGGCGTTGAGGACCACGAAGATGCTGGAAAAGGCCATTGCGCCGGCCGCCAGCATGGGCGACAGGCTCCAGCCAAGCAGCGGCCGGAACAGGCCCGCCGCCAGCGGGATCAGCGCGACATTGTAACCGAAGGCCCAGATCAGGTTTTCGGTGATGTTGCGCATGGTGGCGCGGGACAGCCCGATGGCCCCCGGCAACGCGGCAAGCTGTCCGCCGACCAGAACCACATCGGCGCTCTCGATGGCGACCGTCGTCCCGTCGCCCACCGCAACCCCGACATCGGCCGCCGCCAGTGCGGGAGCGTCGTTCAGACCATCGCCGACGAACATGACCGGGCCGAGCCGGGCCTTGAGGCCGGCAAGGGCGTCGACCTTTCCTGCCGGCAGCACATTGGCGACGACCTCGGCGATTCCGAGCGCCGAGCCCACCGCCGCCGCCGTGACCGCATGGTCCCCGCTGATCAGCACCGGGGTCAGGCCAAGCGCCTTCAGCCGTCCAATCATCACAGCGGCGTCCGGCTTGATCGGGTCCGCCACCGTCAGCAGGCCCGCGATCAGACCATCAATGGCCAGAAGGAAGGGGGTCTCACCCTTCGCGGCGCGCTCCTTGATGCGATCAACCCATGCCGCACTGTCAATCCCGAGCGATGCCATGTAACCCGCGCCGCCGACCGCGATCCTGCGGCCACCGATCATGGCGACGGCTCCCATGCCGATGGCGGCGTCGAAGCCCTCGGCGGGCTGCAGTTCCAGTCCGCGGGTCCTTGCCGCCTCGACGACGGCCCGTGCGATCGGGTGTTCGGAGCCGACCTCGACCGACGCCGCCAGTCGGATGACGTCGCTGTCGCTCTGTCCCTCAGCCGCCTCGACATGGACCAGTTCGGGATGGCCGAGCGTCAACGTGCCGGTCTTGTCGAAGGCCGCGACCTTCAGGGTCCCGAGCCGTTCGAGCGCTTCGCCCTTTCGGAAGAGCGCTCCGAACTGCGCCGCGCGCCCGGTGGCCACCACGACCGAGATCGGCGTGGCAAGGCCCATCGCGCAGGGGCAGGCGATGATCAGCACAGAAACGGCGCTGACGAGCGCCACCGGCAGGGCCGGTGCCGGGCCGAGCGCGAGCCAGGCCAGAAAGGTCAGTGCCGCGATGGCCAGCACGACGGGAACGAACACGGCCGTGATCTGGTCGATGCGGCCCTGGATCGGGAGCTTGTCGCCCTGCGCTTCCTCGACAAGGCGGATGATGCCCGCCAGGAGCGATTGCTCCCCGACCCGCGTGGCACGGACCGTCAACGCTCCGGTGCCGTTGACGGACCCGCCGTGCACCGCATCGCCTTTGGCCTTGGCGACCGGCGTTGCCTCGCCGGTCAGCATCGCCTCATTGACGAAGGAGGCGCCCTCGACGACCTCGCCATCGACCGGCAGGCCGGAGCCGGGCCGGACCAGAAGCAGATCGCCGACCATGATCTCGTTGATCGGAGTCTCGACTTCCCCGCCGTCGCGAAGGCGGGTGGCCGTCGCCGGCTGCAACGCCAGAAGCCCGTTGACGGCGGCGCCGGTGCGCCCCTTGCTCTTCGCTTCGATCCAGCGGCCGAGCAGGATCAGGGTGATGATCGTCGCGGCGCTTTCGAAATAGACATGCGCGGCGCCCTCCGGGAACAGCCCCGGCGCGACCGTCGCCACAGCCGAATAGAAATAGGCGGCGCCGGCGCCGAGCGCGACCAGCGCATTCATTTCAGGTCTGCCCCGGAACAGCGCGGGCAATCCGATGCGGAAAAAGCGAAGGCCCGGCCCCAGTACGACCGCCGTTGCCAGAACAAGCGCGACCCAGCGCGGCGTGGCCTCGCCCAGCATCTCGGCCTGCCAATGGTGGAACGCCGGGACGACATGACCGCCCATTTCCAGCACCATGACCGGGATCGTCAGCAGCGCGGCGATCAAGGTCGCGCGGCCAAGCGAGCCGGTGTCGGCGTCCTGCTCCGCGGCATGCCGCGCGCGCTCCGTGCCGGACGCAGCATCCTGATTGACCAGCCGGGCGTCGTAACCCTCGCTCGCGATGGCGGCGACGATCTCGCCGGCCCGGGCCCGGTCAACCTGCACGTCGGCACGCTCGAGCGGCAGGTTGACGGACACCGCCGTCACGCCCGGCACGGCGCGCACAGCTTTCTCGACATGAGCGACACAGGATGCGCAGGTCATCCCGCGCACGGCGAAGCGCAGGAGCGGCCTGCTGCCGTCAAGACTTGCAGCCGGAGCTGATGCGATTGTCATCACATCAATTTATGGACTGCAGACGTCAATTGCGAGAGCGCCGGGCGCTCCCGCCGCTGCGTCCTCAGTTCATGGTCGGGATGACGAAGCTTGCCCCATCCTTGATCCCGGAAGGCCAGCGCGCCGTCACGGTCTTGGTCTTGGTGTAGAAGCGGAAGGCATCCGGCCCATGCTGGTTCAGATCGCCGAAGGCCGAGCGCTTCCAGCCGCCGAAGGTGTGGTAGGCCAGCGGAACCGGGATCGGCACGTTGACGCCGACCATGCCGACCTGAACCTTTGAGGCAAAATCGCGGGCGGCGTCGCCATCGCGGGTGAAGATCGCGGTGCCGTTGCCGTATTCATGGTCATTCGTCATCTTCAGCGCCTCGTCATAGGATTTGGCGCGGACAACCGAGAGGACGGGTCCGAAGATCTCTTCCTTGTAGATCTGCATGTCGGTGGTGACATGGTCGAACAGGCAGCCGCCCATGTAAAAGCCGTTCTCGTAGCCCTGCATCCTGAAGCTGCGGCCATCGACGGCGAGCGTCGCGCCCTCCTTGATGCCGAGATCGACATAGCCCTTGACCTTGTCGAGGTGCGCCCTGGTCACCAGCGGGCCGAAATCGGCGCTGCCATCGGTTGACGGGCCGACCTTGAGGCTCTCGACGCGCGGTATCAGGCGCTTGACCAGTTCGTTGGCCGTGGCCTCGCCAACCGGCACCGCCACCGAGATCGCCATGCAGCGCTCGCCCGCGGCGCCGTATCCTGCGCCGATCAGCGCATCGACCGCCTGGTCCATGTCGGCGTCAGGCATGATCACCATGTGGTTCTTGGCCCCGCCGAACGCCTGCACGCGCTTGCCGTTGGCGCAGCCGCGCCCGTAGATGTACTGGCCGATCGGCGTCGAGCCGACGAAGCCGATCGCCTGGATGTCTGGATCGTCGATGATGGCGTCGACGCTTTCCTTGTCGCCGTTGACGACATTGAGGATGCCCGGCGGCAGGCCAGCCTCGATCATCAGTTCGGCGAGGCGCATTGGCACGCCAGGGTCGCGCTCGGACGGCTTCAGGATGAAGGCGTTGCCGCAGGCGATGGCAGGGCCGAGCTTCCACATCGGAATCATCGCCGGGAAGTTGAACGGGGTGATGCCGGCCACCACGCCAAGCGGCTGACGCATCGAGTAGATGTCGATGCCCGGGCCTGCGGCGTCGGTGTACTCGCCCTTGAGCAGATGCGGCGCGCCAATACACATCTCGACCACTTCGACGCCGCGCTGGATGTCGCCCTTGGCGTCGGGGATGGTCTTGCCATGCTCGCGGGCGAGGATGTCGGCGAGTTCGTTGGTGTTCTGGGCGACGAGGTCAAGGAACTTCATCAGGACGCGGGCACGGCGTTGCGGATTGGTCGCGGCCCAGCCGGGCTGCGCCTGCTTCGCGTTGGCCACCGCAGCGGTCAGCTCGGCGACCGATGCCAACGCGACCCTGCCGCGCACTGTGCCGTCCATCGGCTGGTAGACATCGGCAAAGCGTCCGGATGTGCCGGCCACATGCTTGCCGCCAATGAAATGGCCATAGGTGATCATGGAATTCGTCCTCCCGGAGCAGCAGCTTGTTCTGTGGATGGAGGCTCTAGCATTGCCATTCCTGCACCGCTAGGCGTATTGATGACCTCAACCTGTGCGCAAAAGCAGGAGCCAAAGGCCATGGAACGCTTCGACTGGGACGACCTCAGGTTCTTTCTCGCGGTCGCGCGCTCCGGCCGGCTGACATCTGCCGCCCGGCGGCTCGGGGCTGACCATGCCACGGTGTCGCGGCGCATCTCCTCGCTCGAGACATCGCTCAAGGCCAAGCTGTTCGAACGCCGGCCTCAGGGCTATACGCTGACGGCGCATGGGGAACGCCTGCTGGCGCGTGCCGAAAGCATGGAGACCGACGCGCTGTCGATCCAGAGCGACATCGGCGGCGCCGACATGGCCTTGTCCGGGGTGGTCAGGGTCGGGGCGCCGGACGGCTTCGGCACGTCATTCCTGGCGCCGCGGCTGGCGCGGTTCATGGCGGCCTCGCCCGCGCTGGAGCTGCAGCTTGTCGCCATGCCGCGCCTGCTGTCGCTCTCCAAGCGCGAAGCGGATGTGGCGATCACGCTGGCTCCGCCGAAAGAGGGCAAGGTCCTGGCGCGCAAGCTGGTGGACTACCGGCTCGGGCTCTATGCGTCACCGGCCTACCTCGCTGCGGCTCCGCCACTGATAGCGCCGGACGACCTGCATGCCCATTCCGTGATCGGGTACATCGACGACCTGATCTTCACGCCGGAACTCGACTATCTCGACGAGGTCTCGAAAGGGCTTCGGGCCCGCACGCAATCCTCCAACCTCAACGCCCAGATGGCGCTGACGGCGGCCGGCGGCGGCGTCTGCGTGCTGCCAGGCTTCATGGCCCAGAGCCAGCCGGGACTGGTGCAGGTCCTGCCGCAGACCGTCTCGATCCAGCGCTCCTTCTGGCTCGTGGTACATGCCGACCTGAAGGACGTGGCGCGGGTGCGCAAGACAGTCGATTTCATCGTGAAGGAGGCCAAGGCGGCGCGGGCCTTGTTCCAGGGCGAGGCCGCGCAGCCGCCAGCGCTGGCGGCGGAGTAAGGCTCTACATCCGCCAGGGCAACACGCCGTCCGGCAACCTGCCAGCCAGCCGGTCGAGCAGCATCATGGCCAGGAGGATCACCGCGCTGGCGCTGATGGCGACTGCGGCGGCCTCGCCGGCCAGCCCCGCCTCCTTCAGGCTGAACAGCACGACGCCCAGAGTCTCGGTGCCGGCCGACCAGAGCAGGGCCGAGACGGTGAGTTCGTTGAAGGCGACGAGGAAGACCAGCAGCGCGCCGGCGGCGGCGGCGGGCATCAGGATCGGCCCGACGACATGGCGCATCAACTGCCACCAGCTTGCGCCATCGAGCCGGGCGGCGTCCTCGTGATGTGCCTCGATCTGGCCCATCGCAGCGAGTGTCGGCTTCAGCGCCGGCGCCAGGAAACGGGCCATGTAGGCGAAAAGGATGATGAAGACCGTGCCGTAGAGGCTGACGCCCAGCAGCGGCAGCGGCTTGAGAAAGAGCAGGATGCAGGCGATCGCCAGCACCACGCCGGGCAAGGCATAGGGCGTCTCGATCAGCGCCTCGATGACCGGCCGCAGGCGCCGGGTCCGGCGCTCGAGGCAATGGGCGAAGATGATCGACAGGCCGCACAGGCACAGCGCGGCCGTTCCGGCCAGCAGGAAGGAGTTGCGGAAGGCGCGCGTCGTCACGTCCTGCCGGAGCAGCACCTCGGCGAAGTTCGCGAGAGTGACGGTTGCAAGGCCGAGCGGCACGCCGAGCGCAGGCCTGAGCGCGTCGCCCAGCAGGGACAGGAAAGGCAGCCCGACCTTGACGAGGAGCAAGGTCCAGAGCGCGGCCTCCATCGGCCCGCGCCAGCGGCCGAGCGGGGCGAACGGCGTCATGCGCTGTTCCAGATCGACCTTGCCGACGGTCCTGCGCATGAGCATGGTCCCGGTGACGGTGCCGATGCCGGCGATCAGCGCGACGATGAGCGCCAGCGCCGCCATGTCGGCGAGGACCGTGGGCCCGAAGCTCGTCAGCCGGCGATAGATCAGCGTCGGCAGGGTGAGATAGTTGACCGGCATGCCCATCAGCGCAGGAATGCCGAAGTTGCCGACGCCGGCGACGAAAGCGAGCAGGCCGGCTGCAACCAGATTGCCGCGCAACAGCGGCATGATGACGCGGGTCACGACCTGCAACGGGGAGGCGCCATCGATCTCCGCGGCCTCGATGACCGAACGCGGCAGATAGCGCAGGCCCGACCAGACAGTGATCGCGACCAGCGGCGCGTGATGCAGCGCCATGACAAGGATGACGCCGTCGCGCCCCAAGAGCGGGTTGGACGTGCCCGGCGGCAATGACAGGCCAAGGATTTCTCGAAGGGGCGAGCCAGCTCCCGCCAGGCTGAGAAAGGCCAGCGCGATCACCTGCGGCGCGACCATCAGCGAAAACACGAACAGAAAGGCCAGCGGCCGCTTGCCGCGCACATCCGTGACGGCGAGCACGAGCGCGAAGGCCCCACCCAGCGCCAGGGCCCCGAGCGCGGACCAGCCAGCGGTTTCGAGCGTGCGCCATGTCGCGAGGACTGCGGCACGGCTACCGAACTGCTCGGCGATCGGGCCGAACGAGATGGTGCCGCCGGGCGCAACGGCCGTGAGCAGCAGCCGTCCGAGCGGCAGGATGCCGAACAGGCCAACCGCCAGGACCAAGAGCACCAGAGCGAGGCCCCCGTCGCGGCCACGGCTCCCGCCGGCGGCGGTGCGCTCTTCAGACGCGAGCGTCATGCCGCCACGGTCATGGGCGGCCTGCAAACGTCACTGGCCGAAGATGTCGGCGAAGCGCTTGCGGCTGGCGGCTTCGTCGGCCAGCGCCGCGACCGGATCGAACGGCATGAGCCGGAGCGACTCGCGCGCAGGAAAGCCCTCGGGCGGAGCAACCGCGGGATGCGCCGGAATGTAGCCCTGACGGCGGGCGAGTTCCTGCCCGTCGCGCGAGAGCAGGAAGTCCACGAAGGCCCTGGCGGCCTCGGGGTTCTTCGTCGTGCTGAGGATCGCGACAGGTTCCGTCACGGCCGACAGACCTTCCGCAGGCACCACGAACTCGACGGGCGCGCCCTTGGCCTTCTCACGGATTGGCATGAAATCGACGATCATGCCGTAGAGCTTCTCGCCGGTCGCCACCTGGCGGAGAATGTCGCCATTGCCGCCGGCAGCCAGCGCGGCGTTCGCCTGGAGTTGCTCATAGAAGCCCCACCCGGCGCCAAGATTGCGCGTCAGGGTCACGGTGTGGATCAGGGCCGCGCCGGATGCGAGAGGTGACGGCATCGCCACCTGCCCTTTCGCCTCGGGCCTGACGAGGTCGAGCCACGAGGCCGGCTTCATGGCCGCACGCGTGTTGTAGACAATGCCGGTGGTGATCAGCTTGGTGGCGAACCACATCCGGTCCCTGTCATGCAGGCCAGCCGGGTAAGCGTCCACATCCGCGCCCGGATAGGCCATGAGGCGCCTGTCGCGCTTGAGGCCCTCCATGGTCACGCTGTCGGCGATCAGCAGCACATCGGCCTGGGGCTGGCCCGCAGCGAACTCAGCCTGCAGCTTGGCCATGACGCGCGGCGTGCCGTCGCGGACGAAGGCGATGTCAACCTTCGGAAACTTCGCCTTGAAAGCGTCGATGGTCTGCTGGGCGTCGGTGTTGGGCTGGCTCGTATAGACCAGCAGCCGACCCTCCTGTGCGGCCAGCGGCGTCGCGGCCAGAAATGCGAGGCCGGCAAGGCTTGCGGCGATGGCTGGGCGAAAACGGCGGCGTCCGGATGGCGTCATGTCAGGCTCCCACTGCTGCTTCTAGCGTCAGATTTGCCCTAGGCAAAGCCTGTGACAGTTGCATGAAAGCGAAGAGCGGGCCCCAAAGCCGCCGCGATTCCCTCCGGCCCGAAGGCCTGCCCATTCTAAGGGCTTGTGGAGTCGGCGCTCTTTCGCATAGTTTTGAATCAAGGCGCGCGTTCGACGTGCCGGTCATGGGAAACGTCTTACAGGAGTCCCCCGATGAGGGTCTTACGCCGTCTTGCCGCCGGAGTTGCGGCCGCTGCCACCATGCTGGGCGTCGCAGCCGCGCCAGCGCAATCGCAGGAAACACTGACCGTCTGGTTCACCAAAGGCTTCTATGCTGGCGAGGATCAGGCGCTGGAGCGCGTGGTCCAGCGCTTCCAGCAGCAGACCGGCGTCAGGGTCGAGCTGTCGCTGCCCTCCACGGAAGACTGCGTGACCCGCTCGGTCGCCGCCGTCGAGGCGCGCACGCCGCCGGATGTCGGCTTCTGCACCACCTATGATTTCCGCACCACCGGCCGCTGGGCCTTCGAGGGACGGCTCGAGGATCTTACCCCGATCATCAACCCGATCAAGGACCGCTTCCAGGACGCGGCGCTGGCGACCACCTTCCTCGCCCGCCGCGACGGGCAGAAGGCGTATTACGCCATGCCGATCCAGCAGCAGTTCATGCACTTCAACTACTGGAAGGACCTGCTGGAGCAGTCTGGCGCCACCGAAGCCGACATCCCCAAGGGCTGGGACGCGTTCTGGAATTTCTGGTGTGACCGGGTGCAGAACGGGCTTCGCCAGCGCGGCCAGCGCATCAACGGCATCGGCCATCCGATGGGCATCGCGGCCTCCGACACCTTCTATTCGTTCCTCACCTGGGCCAACGCCTACAATGTCCAGATCGTCGATGCGAACGGCAATCTCGTGCTCGACCAGCCGGCCAACAAGGCCAACATGATCAAGGCGGTCGAGACCTACGCCCAGATCTTCACGCGCGGCTGCACGCCTTCGTCCTCGATCAACTGGCTTGATCCGGACAACAACGTCGCCTTCCACAACAAGCAGATCGTGGCCACCCACAACGCCACCATCTCGATCGCGGCCAAATGGCTGGATGACAGCAACAACGCCAACCTGACCGCCGAACAGCGCGCCCAGGCCAAGACCAATTACGAGCAGTTGGTCCGCACCATACCCTGGCCGAACAAGCCGGACGGCACCGCCCTGCCGACCCGCGCCGCGGTCAAGACGGCCGTCGTGTTCGCTGACGGCAAGAACAAGAAGCGCGGGCTCGAATTCCTTGCCTTCATGACACAGGAAGAGAACCTTGCCCCGTTCGTCGAGGGGTCGGTCGGCCGCTGGTTCCCGGTCACCAAAGCGGGCGTCAATTCACCCTTCTGGCAGGCGGATGACCATCGCAAGGCGGTCAAGGCGCAGTACGAGGCCGGCACGGTGCCGTTCGAGTTCGTCTACAACTTCCGCTTCACTGCCGTGAACGCCGAGAACGTCTGGGCCCGCGCCGTGCAGCGCGTCGCGCAGGACCGTATCGCGCCGGCACAGGCCGTGGACGAGATGATCGCCCGCATCCGGCAGCTGATCGCGCCTTGATGCGAGCGGCCTGACCGGCCGGCCTTGAGCCTCGTCCGCGGCGGTGCCCCCGCCGCGGACGCCTTTCCTCAGACGACCCGCGAGAAGGCGGCCTTGATGTCAGCCGTGACCACACCGAGCGCCATGCCGTACAGTGCAGGCTCAAGGGGCTTCAGCGAGGGCCTCGGCCTGAAGGGCTGGGGCATGCTGCTGCTGGCCCCTTATGTGGCGCTGTTTGCCCTGTTTGTCGTCTATCCCGTCCTCTACGGCTTCTGGCTGGGGTCGAACCCCGCGATCTACACGCAGCTGTTCGAGGATCCGGCTTTCTGGACAGCCTACACCAACACCATGGTGTTTCTGCTGGTGGCCGTGAACCTGAAGTTCGTGCTGGCGATGATGCTGTCCGGCTTTTTCGTGGTGCAGCGCCCGTGGATCCAGGTGATGCTGGTGATCTTCATCCTGCCCTGGGCGATGCCCTCGATCCCGACCATCCTGTCCTTCCGCTTCATGCTGAATTCGGAATGGGGCGTGATCAACTCGGAGTATTTCCGCTGGACCTTCCAGGATGGCCCTGGCTGGCTCAACCGGCCGGACCTCGCCTTTACGTGGTCGATCATCGTCCATATCTGGAAGTCGCTGCCGTTCTGGACGCTGATCCTGATCACGGGCCGGCTCGCGATCTCGCAGGACCTGTATGAGGCGGCCTCGGTGGATGGCGCGAGCCGCTGGCAGCAGTTCCGCCACATCACCTGGCCCTCGCTGGCCACGCTCTACATCTCCTCGACGATGCTGTCGATGATCTGGACGCTGGGTGACTTCAACTCGGTCTATCTGCTCACCGGCGGCGGGCCGGGCGACAAGACCCATGTGCTGGCGACCCTTGGGGTGCGCTATCTGCGCATCGACCAGCTGGAACTCGGCATCGCTGCGATCATCACCGCACTGCCGCTGATTGTCCCGATGGTGTGGTACATGGTGAAGCGGCTGTCGCGCGGGCCGGGCGAATGACCGACCGGCGTGGCTGAGGACATCACATCATGAAGCGCTTCACTTCAGAAGCCGGGCTGATCCTGATTGCGATCCCGATCCTGTTCTGGACGCTGTTCCCGATCTGGCACCTGTTCGTGCTGTCGATCTCGACGCAGCAGCAGATGCTTGAGGGCCGGCTGTTCCCGTCCGATCCGACGCTGCGCAACTACTATCTCGTGTTCACGCAAGGGCACTATTATCTCTCTTTGTTCTGGCAGCAGATGTGGAACTCGTTCTTCATCGCCGCCATGACCGGGATCATTACCCTGCTGATCGCCACCTTCGCCGCCTTTGCGATCTCGCAGTTGCAGGCGCGGGGCGGGCGGATGATCATGAATTTCGCGCTGGCGACCTACCTCATCCCGGCCGCGTTCCTCGCGGTGCCGATGTACAAGACCATGGGCATCTACGGCTTCCTGAACTCGCAATGGTCGCTGATCATGGCGATGGTGGCACTGGCCTCGCCTTATGCCATCTGGGTGCTGAAGCAGGCCTCCGACAAGCTGCCGGCGGAGCTGCGTGAAGCCGCGATCATCGACGGGGCGACCGTGCCGCAGCTCTTCCGCTTGATCTACCTGCCGCTGATGATGCCTTCGCTCGTCGCCATTGGCATCTATGCGCTGCTGCTGGCCTGGAACGAATACCTCTACGCCTTCCTGCTGCTCGCCAACGAGCGGCAGGTCCCGATGGCGGTGGCGCTCGGCACCTTCCTTGGCGCGGATGATTCGCCGTGGAACATCATGATGGCCACGGGATTCATCTACGCGCTGCCCCCTGTCGCCATCTACTACACCTTCCGGAAGTACATGGTCTCGGGGCTGACAGCGGGTGCCGTGAAGAGCTGAGGTTTTCCGGCCAGCGAGAGCGAAGCATTCCAGCCTTGCCAGCCATGGGCTTAACCGATTGCTTCGCTGCGCTCGCAATGACACAAATCCTGTTCAGATGAGCCCGGTGAGCAGGCCAGCATGATCACTCCCAACAGGACCACCCCATGACCTCCAAACTCGAACAGCTCGCCAGGATGACCACGATTGTTGCCGATACCGGCGATATTGAAGCGGTCCGGCGCCTCAAGCCGGTCGATTGCACCACCAACCCGACCCTGATTCTCAAAGCCGTCGAGATGCCGGCCTATGCCGATCTGGTGAACGAGGCCATCAGGTGGGGCAAGGCGCGGTCCGGCACGAAAGCGGCCCGCGTCAACGCCATCTGCGACCGCCTCGCGGTGACGTTCGGCACGGAGTTGAGCAAACTGGTGCCCGGACGGGTCTCGACCGAGGTCGACGCCGACCTGTCCTTCGACACCCGCGCCAGCATCGCCAAGGGCAAGGCTCTGATCGCCGACTATGCGGCGCGCGGCGTCGACCGCTCACGCATCCTGATCAAGGTCGCCGCCACCTGGGAGGGCATCCAGGCGGCGGAGGCGCTGCAGAAGGACGGCATCGACTGCAACCTCACCTTGCTGTTCAGTGAAGCTCAGGCCACAGCCTGCGGCGACGCCGGCGTCTTCCTGATCTCGCCCTTCGTCGGCCGCATTCTCGACTGGCATGTCAAGGCAGGGGGCGGCCCCTATTCGCCGGACACGGACCCCGGCGTCGTGTCCGTCAGGACCATCTACGCCGACTACAAGGCGCGCGGCGTCAAGACCGTGGTGATGGGCGCGTCCTTCCGCAACATCGGCGAGATCGAGGCGCTGGCGGGCTGCGACCGGCTGACGATCTCCCCGGCGCTGCTCGACGAACTGGCGAAGGCGGACGGCCACCTCACGCGCGCACTATCGCCAACCGGCAATCCGCCGGTAAAGCCGCGCGCCAGGCTGAACGAGAAGGCCTTCCGCTTCAGGATGAACGAGGATGCTATGGCGACGGAGAAACTGGCCGAGGGCATTCGCGGCTTCGTCAAGGACCTGCGCAGCCTGCGCCGACTGGTGACGGCGCGGCTGGAGGCTTGAGGCCGCCTGCCGTCACCTGCAGAAGGCAGCGCAGCCGCCGTCCCAGAAGGGCGTGCCCGTGGGCAGCGGCAGCATGGTCGACGAGACAGGCGCTGAAGCTGGCGCTCCCGAGGTCGCGGGCCGCAACAACTCCCAGGCTGTCCGCGCAGTCCCATGCCGATGGACGGGCACGTCGTGATTGCCATAAGGGGCCTTGAGGCAAGCCAGGCCCGATGGCTCTTTACGGCGGCCGCGCCAGCCCTATCATGTCTTCAAGAAGCGCCCCATCCGAGAGGCGCGGCCAGGAATGCGTGGAGGATGAATGACCATCATGATCGACCGACGGCAGGCGCTCGCCGGCCTTGGAGTGGCGGGGCTTGGAGCGGCGGGCATCCTGTCGCCTGGGATCGTCCGCGCGCAGGGAGCCTATCCGGGCAACCGGGCCGTCAGGCTGGTGGTGCCGTTCCCGCCCGCCGGCGCCACCGACATCATCGCCCGGCTGTGGGCGGAGAAGCTTGGCCAGCTCTGGGGCGCTAACCTGGTCGTCGAGAACAAGCCGGGCGCAGGCGGCAACATCGGCGCCGAGCAGGTTGCACGGGGCGAGCAGGACGGCTCACAGCTGCTGATCGTGTCGGTCGGGATGGCCACCAACCAGTACCTGTATCCGAAGCTGAACTATGACCCCGTGGCTGACTTCAAGCCCGTGAGCCTCCTGGCGCTCGTCCCGAACCTGCTCGTCGTCGGCAATCACGTCCAGGCCAGGACAGTTCCCGAACTGATCGCCTTCGCCAAGGCCAATCCGGGCAAGCTGACCTATGGCTCATCCGGCGTCGGCACCTCGGTGCATCTGTCGGGGGAGCTGTTCAAGAAGCTGACCGGCACCGACATGGTGCATCTGCCCTATCGCGGCACGGCGCAGGCGACCCAGGACCTGATCGGCGGGCGCATCGACCTCATCTTCGACAACATCACGCAGGCCATGGGCCATGTGCGCGGCGGCTCGATCCGGGCGCTCGGCATCACCACAGCCAAACGCTCGCCCGTCGCGCCCGAATTCGCGCCGGTGGCCGAGAGTGTGCCCGGCTTCGATGTGTCGTCGTGGTTCGCCATCTTCGCCCCCAAGGGCACGCCCGATGATGTGGTCGCCAGGCTCCATGCCGATACGGTCAAGGTGATGGCCGACGCACAGGTCAAGGAGCGCATGGCGACGCTGGGAGCCGAGATCGTCGCGGGGACGCCGGCTGAACTGGGAAGCTTCCTGAAGTCCGAAATGGACAAATGGGGCAAGCTGATCACGGATGCCGGGATCAAGGCCGGCTGAAACGACAACGGCGGCCTTGCGGCCGCCGTTCATCCGTCAGACGATCGTCTCGCCCGTCAGTTGAGCTTGCCCTTGATGTCGCCAAGGCTCCTGGCGAGCATCTCTGCGCCGGCCTTGCCGGTCATCTGGCCACGCAGCAGCTGCTCAGCGGCCTTTGCGGCGGCGTCTGCGGCGGCGGCGCGGACATCTGCGGTGGCCTGCGCTTCGGCTTGGGCGATCTTGAGTTCCGCAGCCTTGGTGCGCCGGGTCACGAAATCGGCCATCTTCACGTCGGCGTCCTTCGCGAGCCGTTCGGCTTCTTCCCTGGCGGCGGCAATGATGGCCTCGGCCTCGGCTTCGGCAGCCTTGCGCTTGGACTCATACTCGGCGAGCAGTTTCTGGGCGTCTTCACGAAGCTTCCTGGCCTCGGCCAGTTCAGCCGCGATCTTCTCGCCACGCGAGTCGAGCGCCCGGAGAATGGCGGTGTGGACGCCGAACTTCGCCAGCACGCCGAAAAAGATGAAGAGGCCGACGGCGCTCCACAGATAGGTATTGGTCAGCATGCCGGACTCCTCACGCCTTCAGCGCGGCTTTGAGCGCTGCATCGAGATCGCCCCGTGAAGGAGCGGTCCCGCCGAGACGCTGCACGATGGCCGATGCCGCATCCGCCGCGATGCCCTCGACATTGGCCATGGCCTTCGTCTTGGTGTCGGCGATCTGGGCTTCTGCGGCGGCCAGCCGGGTTGCAAGGTCGCTTTCGAGCGACTTTCGCCGGGCTTCCGACGCCTTGTTGACCTCATCCCGCCGTGCCTGGGCGATGGCCTGCGCCTTCGCCTTGGCCTCGGCCAGCGACTTCTCGTAGGCGGCGCCGGCTTCCTCGGCCTTGACCTTGGCCGCAGCCGCCTCTTCCAGATCCCTGGCGATGCGGGAGGCGCGCCCCTCGATCACCTCGGTCAGGCGCGGCGCGAAGACTTTTGACACGAGCCAGTAGAGCAGGCCAAAGAAGATCGCCAGCCAGAGCAGCTGAGACGCGAAGGTCTCGGTCTTGAACGGGGGAAACCCAGGGCCGGCATTGCCGCCGCCCGGAACTTCGGTTCCCGTCTTCTGAGGTGTCGCCATTTGTCGCCTACCTTGCTTTCACGCGCCTTTTCACCTGGCCGCCGCGCGGGCCCCCTTGCCGGGTTGCGCGCGCGGGCGGCGAGGACCTTGTCAGGACAAGATCAGGTGAACAGCAGCAGCAGGGCGACGACGAGGGCGAAAATGCCCAGGCCTTCGGCAAGGGCGGCACCGACGAAGGCGCGGCCGAACTGGCTGTCGGCAGCCGACGGGTTGCGCAGGGCGCCCGACAGGAAGTTGCCGAAGATGTTGCCCACGCCGATGGCGGCGAGGCCCATGCCGAGACATGCAATGCCGGCGCCGAGGAACTTTGCGGCTTCAGGACCCATTTGAGTACTCCTTGAGATGTAAGATGGGGTGTTTGGTGTGGATGTCCGGCAACCGATCAGTGGCCGGGGTGGAGGGCATCGTTGAGATACACGCAGGTCAGGATGGTGAAGACGTAGGCCTGCAGGAACGCAACGAGGAATTCGAGAGCGGTGAGCGCGACGATCATGCCCAGCGGCAAGGTCGCACCAAGGATGCCGCCGACGCCGAGCGCGCCCAGCGACACGACAAAGCCGGCGAAGACCTTGAGCGCGATGTGGCCCGCCAGCATGTTGGCGAAAAGGCGCATCGACAGCGAGATCGGACGGGACAGGAACGAGATGACCTCGATCACGACAAGAAACGGCACGAGCCAGCCCGGCGCGCCGCCCGGCACGAACAGGCCGAGAAAGTGGGTGCCGTGTTTCGCGAAGCCGACGCCGATGACGGTCAGGAAGACCAGCATGGCGAGCGCGAAGGTGACGATGATGTGGCTGGTGACCGTGAATGCGCCAGGGATCATCCCCATGAAGTTTGCGGTCAGGACAAACAGGAACAGGGAGAAGACCAGCGGGAAGAACTGCATGCCTTCCTTGCCGGCGGCGCTTTTCAATGTGTTCGCCACGAACTCGTAGAGCATCTCGGCAAAGGCCTGCATCCTGCCCGGAACCAGCGCCCGCTGGGAGGTGGCCGCCATGAAGAACAGGCCGATCGCGCCGACAACGAGCATCATGAACAGCGAGGCGTTCGTGAACGCGATCTCCGAGGCTCCGATCTTGCCGAGCGGGATGATCGGCTTGATCACGAATTGGTCAAGCGGGCTGGCCATGGCGTTCGTTAACTCGCGTTGGTCGTCACAGGTCGTCAGTCAGCCTTCGGTTGCACCGCACCCGACTGCCCTTGGGTGGCGCGATACAGGTTTCTGAGGCCCGCTGCAAACCCAAACATAAGTCCAATCAACAGTCCGAAAGGCTGAATGCCCGCAAAGCGATCAATCAGCCATCCCAGCATGCCGCCGGCCGCGATGCCGGCCACGAATTCCGACACAAGCTTCATGCCGCGGGCCATCGCCGTTCCATCCGCCTGGAGCGTGCCTTTCGGCGCATCAGCGGCGGTGCGCTCCGCATGCAGGCTTGCGAGGCGCGCGTCGATGTCTCGCAGCTTTGCGGACAGCTCGGTTTCAGCGGAGGCTTCCGGTTTTGCCGAAGCCCGACCAGCCTGCTTGTTCTGCTCCGACATCGGTCAGACTTTCGCGGTTGGCGCGACAGGCCGCGCCCGGCTGGTCGGCAGGAGAACCCGCCCGAAACTGGCCGCACCATATTTTCGCCACCCCGCCATGTCAAGGCGTGTGAAATATCTTTTAAATATTTGATTTATTTCATTATTTTCGGTTTAGATCGGAACTGTGCCCTGGCTTGCCGCATGGTCGCCATCAGACGGCGTCGCGGATGGCCTCAGCCGTTTCGAGGTCGACCGAGACAAGCTGCGAGACGCCCCGCTCCGCCATGGTGACGCCGAACAGGCGGTCCATGCGGCCCATGGTGATCGGATTGTGGGTGATGACCACGAAGCGCGTTTCGGTCTGGGTGACCATGTCGCGCAGCAGGTCGCAGTAGCGCTCGACATTGGCGTCGTCGAGCGGCGCGTCCACCTCGTCGAGCACGCAGATCGGAGACGGGTTGGTGAGGAAGACGGCGAAGATCAACGCGGTCGCCGTGAGGGCCTGCTCGCCACCCGAGAGCAGCGTCATGGTCTGCGGCTTTTTGCCCGGGGGGCGGGCGAGGATTTCGAGGCCTGCTTCCAGCGGATCTTCCGAATCAACCAGCGTGAGTTCGGCTTCGCCGCCGCCGAACAGCACGCCGAACAAGCGCTTGAAGTGGCCGTTGACCACGTCGAAGGCCGCGAGCAGGCGCTCGCGCCCCTCCCGGTTCAGCGACCCGATGGCCTGACGCAGCCTCCGGATCGCTTCGCTGAGATCGTCGCGCTCGGCCACCAGCTGCTCGCGCTTGGCCTCGATCTCGGCCAGTTCCTCATCGGCGCGAAGGTTGACCGCGCCGAGCCGCTCGCGGTCGCCCTTGAGATTGGCCAGCCGGCGCTCTGTCTCCGCCGCTGCCGGCAGTTCATCCCCCGGCTTCAGCCCGGCGAGCTCGTACAGGCCGGCCGGCGTCGTCGCGAGCGTGTCGGCGATGGCGCGGCTGACGTCGCCGAGCCGGGTGCGCGCCGATTCCAGCCGCGCTTCGGTGGCTGCCCGGGCCTCGCGAACGCCGGCGAGGGCATCAAGCGCAATCCGGGCTGCCTTGTCGGCTTCCGCCTGGAGTGCCTGCGCCCGCGCCAGATCATCCGCGGCAGATCTGCGCTTTGCGTCCGCCTCCTCGATGGCGGCGAGAAGCTCCCGGCGGCGCACAAGGAACGTGTCCGGGGCATCGGCAAGCGCCTCCGCTTCGAGCCGGGCGGCCTCCCGGCGCTTGTCAGCCTCGGCACGGGCCGCTTCGGACCGGGCGATCCGCTCGCGCCAGCGCGCCATGTCGGCTTCGGCGGCAGCGGACCGTTCGGCCCGCATGGCCTGCTCCCGCTGCAGGGTCTGCACGGCGGAGCGGGCCTGGACGGCGGCGCTGCGGCATTCGGTCACGCGCGCCGACGCAGCTGCCAGAGCTGTTTCGAGCTCGGGCGACGGTCTCAGCGACTTCAGCCCGGCGTCGGCCTGGTCGCGGGCGAGGCCAGCCTCGGCTTCGGATGCCGCCAGCCTGCCGACGCCCTCGGCGAGGCTGGCGCGGCGCGAGGCCATGTCCGTGATCCTGCGCTCGGCGGCGGCAAGCTGGTCGCGGGCCTGATCGAAACGGCGGCGCTGCTCGCGCGCCGCCTCGATCGCGGCGGCTTCCTCCACCGCGCTCTGGCGGACCTTCGCCTGGGCGGCGTCAAGGGATTCCCGCGCCGCTTCGGCGGCCTCGCGCGCGGCCTGGGCCTCGCGCTCGAGATCGCCAAGGCGGTTCTTCTCAGCCAGCCGCCGCGCCGCGGGCGTTGGCGCTTCGGCGGCGGCGACAAAGCCATCCCAGCGCCACAGGTCGCCCTCGCGCGAGACGAGCCGCTGTCCGGTGTGCAGTTGCGCCATCAGGCGGGCGCCATCGGAGCGGGTGACCACGCCGATCTGCTTCATGCGGCGCAGCATCGCGGCCGGCGCCCGGACCTTGGCGCTCAACGGCTCGGCGTCACCCGGCAGCGGCGGATCGGCCGCCGCCGCGCCGGTCTCGCGCCAATGGGCGGGGGCGGAGGGATTCGATGACGCATCGAGATCGTCCCCGAGCGCCGCGCCGAGCGCCGTTTCATAGCCCTTCTGAACCGCGATCTGTTCCAGTACGGGCGGCCACAGATCGTTCGCGGGACCCGACAGCAGCTTCTGCAGTGTCCGCACCTCGGTTTCGAGGCGCTGGGCCTTCCGGTCGGCTTCGACCTGCGGGACCCGCGCCTTCTGCTCCGTATCGCGCGCGGCCGAGAGGCGGGCGCGTGCAGCGGCGGCGGCTTCGTCGGCCTCATGAAGGCCGGTTTCAGCAGCGGCGAGCGCCGAGCGCAAGGCGTCGAGCGCCGCGCCGAGACCACTTTCGGCGTCGAGCTGGACCAAAGACCGCTCGAGGCCTTCGCGCTCGACCCGGTGCCGCGCGGCACGCTCGGCGGCATCGCGCAGGGCCCTCTCGAAGGCGCTTCTGCGGGCGTTGAGGTCGGCCATGGCCGTCTGCGCAGCGCCCTGCGCCGCTTCTGCACCCGCCAGCGCCGTTTCGGCGGCAGCCTGAAGCGCCAGCGCCTCGGCGCGCGCGGCCTCGCTGCCGCTGCCGGCCGCCGTGAGCGACGTCAATTCGTCGGCGAGGCGCGCGAGGCTGGCCTCGGCGTCCGCCGTCACGCCCGCTTCTCGGGCCAGATCGGCGCTCAGTTCGGCGATCCTGCGGCTGACCTCCTCGGCGCGCTGGCGGCTGCGCCGGTCGTCCGCCTCCAGTTCGTCAAGAGCCCGCCTGAGCCGGGCCAGCGCCGCGGCCGTTCCGGCTTCGGCGTCGCGCAACTGTGGCAACGCATGGGCGGCAACGGCCTGATGGCGCGCGGCC
Source organism: Hyphomicrobiales bacterium (assembly GCA_027483505.1). Classification (GTDB taxonomy): domain Bacteria; phylum Pseudomonadota; class Alphaproteobacteria; order Rhizobiales; family Beijerinckiaceae; genus Allobosea. Next base: position 85,225 of record JAIXUP010000018.1, read on the forward strand.
TCGGCCTGGATGCGCGTGGCTTCGGCAACATCGCGCAGGGCCGCTTCGGCGGCGCGCTCGGCGGCAGCAGCCTGATCACGGGCATCGCGATAGGTGATCGCGGCCAGAAGCGCTTCGGCAGAGCGGATCTCCGCCGCCAGCGACTTGTAGCGCCCCGCCTGCCTGGCCTGCCGCTTCAGCGCCTCTATCTGGCTTTCGATCTCACGAAGGACGTCTTCAAGCCGAACCAGATTGTCTTCGGCGGCGCGCAGCCTGAGCTCGGCCTCATGGCGGCGCGAATGCAGCCCGGCAATTCCGGCCGCGTCCTCGAGGATGCGACGGCGGGACTGCGGTTTCGCCGCGATGATCTCGCTGATCTGCCCCTGGCGCACCAGAGCCGGCGAGCGCGCGCCGGTGGCCGCATCCGCGAAGAGCAGCTGCACGTCGCGGGCGCGGACTTCCTTGCCGTTGACGCGGTAGGTGGAGCCTTCCTCGCGCTCGATGCGGCGCGTGACCTCCAGCACCTCGGCGTCATTGAACTGGCTCGGGGCGGTGCGCGCGGCGTTGTCGAGCGTCAGGCCCACTTCGGCGACATTGCGCGCAGGGCGCGAACCGGAACCCGCGAAGATGACATCGTCCATCCCCGAGCCGCGCATGTTCTTGAACGAATTCTCGCCCATGACCCAGCGCAGGGCCTCGACCAGATTGGACTTGCCGCAGCCATTGGGGCCGACAATGCCCGAAAGGCCTGGCTCGATCTGGAACTCCGTGGCTTCAACAAAGGACTTGAAGCCGGTCAACCTGAGGCGCGTCAGCTTCATCGCGGCGCGCCCCCGGTCATCAGGCGCAGCGCACCACAGGCCGCCCGGGGCTCAGGCCCCGACCAGCGGCTGAAGGATCCTGTCAAGCTCAGGCATCGAAAGCGCACCGCGATGGACCTGCCCGTTGATGATCAAGGTCGGCGTCGAGTTGACCTTGAACCCGTCGGCGGCCTTGTCCTTTGTCGCGTTCAACGCGCCATACAAATCCTGGCGCTGCAAGCAGGCGTTGAAACTTTCCTGTGTGAAACCGGCCTGCCGGGCGGCCTGAAGCAGGGCGTCGAGCGGGGTGTTGGTGAAGGCCCACTTCTCCTGTTGCTTGAACAGGAATTCGATGAATGCGCCGCGCCGCTCGGCAGGACCGCAGTACGACAGCATCGAGGCTGCGGTATCGAGCGGGTTCAGGACGAAGTTGCGGAAAATGAAGCGGACCTTGCCCGTCTCGACATATTTCGTCTTCAGCTCGGGGAAGACCTCGTTGTGGAAGCGGGCGCAATGCGAACAGGTCATCGAGGCATATTCGACGATCGTCACCTTCGCGTCGGCGCTGCCATAGACCAGATCCGGGAGCAGCGGATTCCCCGCCGCCAGGACTTCGGCCAAGTTGAGCGTGGCCTGAGCCTGCGCCATCGGCGCTGCGAGCGATGCCGCGCCTGCTGCGGCAGCTCCAAGGAGGATATCCCGGCGATTGAAGTGTGCGATCATGAAACCAGACCTTGTCAGACGATGGTGATTTTCCCGGACCATAGCCTGCCGGGGCGCGTTGGCAAGAACACGATTTCGCCAGCCGCCGATCAGCTGCCCTGGCTGCGCTGGCGCGAGCGGCGGCTGATCGCGAGGCCCAGCCGCGCCACCGAATCGCGCAGTTCAGGGCCTGTAATCGCGGCGACAGCCTGATCGATTGCGGCCCTGGACGGATCATCCGGCTCCGAAGCCACCAGGCGGGCGGCGACGGACTGGGCCGCAACCGGCCCTTGCTTCAGCACGATGCGGCCCACGGCCGACCAGCCGAGATGGGCATTGAGACGGGCCAGAACGACCGGCGCCGCGTGCTGCATCTCGGGTGCGAAGGCGCTTTCGACCAGCACGACCAGCGCTGCAGGCTCTGTTTGCTCCCCGGCGGCGCCCGGATGGCGCTTCGGCCAGTCAATCTTCAGCGGCCGCGAGCGCGAGCCCAGCCGGTCGCCCACGATCGCGGCCCAATTGCCGATCACCTCCCGGTTCGCGAAGCCTTTGGCCGCCAGCACCGGCGACATGGCGGCGCCGAGCACCTCCGCAAGGGGACGGGCGCCCGGTCTTCGGCGTGATGGTGGCGGCATGTCCATGGGACGAAGTCTCGCACAGGCACGCGTGGCGCTTCAACCGCCAAGCGCGAGACGGCCGATCGCGGCCTGACCGGCAGGACTTGCACAGATCACGGCACGCATGACAGGAGGGGCGGATGCAGCGTCCTGATCCCGCCGACCTGATGATCTGGTACGACCGCCAGCGCCGTGCGTTGCCATGGCGCACGCTGCCGGGGGAGCAACCCGACCCCTATCGGGTCTGGCTGTCGGAGATCATGCTGCAGCAGACCACCGTGCAGGCGGTGAAGCCCTATTTCGCGGCATTTCTGGCGCGTTTTCCAACCGTGCAGTCGTTGGCGGAGGCGCCCGCCGACGCCGTGATGAGCGCCTGGGCAGGGCTCGGCTATTACAGCCGCGCGCGCAACCTGCATGCCTGCGCGCAGGCCGTGGTGACCCGGCATGGCGGCCGGTTCCCGGCCACAGAGGCAGAACTGCGCGACCTGCCGGGAATCGGGGCCTATACCTCCGCAGCCGTGGCCGCCATCGCCTTCGGCGAGGTTGCCGCCGCCGTGGACGGCAATGTCGAGCGCGTGATGTCGCGGCTGTTCCGGCTCGAGACGCCGATGCCGGCGGGACGGGCCGAGGTCGCCAGGCGGACGCTGGCCATGGTGCCGGCCGACCGTCCCGGCGATTTCGCGCAAGCGCTGATGGATCTCGGCGCGACGATCTGCACGCCGCGCAAGCCAGCCTGCGCGCTGTGCCCGTGGCGCGCACCCTGTCTGGCGCGCCAGGCCGGAGAACAGGACGCCTATCCGCGCAAGCTGGCCAAGAAGGGCGGGGCTCTCCGGCGCGGCGCGGCCTTTGTGCTTATCAGGAACGATGACGCGATCCTGTTGCGCACGCGCCCGCCCAAGGGCCTGCTGGGCGGCATGGCCGAGGTTCCGACGGGGCTGTGGTCAGACCGGCATGATCCGCTGCGCGCCCTCGACGACGCGCCGACCAACGCTGCCTGGACCGCGTCCAACAGCGTTGTTCGCCACGTCTTCACCCATTTTCCGCTCGAACTGACCGTCTACGCCGCGCGGACCGCGGATCCTGCGATCGCCCCCGGGACCGGGCGCTTCACGCCGCTTGGGCAACTGGCGGACGAGCCCCTTCCCACCGTGATGCGCAAGGTGATCGCGACCGGGCTCGCCGTGCTCGGGCTGGGGCGAGGTTGATCAGAGCCGGGTGTGCGCGCCGTCACAGAGCGGGCTTTTGGCGCTCTGCTTGCAGGTGCAGAAGAACACCTTCCTGTCGGCGTCGGCCGTCCACTGCATCGGGGTGAACGGGCCGCCCTGATGCGAACCGTCGCAGAACGGCTGCTTCTTCGAAAGCCCGCAGGTGCACCACCAGACTTCCTGTCCGGCCTTCACGTCGACGGGGATCGGGGCGGTTCCGCCAATGGCTGGTTTGGTCATGTGCTCTTCTCCGTTGGCCGGCAGGGTTGCCAGCGTCTGATCAATCCATCAGGCCGAGCCACTTGCTCTCACCTGGCCGAACCCGATCAGGTGATTGTCGGGCGTGAGCATGCCGAATTCAAGCACGCCATAGGGCTGGAGACATGGACCATAGTCCGGCTTTCCGCCCCTGTCGGCCTGCCGCTCGAATTCGGCCACCGCATCCGCAACCCAGAAGTAAGCATCAAAAAGCCCTTCGCGCCCGTCGCGCAGGGGGCTAACCGGCGCATCTGTCGCGCCAAGCATGACCCATGCACCATCCCGCTGCATGATGGCAAAGCCGGGCGGCTCCCCGAAGGTGTTATCGACCACGAAGCCAAGCACATCGCGCCAGAACGCGATGGCCTCGGGCACGTCGCGACACAGCATCACACTTGATTGGGCAATGATGCCCGCCATCACACCATCCCGCCGTCGCGCGTCTTGAGGTAGGCCGCGCCGCAGGCCTTGGCGAGCTCGCGCACCCTGAGGATGTAGCCCTGCCGTTCGGTGACGGAGATCACGCCGCGCGCATCGAGCAGGTTGAAGACATGGCTCGCCTTGATGCACTGGTCATAGGCGGGCAATGCCAGCTTGTGGTGATTGTCATTGGAACCGGGCGACGGCTCACCGGCTGCGAGGTATTTCTGGCAGGCCGCTTCCGCCATCCTGAACTGCTCGAACAGCATGGCGGTGTCGGCATGCTCGAAATTGTGCCGCGAGTACTCCTGCTCGGCCTGCAGGAAGACATCGCCATAGGTGATCCGGTCAGCGCCCTCGAGACCATTGAAGTTGAGGTCGTAGACGTTCTCGACACCCTGCACATACATGGCCAGGCGCTCGAGCCCATAGGTGAGTTCGCCCGAGACGGGCGCGCATTCGAAGCCGGCGACCTGCTGGAAATAGGTGAACTGCGAGACCTCCATGCCGTCGCACCAGCACTCCCAGCCCAGGCCCCAGGCGCCGAGTGTCGGGCTTTCCCAGTCATCCTCGACGAAGCGCACGTCATGCAGTTTCAGATCGACGCCGATGGCGGCGAGGCTGTCGAGATAGAGCTGCTGAAGATCGGGCGGGCTCGGCTTCAGGATCACCTGGAACTGATAGTAGTGCTGGAGCCGATTGGGGTTCTCGCCGTAGCGGCCATCCTTGGGGCGGCGCGAGGGCTGCACATAGGCCGCCTTCCACGGCCTCGGGCCCAGGGCGCGCAGCGTGGTGGCCGGATGGAAGGTGCCGGCGCCGACCTCCATGTCATAGGGCTGCAGAATCACGCAGCCGCGCTCGGCCCAGAACCGCTGCAAGGTCAGCAGGAGACCCTGGAACGAGCGGGTCGGGTCCATGGCATCTGATCGGGCGGTCATCGGCAGCTCTCGTCCTGTCGCAGGCGACCCTGTTTGGCGAGCCGCCCTGCCAGGGTCAAGCGTGAAGATCGGCAAAAAAGCTTCGGACCCGATGAACCTGACGGGCCGCTGCGGCGACTGATAGTCAGGCGCGGATGATCCGCACCCCAACCATTCAAGAGGAGACGAGCATGAACATCTTCAAGCGTTCCACGGCAGCCCTGTTTGCCACCGCCCTGATCGCTACCGGCACGGTTGCAGCCACGGCCTTCACCCTGTCCACCCCCGCGGCCGCCGCCAATGCGGGCGGCGGTGGCGGCAACGGCCCGGGCGGCGGCGCCGGCGGGGGTGGCGCAGGCGGAGGCGGCGGAGGCGGCCTGGGCCCGAGCGAACTCAGCCTCTATCCGCCAGCCATCGCAAAGCCGATCGTCGGCGGTCCCGCCCACCGGGTGCGCCCGCGCCGGGCTACGGTCGGCGACCGCCAGGGCTGCCAGAGCGACATCGCCGGGTTCGAACGCAGCTATGCCGCCGCGCGCGGCTGCGGTACCCGCGGCTGAAGCCCCCAATTCCCGATCAGATGCCGCCCTTGACACCCTTGGGCGGCATCATCTCGTCCGGCACGAAGAAGTCCGGCGCCAGCGGCTTGGTCGGGTCGACCCGGTAGGGCAGGAAGTCGGTCACGCCCTCGGAGGCGAGGAAACTGTCGTCGATCAGGAAGTTCCCGCTGAACTGGCGGGAGTTCTTGCAGAAGATCGCGTGGGCCGCATCCGCCATGATCTCGGGCGTGCGGCTCATCTGCATCAGGGCGTCGCCGACCACGTACTTGATCGCACTGGTGGCAATCGTCGTGCGTGGCCAAAGCGCATTCACAGCGATGCCATGGCGGCGGAATTCGCCGGCGAAGCCCAGCACGCACATGCTCATGCCATACTTGGCCATGGTGTAGGCGACATGCGGGGAAAACCATTTCTCCTTCATGTCGAGCGGCGGCGAGAGCATCAGCACATGCGGATTGGCGCCCTTGGCCAGATGCGGCATGGCATGCTTGGTGGTGACGAAGGTGCCGCGCGTGTTGACGCCGTGCATCAAGTCATAGCGCTTCATGTCCGTGCCGGCGGTGTCGGTGAGCTGGATGGCCGAGGCGTTGTTGACCAGAATGTCGATGCCGCCGAAGGTCTCGACGGTTTTGGCGATGGCAGCGGCGACCTGATCCTCCTCGCGGACATCCATCTGGATGGCCAGCGCCTTGCCGCCGGCAGCCTCGATCTCGCGGGCCGATTCATGGATGGTGCCAGGCAACTTGGCGTGCGGATCGGAGGTCTTGGCGGCGATCACGACATTGGCCCCGTCGCGGGCGCAGCGCAGCGCGATGGCGAGGCCGATGCCGCGCGAGCCTCCGGTGATGAAGACGGTCTTTCCCTTGAGCGGCGCGGTGGTCATGGCGTTGTCTCCCCGTAGGCTGTTGTGAATCGCTCCGGCTGGCTGCCGTCGTCGTCGGTGAAATGATAGAGCCGGGCCAGATCGGCGGCGTGCACGATCTGGCCGGAAAAGCGGGCCACCTGCGCGTCTGCGGCCAGCGCCGCCACGGCGCGGCCGGCATAGCGTGGAGTCTCGGTCGCCGCCTCCGCCAGCCCTGCGTCCCGCACGCGCTCGGTGCGCACGAAGCCGGGGGACAGCGCGAGCGAGGTGACGCCATGGGGCCTGAGATCACGGGCCATGGCGAGTGCCAGGCGGTTCATGGCCGCCTTGGCGACATCGTAGACGACATCGCCGAGATAGCCGGGCGTCGTGTCGAAACTGACCGTCACGATCAGCCCGCGTTTGGCCGCCACCATGGCCGGCGCCACCGCCCGGGAGGTGAGGTATTGGGCATAAAGCCCGCTTTCGAGCCCATGGCCGAGCGAGGCCGCGCCGCGCCGCCAGAAGGCCGTGCCGAACTGGGAGCCATCGGCGTGCCGCTCGCCGTCGAAGCCCTCATTGCCGCCCCAGACGGCATTGACCAGCACATCGATGCGGCCGAAGCGGCGCAGCACCCATGACACAAGCGTGTCGACCTCGCGCTCCTTGGTGTGGTCGCAGATGTAATGGTGGCCGCGCCCGCCGGCGGCATCGACCTCGCGGGAGGTGTCCTCGATGACCTCCGGCCGACCATCGGTCCTTCTGCCGGTCTCGGTCGAGCGGGCCGTGACAATGACGGTCGCGCCTGCCTCGCCAAGCGCCCGCGCCACGCCGCGCCCGACGCCGCGCGAGGCCCCGGCGACGAGGCAGATGCGGCTGGCGAGGCTGGTCACGCGCGCAGACCGGGCTCAGCTCGCCAGAGCGAGCGGCGCGTCATGGACCGAGGCGGCGCCGCCCGTGACCGTGGCCTCCAGTCCTTGCGCCGCAGTCAGCAAATTCTCGGCAAAGAAGCGCGCAATCGCGATCCTGCCCGCATGGGCCGGGCTGGTCTCGCCGGCTGCGATCGCCCTGTCTGCGGCCAACGCCAGTTCGCACAGGCCGGCAGCGCCCTGCGCCAGTCCGAACAGGCGCAGATAGGGGGTCGCACCGGCCAGCGCATCATCCGGGCGGTTGCCCTTCATCGCGCCTTCCATCCAGCTCGTGGCCCTGTCGAGGCACTCGACCGCGTCGCGCAGGCGTGCCGCCGTCTGGCCGAGGCCGGGGTTGCGGCAGGCCATCACCGCAGCCTGGGTCCTGCGCATGCGGGCGATCGCGGCACGCACGGTGGCGCCGCCGGACAGCGGCAGCTTGCGCTGGACCAGATCGATGGCCTGAATGCCGTTGGTGCCTTCGTAGATCGTCAGGATGCGCGCGTCGCGCATGTGCTGGGCAGCACCGGTCTCCTCGACGAAGCCCATGCCGCCATGCACCTGCACGCCGATCGACGCCACTTCGACGCCGATGTCGGTGGAGAAGGCCTTGGCGACGGGCGTGAGCAGGGCGCCCATTTCGGCCGCGGCCTTCTTCGCAGCAGGATCAGCCACGTGATGGGCCCGGTCCAGCTCGGCGGAGGTCAGGTAGCAGATGGCGCGCGCGGCGTTGGTCAGCGCCAGCATGGTCATCAGATTGCGGCGCACGTCGGCATGCTCGACGATCGGGCTCATGCCCTCGCCGGTGAACCCGGGCGAACGGCCCTGCCTGCGCTCGTTGGCATACCACAGGGCCTGCTGATAGGCCCGGTCCGCGATGGCGACGCCCTGGATGCCGACGCCGAGGCGGGCGTTGTTCATCATCGTGAACATGCAGGCGAGGCCGCGGTTCTCTTCCCCGATCAGAAAACCGACCGCGCCACCGTGATCGCCGAAGACCATGGTGCAGGTCGGCGAGCCGTGGATGCCAAGCTTGTGCTCCACCCCCGAACAGCGGACGTCGTTGCGCACGCCGAGCGAGCCGTCGGCATTGACGAGGAACTTCGGCACGAGGAACAGCGAGATGCCGCGCGTGCCGGCCGGAGCGTCGGGCAGGCGGGCCAGCACCAGGTGGATGATGTTGTCGGTCAGATCATGTTCGCCATAGGTGATGTAGATCTTCTGGCCGGTGATGCGGTAGCTGCCATCGGGCGCGCGCTCGGCCCTGGTGCGCAACGCGTTGAGGTCGGAGCCTGCCTGGGGTTCAGTCAGATTCATCGTGCCCATCCACGCGCCCGAAACCAGCTTTTCGAGATAGGTGTCCTTCAGGTGCTGCGCCCCATGTGCGGTCAGGGCCTCGATCGCGCCGATGGTGAGCAATGGTCCGAGCGCGAAGGCGAGCGAGGCGGCATTCCACATTTCGAGACAGGGGGCGTTGACCAGCGCCGGAAGGCCCTGTCCGCCGAATTCCTCCCTGGCGGGCAGGGCGTTCCAGCCCCCTTCGGCCCAGGCGGTGTAAACATCCTTCCAGCCTTGCGGCATGGTGACGTGACCATCCTTCAGCGGCGTCCCCGACCGGTCGCCGACGCGGTTGAGCGGCGCGATCTGCCCGGCGGCGAACTTGCCGGCTTCCTTGAGGATGGCGCCGACCAGATCATCCGACAGATCGGGATAGGTGCCATCCGCAATCGAGCGGTCGAGCCCCGCCACGTGCTTCAGCGTGAACATCATCTCGTCGACAGGCGGGCGATAGGTCATGGCAGATCCTCCGGTGGGGCGCATTCGGGGCGCCCCTGTCATTGCGCCGCCCGACGACCGGCACAAGGCCGTCATCCGTCTGTCAGCAGTTGACGCCATGATGGGGCAAAGCCTACCCAAGCGTCCAGCCCGACAGGATCGCAGGCGGAAATCCGGCAGATAGTTCACATATGAACGACTTCGCGTCAACCTCTGGTTTGCTGATGCAGACGTCCCACCTCGCCCCTGACGGCGCCGGCGTCGCCGAGGCCACGCGCCTGTTGCGGGCCGGCGGGCTGGTCGCCCTGCCGACAGAGACGGTTTATGGCCTCGGAGCCGACGCCACGAACGGGAAGGCGGTGGCGGGAATCTATGCGGCGAAAGGCCGGCCGTCCTTCAATCCACTGATTGCCCATGTGCCGGATATCGCCGCCGCGCAGGCGCTCGGCCTGTTCAATGCGCCGGCGCTGGCGCTGGCGCGCGCCTTCTGGCCCGGGCCGCTCACCCTCGTCGTGCCGATGTCGCCGTCCTGCGATGTCTGCGATCTGGCGCGCGCCGGCCTTGCAACCATCGGGCTCAGGGTGCCGGATCATCCGGCGACCCTTGCGGTTCTGAAGGCGCTCGGGCGGCCGGTCGCCGCGCCCTCTGCGAACCGCTCGGGGCATATCAGCCCGACGCGGGCCGAGCATGTGCTCGGCGATCTCGGCGGTTTGATCGATGCTGTCCTTGACGCAGGCCCGTGCGAGATCGGGGTCGAATCCACGATCGTGGCCTGCCTTGGCGGCGCTCCACGCCTGCTGCGGCCCGGCGGCATCACACGTTCGCAGATCGAAGCGGTGATCGGCCAAGTCCTTGTGGACGGCCAAGCTGGCGCCGGTTCGCCGATCGCGCCCGGCCAGCTGGACTCGCATTACGCTCCCAATGCGCGCCTGCGGCTCGACGCCACGGCGCCGGACGCAGGTGAGGCATGGCTCGGGTTCGGGCCGGACCCGGATCTGTCGCGGGCTGTTGCGACGGCAAACCTCAGCCCACGGAGCGATCTCGTCGAGGCGGCCGCCAACCTATTCGCGCATCTGCGGGAACTCGACGCGACCGGGGCCGGCAGGATTGCCGTGGCGGCCATTCCTGCAAAGGGCCTGGGCGAAGCCATCCGCGACCGGCTGGAGCGGGCGGCCGCGCCGCGCTGAAGCATGGAAAAAAGGCGGACTTCATTGTCCGCCTTCCCGAGGGGGTCAGCTTACGCCGGCAGGATCATTCGGCACCGACCAGTCGCTCTGCACGCCCCGGCAAGGGCAGGCTCGATGGCTTGACGGCGAAAGCCCCGTCGCCGGCGAGGATGTGTGTGATCTGCGCCACGACAAGGAAAGCAGGATACTCCCAGCCGCCGTTGCTGGCCGTGAAGACCCAGCCATTCGGCGCATGGATGGCGAGCGCGCCGAGCAGGATTGGCAGCAGCGCGATCGACACCAGCCTGGCCTGCACGCCGATGATCAGCGCGACGCCGCCGAGGAATTCGGCCAGCACGATCGGCCAGGCCAGGGCTGACGGCAGACCGACCGACCCGAGGAAGCCGGCGAAGCCGGGCATTGTGAAAACACCGAACTTGAGCCAAGCATGCGCAATAAACATCACGCCGAGCGCGATGCGAAGCGTGGCGAGGCCGTAGGCGGCAGTGCGAAGGTCAATCATCGAAGGGCTCCTTGAATGGTTTTGATGACCGCTTGTCTCATTTTCTGTGTTGCAAGAAAATGAAATTCGATGCATCCTTGATTTTGCGTTATTGCAAGGGATGCCATGTCGACGCTGTCCTGGGATGATTTTCGCCTGATCAAGGCCATTGCGGATTCAAACGGCCTCACCGGCGCAGCCGCGCTTCTGGCGGTGAACCACTCCACGGTGTTCCGGCGGCTCGGACAGATCGAGGAGGCGGTGGGCCTGCCGCTGTTCGAGCGGCGCAAGACCGGTTACGTCGCGACGCCTGCGGGCGAGGAAATGGCCGCTCTCGCGGGGCGCATGGATGATGACGTCAGCGCCTTTGCGAGGCGCATCGCGGGACGGGAAATCGCCCCGTCCGGCGAGGTCCGGATCACCACCACCGACACGCTGTTCATGCATCTGCTGATACCGATCTTCCACGCCTTCCGGAAGGAGCACCCGACCATCAGGCTGGACATCGTTATCGCCAACCAGGCGCTGAACCTGTCGAAGCGGGATGCCGACATCGCCATCCGGGCCAGCGATTCACCACCCGATACGCTGGTCGGCCGCAGGCTGGCCACGCTCGCCTGGGCGGTCTACGGGCGCGCGGACGACGCGCTGGCCCAGCCGGAGGCCTTCGATTCCGCCTCGCTGTTCGACCGGGACTGGGTTTGCCTTGGCGACCAGCTCGGTCATGTGAAGGCCGCCCGCTATGTCCGCGACCGGGTCTCGCCGGAACGGATCGTGATGAAGACATCCGCCGTCCTCGGGATCGCCGAGGCGATCGAGGAGGGGCTCGGGATCGGCCCCCTGCCCTGCTTCATCGGCGACCAGAAGCCCGGCCTCAAGCGGATGATGGCCCCGAATCCGGATTTCGGCACGGCCCTGTGGCTGCTGACGCATCCCGACATCCGGCAGAGCCCGCGCATCCGCACAACGCTCGACGTGATGGCCGCCGAGATCGGGCGGCACCGCAAGCTGATCGAAGGCGAGATGCCGCTGCGCTGAGCGTCAGCCGATCTCGACCACCACGCGCCCCCGGATGGTTCCGGCCATGATGGCAGCGACGGTTTCGGGGAGTTGATCGAAGCTGATCGTACTGGTGAGAGCCGCAAGCTTGCGCTTGTCGAGTTCGCGCGCGAGACGCGCCCAGGCTTCGAGCCTGCGCGGCTTTGGACACATCACCGAGTCGATGCCGAGCAGCGACACCCCGCGCAGGATGAAGGGCGCGACCGAGGACGGCAGGTCCATGCCCTGCGCCAGCCCGCAGGCGGCGATGGCCCCGCCGTAGCGGGTCATGGCCAGGAGATTGGCGAGCGTGTGCGAGCCGACCGAGTCGATGCCGGCGATCCAACGCTCCTTGCCGAGCGGCCTTGCCGGGCCGGACAGCTCGGCACGGTCGATGACTTCGGCCGCGCCGAGGGCCTTGAGATAGTCCGCTTCGGCGCTGCGCCCCGTGGAGGCGATGACATGCCAGCCGGCGGTGGACAGCAGCGCGATGGCGACCGAACCGACGCCGCCGACCGCGCCGGTGACGACGATCGGGCCGTCGGATGGCTTCAGCCCGTGCCGCTCGAGCGCCAGCACGCTCAGCATCGCCGTGTAGCCTGCCGTGCCGATGGCCATGGCCTCGGCCGCTGTCAGGCCGGCCGGCAGCGGGACAAGCCAGTCGCCCTTGACGCGGGTCTTCTGCGCATAGGCCCCGAGATGCGTTTCGCCTGTGCCCCAGCCATTGAGCACCACGGCGTCGCCGGGCCTGAAGTCGGGGTGGCTTGAGGTTTCGACAATCCCGGCGGCATCGATGCCGGGCACCATCGGCCAGCGCCGGACCACCGGAGCCTTGCCGGTCAGGGCGAGCCCGTCCTTGTAGTTCACGGTGGAATGGCTGACACGCACCGTGACGTCGCCCTCCATCAGGTCGGCGTCCGTCCATTGCTCGATGGCGACGCTCTGTCCCGTCTCGGTCTTGCGCACCACCAGCGCCTTGAACGTGCTCACGCGATCTCTCCCGGGCTACCTGTCATCCAAGCCAGATGTGAACCGGGTCCGGCGTCCGGGCAAGGCCCCGGCGCGTGCATCTTTCGGCTGACGGCTCAGGCAGGTTGCGGCACAGGCGTGCGATCGACCGGCTTCTCGACAATCGGAAGGTTGATCAGGGCCGAGGCGATGCCCAGCGCGATCGACATCCACCAGACGATGATGTAGCTGCCTGTCGCTTCATAAAGCAGGCCTCCGAGCAGCACGCCGAGAAAGCCGCCGACCTGATGCGAGAAGAAGGCGAAACCATAAAGCATCGCCATGTATTTCGTTCCGAACATCAGCATCACCAGCGCCGATGTCGGCGGCACGGTCGAGAGCCAGAGCAGGCCGATCGCCACGCCGAAGGCCAGCGCCGTCGCCGGCGATGGCGGCAGCAGGATGAAGATCAGGATCGCGAGCGCCCGTCCGAAATAGATGATGGCGAGAAGATGCCGCTTCGGCATGCGCTGCATCAGCCAGCCGGAGCCGAGCGACCCCACCGCATTCGCCAGCCCGATGGCGGCCAGCGTCCACGCGCCGACCCAGGCCGGCAGCGCCATGTCCTTCAGATAAGCGGGCATGTGAACGGTGATGAAGGCCAGATGGAAGCCGCAGGTGAAGAAGCCGATCACGAGCAGCACGTAGGAGCGGTGCCGGAAGGCCTCGGCGAGGGCCTGCGCGATGCTCTGGTTGGCCGCGCTTGGGCCAGCAACGGTGGTCTGCCTGCCATTGCCACGCGTTGCCAGCGCCAGGGTAAGCGGCATGGCAGCCAGCACCGTCAGCGCGAACACGACCAGCGCCTGATGCCAGCCGATGCTCTCGATCAGGATGTTGCCGATCGGCGGGTAGAAGAATTGTCCGAAGGAGCCCGCCGCCGTGCCGGCGCCGAGCGCGATCGGCTTCCAGTCATCGGGCAACAGTTTGGCGAAAGCCGCCAGAACAAGGTTGAACGAACAGGCCGACAGACCAAAGCCGATCAGCACACCCGCCCCGAGATGGAGCAGACCCGGCGTCGAGGCATAGGCCATGACCACGAGGCCGAGCGCATACATGACGAGGCCGACCATGAAGACGCGCACGGTCCCGTAGCGGTCCGCGATTGCACCGGAGAAGGGTTGGCCAACGCCCCAGAGCAGGTTCTGGATGGCGAGCGAGAGCGAGAACACCTCGCGCGTCCAGCCATACTCCGTGATCATCGGCAGCTGGAACAGGCCGGCCGAGGCGCGCGGCCCGAAGGTGATCAGCGCGACGAGGCAGCCGCACACGATGATGGCCTCAGGCGTGCGCCAGAATGGCATCACCGGGGTCGAGGACTTTGCAATGTCGGCCATGTCGGTGAGTTTCCCCGCAAACCATCCTGTCGCAACACGGTAACAGGCGGCCTTGATCCGCAAAGCCGTGTTTGCTCATTGATGCCATGCCAGTCCGTCATGGGTTGGGACCGGCCCGCACTCCCTTGCCCACGCGTGCGATTGCGCGCAAACTCCCGCCCGAGAGCCGGACAAACCGGCCGGTCAGGGGGACGCGTTGGGCGGCATGATTCAGGTTCCGGTCTGGCTTGTGGTTCTTGTCGGGCTGCTGGCGATGATCGGGCTGATCGACCGGTTTCTGGCGCCGACACTGCGCTGGATGCTGCGACGGCGGTTCAACGACGCCATCGACGAGCTCAACACCCGGCTGAAGCTGCGCATACAGCCCTTCAAGCTCACCCGCCGCCAGAGCCTCATCGACAGGATCGTGTTCGATCAGGAAATCGTGCGCGCCATTGACGCCCATGCCGTCGCCACCGGCGAGCCGCGCGGCGTGACGATGGCGCGCGTGCAGGCCTATGCCCGCGAGATCGTGCCGACCTTCAATGCCTGGACCTACTTCGCCTTCGGCGCAAAGGCCGCCCGCTGGCTGTCGAACGCGCTGTACCGGGTCAGGCTTGGCTATTTCGACGAGGAGAAGCTGAAGCTGATCGATGCCGACTCGACCGTGGTGTTCGTGATGAACCACCGCTCGAACATGGACTACGTGCTGGTGACCTATCTCGCATCGGCCAGCTCTGCACTGTCCTATGCGGTGGGCGAGTGGGCGCGCGTTCCGCTGCTGCAGACCATGATCCGCTCGATGGGGGCCTATTTCATCAGGCGCGACTCCGGCGATCCGCTCTACCGCAAGGTTCTGGCGCGCTATGTCCAGATCGCCACGGCGGAGGGCGTGACCCAGGCGGTGTTCCCCGAAGGCGGGCTGACGCGGGATGGCGCGCTGCGCCCGCCGAAGCTCGGCCTGCTCTCCTACATCACCGGTCGCTTCGACCCCTCGCAGGCGCGCGATCTCGTGCTGGTGCCGGTCGGGATCAACTATGACCGGGTCCTCGAAGACCGGAACCTGACCGCAGGCATCGCCCGCGAGGCGGGGGAAACCCCGTCGCGGCGGGGCGCGCGCGCGGTCGCCTCCTATCTCGCGCAGGCGCTCTGGCTCAGGCTGACCGGACGCTGGCACCGCTTCGGCTATGCCTCGGTGTCCTTCGGCGAGCCTTTGTCCCTGAAGGCCTATCTGGCAGCGCGCAAACTCGATCTCAGGGAACTCGATGACGCGGCCCGCTTCGCCGTCACCGGCGGCATTGCCGCCGTGATGATGCAACGCGTCGCGGCCATCGTGCCGGTGCTGCCGGTGCCGCTGATCGCCAGCGTGTTCGACGAGGCCGGCGAGGAGCAGCTCAGCCGGATCGAACTCATGGCGCGAGTGCAGGGCCTGATCGACAGGCTTCGCGCCGGGGGCGTGCATGTCCACATTCCGCGCCGCGACGTCGACTATGCGCTCGAGGCAGGCCTGCGCATCCTCACCATGCGGCATCTCGTGATCGAAGCCGACGGGCTCTATCAGGCCTCGCCGCGCGAGCGGACGATCCTGCGCTACTACGCCAATTCGATCGCCCACCACCGTGGCGACGGCGCGTCGGCAGCGACCGTGCCATCGCCCGCAGCCGCCGATTAACCGCACATCAACCTTACCGAGTCCATAACTGCCGGAGCGGTCCCTGACCGCGCGTGCCGTTGTGTTCCTGTGGTGTGGGTTGCGTTGCCATGCGTCCGGTCAGGCGTTCCTCTCAACTGTGCATTTCCCGCGCGCGCAAGCAGGTCGCGCACTGGGTCCTCGCCACCGCGGCGCCCTGGGTGCTCTCGGCAGGCATGCTGGTCTCCTTCACAGCGACGGCAGGACAGGATTTCGGCGGATCGACCCTGGTCGCGATGGAGCGCGCGGCCGTGGCCGCCGAACCCGCAGCGCCACAGCCCGCCTCCCTGCTGACGGTGCCCAGCACGTTCTTGCTGTCGGCGCCAGGCCTCGAGCGCCTGATCATCCCGGCGGCACTGAGCCCGGACGAGCCGGAGCCACCCTCGCCCCGCCATGGCGCCTTCGAGCCGCGGCCGGACCTCAAGCGCCTCGCCGCCGGCTTTCCTGACATCGACCGCACGCGCAAGGCCGACCAGATCGTGCCGCTGCGTCCCGGCCTTTCCGCAGACGCCGATGCGGCGCGGCCGGACAAGGCCGATCTCGACAGGCTGATCTTCGGTTTCGAGGGCGAAGGAGTCGTCTCGGCGGGCTTCACGCAGGCCCTGACGAATCTCGCCTTGCTCGGACCGGGCGTCTTCGAAATGCCGCACGCCGAGGCCCCGCCTGTCGACATCGCCGAAACGCCGGCGGTCGAAGACCCTGCCAGGCCGCAGCTCGCCAGCCTCGCGCCCCAGCCGGAACCGAACACGTCGGTGCTGCACAAGACGCCGGCGGCGCCGCGTTCGCACTATGCCGCGCTGATCTCGGAGACCAACCAGTTCCGCGAGATGCGCTGCCTCGCCGAGGCGATCTACTTCGAGGCCCGCAGCGAACCGGAAGAAGGCCAGGCCGCCGTCGCCCAGGTCGTGCTCAACCGCGTCAAGCACGAGAATTACCCCGATTCCGTCTGCGGGGTGGTCTACCAGAACCGCCACCGCTTCCTTGCCTGCCAGTTCACCTTCGCCTGCGAGGGCCGTTCGCTCCGGATCACCGAGGCGGACGCCTGGCGGGTGGCCGTGCAGATTGCCACCGACGTGGTCAGCGGCAAGATCTACCTGCCCGATGTGGGCGCTTCGACCCACTACCATGCCGATTATGTGCGGCCGCGCTGGGCCCGCAGCCTCAAGCGCATGGAAACGATCGGCCGCCATACCTTCTACAAGCTCAGGCCCGGACAGGCCTGAGGCCCACCGGGCAAAACGCCGCTTTGCGGCAAGCGCCGCGCTGCGTTATGCAGGCGTCATCATGTTGTGTTCCCTTCCGCCCCGAATCGACACGCCCTGCGTCAAGATCTGCTCGCTCGATCCGGCGTCAGGCCTGTGCGTCGGCTGCGGCCGGACCGGCGCGGAGATCGGCGGCTGGATGGGCATGAGCCAGACAGCGCGGCAGCAGGTCATGGCCGAACTGCCCGGACGCCTCGCGCGCCTGGGGCGGGCGCCCGGGAAGGGTCCGCGATGAGCAGCGCGCCCTTCTGGAGGACGAAGGCGCTGGAAGAGATGTCGGCGGCCGAATGGGAAAGCCTGTGCGACGGCTGCGGCCGTTGCTGCCTCGTCAAGCTCGAAGAGGAGGACAGCGGCGCCATCCACGCGACCGACGTGGCCTGCCGCTTGTTCGATGCCAAGACCTGCCGCTGCACCGACTATGCCAACCGCTCGGTGAAGGTCACCGATTGCGTGACCCTGACCCCCCATGACGTGCGCACGCTCGGCTGGCTGCCGCCAAGCTGCGCCTACAGGCTCGTCGCGGAGGGCGAGGACCTGAAATGGTGGCACCCGCTCGTATCGGGGCGGCCAGAGAGCGTCGTCGAAGCCGGCGTGTCGGTGAAGGGCCGGGTTTTCGCGCGCGAGGACGATGTGCTTGAAGCCCTTCTGGTCGAACGCGTCACCAAATGGCCGTTGCGCTGGCCGCCCAGGGCGCGTTGAGCAGATCATTCAGCGGCTATTCAGGGCGACCACGCCAAAGGGCGTGATTGAAAAGCGCTCCGGAGTTTGACACAAGGAGGCCGCTGTTTCGCACCTGCGAGAAACAGGTGTGATCGGGACTTCTCGGACGTGTGGCTGCGCCGCGCGCCGCATCTGGCGAGGTTACTTCATGAGCTCCAAGAAATGGGTCTACACCTTCGGCGACGGCAAGGCCGAAGGCCAGTCGAGCATGAAGAACCTTCTTGGCGGCAAGGGCGCCAACCTTGCCGAGATGTGCAATCTGGGCCTGCCCGTGCCTCCGGGCTTCACCATCCCGACCGAAGCCTGCGTCTACTACTACGATCACGGCAACAGCCATCCGCCGGAACTCCAGGCCCAGGTCGAGGCGGCGCTGGGCGAGATCGGGCGCATCGCCGGCAAGACCTTCGGGGATGCGCACAATCCGCTTCTGGTTTCGGTGCGCTCGGGGGCACGCGCCTCGATGCCGGGCATGATGGACACGGTGCTGAACCTCGGCCTCAACGACGTCACCGTCGAGGCCATCGCCCGGGCGGCCGGTGATGCGCGCTTCGCCTATGACAGCTACCGCCGCTTCATCACCATGTATTCCGATGTCGTGCTGGGGTGCGACCACCATCATTTTGAAGAGGCGCTTGAGGACTACAAGGACCGCAAGGGCATCCAGCTCGACACCGAGCTTAAGGCCGAAGACTGGACGGTTCTCGTCGGCCGCTACAAGGACATCGTCCGGAAGGAGCTTGGCCGCGACTTCCCCCAGGACCCGCACGAGCAGCTCTGGGGCGCGATCGGCGCGGTGTTCGGCTCGTGGATGAACGCGCGCGCCATCAAGTATCGCGAACTGAACAACATTCCTGCCGCCTGGGGCACCGCCGTCAATGTGCAGTCCATGGTGTTCGGCAACATGGGCGACACCTCCGCCACCGGCGTGGCCTTCACCCGCAACCCCTCCACGGGCGCAAAGGAGCTTTACGGCGAGTTCCTGATCAACGCCCAGGGCGAGGATGTGGTGGCGGGCATCCGCACGCCGCAGGACATCACGGAAGAGGCGCGCAAGGCGGCCGGTTCGGACCGGCCCTCGATGGAAGCGGCCATGCCGGAGGCCTACCGCGAACTGGTCCGCATCTACGGCATTCTCGAACAGCACTACCGCGACATGCAGGACATGGAGTTCACGGTCGAGGCCGGCAAACTCTGGATGCTGCAGACCCGCAGCGGCAAGCGCACGGCCAAGGCGGCGCTGCGCATCGCCGTCGAACTCGCCAATGAGGGCCTGATCAGCCAGCATGAGGCGATCATGCGCGTCGAGCCGGGCTCGCTCGACCAGTTGCTGCACCCGACCATCGACCCCAAGGCCGAGCGCCGGATCATCGCGACCGGGCTGCCCGCCTCGCCGGGCGCCGCCACCGGCGAGATCGTCTTCACCTCAAACGAGGCGGAGACACTGAAGAAGGCCGGCAAGAAGGTCATCCTCGTCCGCGTCGAGACCTCGCCCGAGGATATCCACGGCATGCATGCCGCCGAAGGCATCCTGACCACGCGCGGCGGCATGACCAGCCACGCTGCGGTGGTGGCGAGGGGCATGGGCAAGCCCTGCGTGTCAGGCGCGGGCCAGATCCGCGTCGACTACGCCAAGAAGACCTTCACGGTCGGCGCACACACGCTGAAGGCCGGCGACTTCATCACGATCGACGGCGGCACCGGGCAGGTCATGCTCGGCGAAATCCGCATGCAGCAGCCGGAACTGGCGGGCGAGTTCGCCACCCTGATGGTCTGGGCCGACAAGGTGCGCCGCCTGAAGGTCCGCGCCAATGCGGAGACACCGCTTGACGCCCGCACGGCGCGCGAATTCGGTGCCGAAGGCATCGGCCTGTGCCGGACCGAGCACATGTTCTTCGAGGGCGCGCGCATCGTGGCGGTGCGCGAGATGATCCTCGCCGATGACGAGGCTGGCCGCCGGAAGGCGCTGGCCAAGCTCCTGCCGATGCAGCGCGCAGACTTCGTCGAACTGTTCAAGATCATGCAGGGCCTGCCCGTCACGATCCGCCTGCTCGACCCGCCGCTGCACGAATTCCTGCCGCATACCGAGGCCGAAATGGCGGAAGTCGCCAGCTCGATGGGCGTTTCGATCGACAAGCTCAAGCGCCGGGCCGCCGACCTGCACGAATTCAACCCGATGCTCGGCTTCCGCGGCTGCCGTCTGGCCGTGGCCTATCCGGAGATCGCCGAGATGCAGGCGCGGGCGATCTTCGAAGCGGCCGTGATCGCGGCGCGCGAGACCGGCCAGCCGGTGATTCCGGAGGTGATGGTCCCGCTGGTGATGACCAAGCCCGAGCTTGACCTCGTGCGCGGCCGCATCGACGCCATGGAAAAGGCTGTCGAGGCCGAAACAGGCGCGAAACTGACCTATCAGGTCGGCACCATGATCGAATTGCCGCGCGCCGCCTTGCGGGCGAAGGAAATCGCTGCTTCAGCCGAGTTCTTCTCCTTCGGCACCAACGACCTCACGCAGACCACGCTGGGCATCAGCCGTGACGACGCCGCCTCGTTCCTCGGCCCCTACACGACCAAGGGCATTCTTCCTGCCGATCCGTTCGTCACGATCGATCGCGAGGGCGTGGGCGAACTCGTCCGCATGGCTGTCGAGCGCGGGCGCGAGACTCGGCCCGATATCAAGCTCGGCATCTGCGGCGAGCATGGCGGCGACCCGGCCTCGATCGGGTTCTGCGAGGAAACCGGGCTCGACTATGTGTCCTGCTCGCCCTACCGGGTGCCGATCGCCCGCCTTGCCGCCGCCCAGGCAGCGCTGGGCAAGGTGACGGCCAAGGAAGGCTGAGGACAAGGCTGATGCCAGCCCGGCTTGGCCCTCTCGAATATGCTTTCCTGGCGCTGATGCTCGTCGCGGGCCTCGGCATCGCGGCCTTCGTCACGCGCAATCCGTCCTGGAACGATGCGGGCATTCCGCCGATCGTCTGGCCGATCGCAGTATCCTTCGCCTTCGATCTGGGCAGCGTCGCGCTCAAGGGCGGCGGCATGCCGCCCCTGGCCATGCCGCTGCGCGCGGTCGGCGTCGTCGCGGCCATGGCGCTGGTAGCGCTGCTGTCGGGCCGCCTCTGACGCGGCCGTTCCGCGCGCGGGCGTTATTGCCGTGCCAGCGCCTCGGCCCGGAGGCCCGACAGGGTCTTGGCCGGCGTGATCGCTTCCGGGTCGATCAGGCAGTGCAGGATTGACGGCTTTCCGCTCGCCAGCGCCCGCTCGAAGGCGGGCGCGAAGTCTGCGGTGGTCTCGACCCGTTCGCCATGGCCGCCGAAGGCGCGGGCATAGGCGGCAAAATCGGGGTTTTTCAGCTCCGTCGCCGACACGCGCCCGGGATAGTGCACCTCCTGATGCATGCGGATGGTGCCGTACATGCCATTGTCGATCACCACGATGATGACCGGAAGGTCATACTGCACGGCGGTGGCGAACTCCTGCCCATTCATCAGGAAGCAGCCATCGCCGGCGAAGGCGACGACCACCCGGTCGGGATAAAGCCGCTTGAGGCCGACAGCCGCCGGCACGCCATAGCCCATCGATCCCGAGGTCGGCGCGGCCTGCGTGCCAAACCGGCGGAAGCGATGGAAGCGGTGCAGCCAGGTGGCGTAGTTGCCCGCCCCGTTGCACAGGATGGCGTCGGGCGGCAGCCGGTCGCGCAGCCAGACGACGGCCTCGCCGGGGTGGAAGCTTCCCGGAATCGGAGCGGGTGCATCGGTCCAGCCATGAAAGCTCCGATGGGCCTCCTCGGCCGCCCCGCTCCAGGCGATGGCCTGCGGCGGGTGGACCGTCTGCAGGGCCGCGCAGAACGCCGTCGGCGACGCATTGATCGCCAGCGCCGGATGGTAGACGCGGCCCAACTCTCCCGCATCGGGATGGACATGGACCAGCGTGGCGCCCGGCTCGGGAATGCCGAACAGCGCGTAGCTCTGGCTCGGCATCTCCGACAGGCGTCCGCCCACCATCAGGACCAGATCGGAGGCCCTGATCCGTGCGAGCAGCTTCGGGTTCGGACCGATGCCGAGATCGCCGGCGAAGCAGGGGTGATCGGCGGAGAACAGCATCTGGCGGCGGAAGCTGACGGCCACCGGCAGGTCGAAGCGCTCGGCGAAGCGCTGGAAGCGGTCGACCGCCTGCGCGTCCCAGCGCGAGCCGCCGAGAAGGGCGATCGGCGCCCTGGCGGCCCAGAGCATCTTCTGCAACTCGATCATCTGGGTGAGCGAAGGATGGGTCTCGACGGGCGTGAACGGCGTCGCGTCCATCACCGCGGCGGCTTCGGTCAGCACGTCCTCTGGCAGCGCGATCACCACCGGTCCGGGGCGGCCGCTGGTCGCCACGTGGAAGGCGCGGCTGATAATCTCCGGAATGCGGGCGGGATCGTCGATCTCCGTGGCCCATTTCGCCATCGGACCAAAGACGGCCCGGTAGTCCATTTCCTGAAACGCCTCGCGCTCGCGCATGCCGCGCTCGATCTGGCCGACGAACAGGATCATCGGTGTTGAATCCTGCTTCGCGATATGGATGCCCGGCGAGGCGTTCGTCGCACCCGGCCCGCGCGTCACCATGCAGATGCCCGGCCTGCCGCTGATCTTGCCGGCGGCCTCCGCCATCATCGCTGCACCGCCCTCCTGCCGGCAGACGGTGATGCGGATCGCCGCATCGTGCAGCGCATCGAGCACGGCCAGATAGCTTTCGCCCGGCACGCAGAAAACATCTGTCACGCCCTGCAGAACCAGTTGGTCGACCAGGATCTGGCCGCCGGTTCGCGCCTTGGTCAGACTCATGATTGACCTCCCCAGTTCGGATCGTTGAGTATCTCGGCCGTATGCTGGCCGAGGCCGGGGCTGTGCCGCGGCGAAACCTGCCTCAGGCCATCGATCAAGATGGGCGAGGCCACGGTCGGGATGGTTCCGGCGCGCGCGGCAGCTGCCTCGAGGTCGCGCCTGACGCCGCGCGCCTTGACCTGCGGGTCGGCGAAGACCTCGTCCGTGGTGTTGATCGGCCCGGCCGGCACGCCGGAAGCTTCGAGCCGGGCCAGAATGTCGGCCTTGGCGAAGCGCATGGTCAGCGTTCCCAGATGCGGCACCAGCGCGGCGCGATTGGCGACGCGGTCCTTGTTGGCGAGATAATCGGGGTGCGTGGCAAGCTCAGGCGCGCCGAGCACATCGCAGAGCTTCCGCCACTGGCCGTCATTGCCGCTGGCGATGATGATGTGGCCGTCGGCGACCGGGAAGACCTCGTATGGGACGATGTTGGGGTGGGCGTTGCCCATGCGCCCCGGCGCCTTGCCAGAGACGAAGTAATTCATGGCCTGATTGGCCAGCACCGCGATCTGCGTGTCCATCAGCGCGAGATCGAGCGTCGCGCCCTCGCCGGTCTGGTCACGCCGGCGCAGCGCCGCGAGGATGCCGACGGAGGCATACATCCCGGTGAAGATGTCGGCGGTGGCATAGCCTGCCTTGGTGGGCTGGCCGTCCGGCTGCCCGGTGATCGACATCGGGCCGGCCATGCCCTGAATCAGGAAGTCGTAGCCGGCACGGTCGGCATAGGGGCCGGTCTGCCCGAAGCCGGTGATCGAGCAATAGATGAGGCGCGGAAAGGCGTCGCGCAACGCGGCAGCATCGAGCCCGTACTTCTCCAGCCCGCCGACCTTGAAGTTCTCGACCACGACATCGGCATGCGCAGCCAGCTTCATCACCAGCGCCCGGCCTTCCGCGGTGCGGAAATCGGCGGTGATCGAGCGCTTGCCACGGTTGCAGGAGTGGAAGTAGGCCGCCGAGAGATTGCCGCCATCCGCCGCCTCGACGAAGGGCGGACCCCAGGAACGCGTGTCATCGCCCTCGGGGGCCTCGACCTTGACGACATCGGCGCCAAGATCGGCCATGAGTTGGCCGATCCAGGGCCCGGCCAGGATGCGGGCCAGCTCCAGAACCCTGACTCCGGCCAGCGGGGCGTTGCCGGAAGGACGGCCTGCAGTCATTCCTCGTCTCCATTGATGTCGGCGGCATCGATGCCGAGCGCCATTCCCAGTGCCATGAGCCCGACGATCTGCGCCATATAAATTTCAAGCGAGCGGCGGCCGCAGAAGCGCAGAGGGCGCACCAGAAACGCCGGCGGCTGGATCGTCGCCTCCCCGGTGCGAAAACGCAGCAGCAGCCCGCTGACCGCAATCACGCAGGCCGCTGCGATCCAGGTCTCGGCCACGCCGAATTCGTAGTCCGCGATCTGCATCACGAGGAAGGCCAGGGTCGCGAAGGCGCCGAGCGCCCGGCGCAGCAGCCAGTCGGGATCGCGCGGCCTGTCCGGCCCGGCCTCGCGTGCGCGCCGGTGCGCCAGGCCGACAAGCGCCAGCAGCATGCCTTCCGTGCCATATTCGAGCCATTGCCCGGCGAATGGCATCAGCGCGGCGAGCACCGCCGCAAACAGGGCGACGCGCCACCAGACGCCCATCACATACCGTTCGATCAGCGGCAGCGACAGCCTGATCAGGGCGAAATTGATCAGGATGTTGATCTCCGGATGCCCCTCGTCCGCCAGTCGCCAGCCATCGAGCGCCGTCAGCAGCAGACCCGCCGCCCACCAGTGCCACGGCACCGCGCGGGTGCGGGCAAAGCCGATCAGGAAGAAGAAGACCGGCAGGGCCGCCCGGCCGATGGCGGTCAGCCAGGGCTGGTCCGGCCAGATGAAGAAACCGAGATGATCGACCAGAATCAGCAGCAGGGCCGCTGTCTTCCACAGATCGATCGAGGTGACGGCCGGGGCGCGCCCCAACGCAGGCGGCGCGGCCGCGCTCACGTCAACACATGGTCCAGCCCGCGCCTCACGCCGACAAAGCCGGAGACCTTGCGGGCGGCGAGCAGCGTGCCGGCGACATAGGGCGCGGCTGAGGAGCCCGCATCGTGGCGGATCACCAGCCGCTCGTCCGGCGCACCGAAGATCGCCTCGCAGGAGAGCACGAAGGACGGCATCCGCACGGAATGCACCTGCACGGGAATCGGCCCGCCGAGGGCTGCGCCGCGTGTTTCGCGGGCGCCGCCCAGCTCGCCGACCGGCTTGGCGGTCCCCGGACGGCGCACCTTGGCCAATAGTTCGCCCAGCTCGCGGCCCGTGCCCGAAGGCGTGTCGGGCTTCTTGGCCGAGGCATAGTCGATGACCTCGACATCGGGCACATATTTCGCCGCCTCAAGCGCGAAACGGCGCAGCAGCGTGGCGGTTATGGAGAAGTTTCCGGCTGCGAGAACGCCTTTTCCGGCGCTTTCTGCCGCAATGTTGATCTTGTCATAATCGGCTTCGGTCAGCCCTGAGGTGCCGACCACGACATGGCGGCCATGGGCCAGTGCGGCCAGGGCATGGTGCTTGACGATGTCTGGCTTGGTATAGTCGATCAGCACATCGGAGGGTGCCGCCAGGGCTTCGGCGATCGTGGCCTGCACAATCACGCCGACAGGGCCTGTTCCGGCGACCTCGCCGGCATCCCTGCCCGCAGCGCTGCGCGAGACCGCGGCGACCAGCCTGAGATCGGGCTGGGCCTGGATGGCGGCGACCAGCGCCTTGCCAACCCAGCCGGAGACGCCGGCGAGAACGATGCGGATCGGGGCGGTTGTCATCGTGTGAACCTCTCACGGACCAGGTGCAGAAGCGGGAGCAGGGCAAAGGCGACCTGCGGCATCAGTTCAAGCATGCCTTGGCCTCTCGCGTAAATCGCCAGTTGCATGGCGAGCGTGCGGCCGAAGCCGGACACCGCCACTGCCATCTCTCCGGCCATGGCCAGCGCAAACCCCGTAACGCCCATCACCAGCCGATGGGCCGCCAGCGCCGGAACATGGTGGCCGCGGATCAGCCACCAGGCGACAAACCAGGCCACCAGCAGGATGAAGGGGCCCTCGACCAGAACCACGGCCTCGCGCCCGAAGAGCGGGCCGAGCCAGAGCTCGCGCATCGCGCCGAGCGCAAAACCAAGCGCAAAGATGGTGGAGCCGTAAACCAGCCCTGCGTTCAGCGCCTGTCGCATCACAGCTCCAGGCGCATGTAGCGGATGATTTTCCCCGCCTGCAATTCGCGTCGTCCGATCTCGATAAAGCCCAGGCCGGCATGAAGCGCGTCGGAGGCAGGGTTGGGCGGCCGGGCATTGATTTCGCAGCCGATCAGGGGCCGGCCTTCGGCACGCGCCCGGCCCATCAGGTCGGCATAGAGGAGCCGCGCCAGTCCGCGCCCGCGCGCGGCGGCAGCCACAACGACGCGGTCAACGTAGTAGAAGCGCTCGTGGCGCGCGCGGAACCAGGCCAGATTGTCGTTGCCATGAACCGAGGCATCATTGAAGGCAATCATGAAGGCGTCGGGCGTTTGCCCCACCGCAACGGCATAGCCCGCCGCTGCGACGAGCCGATCGTAGCTGGCAAGGTCGAGCACCGAGGTCTCGACCTTGCAGGTCTCGTTGAGGGCCAGCACCGCGTCCGCGGCGCAGGCGCGAAGATCGACAAGCGACGGCGCCAGCTTCGCGTCGCCACCGGTCGCCGATGGCATCAGAAAAACGCCTGAAGCCCGGTGATGGCACGGCCAAGGATCAGCGCGTGCACGTCGTGGGTCCCCTCGTAGGTGTTAACCGTCTCGAGGTTCGCCGCGTGGCGCATCACATGATACTCGATCTGGATGCCGTTGCCGCCGTGCATGTCGCGCGCCATTCGGGCGATGTCGAGCGCCTTGCCGCAATTGTTGCGCTTGACGATGGAGATGACCTCGGGCGCGAGCTTGCCCTCGTCGAACATGCGCCCGACGCGCAAGCTCCCCTGCAGGCCGAGCGCGATCTCGGTGGTCATGTCGGCCAGCTTCTTCTGGTAAAGCTGGGTCTGCGCCAGCGGCTTGCCGAACTGGTGGCGGTCAAGGCCATATTGCCGCGCCTGCGCCATGCAGGCTTCGGCCGCACCCATCACGCCCCAGGAAATGCCATAGCGGGCGCGATTGAGACAGCCGAACGGACCCTTGAGGCCCGAGACATTCGGCAGAAGCTGGCTTTCCGGCACGAACACGTTGTCCATGACGATCTCGCCTGTGGTCGAGGCGCGCAAGGACAGCTTGCCCCCGATCTTCGGCGCGGACAGGCCTTTCATGCCCTTCTCAAGGATAAAGCCCCGGATCTCATCGCCATGCGCGGACGACTTGGCCCAGACCACGAAGACATCGGCGAAGGGTGAATTCGAGATCCACATCTTCGAGCCGTTCAGCACGTAGCCGCCGTCAGTCTTGACGGCGCGGGTCTTCATGCCGCCCGGATCGGAGCCAGCATCGGGCTCTGTCAGGCCGAAGCAGCCGATGAACTCGCCGCTCGCCAGCTTGGGCAGATACTTCTTGCGCTGGGTTTCATCGCCATAGGCATAGATCGGATACATTACCAGCGAGGACTGCACGCTCATCATCGAGCGGTAGCCCGAATCGACGCGCTCGACCTCGCGGGCGACGAGCCCATAGGCGACATAGGACGCGCCGACGCCGCCATATTCCTCGGGAACGGTGACGCCCAGCAGGCCCTGTGCGCCCATCAGGCGGAAGAGTTCCGGCGCCGCCGTCTCGTTCATGTAGGCTTCGGCGACGCGCGGCATCAGGACATCCTGAGAAAAGGCGCGCGCCGCATCGCGGATCATGCGCTCTTCCTCGGAGAGTTGGTCCTCGAGCAGGAACGGGTCTTCCCAGTTGTAGACGGCCCTGGCCGCCTTGGCCTTGGTCTGTGGAACAGCGCTCATGATCTGGCCTCTCGATGCAGATTTGTGCTTTCGTCTTTAGCCCGCAATGCGCAGGCTTCCAAGCCGGGCGATGACCGCTTCGGCCTCCGCCACGGTGCGCTCGATGATCGCAGCGGCGGGAATGACGTCATGGATCAGGCCGGTGGCTTCGCCGACCCAGACGCCGACCGCATCGGGATCGCCGGCGGCCACCCTGGCCTGGTAGTCCGCGCGCAGGCTCTCCGCCATGGCGCGGTGTTCGTCGGGACGGTGTTCCCAGTCCTGCACGAAACGGTTGTTCAGGACGCGGGCGGTGAACGCGGGCGGCCAGTCGTAGCCGCGGGCGATGTCGGTGGCGCGCTGGCGGACGGTGCCATCACCATTGGTCGACAGGGCCGCCTTCTGGTGGTTCGGGTGGGTGAGCGCCTCGCTTGCGGCCCAGAAGCGCGATCCCATCAGCACGCCATCGGCTCCCAGCGCCAGCGCAGCGGCCAGCCCGCGCCCGTCCGCGATGCCGCCCGCCGCGACCAGCAGCGTGTCCGGCGCGAACCTTGCGAGACAATCGGCGACCTCGGGCACCAGCGTCAGGACCGCGCGATCGGCCCCGTGCCCACCGGCTTCCGTGCCCTGTGCGACGATCAGATCGGCGCCGGCCTCGATCGCGTCGCGGGCATGGGCGAGGGTCTGTATCTGGCAGATCAGGGCGCTGCCCGCAGCCCTGATCTCGTGCGCATGCGGGCGCGGATCGCCGAATGACAGCATGATCGCTGCGGGGGCGTGGGACAGGGCCTGCGTGAGCAGGGAGGGGTTCTTCGCCAGCGACCAGGTGATGAAGCCGCAGCCGATCCGGGCGTTGCCGGCGGCGGCGAACTCCCGCCCGAGCCACTCCGCATCGCCGTAGCCGCCGCCGATCAGGCCAAGGCCGCCCGCATGAGTGACTGCGGCCGCCAGCGCGCCACCCGCCGCAAAGGCCATCGGCGCCGAGAGGATCGGGTGGCGGATGCCGAGCCGGGCGGTGAGGCGCGTGGTCAGCATCGGCAACCACTCGAGGCCACACAACAAGTCCTCATCACGTCAGCTGACCTCATGATGATCAGAGGTGGCCGGCGGAAGGCTGCCTCAGCCCTCCACATCGAAGACCACGCCCTGCGCCAGCGGCAGCGTTGCGCCGTAGTTCACGGTGTTGGTGGCGCGGCGCATGTAGGCTTTCCACGAGTCCGATCCCGCCTCGCGCCCGCCGCCGGTTTCCTTCTCGCCGCCGAACGCCCCGCCGATTTCGGCTCCGGACGGGCCGATGTTGACATTGGCGATGCCGCAATCGGAGCCTGCAGCCGAGAGGAAGGTCTCCGCTTCGCGCATGTCGAGCGTGAAGATCGACGACGACAGGCCTGCGCCGACCGCGTTCTGCAGGGCGATGGCTTCGGGCAAGGTCTTGTAGCGCGTCACATAGAGGATCGGCGCGAAGGTCTCGTGAAGCATGGGCCCGGCCTGCATCGGCATCTCGACCAGTGCGGGCGCGGCATAGCAGGCCGCGTCGCCGGCAATCCCCGCCACCCGTTGGCCGCCATGGATGATGCCGCCATGGGCGCGCGCGTCGCCCAGCGCGCGCTCCATGCCGTCAAGGGCGGCGGCGTCGATCAGCGGGCCGACCAGCACGCCGGCCTGACGCGGATCGCCGATCCTGACCGAGCCATAGACCCTGGCAAGACGGGGCACGAGTTTGTCGTAAATCGAGTCGTGCACGAACAGGCGGCGCAGGGTGGTGCAGCGCTGGCCTGCGGTTCCCATGGCGGCGAAGGCGATGCCGCGCAGGGCGAGATCAAGATCCGCCGAGGGCGCCACAATCGCCGCGTTGTTGCCGCCAAGCTCCAGGATGGCGCGGGCGAAGCGCCTGGCGAGACGCGGGCCGACCTCGCGCCCCATGCGGGTCGAACCGGTGGCGGAGACGACCGCCACGCGCGGATCGTCGACCATGATCTCTCCAATCGCCCTGTCGCCCATCAGCAAAGCACACAGGCCGCGCGGTGCATCGGGACCGAAGCGCTTCAGCGCCCGTTCAACGATGGCCTGCGTGGCCAGCGCGGTCAGCGGCGTCTTCTCGGACGGCTTCCAGACCACCGGATTGCCGCAGACCAGCGCCAGCGCCGCGTTCCACGACCAGACCGCGACGGGGAAATTGAAGGCGGATATGACGCCGCAGACGCCAAGCGGATGCCAGGTCTCCATCATCCGGTGCGAGGGCCGCTCGGTGGCGATGGTCAGGCCATAGAGCTGGCGCGAGAGGCCGACGGCAAAATCGCAGATGTCGATCATCTCCTGCACCTCGCCGAGGCCTTCGGAGGTGATCTTGCCGGCTTCCAGCGTCACCAGAAGGCCCAGATCATCCTTGGCGGCACGCAGCTCCTCGCCGAGCAGCCGCACCAGTTCGCCGCGGCGCGGGGCGGGCACCAGCCGCCACGCCAGGAAGGCCTCATGCGCGGCGGCGATGATGGCGCCGGCCTCTGCAGCTGAGTTGGCCCGCACGGTTGCAACCGTTTCGCCCGTGATCGGCGAGCGGGCCGCAAGGCCCGAGGACGCAAAGGCCCTGTCCGGCACGCCGAGCTTTTTCAGAAGCGCAAGAGCAGAGTCGCGAACGGGGGTGGCCATGGCCTCTCGTCTCCATTGATCGTGCTGCGCTACATGGGCCGGGATGCGCCAACAGGCAATCGGGAAATCCGTGGCCCGGCATGCACACTGTTCATTGCAGCAAGCGGGCCGGCGACTTGCGCCAGGCCCGGGCAAGATTGCATGGTCAGGTCATGAGCGACGTGTCGGCAGATGTGGTGATCGTGGGTGGAGCGGCCATCGGCTCCTCGGTGGCCTATCATCTGATGGCCGATGCCGGCTTCAAGGGCCGTGTCGTCGTGATCGAGAAGGACCCGACCTACCGGCTGTCGGCCTCCGCCCTGTCAGCCGCCTCGATCCGGCAGCAATTCTCCAGCGCGGTCAACATCAGGATCTCGCTGCATGGCATCGCCTTCCTCAGGGCGATCGCCACGCATCTGGCCGTTGACGGCGACGCGCCCGACATCGGCCTGAAGGAGGGCGGCTATCTCTATCTCGCCAGCGCGGCAGGGGCCGGGACGCTGCATGGCGTGAACGCGCTGCAACGGGCGGAAGGTGCCGACATTGCGCTTCTGGACAAGGCGGCGCTGGCGGCGAGATTCCCGTGGCTCCAGCTCGATGATGTGGTGTGCGGCAATCTCGGCGTCTCGGGCGAAGGCTGGTTCGACGGATGGGGCCTGCTGCAGGCCTTCCGCAAGAAGGCGCGGTCGCTGGGAGCCACCTACATCACCGGCGAAGTGGCGTCGTACGAGATGGCCCACAACCGCATTCAGGCCGTGCTGCTCGGCGATGGCACGCGCATTCCGTGCGGCTTTGCGGTCAACGCCGCCGGCTCGCACGGCGCGCGTCTGGCGGCGACCGCCGGGGTGATCATCCCGGTCATGCCGAAGAAGCGCTACGTCTTCACCTTCACCTGCAAGGGCGAGGTGCCGAACTGTCCGCTGCTGATCGACACCAGCGGGGCCTATTGCCGCCCCGAGGGCCATCGCACGGCGGAGGGCCAGATGTTCATCTGCGGCGCGTCGCCGCCGGCGAGCGATGATCCCGATTGGGACGAGAGCCATCCCGGCGTCGCCGATGTCGACTGGTCCTTCTTTGAGGACACCGTCTGGCCGGCGCTGGCGGCACGCGTGCCCGCCTTCGAGGCGATCAAGACGGGCGCTGCCTGGGCCGGGCCCTACGACATGAACATGCTCGATGCGAACGCCATCATCGGGCCTGCCTTCGCTGTGCCCAACCTCATGCTGGCCAACGGCTTTTCGGGCCACGGGCTGCAGCAGTCACCGGCGGTCGGGCGCGGGCTCGCCGAAGTGATCGCCCATGGCCGCTATACGTCACTTGACCTCACCGACCTCGGCCATGAGCGCATCGTGCTGGGCCGACCCCTCCTTGAAGCCAACGTCATCTGAAAGAGCAAGGATGATCTCGAAGGAGCATGTGCGCCTGATGGCCCGCTACAACCGCTGGCAGAACCAGAGCCTCTACCGCGAGGCGGACAGCCTCGGGGAGGCGGCGCGACGACAGGAGCGCGGGGCGTTTTTCTCGTCGATCCACGGCACGCTCAGCCACCTGATGTGGGGCGACAGGATCTGGATGCACCGGTTCGACGGTCTCGAGAAGCCGGCCGGCGGGATCAGGGACTCTGTCGCGCTCCATCCAGACTGGGCGGCGCTCAAGGCCAGCCGCGCGAGCTTCGACGAGGTGATCTGCGCATGGGCAGGGCGCGTCAGCGAGGCCTGGCTCGCCAGTCAAACAGGCTGGTATTCAGGCGCGATGGCGCGCGATGTGGCCCGGCCAAACTGGCTGCTCGTCACGCACTTCTTCAACCACCAGACGCATCATCGCGGTCAGGTCCACGCCATGATCACGTCGGCCGGGGGCAAGCCGGACGACACCGACCTGATCTTCATGGAGGCCTAGCCGAGTTCCGCCCGACGGGGCGGATCGCAGCCGGGCCGGGTGCAGGTCATGGCCGCGACACGGTTGGCGAAACCCAGCCAGCGCGACAGCTGCTCCGGACTGGCGGCGTGGCCCGGTACGCCGAGAGCGGCGTCCTCGGCCATCGCCGATAGAAGCGCAGCGGTAAAGGTGTCGCCGGCACCGACCGTGTCCACAACCGTGATGCGTTCACCCGGCGCTTCGACGAAGCCGTGCGCCGTCAACGCCAGCGAGCCCTGCTCGCCGCGCGTCGCTATGGCGATTTTCGTCCCGAGCGCCAGCCAGCGCTGCAGGGCCTGGTCGGGGGCCAGTCCGGGATAGAGCCAGCCAAGGTCTTCCTGGCTGGCCCTGGCGATGGTCGCAGCAGCCACGCGCGCCTCGATCAGGGCCAGCGCCTCGCGATGGGGCGGCAGGCAGGCGGCGCGGATGTTGGGATCATAGCTGGAGGTGCCACGCGCCTTGCCATCCGCCAGCAGCGCAAGGCTCGCACCGGCACCCGGCCCGACTGTGGCGGCGAACGAGGCGGCATGGACATGGGCGATATCCGTCGGAAGGCGGGTCGGCCAGTCGCCCGCGTCCTCATGGGCGGTGCCAGCCAGATGCAGCGCGAACATGGCGCCGTGGCTCGCCGCGCCCGGGCTGACAATGGCCACCGGCATGGGTCTGTCGCTGTGCTTCAGGCTCGACAGGTCAACGCCCTCGGCCGCCAGCGCCGCCGTGAAGCGCCGGCCCAACGCATCGGTTGCGAGCGCCGTGAGGTAGCGCGGCTGAAGGCCGAGCCTCGCCAGCGCCAGAGTCGTGTTGAACCCCGAGCCGCCGAGCACGCAGGTGAAGCGGCTTGCCTCCAGGTCGGACGGCAGGAAATCGGCAATCGCTTCGCCGATGACGAGAATCGGCGTCACAGCAATCCGCGCTTCGCCAGATTGCGCATCAGATGGCTCGCGCCATAGGTCCAGGGCGGACACTCGGTGGCGTGGCGCATGCGGTTGACGAGGCTTCCGAGTTTCGGGGCCGAGATGGTGACGACATCGCCCAGCTTGTGGGTGAAGCCGCCGCCAAGCGTGTCGCGATCCTTCACAGGGGCAAACATGGTGCCGAGGTAGAGCACGGCGCCGTCGGGATACTGGTGATGCGGGCCGATCATCTGGCGGGCAAGGTCGGCCGGGTCTCGGCTGATCTTCGCCAGCGACGATGAGCCTTCGAGCACAAAGCCGTCCTCGCCCGTCACGTTCAGCGACACCACCGTGCTGCGCACATCATCCAGCGAGAATGTGGCGTCGAACAGGCGCACAAAGGGGCCGATGGCGGCGCTGGCGTTGTTGTCCTTGGCCTTGCCGAGCAGCAGCGCCGATCGGCCTTCGACATCGCGCAGGTTGACGTCATTTCCGAGCGTCGCGCCGACAATGCGGCCATCGGAAGCGACAACGAGCACCACTTCGGGCTCCGGGTTGTTCCAGGTCGATATGGGATGAAGCCCCGCATCCATGCCGGTGCCCACGGCGGCCATGGCCGGGGCCTTGGTGAAGATTTCCGCGTCGGGGCCGATCCCCACCTCGAGGTACTGGCTCCAGGCGTCTTGAGCCATCAGCACCTGCTTGAGCTGCATCGCCTCCGGCGAGCCCGGCTTCAGCTTCGACAGATCGTCGCCGATCAGTTTCTCGATCTCGCCGCGAATGGCAGCCGCCGCTGCCGGATTGCCGCGCGCCTTCTCCTCGATCACCCGTTCCAGCATCGACACGGCGAAGGTGACGCCCGCGGCCTTGATGGCCTGCAAGTCAATGGGCGCGAGAAACCACGGCTTGCCGATATCCCGGCTGTCCGGTGGTGTGTTCGCCAGGATGTCTTCGATCTGGCCGATGACCGGCCCGTGCGCGGCAGCGAGCGCAGCGGCAGGCTCGGCGCACTCCGCCAGATCACGCATGGTCGGCCACGAGGCCGTGATGTCCACGACACCTTCACCGCGAAGCGCCACGACACAGGGGCCGTCCGCCCCCGGATTCCAGACGCGCCCGACCAGAGAGCCCGAAAGTCCATCGACCGGCAAAGTGGTTGCGGCATTGGGTTTCATGTGGAATTCCGCCCTTGTTCTCGCTCGCATGATGCCGCTGTCGGGGCAGTCTAGCGCGGAGGTATCAAGACAGCCGTGAATCTATCCGGCTTGTCAACGGGACGATGAAGGGCGGATGGACAAAGGAACACAGGCGGCTAAGGTATCTGTGTCAAACTTGTCATCGGATTGTCACGTGCCTGTGTTGTGGCATCGCGGCAGGCTGATCGACCAACCAAGAACGGGCGGTCGCGGAGTCGACCCCAAAGCAGGGAGAGAAAAATGTTTTTGACCAAACGCGCTCTTATCGGCGCCGCTGCGGCTGGCATCATGGCGGCCTCCACCGCTGCCTATGCCCAGCAGCGCACCAACATTGAGGTCTGGATTGGCCTGACCGGCCCGGCCCAGGAAGAGATGATCAAGTATGGTCAGGAGTTCAATGCGTCCCAGACCAAATACAACGTCAACGTCACATTTCGTGGCCAGTACCCCGAGCAGCGCGCAGCAGCCTTTGCGGCATTCCGTGCAGGCAACCCGCCGCATGTGATGCAGATGTTCGATGCCGGCACCGGCGACATGTTCGGCCTGCCGCGCGCCACCGTTCCGGTTTCGGAAGTGTTCCAGCGCGCCGGCCTGCAGTTCGACCCGGCCCAGTTTCTCGGCCCCGCTCGCGGCTACTATTCTCGCCCCGATGGCACGCTGAATTCGATGCCGTACAATGTTTCGACCGCCGTGCTGTTCTACAACAAGGACATCTTCAGGAAGGCCGGCCTCGACCCGAACAAGGCTCCCGCCACCTGGCCCGAAATGATCGACG
Organism: Hyphomicrobiales bacterium; assembly: GCA_027483505.1. Classification (GTDB taxonomy): domain Bacteria; phylum Pseudomonadota; class Alphaproteobacteria; order Rhizobiales; family Beijerinckiaceae; genus Allobosea. The sequence goes on from JAIXUP010000018.1 coordinate 120,056, forward strand.
CGGCGAAGAAAATCCGCGCCACCAATGCAGCCGAGTGCGGCTTCTCGACCACCTGGCTGGCTTGGATCATGCTCGAGCAGTTCTCCGCGCTGCATGACCTGCCGATGTCGACCGAAGGCAACGGACGCGGCGGCCTCAATGCCGTGCTGAACTTCAACGACGCGCCGCGTGCCAAGATGGTGCAGACCCTGATAGACATGTCGCGCGACAAGTCCTTCCAGTATGGCGGTCGCTCCAATGACGCCAACGCGCTGTTCGTGGCAGGGACCTGCGGCATGTTGCTGCAATCCTCCGGTGGCCATGCCGGTATCGCCCGTGACCTGAAGGCCGAGTTCGGCGTCGGCTTCCTGCCGCATTGGCCCGACCTGACCACCAGCCCGAAGAACGGCATCGTGGGCGGGGCTTCGCTCTGGGTCTTCAATGCGCCGAACCGCTCCGCCGAAGAATTCCGCGGCGTGGCAGAATTCCTCGCCTTCATGTCGCGCACCGAGATGCTGGTCCGCTTCGCCAAGGCGACAGGCTTCCTGCCGGCAACCAATGCGGCGTTTGCTGCGATGCAGGCCGAAGGCTTCTTCACGCAGAATGCGGGCCGTGATGTCCCGATCCTGCAGCTGACCCGCGGCACTCCGACCCCCAACTCGTCGGGCTACCGCTTCGGCCGCTGGACCGAGATCCGCGACATGTACCACGAAGAGGTCGAAAAGGCGCTTCAGGGCCAGCAGACGGCGCAGGTCGCTCTCGACAACGCCGTGCGCCGTGGCAATGAAGCGCTGCGCCAGTTCGAGCGCACTGCGACCGCCGCACAGTAACGCGACAAACCCGGCTGGCGGCTTCACGCCGCCAGCCCATTCTCCCGTGAATCCAGGGCTGATCAGATGGAGCGCAAGGTCGTCTTTCCCGGCATGCTGCTGCCATATGCGCTGCTGGCTCCGCAAATCCTGATCATTCTCGTGTTCTTCTATGTGCCTGCCGGTCAGGCGCTGTGGATGTCGACGCTGCTGCAGGACCCGCTCGGTCTGTCGGTCCAGTTCGTCGGGCTTGAGAATTTCCAGACGGTCCTGAGCGACCCCGCCTATCGCCAGACCATTGCCCGCACGATGTTCTTTTCTGTGGCCGTCACCGTCTGCGCCATGGTGCCTGCCGTTCTGCTGGCCCTGATGGCCGACCGGGTGGTCCGCGGGGCGATGCCTTACAAGACCATCCTGATCATTCCCTATGCCATCGCGCCCGCCGTGGCTGGGGCACTATGGCTCTTCCTGTTCAACCCGTCGGTCGGCGTCGTCTCCTACTACATGGGCCGGCTCGGGCTCGACTGGAACCCAAAGATCGACGGCTCGCACGCCATGTGGCTGATCATCATCGCCTCGGCCTGGAAGCAGATCGCCTACAACTTCGTGTTTTTCCTGGCGGGCCTGCAATCGATCCCGAAATCGCTGATCGAGGCTGCCCAGATCGACGGGGCAAGCCCGCGCCGCCGATTCTGGACGATCATCTTTCCGCTGCTCTCGCCCACCACCTTCTTCCTGATCGTGGTCAACTTCGTTTATGCCTTCTTCGAGACCTTCGGCGTGATCCATGCGGCGACCCAAGGCGGACCGGGCAAGTCGACAGAAATCATGATCTACAAGGTCTGGTATGACGGCTTCATCGCGCAGGACCTTGGCCGCTCGGCGGCCCAGTCCGTCATCCTGATGGCCATCGTGGTGGCGCTGACAGTGGTCCAGTTCCGCTTCGTCGAGCGCAAGGTGCATTACTGATGGCAGACAGCACCGCACGCTCGCATCTCGACCGGCCGGACATCCTGGCCCATGTCATCATCTGGATCGGTATCGCGATAACCGCCTTCCCGATCTGGGTGGCGTTCGTGGCCTCGACCGTCTCGAACCAGTCGATCGCGCAGGCACCGATGCCGCTGCTGCCCGGCAGTCTTGGCTGGCAGGTCTATTCAGACGTGCTCGGCGTCGGCGGGAACAACCGCACAGTCGGCACGCCGGTTGCGCTGATGATGTGGAACAGCTTCGTGATGGCGATGATCATCGCGGTCGGCAAGATCGTGATCTCGCTGATGAGTGCCTATGCGATCGTGTTTTTCCGCGTGCCGTTCCGCAATGTCCTGTTCTGGATGATCTTCGTCACGCTGATGCTGCCTGTCGAGGTCCGCATCATCCCGACCCTCAAGGTCGTCACCGATCTTGGCATGCTCAACACCATGGCCGGGCTGACGATTCCGCTGATCGCCTCCGCGACGGCGACATTGCTGTTCCGCCAGTTCTTCCTGACCATTCCGGACGAGTTGGTCGAGGCGGCCAAGATGGACAATGCCGGGCCGGTGAAATTCTTCTTCGATGTGGTCATCCCGCTGTCGACGACCACGATCGCGGCGCTGTTCGTGATCCTGTTCATCTATGGCTGGAACCAGTATCTGTGGCCGCTCTTGATCACCACCGACCAGAGCATGACCACGATCGTGATCGGCATCACCAAGATGATCGACACCAGCGGCGGGCCGACCGACTGGAACCGCGTGATGGCGACCGCCATCCTGACGCTGCTGCCGCCCGTGATGGTCGTGGTGCTGCTGCAGAAATGGTTCGTCAAGGGTCTGGTGGAGACGGAGAAGTAGAATGGCTGACGTCTCTCTGACCAACGTCCGGAAGGTTTATGCCGGCAATGTCGAAGCCGTCAAAGGCGTGTCGTTCGACATCCCGGATGGCGGGTTCTGCGTGCTGGTCGGCCCGTCCGGCTGCGGCAAGTCCACGCTGCTGCGCATGGTGGCGGGGCTGGAGGCGATCACTTCGGGCGAATGCCGCATCGGGGCGCGCGTCGTCAACGAGGTCGAGCCCGCCGACCGCGACATCGCCATGGTGTTCCAGAACTACGCGCTTTATCCGCACATGAGCGTCTACGAGAACATGGCCTATGGCCTGCGCAACCGCGGCACGCCGAAGGACGAGATCGACCGCCGCGTCAAGGAAGCCGCCGGCATCCTCGCGATCGAGAGCTTCCTCGACCGCAAGCCGCGCGCCCTTTCGGGCGGCCAGCGCCAGCGCGTCGCCATGGGCCGCGCCATCGTGAGGAAACCGCAGGTCTTCCTGTTCGACGAGCCCTTGTCCAACCTCGATGCCAAGCTGCGCGTGCAGATGCGCGTCGAGATCAAGAAGCTGCAGCGCGCGCTCGGCGTGACCTCGATCTACGTCACGCACGATCAGGTCGAGGCCATGACCTTGTCAGACAAGCTGGTGGTGATGAGCAATGGCCGCGTCGAGCAGATGGGCGTGCCCAACGAGGTCTATCGCAAGCCAGCCTCGAAGTTCGTGGCGACCTTTATCGGCTCGCCGCCGATGAACATCGCCAAAGGCGTGGTGCGCGGGCCGGGTGCGGTCGCGGTCGGCGACGTGGTCCTGCCGGTCAGCGACATGGCGGCGGATCTGAAGCCCGGCGACGCGATCGAGGTCGGGCTCCGGCCCGAGGATCTGATCGTGCGCGGCGACGGCTCGTTGACGATGCAGGTCGATTTCATCGAGGAACTCGGCGCGACGCAGTTGTTTCATGGAACACTTGGCGGCGCTCATCTGGTCATTCAGGCGGCGTCCGGGCTGGTTCCATCCGAATCGAAAACGCTCAACCTCGCCATCGATCCGGCGAAGGTGCATCTGTTCGACGTGGGCACCGGCGCGCGACGCGGGCGCTGACCACCGTTCCGCTTCCGAATCCGGCAGCCTTGCTTGCTCCCCGCATGGGTTTGCGCTATGACGCGCCCGTCGCCGGGCAATAGCCCTGTGCGATGCATGCACACGCTGCCGGTCTTCGCACCGGTGCGCCGCCCGGGCAACATTCCTTGGGCGGCACGCTTTTTTCAAAGCGCCCCACATGATGAGCCTGCCAGGGCTCGGACAGGGCCGCCTGCAGCGCGTGAATGGCCGACCAACACCAACCCCCCGGTGCTCCTGGCGCTTTAAGGAGATCATATGTCTGGTTTGAATTACGCACCGTCGCGCGAGGATTTCGCGTCGATGCTGCTCGAGTCCTTCACCAAGGTCGATGTGCAGGAAGGCGCCGTCATCAAGGGCCGCGTCGTCGCCATCGAGAAGGACATGGCCGTCATTGACGTCGGCCTCAAGACCGAAGGCCGCGTGGCCCTCAAGGAATTCATGGGCCATGGCCGCGAAGTCGCCCTCAAGGTGGGCGATGAGGTCGAGGTCTATCTCGACCGGGTCGAGAATGCGATGGGCGAAGCGGTCATCAGCCGCGACAAGGCCCGCCGCGAGGAAAGCTGGGTCAAGCTTGAGCGCGCCTTCGAGGCGAACGAGAAGGTCAACGGCACCATCTTCAACGCCGTCAAGGGCGGCTACACCGTCGATCTCGACGGGGCGACGGCCTTCCTGCCGCGCAGCCAGGTCGACATCCGCCCGATCCGCGACGTCGGACCGCTGATGAACCAGGTGCAGCCCTTCCAGATCCTCAAGATGGACCGCCGCCGCGGCAACATCGTCGTCTCGCGCCGCACGGTGCTGGAAGAAACCCGCGCCGAAGCCCGTTCGGAACTGGTGGCCTCGCTCGAGGAAGGCCAGACCGTCGACGGCGTGGTCAAGAACATCACCGAGTACGGCGCATTCGTCGATCTCGGCGGCATCGATGGCCTGCTGCACGTCACCGACATGGCCTGGCGCCGCGTCAACCACCCGTCCGAAGTCGTCACCATCGGTCAGTCGGTCAAGGTCAAGATCATCAAGATCAACCAGGACACGCACCGCATCTCGCTTGGCATCAAGCAGCTGCAGGCCGATCCATGGGATGGCATCGCCGCCCGCTACCCGGTCGGTCTCAAGCTGTCGGGCCGGATCACCAACATCACCGACTACGGCGCCTTCGTGGAGCTCGAGCCGGGCATCGAGGGTCTGATCCATGTCTCCGAGATGAGCTGGACCAAGAAGAACGTGCATCCGGGCAAGATCGTCTCCACCTCTCAGGAAGTGGACGTGTCGGTTCTCGAGGTCGATCAGGTCAAGCGCCGCATCAGCCTCGGCCTCAAGCAGACCCTGCGCAATCCGTGGGAGCTGTTCGCCGAGAAGTTCCCGTCCGGCACGGTCGTCGAGGGCGAGGTCAAGAACAAGACCGAGTTCGGCCTGTTCCTGGGTCTCGAAGGCGACATCGACGGCATGATCCATCTCTCGGATCTCGACTGGAACCGTCCGGGCGAGCAGGTCATCGAGGAATACAAGAAGGGCGACATGCTGCAGGCTGTCGTTCTCGATGTGGACGTCGAGAAGGAGCGCATCTCGCTCGGCCTGAAGCAGCTCGGCGGCGATCCCTTCGTGGATGCCGGCGAGTTCAAGAAGGGCCAGGTCGTCACCTGTGAGGTGATGGAGGTCAAGGAAGGCGGTCTCGACGTCAAGATCGCCGGCACCGACATGACCACCTTCATCAAGCGCGCCGAGATCGCTCGCGATCGCCAGGAGCAGCGCCCCGAGCGCTTCGCCGCCGGCGAGAAGGTCGACGCCCGCGTCGTCCTCTTCGACAAGAAGGCCCGCAAGATCCAGGTCTCGATCAAGGCCCTGGAAATGGCCGAGGAGAAGGAGGCGATGGCGCAGTACGGCTCCGCCGACTCCGGCGCCTCGCTCGGCGACATCCTGGGCGCCGCCCTCAAGAAGGCGACGACCGAGAAGAAGTGATCGTTCGGCCGCGTCTGCGGCCGGATATTCCAGCAGCCCGCGCGGAGCGATCCGCGCGGGCTTTTGTTTCGGCTGATTCCCTCAGCCCTCATCCTGAGGAGCCGCGAAGCGGCGTCTCGAAGGATGCTCCAGAGCACTCTGGAACCTCCATCGAGACGAAGCCTTCGGCTTCTCCTCAGGATGAGGACTGAGGGTTGGCCCCCGAGAAGACGGAAGCCCCCATGTCCCCCGCCGCCATCGGCATCGACTTCGGCACCACCAACAGCGTCGTCGCGCTCGCTGGCGCTGACGGCTCGGTCACGACGCGCTCGTTTTCGACGAAGCAGGGCGCCGTCGATGCCTATCGCTCGGCGCTGATGTTCTGGCGCGAGGGGCGCCCGCCCGCGACGCGTATCGCCCATGTCAGCGGGCCCGACGCGCTCGACATGGCGCTGGGCATGACCACCGAGCACCGCTTCCTGCAGTCGCTCAAGACGCATCTCTCCAGCCGCGCCTTCCAGGAGACCCGGCTCTTCGGCAAGCTGTTCCAGCTCGAGGATCTAATCGGCGTCTTCCTGGCGGACCTCGTCGCGGGCCTTGACGGTCTGGCCTCCCGGCCGCTGGTCTCAGGCCGGCCGGTCGTCTTCGCCGGCGAGCGCCCCGACGAGGAGCTGGCACTCGGCCGGCTGAAGGCCTCCTATGCCGGGGCCGGCATGCCACAGGTCGATTTCGCCTATGAGCCGCTCGGCGCCGCCTACTGGTACGCCCGCGAGCTGAAGCAGCCGCAGACCATGCTCGTCGCCGATTTCGGCGGCGGCACCAGCGATTTCTCGGTGATGCGCTTCGAGCCCGGCGCGGCCGGGCGCCTGGAGGCGACGCCGCTCTCCCATGCCGGCGTCGGCGTCGCCGGCGACACCTTCGACTACCGCATCATCGAGCACGCGATCTCGCCCCGCCTCGGCAAGGGCACGCAGTATCGCTCCTTCGGCAAGCTGCTGCCGATCCCGGCGCACTACCACGCCGCCTTCGCGCAATGGCACCGTCTCTCCCTGATGAAGAGCCGCGAGACCATGGCCGAACTCAAGGCCCTGATCCGCGAGGCCGTCGAGCCGGACAAGCTCGAGGATCTGCTCACCGTCATCGAATACGACCTCGGCTACGAGCTTTATCGGGCCGTCTCGGCGGCCAAGATCGCCCTGTCCGGCGCGGACGAGACCGTGCTGCGCTTCGAGCAGACCGGCATCGCCATCGAGAAACGGATCGCACGCTCCGAGTTCGAGGCCTGGATCGCGCAGGATGTCGCCGCCATCGAGGCCGCGCTCGACCGCGCCCTGGCCGAGGCCCATGTCGCAGCCGGGTCGATCGAGGCCGTCTTCATGACCGGCGGAACCTCGCATGTCCCGGCCGTGCGGGCGCTCTTCGACCGGCGTTTCGGTGCCGACCGCATCCATGTCGGCGATGCCTTCCGCTCGGTCGCCAGCGGCCTCGCGCTGCTCGCGCTCGATCGGGCGCGCGACCCTGTCGCGGCCTGACCGGTGCACGTCACCTTGCCCCGCTGCCGGTGCGGGGCTACATCACGGGCGCGGAGCACGGCGCCTCGCCTTCCTCGCCATGCGGCTGCCAGACCGCGCCAACCGACAGGAGCGCCTTGATGTCGTCCGATGCCGACCTGCTCGCCGACCGTCGCAATCTGCGCCGCAAGGTGACGCTGTGGCGCCTTCTGGCCGTCGTCGGGGTCATCGGCGCGGCGGTGATCGCCGGCCTCGCCTGGACCGGACGCACCCCGGGCACGCTCTCGCAGGCGCATATCGCGCGGGTCACGATCTCCGGCTTCATCTCGGGCGACCGCCGCACCCTCGACCTCGTCAAGTCGCTCGAGGACAGCAAGGCTGCGGCCGTCATCATCCGGATCGACAGCCCCGGCGGCACCGTCAGCGGCTCGGAGGCGCTCTATGATGCGTTGCGCCGTCTCGCCGCCAAGAAGCCGATGGTCGCCGTGGTCGACGGACTGGCCGCGTCGGGCGGCTACATCGCCGCCATCGGCTCGGATCGGATCGTCGCGCGCCAGACCTCCCTCGTCGGGTCCATCGGCGTGCTGTTCCAGCTGCCGAACGTGTCGCAGCTGCTCGAGACCGTCGGCGTCAAGGTCGAGTCGATCAAGTCGAGCCCGCTGAAGGCCGCACCGAGCGGCTACGAGCCGACCTCGCCTGAGGCGCGCGCCGCCCTGCAGCGCGTGGTCGACGACAATTACGACTGGTTCAAGCGCACCGTGCGCGAGCGCCGCAAGCTGGCCGAGCCCGAGGTTGCCGCCGTCTCCGACGGGCGCGTCCATACCGGCCGTCAGGCCGCCGCGCTCAAGCTCGTCGACGAGATCGGCGGCGAGCCGGAGGCGATCGCCTGGCTCGAGCGCGACAAGGGTATCGCGAAGGGACTGCGCGTACGCGACTGGCGCCGCGCCAGCGAATCCTCCTCCCTCGGCCTCTGGAGCGTCAGCGAAGCGGTGGCCCGCGCCGCCGGGCTGGACACGCTGGCCGCGGTTCTCGCACGGGCCGCGGACCAGCCGCTCGGTTTGCGGCTTGACGCGCCTCTGGCGCTCTGGCAGCCTGCAGTCGAAAAGTGACGTTGATACAAGCGGTTAGATTGCAGCGATGATCAAATCAGAACTCGTCCAACGCATCGCCGAGCGCAATGGTCATCTGTATCAGCGCGACATCGAGAACATCGTCACCGCAATCCTCGACGAGATCGTCAAGGCGCTGTCGCGGGGGGACCGGGTGGAGCTTCGCGGCTTCGGCGCCTTCTCGCGCAAGGCCCGCTCGGCGCGCGTCGGACGCAACCCGCGCACGGGTGACGCGGTCGAGGTCGAAGAGAAGTTCGTACCCGTCTTCAAGACCGGCAAGGAATTGCGGCTGCGGTTGAACGGCAAGGCGTGATCGGCGGGCGTGTCCCCCTGGACGCCTCGGGCGTCGCGATATTGAAGCCGGCGAGGCCGACGGTCATCACGGGCAGGGCGCAGGCCGACGGAGGCGTTGCGCAGGATCTCGCGTCCACGGGCCCCTGCCGAAGCCCCAAAACCAGCGATCTCGCGGAGGAACAGCGATGAAAACCTTCTTCAAGGCCCTCGTGCTCGTGCCGATCGCGCTGGTGGTCGTGCTGTTCGCCGTGGCCAACCGCGCGCCGGTGCGCGTGTCGTTCGATCCGATCAGCCGGGATGTGCCGGTCCTCGCCTTCGACGTGCCGCTCTTCGCCGTCGTTCTGGCGGCGCTCGCGGTCGGCGTGCTGATCGGGGGCTTCGCCTCCTGGCTGACCCAGGGCAAGCACCGCAAGGCGGCGCGGCGCAACCGTCGCGAGGCCGAGGCCCTGCGCTCGGAGACGCAGATGCTTCGCGCCGCAGTCCCCGATTCCGCGCTGCCGGCGCTGACCAACGGGCGCGGCTGATGCGGCTGTTCGGAAACGGCGAGATCGATGCCGCACTGAGCTTCCCCGGGCTGATCGACACGCTGGCGGACGCCTTCCGCGGCAACGCCGTCGTCCCGCCGCGGGCGCATCACCACATCGAGCGTCCGGGCGAGCAGGCGGTGCTGCTGATCATGCCGGCCTGGAGCGCGTCAGACGCGCCGCACCCCTATATCGGCACGAAGATCGTGTCGGTCTTTTTCGGGAACGGCGCGCGCGACCTGCCGGGCGTCATGGGCGCCTATCTGCTGATGGACGGCCGGACCGGGGCGCCGCTCGCGGTCATGGACGGCAATCGGCTCACCCTGTGGCGCACCGCCGCGGCCTCGGCCCTGGCCTCCCGCTCCCTCGCCAACCCGACGGCGAGCAAGATGCTGATGGTGGGCGCAGGCGGCCTCGCGCCGTTCCTCGTCAAGGCCCACCGGTCCGTCCGCCCGCTGACGGACATCGCGATCTGGGCCCGCCGGCCCGAGGCCGCCGAAGCCGTCGCGGCCCAGCTCGTCGCCGAAGGCATCGAGGCCCGCGCCGTCACCGATCTCGAGGGCGAGGCCCGGACCGCCGACATCATTTCCTGCGCCACCAACGCGACGCAGCCGCTGATCCATGGCCGCTGGCTCAAGCGTGACGCCCATCTCGATCTGGTCGGCGCCTTCACCATGCAGATGCGCGAGGCGGATGCCGAGGCGCTGGAGCGGGCGCGCGTCGTGGTCGATTCCGAAAAGGCGATCGACGAGGGCGGCGATGTCGCGATCGGGATCGACGAGGGCAGCTACGCCGCCGATCGCGTCGCCGGCACCCTGACCGATTTGTGCCACGGCCGCCTTCCCGGCCATGCGGAGGGCGGGGAGATCACGGTCTTCAAGTCGGTCGGCATGTCGCTCGAGGATCTCGCTGCCGCCGTCGCGGTTTGGGAAAACC
>JAIXUP010000068.1 GCA_027483505.1 Hyphomicrobiales bacterium
AAAGATATTAATATCAATATTCCTACGCGCCAGTATCCAAATACTACCAGCAAAGCTGTTACCGTCAGATATATCGCAATAGGTATCTTTATCAATATTGTAGATTGGGTCATGGCCCGAACGAATTTTATAAACAACAAACCAAAAATTCCGACCAATATGACAGCGATAATTTGCGTTACCAGATTTGTGATGAATTCCATGTTCCCCTCAATCCGTTCTTGTCGCAGCAAGTGCATCAATCAACGCGCCGCGCCAACATTCAACAGTCAATAACGTCCTTGAGACGTTTCCGCGATTCTCCGCTGCGAAAAGCCGGCGAATTCCTGTGCGCCCATAGGATGCGCTCGTCCATCTGCGCCAAGCAAAGTCTTATTCCCTCGCGTTGATTGACCGAGGGTTTTCCAACCGGTCCGCATCGCCTGATCATCTCCAGCATGTGGCGGTGCATCATGGAATGCACAGCATCTCCGCCGCGATCTTCCATCAGCATGACGTAGTGAAACCGCCAATGGCTTTCGCACCAATGGTCACCCTCGCTTTCGCCTGATCCAACGCCGCGCTTGTTTTTCAGGCGCGCGAAATGGAACTCGATCAGGTGCAGTTCATACTGCTCCGCTTCAGGGCTGGGGTCGCCCGCATAGCCATCCTTGGGATCGCCGCCCTGATAGATGTCCGTGAACATGCCAGCCTCGACGAAGAACCGCCTGAGCTTCAGGAAGATCGTGTTGACGGCATTGAGGCTCAGTCCGGTTCTTTGTGCCGCTTCCGTCGCAGTATCGTCCTTGGCAAAATGCCAGAGCACCTGCTTGAACCGCTGATCGCTGATTTTGGCGGCATGGTAGAGCGGCCTTGATTTCCTCCGCCCTTGAGATTTTTGGGTCTTTGCCACGTCGAAATTCCCGCGCATTGACAATGAGATACCGTATCCGGCGCGTGCCGGGGGCTCCGCTTTGCTTGTATAAAGACGAAGGGCGCAATCTGGCGTCCAAAACTGCCATAACGTATATCAAGCCCACAATCTGGAAAAACGAACCACATCCTGCCCATCGGGGCGGACGTTGCACGAGGCAACACAATATGCCTTGTCTCTATATTAGGAATTAAATCCTTGTATCTTGGACTATAGTCTGCTACACTTCCCTCTTTGCTTACGCCTGAACGAACAGAAAGGAGGCTGACCATGACGAACCTTGAATCAGCCTCCACCGGCTCCCGCGCCGTTTTGGGCGATGATCTTGCCCGGTATCGCCGCCATGTCGATCATCTGGATATGCCGGAAGAGCGCAAGGCGGAACTGCTCCGCGCGGTCTGGCACATCATGGGTTCGTTCGTAGATCGCGCCTTTGGCGATGATCCGGCGCAACTGGCGCGGAAGGTTGGGGATGAAAATCACCTTCCGCGTGAAAGGGGTTCTCCTGCCGTGGTATCCTCCAACGGTCACAATAACCCAGGAGAAACAGCCCTGACGGGCGCGTTCGCAAAGCGCGCTGGCAGGAGAAGCGGCAAGGAGACGCGATAGATCATGAAGCCCATTATCCCCACAAAGGCCGTTATCTATTGCCGTGTCTCCGGTGCAAAACAGGTGCGCGAAGGCGATGGCCTGCGAAGCCAAGAGATGCGCTGCCGCGAATATGCAGGGCACAAGGGGTATGCGGTGGCCCAGGTCTTCAAGGATGATGTCTCGGGAAGCCTGACCGAACGCCCAGCCATGAAAGCGATGCTGGCTTTCCTAAAGAAAAACCGTGCCACGCCGCATGCCGTGATCGTCGATGACCTCTCGCGTCTGGCACGTTCCGTCAAGGCCCATATGGAGCTGAGGGCCGCGATCAAGATCGTGGGCGGCTTTCTGGAATCTCCTTCCGTTGAGTTCGGGGAAGATGCGGACAGCGAGTTGCAGGAATACATCCTGGCCACCGTTGCCCAGCACCAGCGCCGGAAGAATGCGGAGCAGACAAAGAACCGGATGCGCGCCCGCGCCATGGGCGGCTATTGGGTGACGAAAGCCCCGATTGGATACCGCTTCGAAAAAGTCACCGGCCACGGCAAGCTGCTCGTGCGGGACGAACCGCTGGCCTCAATCATCGCGGAAGCCTTCGAGGGCTTCGCCTCGGGCCGGTTCGAGACGCTGGCTGAGGTAAAGCGGTTTTTCGAAGCCCAGCCTGCCTATCCCAAGAACCGCTCTGGCGATGTGCATTTTGAGCGGGTGGTCGAGATGTTCGACCGTCCAGTTTACGCAGGCCACATCAGCTATCCCGATTGGGGCCTCAATCTGATTCCGGCCAAGCATGAACCGATCATCAGCCTCGCCACATGGAAGGCGGTGCAGGACAAAAGATTGGGCGTGGCCAGAGTTCCGGCACGAAAAGATTTGAGCGCGGACTTCCCGCTGCGCAATTTCGTGACGTGCCATCACTGCGCACAGCCTCTCACGGCCTGCTGGTCGAAGGGCCGGAGTGCCCACTATGGGTATTATCTCTGCGATTCACGCGGGTGCCCTGAGACGAGAAAATCAATCCGGAAGGAAAAGATCGAAGGCGAGTTCGAGGCCATCCTGCAAAGCCTGAAACCCACGGAAGGGCTATTCAATCTCGCCTTCGAGATGTTCCGCGAATTGTGGAATGCCAAACTGATGAACCGGCATGCGCAAAGCGCCACGCTCGAAAAAGACATCAAACTGATCGAGCGCAAAATCGAAACGCTGCTGGATCGCATCGTCGAGACAACCGGCGATTCCATCATAGCGGCGTATGAAAAACGCATCCGTGATTTGGAAGTCGAAAAGGCTGTCATGCGCGATAAAATTGCCAACTGTGGCAAGCCGCTGAAGAGTTTTGGCGAAACCTATCGAACCGCGTTCGACTTTCTCTCAAACCCTTGCAAACTTTGGCAAAGCGATCGCATCGAAGATCGCCGCGCCGTGCTCAAACTCGTGTTTGCAGATGCTTTGCCCTATGCGCGGAACGAGGGCTATCGAACCGCGCAAATCTCCATGCCGTTCAAGCTGTTGGGAGGTACTGACATGGACAAGAAAGAGATGGTGCCCCTAGCCGGAATCGAACCAGCACTCCTTGCGGAATCCGATTTTGAGTCGGACGCGTCTACCAGTTCCGCCATAGGGGCACGCATGGATCGTGTAGCGGCAGAAGGCACGGGCGGTCAATGGGGCGCTGTTCATCCATTATCCAGACTTTGACTGGTAAATATCCGGCCACGTCGGCATGGTTCGGCGTTGCGGGGACCGATGCTGAAATCGCTGTACAACTGGATGCTGCGGCTCGCGGCGAGCCGGCGCGCGCCGGCCGCCCTGGCCGGCATTTCGTTCGCGGAAAGCTCCTTCTTCCCCGTCCCGCCCGATGTGATGCTGGCGCCGATGGTGCTTGCCGAGCCGCAGCGCGCCTGGTCCTACGCCACCATCTGCACGGTTGCGTCGGTCGCGGGCGGGCTGCTGGGCTACGCCATCGGGGCGCTTCTTTACGACTCGGTCGGCAAGTGGATCATCGACCTCTACGGCTACCAGGGCGGCGTCGAGGCGTTCAGGCGGGCCTATGCCGAGCATGGCCACTGGATCATCCTGCTCAAGGGCCTGACACCGATCCCGTTCAAGCTTGTCACCATCACCTCCGGCTTTGCCGGTTACGACCTCGTGATGTTCGTGCTGCTCTCGGCCCTGACCCGGGGCCTCCGCTTCTTTGCCGTCGCCGGGCTCCTGAACCGCTTCAGCGGCCCGATCCGCCACATGCTGGACCGGCATCTGACGCTCATCGCGATTGTGATCGGCATCGCCTTCGTGGGCGGGCTCGTTGCGGCCAGATGGCTCTTCTGAATCGCGGACGGTTCGGATAGACCGACGTCATGAACGCTTTATCCGCTCAAAGCCCGCTGGCAAGGCTGCTGACCCCTCCGGTGAGCATCGGCCTGCTGACGCTCGCAACCGCCTCCCTGTTGGCCGGGGCATGGTATTTCCAGCTCGTTCTCGGCCTTCTGCCGTGCAAGCTGTGCCTCGAACAGCGCTGGCCGCATTACATCGCCCTGGGGCTCGGGCTGGCGGCCCTGGCTGCGGGACTTGCGGGGCAGGCTGCACGGCTCAGGCCCGTTCTGGTGCTGATGGCCCTGATTTTCGCGGCGTCGGCGCTGATGGGGGCCTATCATGCCGGCGTCGAATGGGGCTGGTTCGCCGGGCCGACCGATTGCGGTGGTGCCGCTCCAGCCGCGGCCGGCTCGATGCAGGACTTCATGAAGCAGTTGCAGACGACCCGCGTGGTCAGTTGCACCGAAGCGGCATGGCGCTTCGTGGGATTGTCGCTGGCTGGCTGGAATGCGGTGATTTCGCTGGGTCTGGCCGGTTTTGCGGCGTTGGCCTTTCTGCGCCGGCCATCCTGAAGCGGCTCACGGCTCCAGTTCGCTGTCCCAGTAGAGATAGTCCATCCAGCTTTCATGGAGGAAGTTGGGCGGAAAGTGCTTTCCGGCCCGGTGCAGGTCGTTCACCGTGGGCGCGTAGGGCTTCTGCAACGGAAACATCTCCGCATCCTTCGGCAGCTTGTCGCCCTTGCGCAGGTTGCACGGCGAGCATGCGGCGACGACATTTTCCCAGGTGGTCAATCCGCCCTTGGAGCGCGGGATCACGTGGTCGAAGGTCAACTCCTCGCGGGCGGTGCAATACTGGCAGCTGAAGCGGTCGCGCAGGAACACATTGAACCTGGTGAAGGCCGGATGCCGCGACGGCTTCACATAGGTCTTCAGGCAGACCACGGAGGGCAGGCGGAACGAGAAGCTCGGCGAGCGCACCACGCGGTCATACTCGGAGACGATATTCACACGGTCCATGAACACCGCCTTCAGCGTGTCCTGCCAGCACCAGAGCGAGAGCGGGTAATAGCTCAGAGGCCGGAAATCGGCGTTGAGCACCAAGGCCGGACAGGCGTCCGGCGAGACCACCGGTGGCACGTGCACGGTCAACGCACGTCACTCCAACTGTCATCCACGGGAATCACCAGCGATCCCATGCAGCGACAAATGTAGGCTGAAGATGACAGCGTTGTGAAGAGACCCGGCCGGACACCCTGCGGCCGGGCCGTCATCACCGGGTCGGAACGGGCTTTTCCCCGCGATAGTCGTAAAAGCCGCGCTTGGTCTTGCGCCCGAGCCAGCCCGCCTCGACATATTTTACCAGCAGCGGACAGGGCCGGTACTTTGAATCGGCCAGCCCGTCATGCAGCACCTGCATCACCGACAGGCAGGTGTCGAGGCCGATGAAGTCGGCGAGTTGCAACGGTCCCATCGGGTGGTTCGCGCCGAGCTTCATCGCCGTGTCGATCGATTCGACCGAGCCGACGCCCTCATAGAGCGTGTAGACGGCCTCATTGATCATCGGCAGCAAGATGCGGTTGACAATGAAGGCCGGGAAGTCCTCCGACACCGTCGAGGTCTTGCCCAGCCGTGCAATCAGCCCGCGTGCAGCCTCGAAGGTCGCGTCCTCGGTAGCGATGCCGCGGATCAGTTCGACCAGTTGCATCACCGGGACTGGGTTCATGAAATGAATGCCGATGAACTTCTCCGGCCGGTTCGTCGCCGCCGCAAGCCGCGTGATCGAAATCGACGATGTGTTGGTGGCGAGCAGGGTTTCGGGCGGCAACGCCCGGCACAGGTTGACGAAGATGTTGCGCTTGACCTCTTCGTTCTCGGTGGCGGCTTCGATCACCAGATCGCAGCCTCCGAGATCCTCGAAGGTCTTGGCTGCGGAGATCCGTCCCAACGCCGCATGGCGGACCTCGTCCGTCATCGCGCCCTTGGCCACCTGACGGGCCATGTTGCCATTGATCGTGGCAAGCGCGCCGTTGATGCGCTCCTCGCTCATGTCGTTGAGGCGCACGCTGAGGCCGGCAGCCGCACAGACATGGGCGATGCCGTTGCCCATCTGGCCTGCGCCGACAATGCCGATGGTGTTGATGGTCACGCTCATGCGAAAGCCCGTTGATCCTTGCCCATGCTGAACATGCGTGTCGCTCAGCGCCCGATTTTCGTGAGTTCGGCCTGAAGCTCCGGCAGGATGGTGAACAGGTCGCCCACCAGCCCGTAATCCGCAACCTGGAAGATCGGCGCTTCCTCATCCTTGTTGATCGCGACGATCACCTTGGAGTCCTTCATGCCGGCCAGGTGCTGAATGGCCCCTGAAATGCCCACGGCGACATAGAGGTCTGGCGCGACGACCTTGCCTGTCTGCCCAACCTGCCAGTCGTTCGGCGCGTAGCCAGCATCGACAGCCGCGCGGCTCGCCCCCATCGCGGCGCCGAGCTTGTCGGCGACCGGCTCGATGACCTTGCTGAAGTTCTCGGCCGATCCCAGCGCCCGCCCGCCCGACACGATGACCTTGGCCGAGGCCAGCTCGGGCCGGTCCGACTTCGCGACCTCCTCGCCCTTGAAGCTGGACAGTCCCGGATCGGGCGTCGCGCCGACCGCCTCGACCGCAGCTGAGCCGGTCATGCCTGCGGGCTGAAAGGAGGCGGTGCGGATGGTCATGACCTTCTTGGCATCCATAGATTGCACGGTCTGAATGGCGTTGCCGGCGTAGATCGGGCGCTCGAACGTATCCGGCGACAGAACCTTGATGACATCGGAGATGACCTGAACGTCAAGCAGGGCGGCGATGCGCGGGGTCACGTTCTTGCCGTTGGCGGTCGAGGCCGCCACCACATTGGTGTAGCCGGCGGCAAGCGAGGCCACCAGCGCGGCGGTCGCTTCGGCCAGCATGTGGCCGAACACGGGCGCATCGGCCAGCAGAACCTTGGCCACCCCATCAAGCCTGGCAGCCGACTCGGCGGCGGCCTTGCAGCCATCTCCGACGACCAGCACATGCACGGGCGCACCGAGCCCCTTGGCGGCGGTCAGGGCCTTGGCGGTTGCGTCCTTGACGGCGGCCCCGTCATGGTCGGCGATCAGCAGCGTCGACATCACAGCACCCCTGCGGTCTTGAGCTTCGAAACAAGGTCAGCGGCGGACGCGACCTTGATTCCCGACGAGCGCGTCGGCGGCTCGGTTGTCTTGATGACCTTGAGGCGCGGGCTGATGTCGACCCCCAGCGCCTCGGGCGAGGTTTCGTCGAGCGGCTTCTTCTTGGCCTTCATGATGTTCGGCAGCGAGGCGTAGCGCGGCTCGTTCAGGCGCAGATCGGTGGTCACGATGGCGGGCAGCTTGAGGCCGACGGTCTGAAGTCCGCCATCAACCTCGCGCGTGACATCGACGGTGCCATCGCCGACGGAGACTTTCGAGGCGAACGTGCCCTGCGGCCAGCCCATCAGGGCGGCCAGCATCTGACCCGTCGCGTTCATGTCGTCATCGATCGCCTGCTTTCCCATGATCACGAGGGACGGCTGCTCGGTCGCGATGATCGCCTTCAGCAGCTTGGCCACCGCCAGCGGCTCGACGGTCGCATCCGTCTTCACATGGATGCCGCGGTCGGCGCCCATGGCAAGCGCGGTGCGGATGGTCTCGGCAGATCCGGCCGGGCCGATCGACACCGCGACGATCTCGGTCGCCTTGCCGGCTTCGCGCAGCCGCAAGGCCTCTTCGACGGCGATCTCGTCGAACGGGTTCATCGACATCTTCACATTGGCAAGTTCGACGCCCGATCCATCCGGCCTGACCCGGATCTTCACGTTGTAGTCGACCACGCGCTTCACCGGCACGAGGATTTTCATGAGCCTGTCACCATTCCTGACGGGCACCGGCTGGCAAGAACGTCCCGCAGGACATTCCCGCGCCAGTCACCCGATAAAGTCCCCGATCCGGCCCCTGCCGGATGGCGGCATCCGGTCGTGGCGCAACGATATGCCTGACCATGCCGCCCCAGCAACGCACACTGCCAGCCGCTGACGCCATGATCTTCAGGTCCGCGACCGTAGCGACGCACAAATGATTGTCAACGATGTGTTGCGTCGCACCACAATTGGGCAGAAGCCAGCCATGTCAGGCCCAGCGGGCGCGGATCGAAACGCCCGGCCGCACGAAAAGCGGCGTCAGCGCCACCCCGGCCAGAAGCCCGCCGAGATGGGCGAACCACGCCACCGCTGCGACGCCGCCCCAGAAGGCTTGCACGACCTGAAACGCGATCCAGGCGCCGATGGCGACCCAGGCCGGCACTGTCACCGGCACGAATTTCAGCACAAGGCCGAAAATGCGCACCTTGGGAAAAAGCAGCAGATACGCGGCAACGACCCCGGAGATCGCGCCGGAGGCCCCGATCAGCGGCTGGATCGACTGCGGGTTCATCCCTGCATGGGCGAACGCGGCCAGGACCCCGCATAACAGGAAGAAGATCATGAACCGGACATGGCCCATGCTGTCTTCGACATTGTCGCCGAACACCCACAGAAACAGCATGTTGCCGATCAGATGCGCGAAACCGCCATGCAGGAACAGGCTGGTGACGGGCGACAGCCATGGCGGCGCCTGGATCAGGTCGGAGGGCAGGAAAGCATCGCCAAGCACGACCTTTGGAATGATGCCGAAACCGGCCGCCAGCAGCGGCTCGACCGGAGGCAACAGGCCGCCGACGGAGGCGAGATGCAGCGCGCTGCACAGCGCGATGATGCCCCATCCCACGAAGGGAGCTTTCACGCTGCGCAGCGGCACGCCGTCGTGAAGGGGGATGAACACCGCGCCGACGCCTTCGCGCTACCGGTTCTTGCCGGGCACCCAGAGCACGTCGCCCGAGGCCTTCTTGTTCAGATGGCGCGAGGCCACGAACAGGAAATCCGACAACCGGTTCATGTACTTGAGGGCCGGGTCGGCGACCCGCTCGCCCTCCGCATGCGCGAGCTCCACCATCAGCCGCTCGGCCCGGCGAGAGACCGTCCGTGCGAGGTGAAGGTAGGCCGCCCCCGCAGTGCCACCCGGCAGCACGAAGGAACGCAATGGTTCAAGCGCGCTGTTTAGTTCGTCGATCTCGCGCTCAAGCCGTTCGACCTGCGTGTCGATGATCCGCAGCGGCTCCCATTCCAGCTTCTTGCCGGTGTCGGGCGTGGCGAGCTCTGCGCCAAGGTCGAACAGGTCGTTCTGGATGCGTCCGAGCATGGCGTCGACATGGGGGTCTTCGGTCAGCACATGCAGCCTGGCCAGCCCAAGCGTGGCGTTTGTCTCGTCGACAGTGCCGAAGGCCGAGATTCGCAGGTCGAACTTCGGACGCCGGTCTCCGGTCGCCAGCGCCGTGGTGCCCTTGTCGCCGGTGCGGGTGTAGATGCGGTTCAGAACGACCATGATCGGATGCCTTGCCGGAGAGGATGGAATGACGACGTGAAAGGGCGATGTGGCCGCCCGCCCTGTCTGATCAACTGTTGCGCCACCAGATCACGCCCATGATGATGATGATCGCGGCAAACTGCAGCAGCACGCGCAAACGCATCAGCGTCTGCGAACGGCTCGGCGAGCCGCCGCGCATCATGTTGACAAGGCCAAGCACGAGAACAACGGCGACCGCCCCGACGGCGACGGGCACCAGCGCATTGATGAAACTGTTCATGGCAGCGTCTCTAGCGGCAAAACCCGGCGCTGCGAAGGGCGGCTGAAGCGCGCATCAGTTCCGCCGCAGCAGACGTTCGAGATAGTCGAGTTCTTCCTGCGGGCGCAGCGTTTCCCCGAGCCTCCGGCGCAGCTCTTCGAGGATGCGGCGCGCCCTCACCTGCGGCGCCTCGCCGGGCACGCGCGTGTCGCCTGAGACGATGCCGCGGCTTGATTCGCGCTGGTTGCCCTCGCGGCCGAGCGGGTCACGCTGCTGTGTCTGGCGGCTGGCGGCGCGGTCGCGGCCGTTCTGCTGCGGATCGCCGTCGGCCATGCCGTCGCCATCACCGTCGCCCTGCCCTTCCTGCTGCATCTGCTGGGCGAGCTGTTGCGCGCCGTTGCGCAGGCCATCAAGCGCCCGGCCCTGCGCCTCCGCCGCGCCGTTCATGTCGCCCTGCCCCAGCGCGCCCTCAGCCTCGCCCATGGCCTGTTCGGCGTCGCCCAGACCCTGCTGGTTCGGCACGCCCATGCCCTGCATGCGGCGCTGCATCTCGCGGAGCCGGTCACGCAGCTGCTGTTGGCGCTGGGCCAGCTGATCGCGGCCCTGCTGGCCCTGCTGCTGACCCATCTGCCCGTCCTGGCCCTCCTGCCCATCCTGACCTTGCTGGCCGCGCTGCTGCTGGCCCGGCTGCCGTTGTCCCGGCTGTCGCTGGCCCTGCTGCTGCCCGCGCTGGTTGGGCTGCGCCCGCTGATTGCGCTGGTTGCGTTGCTCCTGGCCGTCCTGGAAGGTCTCGTCGCGCAATTCCTGCTGCTCGCGCGTCAGCCTGTCGAGTTCGCTGAGCTGGTTCTGCATTTCACGCTGGCGCGGGTCCATCTGGCCCGGCCTGGCCTGCTGCAGGTTGCGCATCAGGTTGTTGAGCTCGTTCAGCAGGCGCTGCGCCTCTTCGGTCTCGCCGCGCCTGTTGAGCTCGTCGATGCGGTTCAACATGTTGTTCAGGTCGCGCGGCGTGATGGTCCGGAAATTCTCCGGCATCTGGCTCATCTCGTTCTGCCGGCCGTTCTGCTGGTCACGCTGCATCTGCTCGGCCAGCTCCCGCATGTAGCGGTTCATGGCCTCACGCAGTTCCTGCGTCAGGCGCGACAGTTCCTGCTGGTCGGCGCCGCGCTCCATGGCCTGCTGCAGCCGGTCCTGCGCGGCGCGAAGCTGCCGCTCGGCGTCCGATAGGTCGCCATCCTCCAGCAGCAGCGCCATCTGCCACAAATCGTCAACGACCTCGATCAGCCCGGCGTCGTTGCGCGCCAGCCTGAGCTTGTCCGCGATGATCCTGAGACCAAGGTAGATGCCCGGCTCCTTGGTGAATTCACCCGGCTCGATCAGGAAGGCGTCGAGCGCGGTCTGCACGCGGGAGCGCTCGGTCACGTCGAGAACCAGCCAGCGGCGGGTTTCGATCAGCGCCCGCGCCAGCGGCTTGTTGAAGGCGCGTTGCGGCAGCGTCACCTCGCGCGCATCGCTGACGCCTTCCTGCCCGGCATCATCGCGCGCCGTCAGCGTCATCCGCACCCGTGCCCCCGCCCAGGGATGCTCGGCCAGTTCAAGAGCCGTCTTGATGTCGGCCTCGCCGCTGGAATCGCCCGGCGCCGGCAGGGGGGTCCGCGGCGGCTCGATCAGCGGCCGTGCCCCGGGACGGGCGACGGCGCTGAGCGGCCGGAAACCGGCCTCGACCGACGCCACGCCGTAGTCGTCTCGCGCCCGGTACGTCACGGTCAGCTGCCCGCGCTGGCCGGCCTGCGGCGCTTCCGTCATCTCGATCACAGGCGGGCGGTCCGGGACCATGCTGATGGCGACGTCCCCGCCCAGCACGCCCTTGCCGCCAAGCCGGATCACGCCATCGCCGGTCACCGCGAAGCGCCGCTCGACGCCCTGACGCACACCAGCGGGAAGCGGCGTCGCCTCGAGCCCGCCGGTCCCCTCGATGGTGACCTCCGGTGCTCCCGACACCCGGACGATCACCGTGGACTTGGCCGGAGCGCGGATCGGTCCGTCACCACCCGAAAAGCTCAGCAGGATGGGCGGCAGCCGGGTGTATCCGGGAGGATCAATCCAGCCGTCGATCCGGATCTGGGCGGAGACGGGTTGCGGTGCGCTCCAGACGAAGGCGCTGCCGAGCCTGAAACCCGCTTCCGGACCGGCCACGAAGAACGCGGCGACCGCCGCAAGCACGGGCACGAGCCGGAAGGCGCGCCGGTCGATCCGCGCCATGCCGGGGGCCGGGGCGGCGACCTTCAGGGCGGCAATGTCGCGCCGCTGGCGCTCAAGATGCGCCTTCCACAGGGCCTGAGCAAAGGGATCGGCGCCGCCGATCGCGATCGTGTCACGCAGGCCGGCAGCCGGACGATGGCCATCAGGGGCGGACTTGTCGAGACGCGCCAGCGCATCGGCCTCGCTCGGTCGGCCAAGCCGGAGCGCCGGGACAAGACTTGCGATCAGCGCAAGCGCAAACAGGATGCTGCCGGCGAGCCGTCCCGCCGGAGGCAGGGTGAGCCACAGGCCCAGCCAGGAAGCTGCGAGAAACACCATGACGACCGACAGCGGCAGCCAAAGCTGAGGCCAGAGCGTCTCCCAGCGCAGCGCCAGCCGGGAACGGGCGACAAGGCCGCGGAGCGGATCACCGCCGCCGAGGGCTCTTAAAGGCTCCTGCGGCGCAGCCGGGACCGGTCGCTCACTCGCCACGGGCAGTTGGGGCCGGTCCGCCATTGCTCGCTTGTCCTTCCGCAGGCTGGCTGCCCGCAAACGAACCATCAGCGTAGCACGTCAGGCCCGCTTGGCCAGTCCCGGCGACATCATGTCCTCAGCCAAGCCATGCCGGAACGCGGTCAAGCCCGATCACATCCTCGTAATCCGGACGGGGTCTGACCACAGCGAACGTGTCGCCATTGACCAGAACCTCGGGAATGAGCAGGCGCGTGTTGTAGGTTCCGGACTGGACGGCGCCATAGGCTCCGGCGCTCATCACGGCGAGAAGGTCGCCAGCAGCCACACGGGGCAGATCACGCCCGAGCGCCAGGTAGTCTCCGGTCTCGCAGACCGGGCCGACCACATCGACCACCATGCGCGGCGTCGACGGCGCAGCTTCGGCGACCGGCTTGATGGCGTGATGCGCCTCATACAGGGTCGGCCTGATCAGGTCGTTCATCGCCGCGTCGACGATGACGAAGGTCTTGCCCTCGCCCTGCTTGACGTAGATCACCGAGCACACGAGCACGCCCGCATTGCCGACGATCAGCCGTCCCTGCTCGAACATCACCCTGAGCCCGAGCGGGTCGGTGTGCTTCCTGATCACGGCGGCGAAGGCGTCCGGACCCGGCGGAGGCTGGTTATCCTCGCGGTAGGGAATGCCGAGCCCGCCGCCAAGGTCGATATGATGCAGGTCGTGGCCGTCCGCCATCAGGTCGCGCGCCAGTTCGCTCAGCAGCCGCGTGGCGTCGTCGAAAGGCTGCAGGTCCGTGATCTGGCTGCCGATATGCATGTCGACGCCGGTGATCCTGAGGCCCTTGAGCCCCGCCGCCCAGGCATAGATGGCGCGGGCCCGCGAGATCGGCACGCCGAACTTGTTGTCGAACTTCCCGGTCGAAATCTTGGCGTGGGTCCTGGCGTCGACATCGGGGTTGACCCGGAAGGAGACCGGGGCCCGCATGCCTTTGGACAGCGCCACCTCTGACAGAACTTCCGCCTCGGGTTCGGACTCGATGTTGAAGCAAAGGATGCCCGCGTCGAGCGCCGCCGCCATCTCCGCGCGCGTCTTGCCGACGCCCGAGAAGACGATACGCTCGCCCGGCACCCCTGCGGCCAGCGCCCGCTTGAGTTCTCCGAGCGAGACGATGTCCATGCCGGCGCCTTCACGGGCCAGCGTCTTCAGGACCGCCTGGTTGGAGTTGGCCTTCATGGCGTAGCAGACCAGCGCGTCAGCTCCGGCGAAGGCATCGCGGAAGACGCGGTAATGCCGGACCAGGGTTGCGGTCGAGTAGCAATAGAACGGTGTCCCGACCTCCGCGGCGATCTGCGGCAGGCTGACATCCTCGGCGTGCAGCACGCCGTTGCGGTAGGCGAAATGGTGCATCGTGCCGGCGCCTAGAGCAGGGGGTCGAGGATGAAGGGGGTCGTGGGCGGCGGCGAGCGGCGCAGATTGCGCGAGGTGCTGCGCAGACCCGCTGCCCCGGCGGAGATCGTCTGCGGGCCGACCGGCGCCACCGTCGTGCCCGGCAAGGACGGCTGCATGCTCGGGGTCGAGGGAACGCCGAGATCAGCGTTCTGCGACGTCTCGGTCTCGCGGGCCGGACGGAAGGTCGGCGAGCCGCCGAATGTCGAGCTGTTCTCGGCGGTCGCGGCGCGACGCTTGTCTTCCGCCCCGGGCGGGGGCTCAAGCGGCCCGCGCCTGCCGCAGGCGGACGCCAGCAGGGCGCAGGCGAGAACGGTCACGAGAAGGCGGGCTGAAAGCATCGGGCGCGGTGTCACAGGCGGACTTTCATGGGCGGTGCGGCAAGGGGCTGCGATCGCGGCTGGCCGGATCGGATCAACCCCTGACAGCCTCTTTAGGCGAGTTTGCGGCGTCTGTCAGCTTGGCTTTGCGGCGCCAAGCCGCTTGAGCCAGCGCTGGGCCTGCGCCTTGACCAGCCGGGGCGATGTCCCGCCATGGCTGACGCGGCTCCTGACCGAGCGTTCGACCCCGAGCACCGCGAAAACCTCCTGCGTGATGCGCGGCTCGACGGCCTGCATCTCGGCCAGAGTCAGTTTTTCGAGGCCGGCCTTCTTCTGGGACGCCAGCCCCACCAGTTTGCCGGTGACATGGTGCGCGTCGCGGAACGGCATTGCGAGGACACGAACGAGCCAGTCGGCCAGGTCGGTCGCAGTGGCGTAACCCAGGCCTGCGGCGCGCTTCATCGCCTTGAGATCGGGCTCCATGTCGCGCACCATGCCGGCGATCGCGGCGAGGCAGAGCGACAGGGTCTGCAGGGCATCGAAGACGCCTTCCTTGTCCTCCTGCATGTCCTTCGAATAGGTCAGCGGCAGGCCCTTCATCATCGTCAGCAGGCCCTGCAGCGCGCCGAATACCCGCCCCGCCTTGCCGCGTACGAGCTCGGCCGCATCCGGGTTGCGCTTTTGCGGCATGATCGACGAGCCGGTGGTGAAGCTGTCCGACAGGCGTACGAAGCCGAACTGCGGCGTTGTCCACAGCACGATTTCCTCAGCGAAGCGCGACAGGTGCATCGCCGTGATCGCCGCCGCCGCAACCGCCTCCAGCGCGAAATCACGGTCCGAAACCGAATCGAGCGAGTTGGCCGTCGGCCGCTCGAAGCCGAGGGATGCGGCGGTCTGATGCCGATTGATCGGGAACGACGTTCCCGCCAGCGCCGCAGCCCCAAGCGGGCACTCGTTCATCCGCTTGCGGGCATCGGAGAAGCGGCCACGGTCGCGGCCCAGCATCTCCACATAGGCCAGCAGGTGATGGCCGAAAGTCACCGGCTGGGCCGACTGCAGGTGCGTGAAGCCCGGCATCACCGCTCCCGCATGCGCCAGCGCCTTGGTCGCCAGCGCAAGCTGGACATCGGCAATCTGCTCGTCGATCAGATCGACCGTGTCCCGCACCCACAGGCGCATGTCGGTCGCCACCTGGTCATTGCGGGACCGTGCCGTGTGCAGGCGGCCCGCAACAGGGCCGATCAGGTCGCGCAGGCGGCTCTCGACGTTCATGTGGATGTCTTCGAGCGCGCGCGAGAATGTGAACCGTCCCGCTTCGATTTCCGCCTCGACCGCCTTGAGCCCGTCCGTGATTGTCGCCACATCGGAAGCGAGCAGGATGCCGGTCTGTCCGAGCATGGCGACATGCGCGAGCGATCCCCGGATGTCCTGCCGCCAGAGTTTCTGATCGAATCCGATGGAGGCATTGATTTCCTCCATGATCGCGTCGGGCCCTGTGGCGAAGCGTCCGCCCCACATCCGGTTGCTCATTTTATCCTCTTCATTCTACAGCACAGGTCCATGTCGCAGGTTCTGGCCGCCCTGTCCCGCATTCCGGTTGTCGCGCGCGTCGCGCTGGGGCTTGCGCTCGCGCTTGGCCTCGCTTCGCTATACGTGAGCGCCCAAGATGACCGCAACCCGCAAGTGGCGGGGAGTTGCAGTCCGGCGCGCGACCTGGGCAAAAGCCTGTCGGGCGCTGCGACCGGCGAGATCGCGGCGTTTCAGGCGCACGCCACGCCGCGCGCCCTGCCGCCCCTTGCTTTTAACGACGGCGCCGGCAAGGCCACGGGCCTGTCGGCCATGCAGGGCAGGACGGTGCTGCTCAATCTCTGGGCCACCTGGTGCGCGCCCTGCCGCAAGGAGATGCCGGCGCTGGACGCGTTGCAAGCGGAGTTCGGCGGCGCAGCCTTCGAAGTCGTCGCGGTCAACATCGACACGCGCAATCTCGACAAGCCGCGCACCTGGCTCAGCGATAACGGCATCACGCGGCTGGCCTTTTATGCCGACCCCGAAGCAAAGATCTTTCAGGACCTCAAGCGGGTCGGACAGGCTGTCGGCATGCCGACAACCCTGCTGATCGACGCGAAGGGCTGCAATCTCGGCGTGCTGCATGGCCCGGCGGACTGGGCCAGCGAGGACGCAAGAAGGCTGATCAGGGTCGCGCTCGGGCGCTGACCGATCCCCGACCTACCGCCCGGCAGCACGCCTGATCCGCCAGGTCAGGAAAGGCGCAGCGCAGCGCGCTTCACTCGCCGACAACGTGCGGTGGCTGCCATCGGGGTGTATCTCGTCGAGATGGACGAAGCCCATCAGATGCAGAGCCGCCGCGGCGTCGCGGGCCGCGAAGGCGCGCGGAACGATCTCAAGGGACCCCGCCGACCCGACGGCGTCAAGCAGGGCGGCAGTCTCGGCCTGCCGGGTAGCGGCGCGGCGGGGAAATGGAACAACGGACGCAAGCGACGCAACAGCTTCGAACATGACTGACAACCCCAACTGCGGGGGATCGAATCACGCGCCCCGCACGGGGACATTTCGGCGAACATGGTTTCGCCTGTTCTAAGCCCGCTCCGGACCGGCTGTGCCGTATCGGGGCAGTGGCACGATCGCCGGCGGCTCCCGGTCCCGCATCAGAATTTCGGCAGCAGCCGGCCCGTCCGGTCCATGTAGGCCTGATACTCGGCCCCGAAGGTTTCGAGCATGATCCTCTCCTCGTGCCCGACGCGCAGCATGTACAGAATGCCGAAGCCAACCAGGCCGGAGAAGCCGGCGATCCAGTTCGGCAGGAGAAGGGCCTGTGCCAGCGCCATCAGCCAGAAGGCCGTATACATCGGATGGCGGATGCGGGCGTAGATGCCCGTGGTGATCAGCTTGTGGTCCTCCCGCATCTGCAGGCTGACCGACCAGTAGCGGCCGAGGGCCTTGTGCGTGAGATGAAACATCACGAGCGCGACGAGCGCGACCATGATGCCTAGCCCGCACAGAAACGGACTGGCCGCATAGTTGGCAAAGCGCGGCTCGCGGAAAGCCACGAAGACAAAGGGGATGAGTCCGAGCCCGGTCAGCGAGATTGACAGCCGGAGCTTTTCGGCGAGCGCCATCTCATCGCGCGCGATCCGGGCCTTTCTGGCCTTGCGCTCGAACGGAACGCGCAGGACATACCAGCCCACCACAAGCACGAGCCAACTGATGCGGGCGATGATGAGCGTCATGATTGTCCCGTTGCAACCGTGCCGTTGATCGGCCGGTCTGCCGCAGGCAAGAGCGCTGCCAGGCCGGCTTGCGTCAAGTCCCCCTGCGCGCCGATCCAGCCCATCGCCCCGTCGCGCGAAGCGGCCAGCGCCACCGGAGCGAACGGACCGCAGATCATCATGACGTAATCATAGGGCGCGCGCTTGTCATTGGCGCTGATGAACTGGCAGTGCAGCCGGAAGAAGTTGAAACGGATGCTGGCGTAATAGTCCCGGTTGAGCATCTGGCCGAAGCGCACTTTCCGAACGATGGGCGACCTGCCGTCGATCCCGAGCACCGCGACAGGGTCGGTGCGGAAGAAGTTCATCACATCGCTGATCGCCTGATACTCGATCCACGCAACGGAAGGAGCGGTCGCGATTCGGCCAAGCTGCGAACGCAAGCCCGAGGCCTGCCTGTGCAGCGCAATCTTGAGGATCGATGAGCCGATGGTCAGCCAGGTCACGGCCCGTGCCTTGCCGCCCGGTCCCGCAACCTCGTCCAGCATCTGCGCCGCCAGAACCGCGCCGAGACTATGCCCAACCACGAGGACATGCCGATCGGCCGGCGTTGCGATGACTTCGCCCGCCGCCTCCGACAGGCGCCGGGCCAGGCTCGGCTCAAAGCCCCGCACCACCTGCCGGGCGAAGATCCAGTCATCGAGAAGATGCCCGATATGGCCGTGGCCGGACATGCGCCAGACACCGCCTGCAGCGAGAAGTACAGCCAGCAGAACAGACAACCAGCCAGGGCTCCCCAGCGCGCTTGCCGCAAGGCCGGCCAGCAGACCGATGAGCAAGACGACCGCAAGAGCGAGATAGGGATACAGAAAGAAGGCGGCATAGCGCCAGGCGTTTGCAAGATAGCCGCCGAGGGCGCCATAACGGACAAAATCGAAACCAGCGGCGAGGCCGCCCCTCAGCCGCGGCCAGACGCCAGCCTTGCGCTGCGCCGCGATCAGGTCATCCCAGCGAATGAGATCATGGCGCGTTTCCACGCGCCATCCGGCGCCCGCCACGGTCACCGTCCAGCTTGACATGGAACCAACGGAAACCAGCTGCGTTGCTTCGGCGCGAAGTCCCCAGCACACTTCGAAACGCTTGAGTTCCCGGCAGAAGCGGGCGTGGAAGGTCTCGGCGCTCATCGGATCGTAGCCGCCAAAATGCAGGACCCTGCGCGGGATAACGACCGCATCGCGGACATCCCGCGTCAGCCCAGACGGTCCTTTTCGCCCCTCGCCATTCACGCTACGTTAACCGTATTGACCGAGTCTGACCCCATCTCATGTGCTCCCGTCCCGGCCTTGAGCATCCATCTCAGAGAGACACGCCGTTTTCCAGCATGCCCTTACCGCAAAACCGCTCCTTTCCACCGAGAATTCGGCGTCGGCCCTGGTTCGCGCTCGGCCGCAACCTGATTCTGGGCTGTGCGCTCGCGTTCACCGCAGTCATTGTTCACCGGCCTGCGCATGCCCAGAACCCGCAAGCACAGCGTCAACTCCAGATCGGCGCAGGCCAGACGGAGGCCTATCTGCTGCGCGGCCTGTTCAATGTCTTCTCGCTCGGCATGGACGAGCTTGGCCGCAAGCTGGCGGCCTCTGGGGTGAAGGCCCATGTGGTCAACCATGCCGAATGGAGTTCGGTTGCGTCGAGCATCATCGAATCACGCAGCCGTGGACAGGGTCCGGCGCGGCTGGTGCTGATCGGCCACTCGTTTGGCGGCAATGACATCATCCTGCTGGCCGAAAAGCTTGGCCGCAACGGCGTTCCGGTCGATCTGCTGATTCCGGTCGATGCCACGGCGCCGAACCCGGTCCCGGCCAACGTCATGCGCGCGACGAACTACTTCCAGTCCAACAACGGCTTCGGCTCGCCCCTGCGCGCCGGACCTGGATTTCGCGGCAGGCTGGTCAATGCCGATCTGGTGACCAATCGCCCGGACCTGAACAGCGCTGAGCTTGGCCACACCTCGATCGACAAGAGCCCCCGCATCCACCGTGAGATCGTCGGGATGGTGGCGGCCCTAGGGCGGCCCCCGCGCCGTGTGGTGCAGCGCAAGCCGGCACAGCCGTCAGCCCAGGCCCAGACCGCGCCGCAACCGGCAGCGCCCGCCGCTGCGGAAGCAGCCGTGACGACAGGCGCAATTCGAACTGCGCCCCGGCCATGAGGCTGCCGGCGGGCGTCCTGCCGCTTGCCGCCGCCGTGTGTCTGGGCGTGACGCTGCTGCCGCCGACTCCCGCCATGGCGGATGACGGGCCGGCCGAGCGATGCCTGAAAGCCAGTCCGTCGCCATCGCTGGGCGCAAGCCTGCCCCGCCTGAAAGCGCGCCTCGCAGCGGGGCAGCCCGCCATGATCGTCGCGATCGGCTCATCATCGACGCGCGGGGTCGGCGCCTCGAGCTGGGCGGCGAGCTATCCCGAGGTGATGCAGCGTGAACTGAAGCGGCTGCGGCCAGGCGCGCGCATCGAAATCGTCAATGCCGGCAGCAATGGCGAAACCATCGGCGGGCAACTGTCGCGGATGGCGAGCGACGCCTTGTCTCACAAGCCGGATCTGGTGATCTGGCAGCTTGGCTCGAATGATGTGGTCTGGCCGTGGGGCGGCATTTCCGAGACGACGGAAGCCAGCGTCGTCAACGGAATCCGCCAGATCAGGGCAGCGGGCGCGGACGTTGTCCTGATGGACCTGCAGAACGCCCCTCTGGTGGCGGGCGCGCGTCTGGCGCCAGCCATGCTGGCCCTGACCGCGCGGGCGGCGCGAACCGGCGGCGCGGGCCATTTCCAGCGCTTCAACCTGCTGCAGCGGGCCGTGAAGGCCGGCGTTCCCCTCGCCGAACTGACCGCGTGGGATCAGCTCCACAACACCGACGCCGCCTATGACTGCAAGGGCCGCGCGCTGGCGCGGGCGATCCACGCGGCCATGCGCTGAGCGCTGTCAGCCGGTGGCGGCCTGCTTCACCGGCAGGCCCTTTTCGGCCATCAGCTGGGCCAATTCGCCGGACTGGAACATCTCGCGGGTGATGTCGCAGCCGCCGATGAACTCGCCCTTGATGTAGAGCTGCGGGATCGTCGGCCAGTTGGAATAGCTCTTGATGCCGTCGCGGATGGCCATGTCATCGAGCACATTGATGCCCTTGTAGGGCACGCCGAGGTAATTCAGGATCTGCACGACCTGGCCGGAAAATCCGCACATCGGAAACTGCGGCGTGCCCTTCATGAAGAGCAGCACGTCATTGGCCTTCACTTCGGCGTCGATGGTGGCGTTGATGTCGGTCATCACTCTCTCCTCAGGCAGGGTCAAGGCCTGCGCGGCGTTCCCCTAAGATTGGGGAACAATCGTCGTCAGCGCAAGGGCGTGCAGCACGCCGCCCATGTTGCCCTTGAGCGCATCGTAGACCAGCTGGTGCTGGCGCACGCGCGGCATGCCCCTGAAGACAGCGGACGTCACCGTGGCGGCATAGTGGTCGCCATCGCCCGCCAGATCCTTGATCTCGACGACGGCGTCGGGGATCGCCTCCTTGATCATGCGCTCGATGTCTATGGCCGCCATGGGCATGGTCGTTCATCCCTCAATCGTCATGGTCGGGCTCGACCCGACCATCCACGTCTTTCTTTGCATCCGATCAAACCCAACGCGCGTATGGTCGGTTCACGCCCGACCATGACGATGCTGGTTTCAGCGACCACTCATAAATGCCGGGAACCAGCTTTCATGGGCCGTGCTCAGTTCCTGCACCGATATTGGCCCTTGCGCGCCAAGCGTCAACGCCTCACCGCCGACGGCGCCGATGATCGTGGCCGGAACCCCTGCCTTCCGGGCAGCCTCCATCACGACCGTTGCCTGCGATGGCGCGCAGGTCAGCACATAGCGCGCCTGATCTTCGCCGAACAGCGCGCCGTGGGTCGGGCCCTCGGGCAATGCGGTGATGGCCGCGCCGAGCTTGCCTGCCATGGCCATCTCGGCCAGCGCCAGCGCCAGCCCGCCATCGGAACAGTCATGCACCGCGCTGATCAGGCCGGAGCGGATCAGGCTGCGCACCAGATCGCCGTTGCGGCGCTCGATGGCGAGGTCCACCGGCGGCGGCGCGCCTTCGGACCGGCCGCACACATCCCGCAGGTAGATCGACTGGCCAAGCCAGCCTGATGTGTCGCCGATCAGCACCACCACATCGCCTGCGGCCTTGAAGGCCACGGTAGCGTGAACCGCCACATCCGGCAGCACGCCGACGCCGCCGATGGTCGGGGTGGGCAGGATGCCCTGGCCGTTGGTCTCGTTGTAGAGCGAGACATTGCCCGACACGACGGGGAAGTCGAGCGCAACGCAGGCCTCGCCGATGCCTCTGATGCAGCCGACAAGCTGACCCATGGCGTGCGGGCGTTCGGGATTGCCGAAGTTGAGATTGTCGGTGATGGCCAGCGGCGTCGCGCCCACAGCCGTCAGGTTGCGCCAGGCTTCGGCCACGGCCTGTTTGCCGCCCTCCACCGGGTCGGCCTCGCAATAGCGTGGGGTGACATCGCAGGTCATGGCAAGGCCCTTGGGGCCGTCCTCAATGCGGATCAGGCCGGCATCGCCGCCCGGCGTCACCACGGAATTGCCGAGGATCAGCGTGTCATACTGCTCGTAGACCCAGCGCTTGGAGCACTGGTCGGGTGACCCGACGAGCTTCAGCAGCGCGTCGCGGTCGGACATGGTTGGTTTGACATGGCTGGCCGCGATCACCGGCAGCTTGGGTGACGGCGCCCAGGGGCGGTCATACTCCGGAGCCTCGTCGCCGAGTTCCTTGATCGGCATGTCGGCCATCACCTGGCCGCCATGCTTGATGACGAAGCGCAGCGTGTCGGTGGTGCGGCCGATGATGGCGAAGTCGAGGCCCCACTTCCTGAAGATGGCCTCGGCTTCCGCTTCCTTGCCGGGCGTCAGCACCATGAGCATGCGCTCCTGGCTCTCGGACAGCATCATCTCGTAGGCGGTCATCCGCTCTTCGCGGCACGGCACCTTGTCGAGATCAAGCTCGACGCCGAGATCGCCCTTGGCGCCCATCTCGACCGCCGAGCAGGTCAGGCCGGCAGCCCCCATGTCCTGAATGGCATCAACGCAACCCTTGGCCATGATTTCGAGGCAGGCTTCGAGCAGCAGCTTCTCGGCGAACGGATCACCCACCTGCACGGTCGGGCGCTTATCTGCCGAGTTGTCGTCGAACTCCGCCGAGGCCATGGTCGCGCCGTGGATGCCGTCGCGCCCGGTCTTGGAGCCCAGATAGACGATGGCCTTGCCGACGCCGGTGGCCTTGGCGAGGAAAATCCCGTCGGTCCGGGCAAGGCCGACCGCCATGGCGTTGACGAGGATGTTGCCGTTGTAGCGGGCGTCGAAGCCGACCGAACCACCCACCGTCGGCACGCCGAAGGAGTTTCCGTAGCCGCCGATGCCGGCGACCACGCCGGCCACAAGCTGCCGCGTGCGCGGGTGGCCCGGCTCGCCGAAGCGCAGGGCGTTGAGGACGGCGATGGGGCGGGCGCCCATGGTGAAGACATCGCGCAGGATGCCGCCGACGCCGGTGGTCGCGCCCTGGTAGGGTTCGATGAAGGACGGGTGGTTGTGGCTTTCCATCTTGAAGACGATGGCGAGCCCGTCGCCGATGTCGATGACGCCGGCATTCTCCCCCGGCCCCTGGAGCACCCACGGCGCCTTGGTCGGCAGGGTCTTGAGGTGCTTTTTCGAGGATTTGTAGGAACAGTGCTCGTTCCACATGGCCGAGACGATGCCGAGTTCCGTGATGGTCGGCTCGCGGCCCATCAGTGTGAGGAAGCGCTGGTACTCGTCCGGCTTCAGCCCGTGTTCGGCGACAAGCTGCGGCGTGATCGTGATGGCGTTGGCGAGCACCTGGTTCCCCTTGCTGGCTGACGGTCAGGCGCGTCACTCACGGCGAGGCCTGTCAGTCCCGATGCGACACAGCTGTGCGCTTTTGGGGCAATAGCCTGCCCCGTCGCAGGACACAATCGGGGGCGTTGCGCCATTTCGGAACAGAACCCGACTGGCGTGAAGGTTGCTGTTGAGAAAGCGCTAAGGTTTCGAATGTCCTGCGCCGGGGAGCTTCCACATGATGGCTTTGAGCACGTTTGCATCAATCCGCCGACGCTTTTCCCGCAACCAGGATGGCAGCGTCGGCATGATTTTCGGACTGTCGCTCATCCCGCTGCTCGGGCTCACCGGCGTCACGGTCGACTATGGCCGCGCCGCCCTTCTCCGCGCCGAACTCCAGTCCGCCGCTGACGCCACCGCCCTCGCCCTCGCGAAGGATTCCGTGAGCGCGTCCCCGGCGCAGATCACCGCGCGCGCCAACGCGCACTTCAATGCCAATTTCCCCGCACGCTTCGGCAGCGCCATCGAAAGCGTTGTGGTGACCAAGGAAACGGATCGCTTCCGGGTGCAGGCAACGGCCCGCATCGCCTACACGATGGTGCAGTTGATCGGCCCGACCAGCGGCGTCGTCAACGCGGAAGCCACCTCCGGCTGGGGCATCAACAAGATCGAGATCGCGCTCGTGCTCGACAACACCGGCTCGATGGGCTGGAGCAACAAGATGCAGGAATTGAAAAAGGCCCTGTGCGGCGACACGACCTGCTCAAACACCAATCCGGGCTCCGGCTTCGTGAAAGCCATGAAGGACGCCGCCGTCCGGAACGATCAGATCCGGATCGCCCTCGTGCCCTTCGACACCACAGTCCGCGTGCCGCAGACAGTCCAGAGCGCTGTCACCGCCGGCTGGTCGATGCCGGACAGCTTCAGCTACACGGGCGCCGGCTATTGCGGCGCCAACCCCAATACCGCCGAACGCGTCAGCTGGAGCCTTGCCGGCGCGCCATCCACCTCGTGGTTCCGCTTCGCCAACCGCGACAAGGACACGATCGCGGCCGGCAGCGGCTGCGGAGCAGGACGCATCACCCGCACCACTTGGCAGGGCTGCCTGTGGGACCGCGACCAGGACAACAACCGCGACACAACGCCGAACGGCGTCGACACCACCGACATCCGCACCCTGTATCCGGCTGTGACCTGCCGTTCCAACAACCTCGCCCGCATGGCCCCGCTCGTCGATGTGCGGACCAACGCGGCCAACCTGATCACCTCGCTGGCCGCCATGCAGCCCTCGGGCAACACCAACGTGACCATCGGCGCGACCTGGGGAATGAACATGCTGACGCCCGGCTTTCCGATGAGCACCGCGATCGCGCCGGAGGCCAATCTCAGCCGCTTCATGATCCTGCTGACGGACGGCGACAACACCGAGAACCGCACGACCGGCAACCAGACATCGATCGACGCCCGCACGCGCATCGCCTGCGCCAGTGCCAAGGCCGCCGGCATTCTGGTCTACACAGTGCGCGTCATCGAGGGGAACCGTGATCTGCTGCGCGAATGCGCCTCGACGCCCGGCAACTACTACGAGGTCGCCTCCGCCTCCCAGCTCGACAGCGTTTTCCAGAGCATTGCCGGCAAGATTGGCGGCATCCGCCTGACCAACTGAGCCGTCACACCATGATCGACTCCATCGCCATCCTGGCCTTCTGCGGGATGGCGATCGGGGTCTGGGTGCTGCGGTCGACATAGACATGCGTGAAGCGGCCCTGCGCCGCAGCTAGCGCGCCTCCTGCCCGGAATATGCCGATCCGGTAGGTCACGGACGATCTCCCCAGCCTCTCGACGGCGAGCCCGATCTCGACCGCTTCCGGAAAACTGACGCTCTCGAAATAGATGCAGGAGGTCTCGACCACGAGGCCGACAATGGCGTCTGAAGCGGGATCAAGCAGGCCCTGCTCGATCAGCCAGGCATTTACGGCCGTGTCGAACCAGCCATAGTAGACCACATTGTTCACATGCCCGTAGACGTCATTGTCTTGCCAGCGCGTCGGCATCGGACGGAATACCCTGAACGCCGCCCGGCCGGCGCGCTCCGGACGCGCACTCACCAGCAGGCCTCGTAGATCGCCAGCGCGTCCCCCTGGGTGACCGCACGCGGATTGTTGACCAGCAGCCGGGTCTGCTTCATCGCGTCATCGGCAAGGCGCGGCAGCGCGTCCTTCGGGATGCCGACATCCCGCAGCCGGGGGGGCAGGCCGAGACTGAGCGCCAGCGCGGCCATCGCATCCGGAAACGCCTTCGACCGGGCACGCTTCGGCAAGTCGGGAAAGATGATGCCCGCCAGTTCGCCATAGGCCTCTCCGGCCCGAGGTGCGTTGAAGCGCAGGACCTCCGGCAGCACGAGGGCGTTGGACAGACCGTGCGGCACGTGGAAAATCCCGCCGATCGGATAGGCCAGCGCATGCACGGCAGCGACCGGCGAGTTTGCGAAGGCCTGGCCGGCCAGCATCGAGCCGAGCAGCATCGCGCCGCGCGCGGCAGGTTCATGGCCATGGTGGACCGCCCGACCGATGTTGCCCCCGAGCAGACGCAGGGCCTCGCGGGCCAGAGACCGCGACACCGGGTTGTTGTTCGCAGAGGCCGAAGTGTAGGCCTCGATCGCATGCACCATGGCGTCGATCCCGGTCGCTGCCGTGACATAGGCCGGCAGCGCGAGAGTGAGGTCCGGATCAAGCAGCGCGAGGTCCGGCAGCAGGAGCGGCGAGACCACGCCCTTCTTTTCCGCCTCGCCGGTGGTCACGATCGCGATTGGCGTGACCTCTGATCCGGTGCCAGCCGTTGTCGGGCACAGGATCAGCGGCAGGCGCGGACCCCTGGCGTTGCCCACGCCATAGGCCTGAGCCAGATCCTCGCCCGATCGGACGAGCAGCGCGACCAGCTTGGCCACATCCATTGGCGAGCCGCCGCCAAGACCGATCACGCCCGTGGCCTCATGCCGGCGCGCGGCATCGACCGCCGCCAACACGACCGCCTCCGGCGGGTCGGCGACAACCTCGGCAAAGGTGGCCACGGCGATTCCCGCTGCGGACAGGCTGTCAAAGGCAGGGTTCAGCAACCCGGAGCCGAGAAGTCCGGCATCGGTGAGCACGATGACGCGCGGCCCGAGCAGGCGCCCGGCGTGCTCGCCAAGGGCCTTGATCCTGCCTGATCCGAACAGGATGGATGGCGGGGCGCTGAAGACAAAAGGCGTCATGGGCCGTTGTCCCCGTTCGGCGGCGCAAAATCAATTCAGGCTTGACGGCTGTCGGGGCTGTCAACAGGCATGTTTGTCGACGGTTGCTGTGCCGCTCACGGACCTGTCAGGCCACTGGGCAGGCAAATGGGGTTGCGTAATGGCGCGATCGGCCCATATCGGGCCTATGATGTCCATGCGCCTTCCCCTCGACAAGCTGTTCTACGCCATCGCGCCGGTCATCGCCTGTTCGGTGATCGGCAGCGCCTTGACGCGGCCAAGCCTTCCGGTCTGGTACGCCGGACTGATCAAGCCGGCCTTCAATCCGCCGAACTGGCTGTTTCCGGTCGCCTGGACCACACTGTTCGCGCTGATGGCCTATGCGGTTTTCCGCATCTGGAAATGGCCGCGCGAAACGCCAGGCCGCACCAAGGCGCTGCTTGCCTATCACGGCCAGCTGCTTCTCAACGTGTTGTGGTCGCTGGCCTTCTTCGGGGCGCAGTCACCGCTGCTCGGGCTTGTGGTGATCGTCCCGTTCCTGGCGCTGATCCTGCTCACCATCCGCACCTTCAACGTCGTCGACCCCTTCGCCTCATGGCTGCTCTGGCCCTATGCCGCATGGGTCTCTTTTGCGACGCTGATCAACGTCTCCATCTACGCGCTCAACCGGTAGCACTCAGGCGGAGCCGGCATCCTTCAGGACACGCGCGACCGTTCCGCGCAGTTCGGCAAGGCCGAAGGGCTTGGTCAGCACGTCGACGACGATGTTCTCGAGGCTTTTGGCGCGTTCGCGCTGCTCGGCATAGCCCGTCATCAGCAGGATGGTCAGGTCGGGATAATCCCGCTTGGCCGCCAGCGCCATGGCGATCCCGTCCATCAGTGGCATCCGGATGTCGCTGAGCACAAGGTCGAAGGCGCCCTTGTGTTCGGCCAGCACATCCATGCCTTCGGCGCCGTCGCCGGCCATCATGACCTCATGGCCGTCAAGCGCAAGGCCGCGCGCGATCAGCGAGCGCACCGCTTCTTCATCGTCAACCACCAGGATCCGGGCCATGGCCGAGCGCTTTCTCTCAGACCCCGTCGAAGCCGGGCTGATCATCGGTTTCGATGACGCCGACATAGGGCAGCTGGCGGAAGGAATGGGCCACGTCCATGCCATAGCCGACCACGAAGTAGTCGGGGCAGGTGAACCCGACATAATCGGCCTTGATCGACACCGCCCGCTTGCCGGGCTTCTCGAGGAGCACCGCGCTCAGCACGCGCCGGGCGCCGCGCGCGGCCAGCAGATCCTTGGCGAAGGCCAGCGTCCGCCCGCTTTCGAGGATGTCGTCGACCAGCAGCACGTCGCGCCCGGACACCTCGCTCTGAACATCGCGCAGGATCTCGACCTGGCCCGAGGAGACGGTGGCCGCACGATAGGATGACAGGTGGACGAATTCGACCTGCGGGCTCATCCCGGCCTTGTGCATGGCCCGGATCAGGTCTGCGGCGAACATGAAGCTGCCCTTCAGGACGGCGACGACAAGCAGGTCCTTGACATCGGACTGCGCAATCTGTCCGGCGATCTCGTCGATGCGGCGGGCAATGACGACTTCATCGTAGAGAACACGGATGCGTTGGTGATGGGCCATGGCGGGCTCCGGCAGGATTGGTGCGGGGCGCGCCGGGAAAGGCGCTCTGACGTCAATGCTTGGCGGAGGCGCTCTGCGTGCGGTCCGCGAACCGGACCTCGACGTCGCGCCCAGCCTCGGGCGGTGTGGCAAGACGCGCACGGAAATGCAAGGCTTCGCCGGGGTTCAGACTGGAACGCGGCGGGTCCGTTGTCCACGTGTAAAGGACTTTGCCGTCCCCGCCCCGGACCCTGATCTCGATCAGGGGCACCTGGGTCACGCTCTGGCGCACGCTGGCGACGGTGCCTTCCACCAGCAGAAAGCGGCCCTCGCCCTCGCTCTGGAGGCTGGATTTGACATCGGCGAAGGTCAGTCCCCGGACATTCACCGGCATGCCGATGGTCTGGAACAAGGTGGCGCTGGATGGCATGAGCCGGACGACCGCTTCACGCTGCCAGACCATGCCTGCCAGAACCACGCTGCTGGCGGCGCACAGTGCGATCAGCGCCCGTGGCGGCGCCGACGCGGATCCGGGTCCCCTGCCCTGCGGCGGGCGCGCGCCGCCCTTTCCGGCCCGGACGGGCGGCTTGCCGCTTCGGGCGGGTGGCTTGCCGGTTGACGTGGCTGCTTTGCTCCGGCGGCGCGGCAAAAAGCGCCTCCATCCGGTGGCGGCGGCGGGGGCAGGAGGAACGACATCCGGATCGACGCCACTGCCTGTAGCTTCGTCTGTGGCCTGCCCATCTGCCGTGGGTGCACCCGAAAGGGCCTGCGCTGCCGCAGCCTCCTCGGCCGCGAACAGCCGGTCGAGTTCGTCCTGATCGATCGGCTGGTCCGTCGCTGCGTCCTGAACGCGGGGCGTGTGCTCAACCTGCTCAGCCAACGCCCATTCGGCTGCGAGCGCATCCTCGGCGGACGCAGGCCTGTCTTCTTGGGCGGGCGGCAGAGCGGGTGTTGCGGCCTCCTTCGCCTCGACATCATCGGCCAGCGTGACGAAGAAATCGGTGCGGCAGCTGGCGCAACGCACGGTGCGGCCTTCCGCGCCAATCTTCTGGGCATCAATGCTGTATCTGCTTGCGCAGGATGGGCAGACAATGAGCATGGCGAATCAGCGTGTCGGCCTTGCGGCGGTCCCTTGTGAGCGATCGCCAGTTGGACCTCGTTATGGTTAACGCCTCGTGAAGATCGTGCCGAACAGCCGGCGCGGGAGGGACTGATGGTGCGGTTTGAAGGCGTCGGCCTTCGCTACGGGATGGGACCGGAGGTGCTGAGGGACATCACCTTCAGCATCGAGCCGCGTTCGTTCCAGTATCTGACCGGCCCTTCGGGTGCGGGCAAGACGACATTGCTCAAACTCATGCTGCTGTCCCTGAAGCCCACGCGCGGCCTTATCAACCTGTTTGGCCATGACGTGACGCGTCGGCAGAACGACGCGCTCAGCGCCGCGCGCCAGCGCATGGGCGTCGTGTTTCAGGATTTCCGGCTGCTGGACCACCTTACGGTCTATGAGAATGTTTCCCTGCCGCTGCGCGTGAAGGGACGGGACGAGGCCAGCTACCGCTCCGAGGTGATCGAGTTGCTGCGTTGGGTCGGCCTCGGCGAGCGCATGCACTCCATCCCACCGGTCCTGTCAGGCGGCGAGAAGCAGCGCGCCGCCATTGCGCGTGCGCTGATCGTCAAGCCCGAACTTCTCCTGGCCGACGAACCGACCGGCAATGTTGATCCCACACTGGCGCGCCGGCTGCTGCGGCTGTTCATGGAGCTTCAGCGTCTCGGCACGGCAGTCGTGATTGCGACGCATGATCTGAACCTGATGGACCAGAACGACGCCCGGCGTCTGGTTCTGGCCGACGGATATCTGCATGTCGACGGCTGAGAGGCTCCTGCGCCGCATCGGGCGCGCGCTGCGCGTGGCCCGTGCCCGCGCCTGGCCCCTGTTGCAGGCCATGCGGCAAGGCGCCATGTCCGGCGCGCGCGCGGCGGCAGGTCAAGGCCAGGCCATGCCGGAGATTCCGGGACTGCCCTCCGGGCTCAAGCGCGAACAGCCCCTGATTCCGGTCGATTCGGCGGCAAGCCGCGCCCTCGTGGCGGTGATCGCGATCCTCACCTTCCTGGCCGCGCTGGCTGGCGGCGCAGCCCACATGGTCGCCACCGCCTCGAGCGAGTGGCGCTCGGCCATCTCGAACGAGATGACCGTGCAGATCAAGCCGGACCCGCGGCGCAACATCGAGGATGACATCGCGAGGGCGGCGCGTGTCTTCCGCGGCGCGCCCGGCGTTGCCGAGGTCCGGATCGTGCCGCGCGCCGAGTCGGACAGGCTGCTCGAGCCCTGGCTCGGCGCCGGCCTGCAGTTGGCGGAGCTGCCGGTGCCGAGGCTGCTGGTCGTGACGATTTCACGCAGCTCGCGCCCGGACGTCGAGGCCTTGCGCCAGTCGCTGCGGCGTGAGGCGCCGACCGCCAGCCTTGACGACCACGGGCTCTGGGTGGGCCGGCTGTCGACCATGGCCAACACGCTGATTCTGGCGGGCGTGGTGGTGGTCCTGCTGGTCACGCTGGCCGCCGGTCTGGCGGTCGCCTTCGCCACGCGCGGCGCGATGGCCGGCAGCCACGACTCGGTCGAGGTCCTGCACCTCGTTGGGGCCAATGACGCCTTCATCGCCCGCGAATTCCAGGGCCGATTCCTGAAGCTGGGCCTTGAAGGCGGG
Source organism: Hyphomicrobiales bacterium (assembly GCA_027483505.1). Taxonomy (GTDB): domain Bacteria; phylum Pseudomonadota; class Alphaproteobacteria; order Rhizobiales; family Beijerinckiaceae; genus Allobosea. The sequence goes on from JAIXUP010000068.1 coordinate 30,642, forward strand.
GCCATCGGCGGCCTGTCGGCGCTGGTCGTGACGGTCGTGCTCGGCTGGATCAGCCTGAGCTGGAGTTCGGGTCCGGGCGCCGATCAGCTCAAGGCCCTGTTCGGCGCCTTCGAGATCGGGTGGACGGGATACCTGATCGTGGTCAGCATCGCCGCGCTGGTCGCCCTGATCGCCGGCCTGGTGTCACGCCTCACGGTGCAGCGTCATCTGCGCCAGATGGCGTGACAAATCCTGCAGCTGCGCCGATACTGCACGATGGGTGAAGCACACCGTTAAGGTCTCAGTCCGATCATGGATCGGGCGGTCTGGCCACAGTCCGCGAGACCTGTATTTGGTTTGATCGTATTGCCGCCGGATTTGATGGCCATCATGTTTTTATGCCTTTGATGCAGACAGGTGACGTCACCACGGCGGAAACGCCCAAGGCGGACGAAATCCCCCGCATGCGCAGGCGGTGGCTGGCGCGCGCCCTTCTCGCATTCGGCGTGCTGGGCAGCGCGCTTGCCATCTGGGCCGCGATCGGCTTCGTCGCATTCACGCGCTCCATCGCGACCGCGGAGCCACAAAAACCGGCGAGGACCGACGGCATCGTCGTGCTGACCGGCGGCGCCCAGCGCCTCAGCGACGGCATGGCTCTGCTCGCGGGCGGCCATGGCCAGCGCCTCCTGATCAGCGGCGTCAACGCCAGGGCCGGCCGGGACGAGATCATGCGCAATTCCGGGCTGCGCCACGAGAAGCTCGAATGCTGCGTCGACCTCGGCAAGGGCGCGCGCAACACCATCGGCAACGCCATCGAGACCCGGCGCTGGGCGCGCTCGAACGGCTTCCGGTCCCTGCTGGTGGTGACATCGAACTATCACATGCCGCGCACCCTCGCTGAATTCCAGCACGTGATGGGCGACATCGAACTGGTTGGCTACCCGGTCGTCAGCGAGCCGCAGGAGCATGCGCGGGCCCCGACCATGCTCAGCGGGCTGAAGCTGCTGGCCTCGGAATACGCCAAATATCAGATCACGCGGCTGCGCCAGCTCCTCGAGACCGATCCGGAGCATTCGCGCCTGCCGGTGCTGATGGGCCGGCAGAAACCCGTCGGCACCCAGGCGATCGAACGTCCCGCCCAGCCCTGACGCCCGGCGGTTGCACTTGACGGACACCGCACAGGTCGTGTTTGACCTGCCGCATGCTCATGCTCCGCTCGCTCGTCTTCAACGTCGTGTTCTACGTGAACATGGCTGTGTGGTCCCTGGCCCTCGTGCCGACCTTCTTCTTGCCCCGCATGGCCTTCATGCGCGGGGCTCGGCTGTGGGCTCACTCGAACCTGTGGCTCCTGCGGATCATCTGCGGCACGAGGGTCGAGTTCCGCGGACTCGAGAAGCTACCGCCCGGTGGTTTCCTGGTGGCGTGCAAGCATCAGTCGATGTGGGAGACCTTCGCGCTGTTCTGCATTCTCGACGACCCCGCCTTCGTGGCCAAGAGCGAGTTGTTCTTCGTCCCCTTCTTCGGCTGGTACGCCTACAAGGCGCGCTCGATTCCCGTTCGCCGGGGCGGCGGCGCCAATGCGCTCAGGGACATGAACGCCCTTGCCGCGCGCGAGGCCGCCGTCGGCCGTCAGATCGTGATCTTCCCCGAAGGAACCCGGACTGCGGCAGGCGCAAGCCCGTCCTACAAGTACGGCATCGCACACATGTACGAGCGCATCGGCCTCTCATGCGCGCCGATTGCCCTCAATTCCGGGGTGTTCTGGCCGCGTCGGAAATTTCTCCGCCATCCGGGCACGATCGTGGTCGAGGTGCTGGAGCCGATTCCAGCCGGGCTGGATCGGGACCTCTTCTTCTCAACGATGCAGGAACGGATCGAAAAGGCTTCGGACAGGCTTCTGGCCGAAACCCGCGCCGCCTGACAGCTGCGCCGCCCCGGCTTCCGGCGGGCCGGGCAGGGGGGCCGGGAGGCAACCTATGACGGGCGTTTTCAATGATGTGTCACATTGAATTGACACTTGAAACTGTTAAGTAGTCTTACGTTCCTTGAATTGCCCATGACAATCCGGCAGCTTTGATCCAACATGGGGCCATGTCGCTTGATGGCCCCCGGCGGGGACGGACATGACGGTTTCATATGCCAGCAAGAACGGCGATCAGGGCCGCATGTCGCGCACACGCGTGACGTTGCAGATGATCGCGCGGCAATTGGCGGTTTCGACGGCGACAGTCTCGTTGGCGCTGCGTGACAGCCCGCTGGTGGCGGATGTGACCAAGCGCAAGGTGAAGACCACCGCGCGCGATCTGGGATACAGCTACAATCGCGGCGCGGCCGCCCTGCGCATGGCCCGGACCAACATCATCGCGGTCGCCCTGCACAGCATTCTCAACCCCTATTTCGCGGAAATCCTGTCGGCAGTCGAACAGCGCGCCCTCGAGAGCGGCAAGACGGTCATGTTCGGCAGCTGCGCCGGCGAAAGCGAGCGACAGGAGCGTGTGCTCAGCACGCTCCGTGAGTACCGCCCCGACGGACTGCTGTTCTGCCCAACCGTCGGCACCCGAAGCGAGGATCTCGACCACCTGATCTCGTCCGGGATTCCGGTCGTCCAGATCGTGCGCGAGATCGAGGACACCGGCTTTGACTTCGTCGGCGTCGACGACGAGAAGGCCGGCAAGCTTGCGGTCGAGCATCTGCTGTCGATTGGCCACAGGCGGATCGCCATGCTCGGCGGATCGCTGGACGTGTCGACGGGGCGGGCGCGCCATGCGGGCTACGCCAACGCCTTGCAGGCCGCAGGCGTCACGGTTGATGATTCGATGCATGTCCAGGGCGCCGAAACCCGCGAAGCCGGCATCAGCGGCGCGCATTGGCTGCTGGAGCGGCGCGACCCGCCGACGGCGATCTACTGCTATAATGACCTGACCGCTCTGGGCGCGATGGTCGGCATGCGGCAGCAGGGCATCGAGCCAGGCCGCGATGTCTCCATCATCGGCTGCGACGACATCGCCGAGGCGGCGGCGTCCTATCCCGGCCTGACCACGGTGCGCGGAAATCATGTCGAGATGATCCAGAAGGCCGTCGATCTCCTGGGTGAACGCCTGAACGCGCCGACCATGCCGCAGAAGCGCCTGCGTGTGCAGCCGACGCTGGTCGTGCGCGGGACGACAGCCAGGCTGGCGGCCTGAACGGCATCTGCCGCCGGAGCGCTTGACGAGTCCGGACTTTCCTCGGAATGTGCCAGGCATAATTCTGCCCCTGCTTCGGTGACTCATGACAAAACCCGCCATCCTCGTGATCGGCCGTCCTATGGCCTATGTTGCGGAACGGCTTGAGGCGGCATTCGCGCTGCGTACGCTGCCGCCCGAGGGGGCCGGGCTTGGGGCGCTCGCGGATGTCCGCGGCATCGCGATGGCGGGCGCGCAGCCACGCGTCGACGCGGCGCTCATGGACACGTTGCCAAACCTTGAGATTGTCGCCAATTTCGGCGTGGGCTATGATGCGATCGACGCTCAGGCGGCCCAGGCGCGCGGCGTCATCGTCACCAACACGCCCGATGTCCTGACCGAGGAAGTGGCTGATCTGGCGCTGGGATTGCTGCTGTCCACGGTGCGTGAGCTGCCGCAGGCTGACCGCTACGTGCGGGCCGGCCACTGGCTCGGCAAACCCTACCCGCTGACGACGACGCTGCGCACCCGCACGATCGGAATTGTCGGGCTGGGCCGCATCGGCAAGGCGGTGGCGCGGCGGATCGAGGCCTTCGGCGTGCCGGTTGTCTATCATGGCCGCAGCCGGCAGGCCGATGTGCCCTATCGCTACTACCCGTCGCTTCTCAAGATGGCTGAGGATGTCGACACGCTGGTCAGCGTGGCTCCCGGCGGGGCCTCGACACACCACATCATCAACGCAGCGGTCCTGAAGTCGCTCGGCCCGAACGGCATCGTCATCAATGTCGGACGCGGCTCGGTGGTGGACGAGGCGGCCCTCGCCGCAGCGCTGCGCGACAAGGTCATCCTGTCGGCCGGCCTTGACGTGTTCGAGGACGAGCCGCGCGTCCCGGCGGAGCTGATCGCGATGGATCATGTTGTCCTTTTGCCCCATGTCGGCTCCGGGACACACCACACCCGCCAGGGCATGGGCCAGCTTCAGGTTGACAACCTCACGCAGTGGTTCGCCGGAAAGGGTCCGGTGACGCCCGTTCCCGAAACACCATGGCCCCGCAGATGAAGACACAGATCGTCCTCGCGACCGCCGCTGCGTTGTGGAGCCTGGCGGCCCATGCGCAATCCACGGCGCGACCGGCAACCGGCGCATCCGTTCCACCCGCCATCGCCCAGATGAACGGCCCCTGGGAGCTGATCGGTCAGGGGGGATCACGCAAGTGCCGGCTGAACCTGCGGCCGACAGAGACCAAGGGAGGCCGCGTTGTCGGCTACCCATCGCCGTGCCGCCGGACCTTGCCGGTCCTGGCCAAGGTCGCATCCTGGAGCGTGTCCGATGATGGCTTCATCCGCCTCAATGATGCCGCCGGGCAGCCTGTGCTCGCTTTCGAGGACGATCCGGCCGCCCTCAAATTGAAGGGCCGGGCCGACGGTGCGGACTACCAGCTTGATTCGCTCGGCAGGCCGCGCCGTTTTGTGCCGCGCGTGGCGTCGCTTCCGCCCCAGCGCGTACCTTTCGATCCGGCCAGGGCGCCACAGCGCGACACGATTCCCGGCGGCTATGAGATGTTGCGTTATGGCGGTCAGGTCGTATGCAGGATCACGCTCGGCACGTCGCCCGGTTCAGCCGACGGGCGCTTCCTGACCAACTATCCGACGCGCTGCCGCGACAAGGGGCTGGAGGTGTTCGACGTGGTGGCCTGGCGCTACGCCGGCGGCAAGATCTACCTGATCGCCCGACGCGGCCATGAAATGACGCTGATCCCCGTCAGCGACGGTCAATGGCAGAAGGACCCGCCCGGCGGAGCCGAGCTGACCCTGCGCCGCTTGGCCAACTGACCTCAGGCCGCGAAGCTGCCGTTCAATTCGTCGGCGATGTGGACCTTGATGATCTCGTCGAAGCTGCTTTCAGCCTTGAAGCCGAGCGCGATGGCGCGCTGCGGATCAAGATCGCGCGGCCAGCCGGCGACGATACCCTGAATCGTCGCATCCGGCTTGCGCTGGATGCGGGCCGTCACACGCGGGCCCGCCACCCGCTCCAGCGCCGCAATCTGCTCGCCGACCGTACACGAAAGGCCCGGCATGCTCAGGTTGCGCCGCGCGCCCAGCGCCGAGAGGTCCATCGTCGCGGCGTGCATCAGGAAGCCGACCGCCGATCGCGGGCTGGCATGCCAGTGGCGGACATCCTCGGAGACCGGCAGCACCGCTTCACGCCCGGCGAGCGGTTCGCGGATGATGTTCGAAAAAAAGCCCGAAGCTGCCTTGTTCGGCGTTCCCGGGCGCACGCAGATGGTGGGCAGGCGGATGCCGATGCCGTCGAAAAAGCCGCGACGGGAATAGTCGGACAGCAGCAGCTCTCCGATCGCCTTCTGCGTGCCATAGCTGGTCAGCGGCGTAAGGTGGAATTCGTCGGCGATCTTTGGATGGAAGGGCGCGCCGAAAACCGCGATCGACGAGGTGAACACGACCCGTGGGCGATAACCGCCGCCGGCGAGCCGGATCGCCTCGAACAGTTCACGCGTGCCGTCGAGATTGATCCGGTAGCCTTTCTCGAAGTCGGCCTCCGCCTCGCCCGAGACGATGGCCGCGAGATGCACGATCAGGTCCGGCCGCCCGGCGATCAGCCTGGCGCTCTCACCGGCCATCGCGAAATCGCTCGCCCGGCAGTCGCAGGCGAATGTCGCCCCGGCCGGCGCGGACGGCATGACGACATCGTGCAGGGTCGCCATGCGGACCTCACGGCCGCCGATATGACCGTCAGCGGCGACGCGCTCGAGAAACTTGCGGCCAACCATGCCGGCGGCGCCCAGGACAAGGATGTGCATCGAAACGGCCTTTCAGAAGGTCACAGGGCAAAGCCGCCATCGGCGAGATGGATCTGGCCCGTCGTGTAGCTGGCTTCGTCGGAGGCAAGATAGACAGCCAGAAGCGCGATCTCCTCCGCGGTTCCCAGCCGGCCCATGGGCTGCCGGTCGATGAAGGCCTGCCGGGCCTGCGCCACGGTGACGCCCGTGGACGCTGCCAGCGTCGCAATGCGCTCGTCGAGGGAGGGCGACTGGATTGTTCCGGGGCAGATCGCGTTGGCGCGGATGCCCTTCTTGATGAAATCGGCGGCCACAGCCTTGGTCAGGCCGATCACCGCCGCCTTTGTCGCGCCATAGACGTAGCGGTTCGGGATCCCGCGCACCGAGCCCGCGCCCGAGGCGATGTTGACGATCGAGCCATGGCCCTTGGCCAGCATGCCGGGCAGGAAGGCCTGGATCATGCGGTGCATGGACGTGACATTCAGGTCGAAGGAGAAGTCCCAGTCGGCCTGGCTGCAATCCAGCACGGTGCCATGATGCACGAAGCCGGCCGCGTTCACGAGAATGTCGATCGGTCCAACCTTCGCGGCGAAGGCGTTGACGGCCTTGGTCGAGCGCACGTCGAGCTTGCGTTTCAGGACACGCTCCAACCCGTCGAGCTTGCCGACATCGAGATCGGTGGCCAGGACGCGTGCCCCCTCCCGCGCGAAGGCCTGCGCGATGGCCCGGCCGATGCCTTGTCCCGCAGCGGTCACCACCGCCGTCTTGCCCTTGAGCCGCCCTGCCATTGTCTGCTCCCTGATCGGTCCCATGCGTCTTCGGCGCATCTGACTGACAGCATGGCGCGCAATCTGTGATTACGCCAGAGGCTCGAGCATGCGCATTTCAGATGCGATCATCCCGATGACGCATGTTCCGGGGCGGACGAGGCTGTCAGGAAGGACCGGATGCGGATGACTCCGCAGGCTGAAGGCTCAGACCGCGAGCGCGGTCTGGGCTGCCTTGATCACGGCGTTCATCAGATAGGGCCGCCTCAGCTTGTGGGCGGTGTGCAGCATGGCATCGACGTCGCGGGTGAAGAACGGCTTCGACAGGACATGCGTCAGTCCAAGATGCTTCAGTGACTGCGCCAGCCGGTTGTCGATCGAGGGCACGATCGACACGACCATCAACTCGGGATGGAGGTTCTGGATCTGGCAGGCGGTTTCGAGACCGCTGATGCCGGCCAGGTTGGCGTCGATGAACATCGCGTCGAAGCTCTGCATGCGGCTGAGCTTCAGGGCATGGCCGCCATTGTCGGTCTCGTCGATGCTGACCTTGAACCGGGACGAGTTGATCACCTTGCGCACGACGTTGCGGCTCTGGTCACCGGCATCGGCCAGCAGCAGGCGCGTCGGGGTCTGCATGCGCAGGTAGTTCTGCAGCAGGTTCTCGATGTCCTCGCCCAGGAACGGCTTCTTAAGATACTCGTAGGCCTGCAGTTCGACGGACAGCATGCTCCAGTTGGGCAGCACCACCGAGGAGGTGAGGATCAGGAATGGGCGGACGCCCTCCTTGCGGGCCTCGGTGATCACGTCCGGACCCGACAGGATCGGCAGCGCAACATCCATGATCATGGCCTGCACGGAGCCCGTGCGCAGGATTCCCAGCGCCTCCGGACCGGTCGCGGCTTCGAGACAGCGCGCTGCAGGGAACACAAGCTTGACCGTTTCGATCAACCGGGCCCGCATCTCGGCCGACGGATCGGCCAGGAGGATGCTTGGTGTCAGGGGTTGAGACAGCTGGGTCATGTGTCAATTCGCGCTGAAGTGCAGGAGACGACGGTGAGCGTGACGCAAGATGGTTTCTTTACCGTTAAGGCAAATGGATTCTCCACCGTCCGGACAGGCAGGCGCCGGGCGAAATTGTCAAAGCCTTGCACGGGGATGCGCGGCCCGGAACGCCCCGAGCAACCGGGCGCTGTCGACCTTGGTGTAGATCTGTGTTGTGGCCAGCGAGGCGTGGCCGAGCAGATCCTGGATGGCCCTGAGATCGCCTCCCCGCCCCAGAAGATGGGTGGCGAAGGAGTGGCGCAGCGCATGCGGCGTCGCGCTGTCAGGCAGGCCGAGCGCCCCCCGCATGCGCTCGACCGCAAGCTGGATGATCCGCGGCGAGAGGGGCCCGCCTTTCGCGCCCACGAACAGTGGGCCATCGGATGGCAGGGTCCACGGGCACTGCGACAGATAGTCCGCAACAGCCGCACCCACAGCAGCGATCACCGGGACTTCGCGCCGCTTGCCGCCTTTGCCAGTGACGGTGACGCTGTCGCGTCCTTTCACAGGAGCATCACGCCGGAGCAGGTTGAGGGCCTCCGAAATGCGCAGGCCACAACCATAGAGCAAAGCCAACACCGCCGCATCACGCGCCAGGATCCATGGAGCGCGCTCATCGCCCGCACGCGTGGCGACGTCGGCCAGGGCACGCGCTGCCTCGGCGGTGACCGGGCGCGGCAGCGTCTTTGGAACCCTGGGGCCGCGCACGTTGACGATGGCGGAGGCGGAGGAGAGCCCGCGCTGCTCCAGATGCCGCGCGAAGGAACGCAGGCTTGCAAGCTGGCGCATCAGGGTGCGGCTCTCGATGCCTTCACGCCGGCGCTGGGCCAGGAAGGCGCGCACATCGGCCGGCCGCAAGGCTGCCAGCGCCGCCACAGACGGCTCCTGCTCCAGATGCGCGCCGAGAAACCGGACAAACTGGCGCAGGTCACGCTGGTAGGCGTCCGTCGTATGAACCGAGAGCCGTCGCTCATGCGAAAGACTGGCGAGCCAGACTTTCTCGGCGGCCAGAAGATCGGGAGGCAGGGCCAGCAGCATGCGCATCTCGATTCAGGGGTTGATCGATGACACGATGACAGCCGCCGCTTAACGGCAGCCAAACAGGGCTGACCGCCGCCGCCGAATCGATGCTATCTGCTGCCGATGGACCAAGAGGATGGCAATCACGACGAGACCGGAGCCGGTGCGCGCGTCGCGGATGTGCTCATTCCGGTCGCGGTCGACATGGCCTACTCCTACAGCGTGCCGGCGGGCCTCGTCCTGAACGAAGGCGACGTTGTGCGCGTGCCGCTCGGGGCACGCGAGACGACCGGGGTTGTCTGGGCCCTGCGAAGCGGCCAGGGCGGCAATCTGAAGCGCGTCGGCGCGCGCGTCGATTGCGCGCCCCTGTCGGAGCGGATGCGCCGGCTGGTCGACTGGATCGCCTGGTATACGCTCAACCCCCTCGGCTCGGCGCTGTCGCTGGCCCTGCGCGCGCCCGAACCGGATGCACGGCCCGAACGGGTCCGCCTTGGCGTGCGCCTTGCCGGCCCGCCGCCGATCCGGATGACGCCGGCGCGTGCCCGCGCGATCGCGGCGGCGGAAGGCGGATTGCTGATCGCCAGGAGCGCGCTCAGCGACATGGCGTCCGTCTCCGCCGCCGTCATCGACGCGCTGGTCGACGAGGGCACCTTCGTGGTCGAGCCGCTGCCGGTCGCCGACGCAGCCGAACGCCCCGACCCGGACCATCTGCGCCCTGCCCTGTCCGATGGGCAGCGGTCAGCCGCAGGCCAGTTGGCCGCGCTGTTCGGGGAACGCCAGTTTGCGGCGGCCCTGCTGGAAGGCGTCACGGGTTCGGGCAAGACCGAGGTCTATTTCGAGGCGGTCGCCGACGCGGTGCGGCAGGGCCGCCAGTGCCTGATCCTGATGCCCGAAATCGCGTTGACCGCGCAGTTCATCGACCGGTTCACGGCGCGCTTCGGGGTGCCGCCGGGCCTCTGGCATTCCGGCGTCTCGGGCCGCAGGCGCGACCGGCTGCATGCGGCCGTCGCGTCGGGCGAGGCGCTCGTCGTGGCAGGAGCGCGCTCGGCGCTGTTTCTGCCGTTCCGCGACCTTGCCCTCATCGTCGTCGATGAGGAGCACGAGGCCGCCTACAAGCAGGAGGACGGCGCCTCCTACCACGCCCGTGACATGGCCATCGTCCGCGCGCGCTTCGAGAAGGCCGGCGTCATCCTCGCCTCCGCCACGCCGTCAGTGGAGAGCCGCGTGAACGCCGAGCGCGGGCGCTATCTGCATGTCAGGCTGGAGCAGCGCTTCGGCGGCCGCACGCTGCCTGACCTCAAGGCGATCGACCTGACGCGCGAAGCTGCCCCGCGTGGTCGCTGGATTTCGCCTCTGCTGGAGACAGAGGTCCGGCGCAATCTCGAAGCAGGCGAACAGTCCCTGCTGTTCCTGAACCGGCGCGGCTATGCGCCGCTGACACTGTGCCGCACCTGCGGGCACCGCTTCCAGTGTCCGAATTGCTCAACCTGGCTGGTCGACCACCGCTTCCGCCGGGCATTGGTCTGCCACCATTGTGGCCACATCGAGCGTCGGCCCGAGGCGTGCCCGAACTGCGCCAGCGTCGACAGCCTGACACCGTGCGGACCCGGCGTCGAACGGCTCGCCGAGGAGGTGGCAACCCTGTTCCCGGAGGCCCGGACCATCGTCCTGTCAAGCGACTTTCCCGGCGGCACAGAGCGCCTCAAGCAGGAGTTGCAGGCCGTGGCCGAGGGCGCCTTCCAGATCGTCATCGGCACGCAGCTTGTCGCCAAGGGACACAATTTTCCGGGCATGACGCTGGTCGGAGTCATCGACGCCGATATTGGCCTCACCTCCGGAGACCCTCGGGCGGCGGAGCGGACTTTTCAGGTCCTGCAGCAGGTCACGGGGCGCGCCGGGCGCGGCGACAGGCCGGGCCGCGCCCTGCTGCAGACCTTCCAGCCCCGCCACCCGGTCATCAAGGCCCTGCTGAGCGGTGACCCGGAGACTTTCTATCGCGCCGAAATCGCCTCGCGTGAGGCTGCAGGCCTGCCGCCCTTCGGCCGTTTGGCCGCTCTCATCGTCTCGGCCGCGGAGCGCACCGATGCGGAACGCCATGCTCGCGACCTTGCCCGCTGCGCCGAGGCGCCGGCCGGCGTCATGGTGCTCGGACCGGCCGAGGCGCCGATCGCCCTGCTGCGCGGACGACACCGCATGCGCCTGCTGGTCAAGACCGAGCGCAATGTCGATCTGCAGGCCTACCTGCGCGCCTGGCTCAAGCGCGGCCCGAAACCGCGCGGCTCCATCCGCGTCATGGTTGACGTCGATCCGCAGAGTTTCTTCTGACAATCCGGCGTGCTGTCAGCCGGCAAGGGCGGCCTGAACCATGCCTTCGTCGACCTCGGCCATGCTCGCCTGCAGCTTGTAGGCCTTGGTGCGCTGGCTGGGGATCATCACGAGGATCACGGTTTCAGACCCCGGACAGGCCGGATCGGCGCAGACAATCTCGTTGACGGAGATGGCGACGTCATCGCCAAGGCCGAGGGCTGCGCAGGTCCAACCCTTGATGCGGGCGGATACTGCCGGGTCACGTCCGGCATCGTCCGGTCCACGCTTCCAGATGCCGCCAAGCCGGATCATTCGCGCGCTCAGGCCGGCAGCGTCAGCAACCCGGCCTGGCCATCGGCGCAGCCGAAGAGCAGGCGTTTGCCGGGCCTGTCCCAGGACAAGGCCGTGATGCCCGAGCCCTTGACCGCCGGGCGCGCCAGCAGTTCCGAACCATCGGTGAGGCGCAGCAGCAGGATGCAGCCGTCCTCGTAACCGGCCGCGATGACGTAGGCGCCGGGATGAAACGTCACCTGCGTCACCTTTGCGCGCCTGACGCCGCACTCGCGCGGGGCCTTGCCCATCGGCCCGTCGCCCTGGAATGGCCAGATGATGACCGCCTCCGCCCCGCTGGTGGCCAGCCAATTGCCGTCATGCGACCAGGAAAAGGACCGCGTCTTGGCAGGATAGCCGCTCATGCGCATGTGTGCGACCTTGTCGGTCGGCTTGGCGGCCAGACGCCAGCCGTGCAAGGCGTTCTCCTGCATCGATGTCACGACGAAGCGTCCATCGGGCGAGATGGTCGCGTCAAGATGCGCGCCCTTCCATTCGAGCAGTTGCGTCGGCGTCGACGTATTCGGAAACCACAGCGCCGCCCCATTGTAATGCGCGATCGCAAGCCGGTAGCCCTTGGGCGCGAAGGCGAGGCCCTGCGCGGTCGAGGGGGCCTCGAACTGCTTCAGCACGCCCTTTTCGTCGCGCGCCGTGACGCGCTTGCCGACGCTGAAGGCCACCGCGCCGGCGGGTGTCGCGGCGATGGCGTCAATCCAGCCGCCCCTGGCGTCGCGGGCCAACTCCTTCATCTGGCCGTGCGCATCGATGCTGCACACACGCCCGTCGCCGCCACCTGTGAAGAGATGGCCGCCGACGGCGACCGCGGTCAGAAGCCCGGCTGCGCCATGGACATCGACCCGCGACTGGTCATCCTGGGCGCCGACCATGACCGCGCCATCCGACAAGGCCAGCGCCGGGACCGCGCCAAGCCATGCGGCGGCGATAACATGCTCGCCGGCTTCGAGCTCGGCGACATGCTGGGTGAGAGAGACGGGCGCTGTGACGGTCATGCCGGCTTGAATAGGCGATCAGGCGGCGGTCGCAAAGAAGCCTTTGCGGATCGCGTCGCGGTCGAGATTGCGGCCGATGAACACGGCCCGGCTGACACGCGCCTCGTCGTTGCGCCAGTCGCGCTGCAGATCGCCGTCGAGGATCATGTGAACGCCCTGGAAGACAAAGCGCTTGGGCTCGTTCTTGAAGGCCAGGATGCCCTTGCAGCGCAGAATGTCCGGCCCCTGAACCTGCGTGAGCTCCTGGATCCAGGGCATGAACTTGTCCGGATCGACATCGCCACGGATTTCAAACGACATCGAGCGGATGTCATCGGCGTGATGGTGATGATGGCCCTCCTCGAGGAAGTCGGGCTCGATTTCGAGGATCCGGTCGAGATCGAACGCGTTCCGGTCGAGCACGTCGGCAATCGGCAGGGCGCATTTCGTCGTGCGGTGGAGCTTCGCGGCCGGGTTGAGCATGCGGATCGTCGCCTCGACCGCGTCGAGTTCAGCCACCGTCACCAGATCGGTCTTGTTGAGGATGATGACATCGGCAAAGGCGATCTGGTTCTTGGCTTCGGGCGCGTCCTTCAGCCGCTGCGTCAGGTACTTGGCGTCGGCGACTGTCACCACAGCATCGAGCCTCGCCCGCTCGCCGACATCCTGATCCATGAAGAAGGTCTGCGCCACCGGCGCCGGATCGGCCAGACCCGTCGTCTCGACGATGATCGCGTCGAACTTGCCCTTGCGCTTCATCAGCCCGTCGATGATCCGGATCAGGTCGCCACGCACCGTGCAGCAGATGCAGCCATTGTTCATCTCGAACACTTCTTCGTCCGCGCCGACCACAAGGTCGTTGTCGATGCCGATCTCGCCGAACTCATTGACGATGACGGCGTATTTCTTGCCGTGCGGCTCGCTCAGGATGCGGTTGAGCAACGTCGTCTTGCCGGCGCCGAGATAGCCGGTGAGCACGGTGACGGGGATCTTGTCGGACATAGGGCGAACTTTCGGGGTCGTGTGCTGCTGCCTGACACGATGTGGGGTCAGGCAGGCGGGTTTTGAAGGTGTTATACCATAACATCTCGGTTGTGGTCACGAGGGGTCATGGCGCATTCGCTTCGCGCGCGTAACGGAAACGAACACCTTACAGGGGAGCGCACGCGCCCTTGAGCCATGCATGTTCATCCTTGCCCACAAGCGGCCCCAACTCCGCCAGGACACGGGCATGATAGGCGTCGATCCAGGCGCGTTCGGCGTCGGTCAACAAAGCCACATCGATCAGGGCGCGCTCATAGGGGCAGAGCGTCACCGTCTCGAAGCCAAACATCTCACGGTCGCCTCCCGTGATCTGCCGTGGCTCCACGACGATCAGGTTCTCGATACGGATGCCGTAATGGCCTTCGCGATAATAGCCGGGCTCGTTGGAGAGGATCATGCCCGGCTCGAGCGCGGTGTGACCGAGCTTCGAAATGCGCTGCGGGCCTTCATGCACGGAGAGATAGGCGCCGACGCCGTGGCCGGTGCCGTGGTCGAAGTCGAGCCCGGCCTCCCACAGCGGCAGCCGCGCGAGCGCGTCGATCTGCGCGCCGGACGTACCCTTCGGAAACACAGCGCGCGAAATCGCGACATGGCCCTTGAGGACCAGCGTGTAGTGCCGCCGCATCTCGGACGTGACCTCCTTCACCGCCAGCGTGCGCGTGATGTCGGTGGTGCCGTCTTCATACTGCCCGCCCGAATCGATCAGGAAGATGCCCGGCTCGATGGCGCGGTTCGACGAGGCCGTCACCCGATAGTGCGGCAGCGCGGCATGGGGTCCGGCGCCCGAGATCGAGCCGAACGAGATTTCCTTCAGCACATTGGTGTCCCGGCGGAATCGCTCGAGTTCGACCGCAGCATCGATCTCGGTGAGCTTGCCTTTCGGGGCCTCGGCGGCAAACCACGAGAGGAAGCGCGTCACGGCTGCACCATCGCGCCGGTGGGCGGCGCGCGACCCTTCAAGCTCCGTGGCGTTCTTGGCGGCCTTCATCAGCGCAATGGGGTCCGTGCCGACATCCGCCTTTCCGCCGGCCGCCTCGATGCGATCGCGGATTGCGCTGGCAACCGTGGCTGCATCAAGCCGGACTGTCGTACCAGCCTTGCCGAGGTCGTCCAGCGCCGCAGCAAAATCCGCCGGCGCGAACGGCTGACAAACGCCGATCAGGTCATCGATGACCGCAGGGCCAAGCTTGGCCGGATCGATGAACAGCTTGACCGGACCCGAGGCCTTGACGATGCCGTAGCACAGGGCCAGCGGTGTGTGCGGCACATCCCCGCCGCGCATGTTCAGCAGCCAGCACATGTTGTGCGGATCGGAAATCACCAGGGCGCCGCATTTCGCCTTGGCGAGGGCCTCGCGGACGCGGACGATCTTCGCCGAGGCGGTCTCGCCCGCCAGCTTGTCCGGATAGGAGACGACCGGAGCGGACGGTGGTGCCGGGCGGTCGCGCCAGATGGCGTCGATCGGGTTGGGCGAGATGGCCTTCAGCGTGCTCCCTGCCCGCGCGACTGCAGCCTCCAGCTTCTTCACCTGATCAGGCGTATGCACCCAGGGATCGAAGCCAAGGACGCTGCCAGCCGGCAGATTTGCTTCGATCCAGGCCTCCTGGCTCTGGCTGGCCATCTGCACCGGCGTCACCACGTTGGTGTCCGTCTGGGCCGCCGACTGCAGCGTGTAGCGCCCGTCGACAATCAGAGCCGCCTTGTCCCGCAGCACCACCGCCGAGCCCGCCGAACCTGTGAAGCCCGTCGCCCAGGCCAGCCGCTCGTCATGAGGGGGCACATACTCACCCTGATGCTGGTCAGAGCGCGGAATGACGAAGCCATCGAGACCGAGTTGCCGAAGCGCCACACGAAGGGCAGCGATGCGCGGCGCGACTGTCGCCGGGTCGGACATCTCCTCAAAGCTCTGGAAGACGCTGGCGCGGGGGCGGTGGGGAGCAGGCGATGTCATGAAAGCGCGCACTTCAGGGCAAGGAGGGCTGACGTTCCCGGCAGCCTAGGCTGTGGGACGCGTGCCGTCCAGTTCGCCACGATGATCCGTCGTCATGCACAGAACGCACAATGATTAAGCAAAATTAATCTGTCATGCGTTACAAGCATATTTCGCATGTGCGAGATGGTCTGTTGCAACGCAACATCGGCAGCCATCTTGAGTGCCAGAAAAGAACGATACGGACTGCAGGAAACGACCGCCGAAGGCCTTTTCGTGTCACTGACCCAAAAGGACGAACCTCATGGCCTATGCTTATATCGGCACTGTCTTCGCCGCTCCGCTCGCAGAACGCAACCAGCGCCCCTCGATCCTGACGCAGATCATCAACGCCGTGATCGAGAGCCGGATGCGCGCCGCCCGGCAGCAGATCAATGCACGCCGGCACCTGTTCGAGGACGGCGCCCTGATCCTGAACAATCTGCCGGCTGCGACGTTGCAGAGCGATGCGCAACTTCCCTTTACCGGGTGACACGCCTGTCGCCGTAACGCACGGCGACGCGACATCCGGTTTCACATCACCACAATCAGAAGGAGGCCACCATGATCGCCTTTGTCATCAGATCCTACCACACAGCCCTCGACCTCTGGCATTTCACGGACGCCGTGATCGCCGACATGCGCCAGACGCGCAAGGAGTTGGAGGACACCTACGGCCCGCTTGGCTTCTGAGCCTCAGCGGCGCGGCCTCGGGGCCGCGCCATGGCGCTTCAGGACCAGCGCCACCCAGCCCTCGCGCTGGCCTTTCGAGGCCAGCGTCCAGCCCTGCATCCGGTAGGCTGCGAGCACGCCGGCCACATCCCTGACCAGCAATCCCGACAGGATCAGGGTTCCGGACGGCTTCAGCACGGCCGTCATTGAACGCGAAAGCCGCATCAGCGGGCGCTGCAGGATGTTGGCGATCACCATGTCGAAATGCCCGGGACGCATGGCCTTGGCATGCCGGACGCCGGGGGCCACATAGAGGTCCAGCAGTCCGGGCGCGCGGTTGAGAATGGCGTTCTCGCGCGTGACGTCGATGGCAACGGCATCGATGTCGCCGGCCACCACGCGGCGCTTGAGGCGCTTGGCGGCGGCGAGCGCAAGAAGCCCCGTTCCCGTACCCACATCCAGGACATGCCGTGGCCGCCGCATTTTCAGTTCGGCATCGATCGCCAGCAGGCAGCCTGCCGTTGTGCCGTGATGTCCGGTGCCAAAGGCCAGCCCCGCCTCGATCTCGATGGCGATGTCGTTGATCCGGACGGCGGCGCGGTCATGTGCGCCATGCACCAGAAAGCGCCCGGCCCGAACGGGCTTCAGACCGTCGAGGCTGGCCTTCACCCAGTCCTTCGCCTCGACCGCAGTGAACACCGCGCCCGACAGGTCCTCGCCGACGATGGGGCCGATCAGGTCGCGGATCGCGTCCTCATCCGGCGGCTCGGCGAAGAAGACCTCGACGAACCAGGGCGAGTCCTCGGCCTCGTCATCGATTTCGAAGGCGGACACCGCCGTCTCACCGGGATCGAGCACCTCGCCCAGGAGTTCGGTGATGGCCTTGGCCCGCCCGACGGTGGTCGAGAGCTTGAGTACGGTTGTGACAGTATGGGGCAGGAGACCTTCGCGCATGTCGCGCATGTAGAACAAGTCGGCAGAAAGGGGAAACGGGTTTTGCGCCTCCGGCTTCGGCATTCTGCCGGCCATGACGTGTGACGATGCACCTTGGAAGTTGCGTTGGCATGCGCCGATTGCAGGCTGAAGTGTTCTCACACAACGCCGGACAGCGTTTGCCGCATGCTCAAGACGCTTTGCAGCGGTTCCCGCCGAAGAATCGCGGCAATTCGCGTCAACCCCCTTAAAAATTCGGAAACACCTGTTATCTATGCCTAAGGCGTTGAGCCGTTGGAGGAATTTACCATGTCAAAGACGTTAAATCGTCTTGCAATGATGACAATGATGGCGGGTGTGGTCGCTTTCGGGATCACCGCCGTCGATGCACGCCCGGGTGGCGGCAAGAGCTCGGGCAGCCGCGGCTCGCAGACGAATGTTGCGCCACCGTCGACCAGCACGGCTCCGGGCACCGCCCAGCCGATGCAGCGTTCAGTGACGCCGGCAGGCCCGGCCGCAGCCGCAGCGCCCGCCGCCGGAGCAGCCGCTGGCGCAGCCGGTGCGGCGGCCGCAGCCGCCAAGCCGTCGATGGCGCGCAGCCTGATGATGGGCCTGGGTGCCGGCCTTCTGGGCGCAGGCCTGTTCGGGCTGCTCTCCGGCTCGGGCTTTCTGGCCGGCCTCGGCTCGCTCGCCGGCATGATCGGCTTCCTGCTGCAGATCGCACTGATCGGCGGCGTGATCTTCCTGGTCGTCCGCCTCATCCGCGGCCGCCGCGAGCCGGCCATGGCCACGCCCGCTGCCGGCATGGCCCATGATGCCCAGCCCGCGCAGAACCCGATGCAGCGCCAGATGCTTGGCGGCATGATGGGTGGTGCAGCCACCCCGGCTCAGCCCGCCAACCAGCCGCTCAATCTGACCGGCGATGACTTCGGCGCCTTCGAAAAGCTGCTTGTCGACGTGCAAACGGCCTATGGCGCTGAGAATGTGCCGGCGCTGCGCGCGATGCTGACCCCTGAAATGGCGGCGTATTTCGAGGGCGATCTCTCGGACAACGAGGCCAAGGGCGTCATCAACAAGATCGCCAACGTCAAGCTGCTGCAGGGAGACCTGTCCGAAGCCTGGCGCGAGGCGGGCGGCGAATACGCCACCGTCGCCATGCGCTACGCCATCGCCGATGCGCTGGTCGAGCGCAGGACGGGCCGCACCATCGAGGGCGATCTCGCCAAGGTCGGCGAAGTCACCGAAGTCTGGACCTTCGTGCGCGAGCCGGGCACTTCGCTCGACGGCTGGAAGCTCTCGGCGATCCAGCAGGTCGCCTGAGCGTCACGCGCTTCATCAGTGAGCTGACGAACCCGCCGGTGCGAGCCGGCGGGTTTTCTGTTGGTTGTCTTGGGCTGATCAGGCGCGTGCGATGCTTCAGCGCTTGAGAAAAGCACCCCGTTCAGCGCCATCCCGGCTCGAAGCAGACCCGGCGGACCACCACTTCACCCCAGCGGTTCTCGCGCTCGACCAGCCGGCAGCGCGGGCCGTAGCCGCCATAGCCGATCCGGACGATGCCGTAGGGCCTGTGACCCCAGTGCGGACGGCCATGGCCCCAGCCACCATGACCCCAGCCGCCGCCATGATGACCCCAGCCGCCACCGTGGCCGCCATGAC
Organism: Hyphomicrobiales bacterium; assembly: GCA_027483505.1. GTDB lineage: Bacteria > Pseudomonadota > Alphaproteobacteria > Rhizobiales > Beijerinckiaceae > Allobosea. The sequence goes on from JAIXUP010000068.1 coordinate 49,314, forward strand.
GCGGGCTGGCTTCGGCGCTGGATGTGGCGATGGCCGAGCCGGCAATGGCAATGCCGAGTGCGGCGGCGGCAAGAGCGAAGCGGTTGAGGCGGATCGACATGGTGGGTCTCCCTGATGATTCGGGAGCGGACCACCCGCCCCGTGATCATGGGTCGCGGTGGGCGGGAGAAAGGTTCAATAAAAGATGAGAGTTATCGCTTTAAGGGACCCAGACCCTGAATGCTCACCCCCTCTGAACAAACGCGTCCAGCACCATCTTGCGTCCGGCCTTGTCGAAATCCACCGTCAGCTTGTTGCCGTCGACGGCGAAGACGTCGCCGGGGCCGAACTTGATGTGGAAGACCCGCGCGCCGACGCCGAACTCGGAGGCCGGTCCGCTCGATTTGGCGACCAGTTCACCTTCGATCAGCTTTGGCGCATGACGCGGGCTGGATGATCCGCGGCTGCCGAAACCGCCATTGTCGGCGCCCCAGCGTCCGGCCTGTGCGCCCGCCTGAGGGCTGGCCGCCTTCGCCGCCTGGGCCCGCTGCCAGCCGGGCGTCGCATAGGTCGAGGTGAAGCTCGGCTGGCGGTCAAAGCGCGAGGCACCATAGCCGCCCTGGGCAAAATTCGAGGCCGCCTCAGCCACTTCGACCGCGCTTTCCGGCAATTCATCGATGAAGCGGCTCGGCATCGAGGATTGCCACATCCCGTGAATGCGCCGGTTCGATGCAAACATGATCTTGGCGTGGCGCCGGGCGCGCGTGATGCCGACATGGGCGAGGCGGCGCTCCTCCTCCAGCCCGGCGCGGCCGCTTTCGTCCAGCGAGCGCTGGCTCGGAAACAGGCCTTCCTCCCAGCCGGGCAGGAAGACCATGTCGAACTCCAGCCCCTTCGCGGCATGCAGGGTCATCAGGCTGACGCGGCTCACGCTGTCATCGGACACGGTGTCCATGACCAGCGAGACGTGTTCCAGAAAGCCCGGCAGGTCCGGGAACTCGTCGATCGAGCGCACCAGTTCCTTCAGGTTTTCGAGCCGGCCGGCCGCATCCGCCGAGCGATCCTTCTGCCACATGTCGGTGTAGCCGCTTTCCTCCAGCACGATCTCGGCGACTTCGGCAGGCCGGGCGTGTTCGAGCTTGAGGCGCCAGCGGCCGAAGGCCTGCACCAGTTCGCGCACGGTGGAGCGCACCTTGGCCTTGAACTCGTCGGTCTCGATCAGCATCGCGGCAGACTGCTGCAAGGACGCGCCGGTGGCGCGGGCGTGCATGTGCAACTGCTGCAGACAGGCGTCGCCAAGGCCGCGCTTCGGCACATTCAGGATGCGCTCGAAGGCAAGATCGTCGGTCTGCGAGTGCACGCAGCGCAGATAGGCCATGGCGTCGCGGATTTCGGCGCGTTCGTAAAAGCGCGGGCCGCCGATGACGCGGTAGGGCAGGCCCATGGCGATGAAGCGCTCCTCGATCTCGCGCATCTGGGCCGAGGTGCGCACCAACACCGCCACCTCGGACAAGGCCGCGCCCCGCGACTGGAACAGCTCGATGTCGTCGCCGATCAGCCGCGCTTCCTCCTGGCTGTCCCAGGCCCCGGCGATGATGACCTTCTCGCCGGCCTCGTCGTC
>JAIXUP010000083.1 GCA_027483505.1 Hyphomicrobiales bacterium
CCGGCGTCGGCTCGCGGCCGATCCCGTGCAGCATCTTGCGCGAGGTGCGCACCATCTCCTTGATCGTCTCGATCATGTGCACCGGAATGCGGATGGTCCGGGCCTGATCGGCGATCGAGCGGGTGATGGCCTGGCGGATCCACCAGGTGGCATAGGTCGAGAACTTGTAGCCGCGGCGGTACTCGAACTTATCGACAGCCTTCATCAGGCCGATGTTGCCTTCCTGGATCAGATCGAGGAACTGCAGGCCGCGGTTGGTGTATTTCTTGGCGATGGAGATGACGAGACGCAGGTTGGCCTCAATCATTTCCTTCTTGGCCTGCCGGGCTTCGCGCTCGCCCTTCTGCACCATCTGGACGATCTTGCGGAACTCGGTGATTTCGAGGCCTGTCTCCGAGGCGAGATTGTGGATGTCCTCGCGCAGGTCCTTGATCCGGTCCTTTTCGGCGGCGACGAAATCCTTCCAGCCCTTCGAGCCGAGCTTGGAGACGCGCAGGAGCCACTTCGGATCGAGTTCGCCGCCCTGATGATTCTTGAGGAAGTCCTCGCGGGCGACGCCATAGGATTCGGCCAGACGCAGCAGGCGGGTTTCCTGGCTGATCAGGCGCTTGTTGATGTCATAGAGCTGCTCGACCAGCGCCTCGATGCGATTCTGGTTCAGCGACAGCGACTTCACCGCCGTCACGATGTCGATCTTGAGTTCCCTGTACTTGCGCTCCTGCGCCGGCGTCAGCTTGGTGTTGGCCAGCCGATGCTCGATGTCCTGATCCTGCAGGCGGCGCAGCTTCTTGTAGTTGTCGGCGATGGCATCGAAGGTTTCGAGCACCTTCGGCTTCAGTTCCGCCTCCATGGCCGACAACGAGACGTTGTTCTCGAGATCGTCCTCGTCCATGTCGGGCGGAGGCACCATGACCTCCTCGCCGTCATCATTGACTGCGCGCGTCGCCTGCGGCTCGGGCTCGTCGAAGCCGTCCGGCGTGTCGACCTTGGGCGCGCCCTTGCCGTCCGGGCCGGCATAGGTCGCTTCAAGATCGATGATCTCGCGCAGCAGGACCTTGCCCTCGTTGAGTTCGTCGCGCCAGATGATGATGGCCTGGAAGGTCAGCGGGCTTTCGCACAGGCCGGCGATCATCGCCTCGCGGCCGGCCTCGATGCGCTTGGCGATGGCGATTTCGCCCTCGCGGGAGAGCAGCTCGACCGAGCCCATCTCGCGCAGATACATGCGCACCGGGTCATCGGTGCGTTCGGAGGCCGTGAGGTTCTGCTCCATCTTGACCGGCATCGCGGTGCGGACGGGCTCGGGGCTCTCGCCCTCGACTTCTTCCTCGGCGTCGGCCTCGGCCCCGGCGGGCGTGTCGGCGGCGGCCTCGTCGTTGTCATCGGACTCGACGACGTTGATGCCCATCTCGGAGAGTTGGGCATACACGTCCTCGATCTGGTCCGAGGTGAATTCTTCGGAGGGCAGAACGTCGTTCAATTCTTCGTAGGTAACAAAGCCGCGCTTTTTCGCGAGCTTGATCATCCGCTTGACGGATTGATCGGAGAGATCGAGCAAGGGTCCGTCTGATGTCGGCTTCTTGTCCTCGACCGCATCGTCGCCTGCGCGTTCCGTTGTCTTCGTGGCCATGCGTCGGTTCTCTCAATCCAGTCTCTTGACGACGTGTCAGCCCCGAACAGGCATCCCTAACGTCAAAAAAGGGCTGCCATGGCCTGAGGCAGGTCATGAGCATCCCGTCTGATTCTCGCCAGGGCCCAGTTGACAGCCGGCCCCTTTCGGAACGGTTACCATCCGGGAAGCCGGGCTGCTGCGCCCGGCATCATGCCCTTCTTGTCTTTCCAGCGCAGAACCGGCCGCCTGACCTGTCCCGACTGTCTTGCTTCAGTCGCCCGGCGTGGCCTCCGTGCCCTGTAGGGAGGCAAGCCTTGCCTTCACATCCTGCAGCCAGGCGAAGTTCTCTTCGCTCGCTTCGTCGGACAGGGCGCGCTCTGCCGCCTTCAATTCGGTATGTAGCGTGCGCGCCCGCCGATGCAAGACGAGAGCCTGCCGAATCGTTTCATAAACTGCATGCGCGTCTGCTTCAGGCGCAAGCCGGCTTCGCTCGGAGGGGGCGACGAGCCGCTGCAGACGCGAGAACGCCTCGCGCGTCGCGCCCTGGTCGAGCAGGCCGCGAATGACGTCATGAGTCGCCTGTCCGTCGACCACGGCCTGCAGCAGGGCCTGGCAGACCCGCAGCGCCCCCTGCCCCTGCCAATCGATCTCGGCGAGATCGTCGGCAACCCGCAGCAGCACCTCGGGGTGCATGGCAAGACCGACGAGGATCGTCGCTTCCCGCGGGCTTTCGCCGATGCCCGGACCCGCAAAGATCGCCGAGCGCGTCAGGGCCGGACTCGCCCGCAGCGGCTGGCTGACGCCACTGGAGGCCGCAAGCCGCAGCTTGCCATAGCCGCCGCCGTCGCGGCGTTCATAGGGCCGGTCGTTCTGCCGCGCGCGGTGTCGCGGATTGGGGAACAGCGCCGCTAGCCTTGTGTCCATCTCGGCGCGGTAGTGCCGCCTCAGGGTCTCATCCTTGATGGTGGTCAGGACCGCGCCCAGGCGACGTTCAAAGGCAGCGCGGCGCTCGGGCGTGTCGAGCGGCCCGGCCTCGATCTCCCGCGACCAGATCATCTCGACCAGCGGCCTGGCCTGGCCCAGCACGGCGGCGATCGCCTCCGGCCCGCCGGACCGCAACAGATCGTCGGGGTCTTGACCTTCGGGCAGCAGGGCGAAGCTGAGGGATTTGCCCGGCTCCATCACCGGCAGCGCCACATCGATGGCGCGGAAGGCTGCCTTGCGGCCGGCCTTGTCGCCGTCGAAGCACAGCACGGGCTCGTCGGCCATGCGCCAGAGCAGTGTCAACTGGTCCTCGGTCAGCGCCGTGCCAAGCGGGGCGACCGCATGGGGAAAGCCCGCCAGCGTCATGGCGATGACGTCGACATAGCCTTCGACCGCGATGATCCGGCCCGCGTCGTGGGCGACCTTGCGGGCCTTGTGATGGTTGTAGAGCAGGCGGCCCTTGTGAAACAGGCCGGTCTCGGCCGTGTTGAGGTACTTGGCCTGCGCATCGCTGCTCATGGCACGGCCGCCAAATGCGATGACGCGGCCCTTCACATCGGCGATCGGGAACATGACCCGGTCGCGGAAGCGGTCATAGGGCACGGCGATCTCGTCGCCATGGATCAGCAGCCCGGCCTCGATCATCAGATCCGCGCTGACGCCCTGCCCGGCCAGATGATCGCGCAGGGCGAAGCGGTCCGCAGGGGCATAGCCCAGCCTGAAATGGCGCTGCGTCTCGCCTGCAAGGGCCCGGCTCTCGAGATAGCGGCGCGCCTCCTGGCCGCGCGGCCCGCGCAGTTCGGCCTCGAAGAACCGGGCGGCGAGTTCGATGACCTCGTAGAGCCCCTTGCGGACCTCCTCCTGCCTGACCGCCTCCTCGGTGATCTTCGGCAAGGTGACGCCGGCCTCCGCCGCCAGCCGCTCGACGGCCTCGGGAAAGGAGACGCCTTCGGTCTCCATCACGAACTTGAAGATGTCGCCATTGCGCCCGGAGGAGAAATCGAACCAGGCCTGCTTCACGTCATTGACGAAAAAGGAGGGCGTCTTCTCCTTGCCGAAGGGCGAAAGACCCTTCCATTCACGCCCCGCCTTGGTCAAACGAACACGCCGCCCCACCACCGTCGACGCCGGCAGGCGGGCCTTGATGTCGTCGAGTATGGAGGGCGGGAATTTCATGACGCGGTGTATAGCGCGAATGCGGCCGGGCGTCATGGAGAGGGTGCGGGCGGGTGTTGACAAGATACGTTTTGTATATACCTTACCCGTCAAGGCGAAACCAGAGGTTCGGAACCAGTTTCGTATGCAAACAGGGGCTTCACAACAGGGCTGACATGGTTCCTTGGACGGACAGCGCCAGCATCCTCTAAGGTTGCATACGAATTGGGGATCCGCCCGGAATGGGCGGACTGGACAATGAGATTTGAATGGGATGCGCAGAAGGCGCGCCGCATCATTGTAGAACGCGGCATTGACCTTAGTGACATGGTTTTGTTGTGGCGCGGCGTTCGACTTGAGCTGCGCTCCGACCAAAATGGCGAAGCACGATGGAAAACCATCGGCGAACTAGAGGACCGGATTTATGCGGTAATCTATACGGTGCGTGGCGACACAATCCGGATTATCACCGCTCGCCGGGCATGGGACAGTGAAGAACGAGCGTATCGTGAGAGTGTCACTCGACAAGGCGAAGGGCGGCCGCACTGACTGGGCGCGTGTCGATGCCACGACTGAGGCTGAATTGCGCCAAATGGATCGCGACGACCCCGATCTTCAGGGCTTCGAGAACGTTGATTGGTCCAAGGCAACCCTTGTGCTGCCTGAAACCAAAGCCGCTATCTCCATCCGCCTCGATGCCGATGTGCTGGCCTTCTTCAAGGCCGACGGCCCTGGCTACCAGAGCCGGATCAACGCCGTGCTGCGCAGCTACATGAAGGCGACGAAAAAGGACTGAGGCCTTGTTCCGGCAACCTCACATGGCCACGTCACATGGCCGCCACGCGCCGGATCAGCTTGAGCTGCTCGGGCAGGCAGATGGTCTGGAGATCGTATTTTGCGAGAATGTCGGCGCGGGCCTTCCTCCGCATGTCGGTGTAGTCCTGCGGTTTCTCGAGAGCGCGTGCGATCTTCCGGGCCCAGTCGCCGACGTCGAAGAAATCCACGAGAATGCCGTTCTCGCCTGTCCTGATCACCTCCGTCACCGGCGGCGTCGCCGAGGCGATCACGAGATTTTCGGCGGCCATGCTCTCCAGCATCGACCATGACAGGACGAAGGGATAGGTCAGATAGGCATGGGCCCGGCTGACGCGCAGGACCTGACGGTAGGCGGGATAGGGGATGCGGCCGAGAAAGACGATGCGGCTCAGATCGAGCTTGTCGCCGACCTCCTTGAGCATGACATCCTTCCAACCGCCCCCTTCCGCAGGCTTTGCCCCGTAACTGACTTCCTCGCCGCCCACGATCAGCGTGACGGCGTTCGGACGGGCCTTCTGGATGGCGGGAAGCGCCCGCATGAAGATGTGAAAGCCGCGATAGGGCTCCATGTTGCGGTTGACGAAGGTCAGCACCTCGTCGCCCTGCCGGACGCTGCGTCCGTCCGGGAGTTCGAACACAGCCTCGGCGTCCGGGGTGATGAAGGCGGTATCGATGCCGTCGAAGATCACGCTGACGTGGTCGTGAAAGCGGGCCGGCAGGGAGGATTTCTGCCACTGGGTCGGGCTGTAGCCCCAGTCCATGACGTCAAAGCCGGTGAGCAAATTGGCGTTCTTGGCCCTGAGCCGCGTGCGGCCCTGGAGCGAGTCGCTGCTGAACTCCGGATCGAAGGCATAGTCATAGCCTTCCGCCCGGTAGAAGAACTCGAGGAACAGGAGCACGCGGGCCTTCGGCCAGATGTCCTTCAGGAACATGTGCTCGCCCCAGCCGGGGTGCGCGATGATGATGTCGGGGCTGAAGCCCTTCTTGCGCAGCTCGATGGCCGCGCCAGCCGCTGCTTCGCCGCGGATGACCTTGGTCTCGAAATCGGCCGCGAGCGGATGGATGTCCTTGGAGGAGTTGCGGCGCGGCTTGTAGGACACGATGGTCACGCCGGGCGTCGGATAGGCCGGCGGGTTGATCGACAGGGCGACGACCTGGTTGCGGCTGTCGGCGGCCAGCGCGCTCGCGGAATACCGGAACTGGCCCGGGAAATTCTGGTGAACAAACAGGATCTTCATGGCAACGCCCCCGCGCCGTCGATCGGTCAGGCGCTGAGCGCGGCCTTCACCAATCCGCTGGCCTTGGCGAAATCCATCTGCCCGGCATACTTGGCCTTCAGCACCCCGACGACCTTGCCCATGTCCTTCATCGAGGTCGCTCCCGCCTCGGCAATGGCGGCAGCAATGGCGGCAGCGATGTCGGCCTCGGACAGCTGCTTCGGCAGGAAGGACGAGATCACGGCGATTTCGCCATTTTCGATCTCGGCCAGTTCAGGCCGTCCGTTTGCGCTGTAGATGGTGGAGGACTCCTGGCGCTGCTTGATCATCTTCTGCATGACCGATAGCATTTCCTCCTCGCTGGCCTGCCCGCGCCCGGCGCCGCGCGCCTCGATGTCCTTTTCCTTCATGGCGGCCTGGATCAGCCGGACCGCCGAAACCTTGCCCTTGTCGCCGGTTTTCATCGCGGTCTTGAGCTCGTCCATCAGGCGGTCACGCAAGGCTTGGGATGTGGACATCTCGGCGTTCTTTCATGTTTCGGCCAGCGTCCGTTGACGGCACGGCCCTGGCAATTTATGGCTCCCGCTCCAGACGACGAAGCGGATTGGTGGGGCAGGTTTCCTGCATCTGGTGATCCGGATGCCGGCAAGGCCGGGCTGGAAGCAGGCATAGCATGACAAGCGCACAAGAAAACCCCGTGATCAGCGGCTGGAGCGAACCGCGCGCGACTGCGCTGCTGGTGCTTGCGGACGGAACGGTGCTCGAGGGCTTCGGTGTCGGCGCCATCGGCATGGCGCGCGGGGAGGTCTGCTTCAACACCGCCATGACGGGCTATCAGGAAATCCTGACCGACCCATCCTATAACGGCCAGATTCTCACCTTCACGTTTCCGCACATCGGCAATGTCGGCACCAATGAGGACGACACCGAGACCGTCAACGCCGCAGCCTCGACGGGCGCATGCGGCATTGTCGTCCATGCAGCCATCACTGAACCCTCGAACTGGCGCAAGACCCGGCATCTCGACGCCTGGCTGAAGGCCAAGGGCATCGTCGGCATCGCAGGGGTCGATACCCGCGCCCTGACTGCGATGATCCGCGACCACGGCATGCCGAACGCCATCGTCGCCCATGCGCCGGACGGCGTGTTCGATATCGCCGCACTGAAGGCGGAAGCTGCGGCGCTGCCATCGATGGTGGGGCTCGATCTGGTGCCGCATGTCACCGGCACGCAACGCTACTCCTGGACCGAAACCCCCTGGGTCTGGCCAGCCGGCTATGGCGAGAGCGGAGCGGCAGAGCACCGGGTGGTGGCGATCGACTACGGCATCAAGCGCAACATCCTGCGCCTGCTCGCCCGCAGCGGCTGCGAGGTGATCGTGATGCCGCCGACCGCCAGCGCGGACGAGATCATGGCGCTGAAGCCGGATGGCGTCTTCCTGTCGAACGGGCCAGGCGACCCGGCGGCGACTGGAACCTATGCGGTGCCGGTCATCCAGGCGGTTCTGGCAAGCGGCACGCCAACTTTCGGCATCTGCCTCGGCCATCAGATGCTCGGCCTCGCGATCGGGGCGAAGACCATGAAGATGAAGCAGGGGCATCATGGCGCCAACCACCCGGTCAAGGAGCACGCCACCGACAAGGTTGAGATCGTGTCGATGAACCACGGCTTCGCGGTCGACCCGGCCACGCTGCCGGGGAATGCCCGCGAGACCCATGTCTCGCTGTTTGACGGCTCCAACTGCGGCATTGCCCTGACAGACCGTCCGGCTTTCTCGGTCCAGCATCATCCCGAAGCGTCGCCGGGGCCGCAGGACAGTCACTACCTGTTCGACCGCTTCGTCGCGATGATGGCCGAGCACAAGGCCAGGAAAGCCGCGTGACATCTTGAGCAGCTGGCGCGATTTCTTCGACGGCGAGCACAGCATCTACGTCTCGGAGCGTCACAAGCTGCTGCACGCGCGCATCATCGCGCGCGGCATGATCGCGGCCATCCCGCGCTCCGATGCAGTGGTTCTCGACCATGGCTGCGGCGAGGCCCTGCATGGCGAGGCCGTGGCCGCCGCCTGCGGCCAGCTCTACCTGTGCGAGTCGTCCCCCGTGCTGCGGGCGCAGCTGACGGCGCGCTTCATCAACCGCGCGCATGTGGGCATCATCGCGCCCGAAACCATCGAGATCGGCATCCCGGACGACAGCCTCGATCTGGTGACCTTCATCTCCGTCGCACAGTACCTCAAGCGCGAGGAGCTGGACGCAGCCCTGCACCTGTGGCTGCAGAAACTGAAACCGGGTGGCAAGCTTCTCATCGGCGACGTGATTCCGCCGGATGTGGGCATGGTGACTGACACCAGGGCGCTGTTGTCCTTCGCCTTCAGCGGCGGCTTCCTGATCGCCGCCCTTGCCGGGCTGGTGAAGACAGCGTTCTCCGACTACCGCAAGCTGAGGGAAAATCTCGGGCTCAGCATGTACAGCACCGCCCAGATGGAGGCTGTTCTGGACAAAGCCGGTTTTGTCGGTATCCGCCAGATCGAGAACATCGGGCACAATGCCGCGCGCATGACGTTCGAAGCGGCCAGACCGGCCTGAGCGCTTGTCTTACCGCCCCTCGGCAAAGCTCCAGAACTTGTGGCCGGTGAAGGTCAGGACCATCACGATCAAGGTGATGAGGATCTGGCAGAGCACGTAGTTCCAGCCCAGATGTTCGTTGAGGAAGGCCATGAGCAGGCCGGTCGCCACGAAACCGGCGGCCGCGATCACGCCAAAGCGCCAGCCTGCATCGAGATGGTTGCGCGAGCTTTCGAAGGTGAAGCGCCGGTTGAGGCCGTAAGAAACCACACCGCCCGCGACAAAACCAAGCAGGGTTGCGATCAGGGGCCGCCAGCCTGCACCGGAAACCAGCGCGATCAGCACGCCGTAATGGGCCACCGCTGCGGCGAGGCCGGTCGCACCATAGGCGATAAGCTGGGAAAACCGCGTCATGGGCCGCTTATCGGGCAGCACGGCATCATCCGCAAGCGCTCAGCGCAGCATGAGCGGGCCGATCACAATGGCGAAAGCCGTGGCGACAGAGGCGAGGCGAACGATCATCGGGGTGATGGACTGCGAGGACATGGCGGACCTGCTTGGCGTGAGGATGGGGCTCTTGCTCCATCTGTCGCGGCGGTTGCGCCAAAGGTTCAAGGACACTCAGGCGACGAAGGCTTCCAGTTGCCGGGCGAGGGAAGCGGGCTCCGACCAATCCACCACCGCGAAGGGCAAGGCCGGATCGCCGAGCAGGGCCGGCACGGCCGAATCCCGCTTCGCCTCATACCAGCCAAGCCAGGCGGCGCGCACCTCATCCGAGGTCGTCAGGTCGTTGGCATTCAGCGCCGCGATGCGAGTGTCGGGATCTGCAACCGGCGTCAGCGATGCGCTGTTGGCCAAGGCCGGTGCATAGCGCACGAGTGCGACATGGCTGACGGGAAGAGGTTCTGCGATCTGGGCGCTGCCGAGCCGCGACACAACGGCATCGCGCGACAGCCGCAGCTTCCCGTCACGCCGCCAGTCCGCCTCCGGATCGCGGCCTTCAACCAGTTCGCCGAAGCCGGCCAGACCGCGCAGCGTTCCGGGAAAGATGGTGAGGGATTCGGGCACGCCAAGCGCCATCAGCCTGTCCGCGCGCGCCATCAGCAGCACCCGTTCGGAGGCGCCATAGCCGCCCTTGCCTCCTGCCAGCAGATGCAGTGCGCCGGTGGTCTTGCCCGCCCCTGAATCGCCGAGGAGCAGAAGCCCGGCCCCGCGATGGCTGAGAAATCCGGCATGCAGGACCCACGCCCCTTCGGCCGCATAGGCGGGCGTGAGAATCTGGTCGCGCACCAGTTTGCGGAACTCATCGCGGCGACCCGTGCCGGGCGGCACGGCCAGGGCGATCTGCCGGGCCTCGTCATCCACCAGAGCCACAGCGCCGCTCGCCGCAAAGGCGATCAGCCGCCGGCCGCCGGCCAGGGCCTGAATGGTGAGGTCGCGGTGCTCGAAGGCGTTCTTGCCGCGATGCTGGGCGACGCTGACCGGCGGCGCATCCGCCTGAGGCGCAAGATGCGTCAGGGTGGCCGGATCGTCGATGATGCTGATGGCGATGTCGGCGCGGCCATCCGCACCGGGCGTTGCGAGCGGCGCGATGTCTGGCACCAGATCCGCCAGACCGCTCCCTTCGCAACGGATCGACGGCCCGCCAGATCCGCTCATGGACAGCGCCTCGGGCGGCTTCGCCCCGGACGGCGCGGCTACGCCGTAGGTCACGGCAAGCGCATCGATCACAGCAAGGGATGCCGCATCGAAACCAAGCGCGCGCGGCACGGCGGTTATGGCGTCGAGCGGCCAGCCGATGACAAAGGCCGGGCCGCCTTCGAGCCGCATCGGGGCCTCGACCGTGACATCGGATCGCTCGGCCGGCACGCCTGTCAGCAGATCGGTGAGCGACAGAATGGCCTGGCCACAGGCGATGCCGTTCTCCAGATAACGCGAGGCGAGCCGCTGCCGGGCATACCAGCGCCGCGCGGCGTCCAGTCCGTCATGCAGCGCGCCGATCTCGCGCCAGGCATTGTCATGCAAGACCGGAGAGACCCGCGCCATCACGCCATCCGGATCGAGCAGCGGGCGTTGGCGGTCCTGCCTGTTGGTGAGGTCGCGATAGGCCAGCCTGTCGAAGGTCAGGGACGGCGCGGCGCGGCTCCCCAGCGCGCCGAAGCCGAGCTCGAAGGGGTTATGCGCGCCGACGAGGCGAAGGCCCGCCGGCGCATCCCGTTCAAAGCGCAGTTGGTCGTTCATCACGCCGATGCCGAGCGCGTCCACGCCGCTCCCGGCCAGCCGCGCCGTCAGCCGCGTGGACGGGTTGGTGACAACGATGACCGCCCGGCCTTGCAGGACGGGAACAAGCGCCTCGATGATGGCCATGTTTTCGACGAACAGGGCGTCCTTGCTCTTTTGACGGGACCTGCGCGAGGTGCGCAGGCCGAGCGCCAGCACAACGGGGCCGCGGCCATCGGCGGGCGGGGCGTCCGATACGACGATCTCGACGGCCAGCGGCGGCAGATCAGCCAGATGGATGCGCAGGAGTTCGGCCCGTGCGTGATGCCGGCACCAGATCCGGAAACGCGCTGTGATGCCCTGCAGGGCCGCAACCGTCAGCATCGCCCTGACCGCGCGGCCGGCGCCGAAGACATCGATCTCGCGGGGCAGATCGCGCCTGAGCGGCTTGACCAGCGCCGGACGCAGCAAGCCCTGCCCCGCCGGCCGGGCAGTCACGCGCGCTCTGCTCTGGCGCTCAGCCCCAACTGGCCGCCCGGGTGGTAGCGCCCGAAATCAGCGCGGCTGAAACCCGCAAGATGCATCAGCGCCACGGCCAGCGCATCGCCTGTGGCCAGCGTGGCGGTCGAGGATGTGGTCGGCGCCTGGCCATTCGGGCACGCCTCCGGCACATCGGGCAGGCGGATGACGTGCGTCGCGAGCTTGCCGAGCGCGCTCTCGGGCTTGCGCGTGATCAGCAGCAGCGGAATGGCGTTGCCGCCAGCGTAATGCGCCACATCGGCAAGCTCCGCCGTCCCGCCCGAGGCCGAGAGCATCAGCACGGCGTCACCCGGCTGGATCATGCCAAGATCGCCATGACTTGCCTCGGTGCCGTGGACGAAGAAGGAAGGCGTGCCTGTCGAAGCGAAGGTTGCCGCGATCTTGCGGCCGACATGGCCGCTCTTGCCGACGCCGCAGACGATGATCCGGCCGCCCTTGGCGCGGATATCGGCGAGTACGTGGAGCGCGCGCAGCCAGTCCCCGTCCACCTGCGCCGCGAGGGCCAGAAGCGCGTCGGCCTCCTGCCTGAGCACATTGCGCATGGCTTCGAGCAGGGCATGATCGCTGGTCTTGGGGGCGGAGTCTGACATGCCGCCCTTTTAGGCCGCGCATTCCGGCCCGGCAAGACGCGCGGGATCAGGCAAGTCGGCTGAGCGAAAACGCCTTCACGTCCGCCAGCAGCTTTAGGAACAGGCCCGCCTGATGTTCGGCGGTGAGCCTGCCCTTGGCTGCGGTGGCGATCGAGGCGTCGCCCGCCGTGCCATCCTTGTGGATGTCCTGGGCGATCCAGGCAAAGGCCGTGACGCCGGTCGGGCGCAGGATGTCGAAGGTCTCGGCGATTTCCACCGAGGTCGGCTCGAAGTTGATGGCATTGGCCATCTTCACCAGTTCGGGCCGGAAATGCAGCATCAGCGAGGTCTCCATGTCGCCGCCATGGATGCCGACCGTGCTTTCCTTGTCAGTGTAGAGACCCGGCGGCTTGCCCAGCCGGCTCCATGAACTCGACACGGCGAGCATGCCGAACTTCACCCGCAACTCGCGGCAGACGATGTCCATCAGCGCGACATTGCCGCCATGGGAGTTGACGAAGACAAGCTTCTTCAGGCCGGCGCGGTGCACCGCCTCGCCGATTTCGGTCCAGGCGCTGAGCGCGGTGTGGGCCGTCAGCGTCACGGTGCCGGGCGAGCGGATGTGCTCGTTCGACTTGCCGATCGGCTGGATCGGCAGGAACAGCGCGTCGAGATCCGCCGGGCACTGGCGGAAGGTCTCCGCGATCATGCCGCGGGCGATCTCTGTGTCGGTCGAGACCGGCAGATGCGGGCCATGCTGCTCGATGGCCGCGATGGGCAGCACGGCAATGGTGGTCTCAGGGTCCAGCCCCTCGAAATCGCGGGTGGTGAGATCACCCCAGTGGCGGGCGGGCATGGCGGGACTCCAATGCGTGAACGGTCGGCCAAGAGCGATGCAAGACGTGGATGGTCGGGTCAAGCCCAGCGGAGACGCTTACGGTGATCACCACCCCCGCATCCGCCTGCCGACATCCGCGATGAAGCCCTTGCGCGTCGCTTCGCTCGCTACGTTGAGGTGGTAGAGCGCATGATAGTCCACTTTTGCGCCCTTGGCGGCGTACCAGCCGAGGTAGCGCTTGACGATCTTGCGCGGCGGGTCGCCCATGTAGAGCGCCATGTAGCGCGGGCGGCCGTAGGTGGCGATGCCGGCGACGCGCTTGAAGGCGAGCAGCGACTGCACCTTGGCCGGGTTGGAAATGTCGAAGGCGACGCCGGGCATGATCAGCCGGTCGAAGAAGCCCTTCAGCATGGCCGGCATGCCGAAGCACCAGGTCGGGAACTGCACCACAAGCCCGTCCGCTGCCTTGAGGCGCGCGACATAGCCTTCGAGGCCGGTCTGGTTGACGGCCGTGTCATGATAGTGCCGCCTGCCCTCTTCCGAGAGCACGGGGTTGAAGCCCTCCTTGTAGAGATCGCACAGGTCGACTTCGTGGCCGGCGGCTTTCAGGCCCGCAATCGCCTCATCGCGAATCGCGGCGTGGAAGCTTTCAGGCAACGGGTGGCAATAGAGATAAAGGACGCGCATGGGAGATGGTATCTCGGCAAGATAACGGTGATGAGTGCAACCCCTCTCCCTAACCCTCTCCCCTTGCGGGAGAGGCAAGGAGAGGGGTCGCGGCCATCTTGGCCATCGCCAATCTCACGCCTTCGGCACGAAGGTCCGCATCTTGCCGGGATTGAGCAGGCCGTAGGGGTCGACATCGTGCTTGAAGGCCAGCTGGTCGACATCGGCGCGCTTGTGGCGGCTGCCATCCTCCAGCGTGTAGACATGGGGATTGGCGATGAAGACGCCGTTGGCCTCGTGGAGACGGATGATCTCGTTGAGCCGCTCCGGGTCCTTGTAGATGATCAGCGGCAGGGCCGAGCAGGTCATGCGCCCGCCGAAGCGGATGAACTCGCAATGCGGGATGACCTCGCCGGGGAACATGTCGCGCATCTGCAGAACTGACGGGATCAGCCGGTCGTGCGGGAACAGGCATTGGAGATAGGTCACCGTGCGGTCGATCTTCAACGCCTGCAAGGTGGTGTGGTTCCAGGTGAACTCGTAGATCGGCAGCTTGCCGGGCGCCTCCTCGTTCGGCGCCTCATGGGTGATTGCGCCGCGGTTGCCGAGGATCATCTTGAAGCTCTCGAGCGAGGCTTCCGCAATCATCGCGACCAGCAGGTTCTTGCCCTCCGGGAAGGCGTGCGGCAACTCCTTGAAGTAGGATGGCAGCGGCCAGGCGATCGGGGTGAGCAGCTTCTTGACCACGCCGTCCGCCAGCGCAACCTCCTGACCGACTTGCATCGCCGTCTCGAAATCATCGAAGGCGATGACGAGATCGATCCATGGCCAGGCCGGCGCGGTCGGCATCTCCAGCGCCGTGATGATGCCGGTGGTGCCATAGGCGCGGTTCACGAACTGGGCGGCCTCGGCGCGCAATTCGATCACGCGCGGGGTTTCTTCCACGGTGACAATCCGGGCGGCGATGATGTTGCCGGGCTCGCGCAGGCCGCCATAGGTGACGGAACCGACGCCGCCCGAGCCGCCGGCGACAAAGCCGCCGATGGTGGCCATGCGCTTGGTGGAGGGGTGCATACGCAGTTCCCAGCCGGTCGGCCGGAGCTGGGCGTCCATCTCGTCCATCTTGGCGCCCGCGCCCACGCGCACGACGCCCGGCCTGTGCCACTCGATCTTGTTGAGGCCGGTGATGTCGAGCAGGACCCCGCCCTCAAGCGGCACCGCCTGACCGTAATTGCCGGTCGCGCCGGCGCGAACCGTTAGCGGAATGCGGCGCTTGGCGCAGGAGGCGGCGACACGGATCACATCGGCCTCGTCGCGTGGGCAGGCGATGATGTCGGCGCTCTTGCCATGAAGCTGTGCATTCAGGATCGGCGAATACCAGAAGAAATCGCGCGAACGGCGGCGCACACTCTGCATCTCGGTGATCACAGGAACGTCGCCGATATCGGCGATGAAACCTGCGATGTCATAACGGGAGGTGGCGTCCGGTGTGGCTTTCGTCGCGACATTCATCGGCAATGATCCTTCTCAATCGCGCGGGCGACGGCGCGTGGGGGCCAACGGCGAGCCGGCCACGGCACGGACTATATCGCGGACGATGGAAAATGCACCGTGGACCGCTCCGCAATCTGCTTGTTTTTCCCGCAAACTTCTGCCTTCGATTTAGGCAGACCTGATCTGGATCAGGACGGCAAAAGTCACATATGGTGGCATGGCTATTGCTGTCCCGGGGATCGCAATCCCGGTTCGCGCCGGACGCCAAAGTTCAACCCGCCGGCCGCATTGTCGGACCGTCGCAACGGAGTGAGGGTTTCGCCCATGACCATGTCGAAGTTTCGTATCGACCGCCGCGCCGCTCTTGGCCTGATCGGAGGCGCCGGCGCATCGGTGCTGATCCCGGTCTCCGGCCGCAGCGTCAACGCCCAGACCCTGGACAAGGTCAGCTATCAGACCAACTGGCGCGCCCAGGCCGAGCATGGCGGGTTCTACCACGCCGTCGCCGCCGGCATCTATCGCAAGTATGGCATCGACGCCGACATCCGCATGGGCGGCCCGCAGCAGAACCCGTCCGCGCTGCTCCTCGGGGGCCGGGTCGACATGATCATGTCGAACTCGTTCGAGGCGATCAACTATGTGCGCGAAGGCATTCCGTACATGTGCATCGCCTCGATCTTCCAGAAGGACCCGCAGGTCATCATCTCGCATCCGGGCGTCGGCCACGACAACCTTGCCGCGCTCAAGGGCAAGCCGATCTTGATCGGGGCTGCCGGCCGCACCAGTTTCTGGCCGTTCCTGAAGGCCAAGTTCGGCTTCACCGACGAGCAGGCCCGGCCCTACACCTTCAACATGGCACCTTTCCTCGCCGACAAGCAGATGTCTCAGCAGGGCTTCCTGTCCTCCGAACCCTACGCGATCCAGCAGGGCGGCGTGAACCCTGTGGTGCACCTGATCGCTGATGCCGGCTTCGAGAACTACAACACCACCATCAACATATCGAACAAGATGGTGGCCGAGAAGAAGGACCTCGTGCAGCGCTTCGTCACGGCCTCGCTGGAAGGCTGGGCCGAGTACATGAAGGGCGGCCCCGCCATCGAGGCGGCCAATGCGCTGATCAAGAAGGACAACCCGGACATGTCGGATGACAAGATCGCCTATGCGATCAAGGTCATGAACGAGCGCGGCATCGTGCGCTCGGGTGACGCACTGCGCCTCGGCGTCGGCGCCATGACAGACGCGCGCTGGAAGTCGTTCTATGACACGATGGCCGCCACCGGCGTGTTCCCGACCGGGCTCGACATCAAGAAGGCCTACAGCCTCGAGTTCATCAACAAGGGCATCGGCGCTTGAGCGCTCAGGCCGACATGACAACCGGAGCGGGCGCGGGGCACAAGCCGCGCCCGCTTGTTTCCATACGCGACGTGTCAAAGCAGTTCGCGAATGGCACGATCGCCGTGCGCGACGTCAATCTTGATCTGGCGCGCGGAGAGTTCGTCAGCCTGCTCGGCCCCTCCGGCTGCGGCAAGTCGACGCTGCTGCGCATGATCTCAGGCCTGGGCGAGCCCTCGCGGGGTGCAATCGATTGGCCAACCTCGGCGCATGACGCCGCAGGCCATGCCGAACCCGATCTCGGCTTCGTCTTCCAGGAGCCGACGCTGATGCCATGGGCCACGGCGCTCAAGAATGTCATGCTGCCGCTGACATTGAAGGGCGTGGACAAGCGCGATGCGGAAGCGACGTCCGCCAACATGCTGGGCCTCGTCGGACTCAAGGGCTTCGAGGGCTCCTATCCGCGCGAACTTTCCGGCGGCATGAAGATGCGCGTGTCGATCGCGCGCGCGCTCGTGACAAGGCCGTCGATCCTGCTGATGGACGAGCCCTTCGCCGCGCTCGATGAAATCACCCGCCACCGGCTGAACGACGACCTTCTGAAACTGTGGTGGGAACAGCGCTTCACGGCAGTGTTCGTCACCCATTCGGTGTTCGAATCGGTCTACCTGTCGCAGCGGATCGTGGTGATGGCGGCGAGGCCCGGACGCATCATGGCGGACCTGACCGTCGATGCACCCCATCCGCGCGACGAACTGTTCCGGACCTCGGCGCAATATGCCGATTTGTGCCGCATGGCATCGAACGCGCTTGGAAAGGCCATGCACGGATGAGCGATCTGACCGCCAGTCCCCAGACCGTTCCCCAGGACTCGGGGACCGACGCCGAAAACAGGCCTATCTTCGTTCAGGAAGACCGCATCCTTGGCATCGCGAAGAGCACCTGGCCGGGCATCCTCGCGCCCATCATCATCGGCATCTTCGCGCTCGGCTTCTGGGAATGGATCGTCCAGTATCGCCAGATCCCGCACTATGTCCTGCCCGGTCCTTGGCTGATCGCCAAGACGCTCGTCGCCGATTGGGGCACGCTCTCCGGCTCGCTCTGGATCACGCTGCGCATCACCTTTGCTGCGCTGATCGCCGCCGTCACGGTCGGGGTGGCGCTCGCCATCGTCTTCACCCAGTCGAAATGGCTGGAGATGAGCCTGTTCCCCTACGCGGTGATCCTGCAGGTCACGCCGGTGGTGTCGATCGCGCCGCTGATCATCATCTGGGTCGGCGACATCAACCTCTCCTTGCTGATCTGCGCCTGGATCGTTGCCTTCTTCCCGATCCTGTCGAACACCATCCTTGGGCTAAACTCCGCGGACCACAACCTGGTCAACCTGTTCCAGCTCTACAAAGCCAACCGCTGGCAGACGCTGCGCTATCTCAGGCTGCCCGCCGCCATGCCGTATTTTCTCGGCGGACTGAAAATATCAGGCGGCCTTGCGCTGATCGGCGCGGTGGTGGCTGAGTTCGTGGCGGGCTCGGGTGGCAACGCCTCGGGGCTTGCCTACCGCATCCTGGAATCAGGCTATCAGTTGCGCATCCCGCGCATGTTCGCGGCCCTGATCATGATCTCGGTGACCGGGATCGCCATCTTCCTGCTGACCAGCTGGATCAGCCATGTCTTCCTGCGCAAGTGGCATGAAAGCGCGATCAAGCGGGAGAATTGAGGTCGCCGGAGCTCAGCTCAGCCGTCCGCGCGCCGCGACCGGGATCTCGCCAATGATCGTCTCGCCACGCACGGCAACGTAGCGGTCGACCATGTTGCAGACGACGCAGACATGGTTGGGGATGATGCGCACGATGTCGCCGACGCCGGGGCGCTCGTTGCAGGCGGCGAGATCGAGAAAGCCGTGCTCTTCCGCGAATTTATGGATGCGGGCCTGCGGATGTTCGATGATGTATCCATAACCGTCGAGGCCGCCGCCCGGATCGGCAGTCAGCGTCTTTGAGCCTGAATCGAGGATGCCGCGCTCCGGCGCGGCGCGGCTGACCACGGTGGCGTAGACCTGCAGCGCACAGTCGGCCAGCGTGGCCTGCCCGCAGGCCATCATCATGCGATCATTGAAGATGTAGGTGCCGGCCCTGTGCTCGGTCGCTCCCTTGAGCTGGCCGAGATTGGCCATGTTGGGCGTGCCGCCGGTCGAGACGATCTTCAGCTCCAGCCCGTCGGCGCGCAGGGCGGCACGGACCTCGTCGACGAAGGCCTGGGTCTGGGGCCAGCGATCCTCGGGCGGATACATCAGCAGGCCGGCAAAGGCCAGGTGCGGCGACGCAGCGATCTGGCGGGCCAGCGCAATGGCTTCGCCCGGTGTTTCGACGCCGGCACGCTTGCGGCCGGTGTCGCACTCGACCACCACCGGCAGCGGCCGCCCGGCGATTTCGCCGGCCTTCGGCAGGCCCGCGATCGTGACGGGGTTGTCGGCAGCGACCGTGACGAGCGTGCCGCGCAGCAGCCCGCCCAGCCGCGCCACCTTGTCCTCGCCCAGGATGTTGTAGCTGATCAGGATATCGTCGATGCCGCCGGCGGCCATCACCTCCGCTTCGCCGAGCTTCTGGCAGGTGATGCCGCGCGCACCCGCATCGCGCTGCATGGCGGCGATCAGCGGGCTCTTGTGGGTCTTGATGTGCGGGCGGTTGGCCACTCCTGCGGCGTCGCAAGCCGCCTGCACGCGGGCGATGTTGGCCTCGACCACGTCAAGGTCGATGACGACGGCCGGTGAGCCGAACTGGCGGATGAGCGATGCTTTGAAGGCGGAACTGGTCATTGGCAGGTTGCACTCCGGCAGGCCGTCAGGCTCGACTGGAAGGCTCCAGCCGCCCCGGCGAGGTCAGCGGTTGACGACGACCCTCGTGCCGACGCGAACGCGGCGCATCAGATCGGCGACGTCTTCGTTGAGCATGCGGAAGCAGCCGCCCGAGACGGCGCGCCCGATCGAGTCGGGGCGGTTCGTGCCATGAATGGCGTAGTCGCCTCCGGCCAATGTCAGCGCGCCGATGCCCATGGGATTGTGAGGCGCGCCGCTTGGAATGATGCCGGCAGGCTCCGAGCCCGGACGGCGCATCGATTCCGGCGGCGTCCAGGCCGGCTGCAGATGCACGGCGAGGACGCGCGAGATTCCGGTCCACTGGTTCTCGGCCTTGCCGATCGCCACGTTGTAGCGGATCGCCTTGCCGTCAGCTTCGACCAAGTAGAGGGACTTTCTCGACTGCTCGATGACGATCGTTCCGGCCGGCTCGCTTCCCGCATAGGCGACAGAAGCGCCGCGCGAGGCGCCGACATTCATGGCCTGCTTGCGCGCGTCCAACAGACTGTCGGGAATGGTCGTGCCGGTGGCGGAGGCGACCAGATGGCCGCTTGAGGGCAGGCTGCTGTAGTCGCTCTGGCGCCCGGCCGCAGAGCCGAAGCCGGCCAGATCAGAAGAGCCTGCACAACCGGCGAGGGTTGCAGCGGCAAGGGACAGGACAACCAACCGGGCAGCGATCGTATGCATCAGTGACCTCAAAAATCGCAGGTGATCATGCGCCGTTCAACGACGCAAGTTCCTCAATGTACTCCTTGGGAAACAACAGCGTGTTTACAGGCGTCTTGAGACCCATGAGTTTGGCGATGTCGCCGACAAAGGCATTGCAGTTGTAGAAAACCGCGTGCCAGGCAGGCGAGGAGGCCTGCAATTGCCGGATCTGCACCATGAGCTCGTCATAGCGCTGCTTGTTCATCCGGATCCGGTAGCGCGCGGTCCAGTACACCTCTTCGGTGTCGCCGTCGCTGGCGCCGGTCTCCGAAAGGACCGGAAGGACGTGGCCAATCATCCAGGGCAGCACGCTTTCCGTCGCAGGATGAAGACCGACGATCTCGCTGGTCTTTATCCGGTCGCCCGGGCCGAGCCTGCCCACGGAGGCGAAGGTATGACCGTAGCTCGCTGCGGCGCGCGACCTGAACTCGATATAGTAGGCCACTTCGCGCTGGGCGGCAGCCCGCGCCGACGTCCCGCCCTGGCGCTGACGCGCGGCGGCAGCAACAGCACGGGGCCGCGCGGACTCATCGCCCCGTGAGGTGGCGGCCACGGCGTAGCTGGCCGCCGAGGGATCCGGCGACATCACAGGTGAGGTGAGGTCCGGCTTGTCGCCGGGCGAGCACGCGCCCAGCGCCAAAGCCATCGCCGCAATACCGACATTGCGGCCCCAATCACGGTTCAAAGGCGCGCCGGAACTCACAGCCTGCATGGCATGCACCATCGCTTCAGGTCAGGGACACATATCGGTCGGGCCGCGAACAGCCCAAAAAAGGAAACCCGGCGTCGGGCCGAAGCGCGCTACCGGGTTGGTCTCAATCAGGCGTTCTGGCTCAGCCGCGAACAGCGATCGGAGCAGCCTGCGGGGCGGCCACAGGGGCCTTGCCGGCGCAAGCACCGAGGGCGGCAGCGGTCAGAACGGCGGCGATAACGAGCGTGAACTTCTTCATGACGATTTTCCTTGAGCTGCTGAAATCCGAATGGAACCGTGCGCGACCAACACCAAAGGCGGGCACCGCGCCTAGTGTTGATTTGCAACACTGCTCCTGAAAACACAAAGCTGGCCAGTATGTTGACATGAGGCCTGCCCAGGCTGGCCAGGCGGCGCCTGTCTTTCCGGGCAGTCGAAGCGGCCGGTCCGAGAGCAGCCTCGACACGACAAAGCCGCCCGAAGGCGGCTTTGCACATTGTTTTGCTGTATTATCGGCGAGGGGGCGCTGGATCAGTAGTCCATGCCGCCCATGCCGCCCATGCCGCCACCGCCGCCCATGGCCGGCGCAGCATCCTTCTTCGGAGCTTCGGCGATCGTGGCTTCGGTGGTGATGAGCAGGCCCGCGATCGAGGCCGCATCCTGGATGGCGGTGCGCACGACCTTGGTCGGGTCGATGATGCCAGCCTTCATCATGTCGACGAACTCGCCGGTCTGGGCGTTGTAGCCTGCCGAGTAGTCCTTCGATTCGGCAAGCTTGCCGACGATGACAGCCGAATCGTCACCGGCGTTCTCGATGATCTGGCGAGCCGGCGTGGTGAGCGCCTTCTTGACGATGTCGATGCCGATCTTCTGGTCTTCATTGGCAGGCTTGAGCTTGCCGATGGCGCCAGCCGCACGCAGCAGGGCCACGCCGCCGCCCGGCAGCACGCCTTCTTCCACCGCAGCGC
The DNA here is from genome assembly GCA_027483505.1 of Hyphomicrobiales bacterium. Classification (GTDB taxonomy): domain Bacteria; phylum Pseudomonadota; class Alphaproteobacteria; order Rhizobiales; family Beijerinckiaceae; genus Allobosea. Next base: position 21,226 of record JAIXUP010000083.1, read on the forward strand.
GGGTGGCGTTCAGCGCGTCGTCCACGCGGTCCTTCTTTTCCTTGACCTCGACTTCGGTCGAGCCGCCGACGCGGATGACCGCGACGCCGCCCGCAAGCTTGGCCAGACGCTCCTGAAGCTTCTCGCGGTCGTAGTCCGAGGTGGTCTCCTCGATCTGCGCCTTGATCTGCGAGACGCGAGCCTCGATGTCCTTCTTCTTGCCGGCGCCGTCGATGATCGTGGTGTTCTCCTTCTCGATGCGCAC
>JAIXUP010000028.1 GCA_027483505.1 Hyphomicrobiales bacterium
GCCCAGTTCCTGCGCTGCATCCTTGAAACTCTGGAGCCGCGCAGCCGCCTCGAATGTGCGCAAAGCCGTCAGCGGCAGACGTCTTCGGATACTCGCCATGCTTGACATCCTCCTTCATGGACAAAGCAGACTTTATGTATAGGAGGCGGTTTAAGTGTTTGTCGATAGCCGGGGCGTCCTTCAGCCTCGCACTATCTGCACAGACCAGACTTCGATAGGGGCACGCGGATGCTTGGACGGTCATTGAACTCGCTTGGAATCTGGGGGCCTCGGGATGGTAGGGCGCACCGTGCGATGCCGACTGCCGCCGATGCACGCGCGCTGGCAGCCAGGCGCCTGCCGCGCCTGATCTTCGATTTCATCGATGGTGGGGCGGGTTATGAGACAGCGATCGAGTTGAATCAGGCTGATCTTCTCGCACTACGCTTGTTGCCACGGGTTCTGGTCGACGTTCAGGGCGAGGATCTCGGCACGACATTCCTTGGTCGCCGCTACAATCTGCCATTTGGCATCGCGCCGATGGGGATGTGTGATCTCGCCTGGCCGGGAACCGACAAGGCTTTCGCCGCCGAGGCCTCGCAACGTGGATTTCCGCTCTGTGTCTCAACGGCCAGCTCGACAACTCTGGAAGAAATGCTGCGCCTCTCGGACGGCCATGCATGGTTCCAGCTTTATGTCACCGGCTCGATCGACACAGCAATGCGGTTCGTCGACAGGGCCGCCAGCGCCGGTTACGAAAACCTGCTTCTGACCGTCGACGTGCCGAAACTCGGCAAACGGCCCCGGGACTTGCGTAATGGATTCGAGACGCCTTTCCGGATCAAGGCGCCGCAGTTCCTCGACTTCGCCATGCATCCGCGCTGGTCGATTGGCACCTTGGTGGCCGGCAAGCCGCGTATGGCGAATTTCGGCACCGGTCCAAACACCATGGGGTACGATCGAAAAGCCCCGAGAGACGGCGCGGACTGGTGTTTTCTCGAGCGCCTTCGCAACCACTGGAAGGGCAAGCTGATCGTCAAGGGCGTGCTTTCGGCTGAGGATGCTGTCGCCATCCGCGATGCTGGCGCAGATGCTGTCTATGTTTCGAACCATGGCGGGCGGCAACTTGATAGCGCCCCTTCGACGATCAGCGCCCTTCCCGCGATCCGGTCGGCAATCGGGCCGGATTATCCCCTGCTGTTCGACGGTGGCGTGCGCAGCGGCGAGGATGTGGTCAAGGCGCTGGCGTCGGGCGCGAATTTCGTCTTGCTGGGACGCCCGTTTCTCTACGCGATGGCCGCAGACGGCGCGCGCGGCGTCTCCAGTTTTCTTGACAGTCTTGCCAGCGATGTGGCGATCGCCCTGGCGCAGGTTGGTCTCAAACGCGTCGAAGAAATCGATGAAGCTATCCTGGCTTCAACTTCGGCGCGAAAATCCGGCGGCGCAAAGCCGATGCTACTGCGCGGATCAGGAGCAGGATCATGACCGATAAGCGCCGCATCCGAGGTGGCCACTTGCTGGCGCGCGCACTGCACGAAAAGGGCGTCGAGTACGTCTTCACCCTGGCAGGCGGCTTCTGCAACCCGGCGCTGGAAGGCTTCATGGAATGTCAGATGCCAGTCATTAATTGCCCGCACGAGCAGATCGCCGGGCATCTGGCCGACGGGCACACCCGCCTGACGCGCAAGCCGGCCGTCTGTCTTGTCGGACCCGAAGGCTTCGCCAACGCGGTGCCAGCCATAATGGAGGCCTGGGGCGAACGCTCGCCGGTCATCTTCGTGACGGGTTCAAGTACGCTGAAGCGCCGCGGCGCCGGAGGATTCAAGGAGATCGATGACGTCGCCATCGCCGCGCCGCTCACGAAGCATTCGATCAGCATTACCGACGGTACACGCATAAGCGAGTTCGTCGATCGCGCCTGGAAGATCGCCACCAGCGGCTATCCTGGTGCCGTGCACCTTAGTCTGCCGGTCGACATCATGTTTTCGTCCTTTGATGAGGATGCTGGACTTGAGGAGCGCCCGTTTGTCCGAACAGCACAGCGCGCCCCGCGCGCCTGGCCGGATCCAGAAGCTCTCGGCCCCATCCTCGACCTCATCGCCGGAGCGAAGCGGCCGATGTTCATCGGCGGCCATGGCGTCTGGTGGTCCGGCGCGGAGCACAAGCTCGAAGCGACGGGCGTTGCGCTCGGCATCCCCATCTTCAACGTGCCCTATCACCAGAAGCTGCTGGGCGAGGACAGCGAAGCCTATATGGGCCTCGCCGATATTCACCAGTACCAGCCTTCGAAGCAGGCGCTGGAAGCAGCTGATGTCGTCGTGATGATCGGCGGACGCCTCGACAATCAGATGAACTTCGGCAATCCGCCGTTCTTCCCCGAAACATGCCGCCTTGTTTGCATCAACGGCTCACATGAAGAGCTGGAGATGAACCGCGCGGCAGACTTCACGCTGCTGTCGGATCCGGGTGCGTTTCTCGATGCTTTGCTGGCGCTGAACGAGGCCGGAAAATGGCACCTGAAGCGCGACTGGTTCGATACCAATCGCGCCTGGCGCGCTGCATGGGTCGAGAAAACGCTCGCGGAACTCGCGCGCGACACCGCGCCAGACTCGGGCTTCGGCGACAAAATCCATCCGCTCCAGCTGGCGCTCGATGTCCAGACTGTGATGGGCGAGAAGGACTGGTTGGTGTTCGATGGTGGAAACACGCATTTCTGGGCCGAGATCGCGGTCAACCTTGCTGGCTGGAAGGGGCAGAAGCTCGCGGGCATCATGCATCCCGGCACCTTCAGCCTGCTCGGCGTTGGCGTCTCCTTCGCAGTCTCCGCCAAGAACCTTCACCCTGGCAGCAACGTGGTTCTGATCAGCGGCGATGGCGCATTTCTCTCGGGCGGCCTATCGATCGAGGCGGCATTCCAGGAAGGTCTGCCGATCACGATTGTCGTCGACAACAATGGCGGGC
>JAIXUP010000066.1 GCA_027483505.1 Hyphomicrobiales bacterium
CGATGATCGAGTATTCGAGTGCGCCGCGCTCTTCGAGCACCTTGACGAACTGGGCAACCGTCGAACGCTTCTGGCCGATGGCGACGTAGACGCAGTAGAGCTTCTGGCTCTCGTCCTTGCCTTCGTTGTTGGCCTTCTGGTTCAGGATCGTGTCGAGCGCCACGGCGGTCTTGCCGGTCTGGCGGTCGCCGATGATCAGCTCGCGCTGGCCGCGGCCGATCGGGATCAGCGCGTCGATCGACTTCAGGCCTGTCGCCATCGGCTCGTTCACCGACTTGCGCGGAATGATGCCGGGGGCCTTGACGTCCACGCGGGCGCGGGCCTTCGCCTTGATCGGCCCCTTGCCGTCGATCGGATTGCCGAGCGCGTCGACGACGCGGCCGAGAAGCTCCTTGCCGACCGGCACGTCGACGATGGCGCCGGTGCGCTTGACCGTCTGACCTTCCTTGATCTCGCGGTCGGAGCCGAAGATGACGACGCCGACATTGTCGCTTTCGAGGTTGAGGGCCATGCCGCGCACGCCCGATTCGAATTCGACCATCTCACCGGCCTGGACCTTGTCGAGGCCATAGCAGCGGGCGATGCCGTCACCGACGGAGAGCACCTGCCCCACCTCGGTCACCGAGGCTTCGGAGCCGAAATTCTTGATCTGATCCTTGAGGATCGCGGAGATTTCTGCGGCGCGGAGTTCCATCAGCCGACCTCTTTCATCGCAATACGGAGAGAATTGAGTTTGGTTTTCAGTGACGCATCGACCATCTTCGAGCCCATCTTCACGACAAGCCCTCCGATGAGCGAGGGATCAATCCTGAGGTCGATCGTGACCTCCTTGCCGGCGGCGTCTTTCAGCGCGGCGGCGATATCCTTGAGCTGACCGGCAGAAGGCTGCTCCGCCACCGTCACCTCGGCCCGGACGATGCCCTTGGCGTCGGCGTTGAGCTGGCTGTAGGCCGCGATCATCGACGGCAACGCGAACAGGCGGCGCTTCGACGCCACCAGCCCGATGAAATTGGCGGCGATACCGTCGATCTTCGCGGTCTTGAGGACCGCGTTCACGGCGGCGACCTGCTCATCGGCGCTGAAGACCGGGCTCTTGACCAGCTTCTGCAGGTCTTCGCTGGCGTCGATCATCGCGCCGAACTGGTCCAGCGCCGCGCCGACCGCGTCGGCGACCTTCATCTCCTGGGCAAGCTCGAACAGCGCCGAAGCATACCGGCCGCCGACACCCGCCACGATGGAACCACTCTGGGCCACGTTTTGCTCTCTTTTGTCCATGAGGCCCGCGCATCCGTCGCCTTTGGGCGTGTTTGCACGAACCGCGCCATTGCGCATGAATGGAGACCTCGCAAGGCCCTGGGCCCCGTGAAGCGAGCGTGCGGTAGCATGCTGATCCGGGCCGCGCAACCCGCTGCGAAGGTCTAAAGGACGCAGCCGCAAGCCAGGGGTGCCGTATCCACATCTACCCGGAAGGGCGACCGCCCCCGGGCCGGCGCTTCAGTTGGCGACGCCGTCACGCCCCTCGATGCGCATCAGGGTCGCGGTCAGGAGCGCGCAGAGCTTTTCGGCGCCGGCGCTGACGGCAAAAACCTCGGTCATGGCCAGGGTGAGGGTCCGGCCGGCCTTGACCACCCGCCCCCTTGCGATGATCAGATCCCCCGACGCCGGGCTCAGCAGATTGATCTTGAACTCGGTGGTCAGAACGCCGGCACCGGCCGGCATCAGGGAGAGCGCGGCGTAACCTGCGGCAGAATCAGCGATGGCCGCCACGGCGCCGGCGTGGACGAAGCCATGCTGCTGGCTGACATGGGCGGCGACCGGAAGGTGGATGTCGACCTCGCCCGGCGCAACACGAACGAGCCGCGCACCGAGCGTGTCCATCAGGCCTTGCCGCGCAAAACTCTCGCGGATGCGGCTGTCGATCTCCGGAGTGGTCAGCATCAGGCCGCCTCGCTGCGCGCCGCAGCGTCCTCGGGAACCTCACGCGACACCTGCGCGACAGCCTGCCGGAGGGCGTCAAGCGTCGCATCCGGCCGGATGCAATGATTGGCCAGCCCCTGCCGGAAGGTGCGCGCGCCGGGGCGCCCGGCGAACAGGCCCGTCAGATGACGCGTGATCGCATGCAAACGCGTGCCGCCGGCCAGTTCAGCGGCCACATAAGGCTCATAGGCCTCAATGGCGGCGAACATGTCCTTGACCGGCGAGGGCTGGCCGAACAGGGCCGGATCGACCTGGAGCAGGACGTCCGGGTTCTGGTAGGCCTCGCGCCCGACCATGACGCCATCAAGCTGCGCAAGATGGCCGTGCCAGTCGGTTGGCGCACGGATTCCACCGTTGATTGCCACCGGCAGACCGGGATTGGCGGCCTTGAGGCGATAGACCCGCTCATAGTCCAGTGGCGGCACATCACGATTCTGGCGGGGCGACAGGCCCTGAAGCCAGGCCTTGCGGGCATGCACGATCAGCGCATCGACGCCGGCCTGACGCACGGCCCCGGTGATCGCATCGAGGGCCGCTTCCGTGTCCTGTTCGTCCACGCCGAGGCGGCACTTGACCGTCACCGGAATGGCCACGGTGGCCTTCATCGCTGCGACACATTCGCCCACCACCGCGGGCGTCTGCATCAGGCAGGCTCCGAAGGCGCCGCCCTGCACGCGGTCGGAGGGGCAGCCGCAATTGAGGTTGATCTCGTCATAGCCGAAGTCCGCGCCGATGCGGGCGGCGGCGGCCAGTTTGCCCGGATCATTGCCGCCAAGCTGCAGCGCGACCTTGCCCTCGGCGGCCCTGTTCCAGCCGATCAACCGGTCACGATCGCCATGCACGACCGCGTTCGCCGTCACCATCTCTGTATAGAGCAGCGCATGGCGCGACAGCACCCGGTGGAAGGCCCGGCAATGCCGGTCCGTCCAGTCCATCATCGGGGCGACCGAAAAGCGCCAGGGGGAAGAAGCGAACATTGTTGCTGATATCGCCCAAGGCGCCCGAAAGTCCAGATGCACGCCTTGTCTGTCGTATCATGACATGATACGTATCTTGATATGGCAATCGTCAGCTTTCGGGATCAACGCTTGAAAGCCATCCTGGAGCAAAACGTTCCGAAGGGTTTTTCGGCTGACCTTGCCGCAGTGACACGACGCAAGTTGGTGATGCTGGATGCGGCCCTGCACCTCGATGATCTTCGCAGTCCGCCTGCCAATCGGCTTGAAGCCTTGCGCGGTGATCGTGCAGGGCAGCATTCCATACGCGTGAACGACCAGTTTCGAATATGCTTTGTCTGGACGCCAAAAGGTCCCGTTTCGGTTGAGTTTGTCGACTATCACCGCTGAAAGGCATCACAATGACCATGCTGAAGCCAATTCATCCCGGCGAAGTGCTGCGCGAGGAGTTTCTGCGGCCAATGGCGCTTTCGGCCGGCTCCGTCGCACGCGCCATCGGCGTGCCGCGAACCCGCATTGAGCGGTTGGCGGCTGAGCAGGTTGACCTTTCGCCAGACAGTGCGCTCAGGCTCGCCCGCTATTTCGGGACCAGCGCCGAGTTCTGGCTCAACCTGCACACCCGCTATGTTATCGAGACCACGGGCGATGCGATCAAGCATGATCTCGAGCGGATTGAGCCTGTTGAGGCCGTTTGATCAGTCTCAAGCCGCCGCTTTTGCCAGCCCGCCCGCCTCTTCGATGAAGGCGCGGACGACGTCGAGGCCCTGGCCGGTCTTCATGTTGGTGAACACATAGGGGCGCTTGCCACGCATCAGCCTGGCGTCGCGGTCCATCACCGACAGGTCCGCGCCGACATGGGGGGCGAGGTCGATCTTGTTGATGACAAGCAGGTCCGAACGGGTGATGCCGGGGCCGCCCTTGCGCGGGATTTTCTCGCCGGCTGCGACATCAATCACGTAGATGCAGAGATCGGCCAGCTCCGGCGAGAAGGTGGCTGCGAGGTTGTCACCGCCCGATTCGATCAGGATCAGATCCAGCGCCGGGAACTTCGTGCGCATTTCAGCGACGGCAGCCAGGTTGATCGAGCAATCCTCGCGGATGGCGGTGTGCGGACAGCCGCCGGTCTCGACCCCCATGATGCGTTCGACCGGCAACGCGCCGGCGACTGTCAGCAGCCGCGCGTCCTCCTTGGTGTAGATGTCGTTGGTGATGGCGCAGAGGTCGAACTCCTCGCGCATCGCCTTGCACAGCATCTCCATCAGCGCCGTCTTGCCGGAGCCGACAGGGCCGCCGATGCCGACGCGCAGGGGGCCGTTGGGGGAATGGTTCATGAGCGGAACAACCTCGAATACTGGGCCTCGTGGCGCAAGGAAGCGATATCGGAGCGGAAGGCGCAAGCGCCAAGATCATCCAGCATGGCGGTTTCGGCCTCCGCCGCCAGGGCGCTGATCGCGGGCATGAGGCCCGCCAGCACGCGCTGGCCATCGGTCTGGCCGACGATGCCGAGGCGCACCGAAGCCGAGACAAGATTGGCGACAAAACCGAGCACAAAGGCGGGGAGCAGGTCGCCGAGTGCGACATCATGACCCGCCGCCGTGACGGCGACGGCGACGGGGTAGGGAACATCGCCGGGCCAGATGGCGCCAAGCTGCCGCAGCGTGCCGCAGTCATGGGCGGCGCGGCTGGCCAGCACGAAGGCATTGCCCTGGGTCACAGTTTCCATCCGCCGCTCGGACGACGCGGCCATGGCGAGGCCGAGTTCGGCGATCCGGGCGACCTCGGTCCACTGCGCAGACCGGGCCGCACGCCAGCACGCGCTCAGCAGGATCGCGTCGTTGCGCGCCGCGCCAAGCTGGATCAGGTCCGCCAGCCAGGCCTGCAGGGACGCGGCATCGGTCAGGTCGCCGGCCTCCTGCGCCCATTCGAGCCCATGCGAATAGGCGAAGGCGCCCACCGGGTAGCCCGGCGAGAACCACGTCATCAACAGGAGCTGGGCGGCGCTCAACGGATCTGCGGCGCGGGGTCAGTGGTCGTGCTTGGCGCGGGCGGCATGACCATGATCATGGCCGTGGTGATGCTTGTGGTCATGGTCGTGATGATGCCCATGATCATGCGCGTGATCATGACTGGCCACCGACAGCACATCGTGGCTGTGGTCATGGTGATGGTCATGGCCGCAGTCCGGTCCATGGACATGGCCGGGCTGGCCATGGGGCGGATTGGCGTGGCCGTGCGCGCCATGGTCATGGCCATGATCATGATGGTGGCCGTGATCATGGCCGCCATGGTCATAAGCCCCACGCTCGGGCCGGAAGGGCCGGGTCACCTTGGTGATCGAGCAGCCCTGCCCACGGATCATCTCGGCAAGGACATGGTCGTCTTCGATATAGAGCGCGTCCGCCGTGATCTCGGCGGGCGTATGACGGTTGCCGATATGCCAGGCCACCCGCATCAGCCGGAGCATGCTCTCGGCCCGCACTTCGAGCAGCGCTTCGGGAGCGGCCTGCACTTGCACGAGGCGGCCGTCATCCAGACGCAGGGCGTCGCCTTCGTTGAGCGCCGTGGCCCGCTCGAGGTCCAGCAGGATCTCGAGACCGCCCTCGGTCTTCAGAACGGCGCGTCGACGCTGGCGGTCCTCATGGTTCAGCACAACGGTGGCCGCAACCTTGTCGGCCTTGACGGCTGGCTTGCGGATGACGGTGGTGGCGCGCAGCATGATGGATCCCTTCAATCGAGCCTGTGAACATGTAACAACTCCCCACGCGCCGGGCAAAGGTTCGTTTCACCGCATCCGGAACCTATCCAGCTTGACGCCAGCCCAAGGCTGGGCAAGGTCTGGCGGGCCTGTTTCCGGCCACCGCCTGGCAAGCCAGTCGGTTTGCCGTTCCGCGCCGGGGACACGCAGAACGCTTTCCGGTTGCTGCAGCCAGTCGAGTGGTGTTGACGATGACTGATCTAGCCCTTGCCGCCACCGCTCCCGAGGCCGGTCCCCGCGCGCGCCACCGGACCGTCGGCGTCGACATCGGCGGCGTGATGGTGGGTGGCGGGGCGCCCATCGTCGTGCAGTCCATGACCAATACCGACACGGCGGACATCGCCGCGACCGTTGCACAGGTGGCGGCCCTGGCCCGGGCAGGTTCAGAACTGGTGCGGATCACCGTTGACCGCGACGAGGCCGCAGCGGCCGTTCCGCACGTGCGCGAACGGCTTGACCGGATCGGCGTCCATGTGCCGCTGGTGGGCGACTTCCACTATATCGGCCACAAGCTGCTGGCCGATCACCCCGCCTGTGCCGAGGCGTTGGCCAAGTACCGGATCAATCCGGGCAATGTCGGATTCAAGGACAAGAAGGACCGCCAGTTCACCCAGATCGTCGAGATGGCGATCAGGCACGGCAAGGCGGTGCGGATCGGGGCGAACTGGGGTTCGCTCGACCAGGAGTTGCTCACGCATCTGATGGACATCAACGCCGCCTCGGCGACCCCGCTGGACGCGCGCGCCGTCACCCGCGAAGCGATGGTGCAGTCTGCCCTGCTGTCTGCCGCCCGCGCCGAGGAGATCGGGCTGGCGAAGAACAAGATCGTCCTCTCCGCCAAGGTATCGGGCGTGCAGGATCTCATCGCCGTCTACCGCGAGGTGGCGCGGCGCTCCGACTACGCGATCCATCTCGGCCTCACCGAGGCCGGCATGGGCTCCAAGGGCATCGTCGCCTCGTCGGCGGCGCTGGGCGTGCTGCTGCAGGAGGGCATCGGCGACACGATCCGCTTCTCGCTCACGCCCGAGCCGGGCGGCGACCGCACCGTCGAGGTCAAGACAGCGCAGGAACTGCTCCAGACCATGGGTTTTCGCGCCTTTGTGCCGCTGGTGGCGGCCTGCCCCGGCTGCGGGCGCACGACGTCCACAGTGTTCCAGGAACTGGCTCGCGACATCCAAAGCTGGATCAGCACCTCGATGCCGGAGTGGAAGACGCGCTATCCGGGCGTGGAGATGCTGAACGTCGCCGTCATGGGCTGCATCGTCAACGGCCCCGGCGAATCCAAGCATGCCGACATCGGCATCTCGCTGCCGGGCACCGGCGAGGCTCCGACCGCGCCGGTCTTCGTCGACGGCAAGAAGGTCGCAACGCTGCGCGGCGCGGGGATCGCGGCGGAGTTCAAGGATATGGTCAGCGTCTATGTCGAACGGCGCTACGGCGCTTCGAGCCGCGCGGCCGAGTGATGACCGCCATGGCCGCACAGCACAGCAATGCAGTCGGCGCACGAAGCGTCAACAGCAGACATGAGCGTCATGCATCCAAGGCATGCGCTTTGCTTGAATGGCAGCCCGGATGTGATAGAGCCCGCGGCCTTGCGTTGCAGCGCGGCAAGCGCGGAGAAGCATGATGCCCCCCGGCGACCAGCCGACACCCCCCGCTGACGATCATCGTTTCGCCCTGAACGGGCCGCAAAGCCCACAAGCCGATCCGGCCCATGGCCACGGTCATGGGCATGCCAAGTCGAGCTTTGCTGCGCTGGCGCTTGGCGCGCTCGGCGTGGTCTATGGCGACATCGGCACCAGCCCGCTCTACGCGCTGCGCGAGACGATCAACGCCGCGATGAGCGGGACGATCGGCAGCCATGGCGGCAGCGCGACGATCATCCGGGAAGTGCCGCGTGACATCGTCATCGGCGTGCTGTCGCTGATCCTGTGGTCGCTCGTCTTCGTCGTGACGATCAAATACGTCATCATCCTGCTGCGCGCCGACAACAATGGCGAGGGCGGCACGCTGACCCTGGTGGCACTGGCCCAGCGCGCGGTGGGCAAGGCCAAGGGGACCGGCTGGGTCCTGGCGCTCGGCATGCTCGGCGCAGCACTGTTCTATGGCGACGCCGTCATCACGCCGGCGATCTCGGTTCTGTCCGCGGTGGAAGGGCTGAAGCTGGTGACGCCGGCCTTCGAGCCCTATGTCGTCTACATCGCCTCGGCTATCCTGATCGGCCTGTTCGCGGTGCAGAGCGGCGGCACGGAAAGCGTGGCCAAATGGTTCGGGCCAATCATGGGCATCTGGTTCCTGACGCTGGCCGGCCTCGGCATCTACCACATCCAGGACGATGTCGGCGTCTTCGCCTCGATCAATCCGCTCTATGGCGTGATGTTCTTCGTCAACCATCCGGGCGTGTCGCTGGTCGTACTGGGCACGGTCTGCCTGGCCGTGACAGGCGCAGAGGCGCTTTACGCCGACATGGGCCATTTCGGGCGCGGACCGATCCAGAGCGCCTGGTTCTTCATGGTGTTTCCCGCCCTGTGGCTGAACTACCTCGGCCAGGGCGCGCTGATCCTGCATGACCCCACCACGATCGACAATCCGTTCTACAAGCTCGCACCCGATTTCCTGATCCTGCCGCTCGTCATCCTCGCGACGATCGCGACGATCATCGCAAGCCAGGCGGTCATCACCGGCGCGTTCTCGCTGACCCGGCAGGCGATCCAGCTCGGCATCCTGCCGCGCATGGAGGTCCGGCACACCTCCGAGCACACCTCGGGGCAGATCTACATGCCGCGCGTCAACTGGATCCTGCTCGTGGTCGTGCTGGCGCTGGTCTGGTCATTCCGCTCGTCGTCGGGGCTCGCCAACGCCTACGGAATCTCGGTCTTCGGGGCGATGACCGTCGATGCGATCCTTGCCTTCATCGTCGTCTGGAAGGGCTGGCGCTGGAGCCTGCTGGCCACGTCGGCGCTGATCGTCCCGTTTCTGGCGATCGACGTCGCGTTCTTCTCGGCCAACATGCTGAAGCTGTTCCACGGCGGCTTCGTGCCGGTGCTGCTGGCCGCCGTGCTGGTGGCGCTGATGGCAACCTGGATCAGGGGCTCCGGCATCCTGTTCGAGAAGACGCGCAAGGCCGACGTGCCCCTGCTCGAACTGCTGGACATGCTGGCCAAGAGCCCGCCCCACAAGGTCAAGGGCACGGCCGTTTTCCTGACCGGAGATCCCGTCGTGGCACCCGCCGCGCTGCTGCACAACCTCAAGCACAACAAGGTGCTGCACGAGAAGAACGCCATCCTGACCGTCCGCTCGCTCGATGTGCCCCGCATTCCGGAGGAAGACCGGGTCCGGATCGCGCCGATCGTGGACGGCTTCTGGAAGATCGAGCTGCGCTACGGCTACATGGAGAGCCCCAACATCCCGCGCGGGCTCGCCATCCTGCGCAAGCAGGGCTTCAAGTTCGACATCATGTCGACCTCGTTCTTCCTGTCGCGCCGCTCGATCAAGCCATCCGCCAATTCCGGCATGCCCGTGTGGCAGGACAAGCTGTTCATCTCGATGGCGCGCAGCGCGACCGATGCGACGAGCTATTTCCAGATTCCGACCGGCCGCGTCGTCGAGGTCGGCACGCAGGTCTCGGTCTAGCGCCGGCTCAACTGGTTCGTTCGGCGGCGAAGCGGGCGGCGACACGCAGGATGTCAGCCTCGGCTCCGAAGCGCTTCAGGGCGCCGGCGGCATCGGCGCTGAGGCGATCGCGCTCCTGCCGCGCCGCCTCAAGCCCGATCGCGGCGACCAGCGTGGCCTTGCCGGCATCGGCATCCTTGGCCGTCGCCTTCCCCATCGCTTCGGCGCTGGCCTCGACGTCAAGGATGTCGTCGGCCACCTGAAAGCAGGCGCCAAGCGCCTGTCCAAAGGTCGAAAGCGACAGGCGCTGGCCCCGCGAAGCCTTGCCGAGAATCGCCCCCATGTCGACCGCAGCCGCCAGCAAAGCTCCGGTTTTCATCGCCTGGAGGCGGCGGACGTCGCCGGGCCATGGCGGCGCAGTGCGCCGAACCTCTGCAAAGCGCCCTTCCGCCTCCAGATCGAGCATCTGGCCGCCCACCATGCCGGCCAGCCCCGAAGCCCGGGCCAGCGCGAGCACAAGCTCGGCACGGATGGCGGGGTCCGGGCTGCTCACCGGTTCGGCCAGGACCTCGAAGGCCAATGTGAGCAGGCCGTCGCCGGCCAGAATCGCGGTAGCCTCGTCAAACGCCCTGTGCACCGTGGGTTGCCCACGCCGGAGATCATCATTGTCCATCGACGGAAGGTCATCATGGATCAGGGAGTAGCAGTGGATCAGTTCGATCGCCGCAGCCGCCGGCAGGGCAGCAGCCGCCGGCACCCCGAACAGGCCGGCCGTCTCGATCAACAGGAAAGGCCTGAGCCGCTTGCCGCCGCCAAGCGCGCCATGGCGCATGGCCGCCATCAGGCGCGCTGGACGCGCGATCTCATGGTCGCGCTGGCGGTCGTCCAGATGCCGGCCAAGCTCAGCCTCGACCAGCCGGGCGGTTTCGGCAAGCCTGTCGGCAAAGAGCTTGTCGGCCTGCGTGTTTGTCATCATGGTCATGCGGGGCGCTCGCTTGCGACGTGTCGGGACAGCCGGCGCGCGGCCGGTCGTTTGCGCAGTCATAGCCCCGTCGCCATCCCCGAGAAAGCTCCGTGACGAGAGAAATCGACCCCGCCGCCTCGCTTCCCCGTCGTGGCGCCGGCCCGTCCCCGGCAGTTGCGCGCAGCTTTGGCGGACGCCTGGTCAGGTTCGCGCTCAAGGCCATTGCCCTGGCCTGCATTGCGGCTGTCCTCGCCCTCGGCGCCGGCGCCATCATCCCGGTGCCCTCCACGCTGATGCTGTGGCGCATCGTGGCTGGCGAGCCGGTGACGCGGCACTGGGTGCGGCTCGACCAGGTCTCGCCCGAATTGCGCATGGCCGTGATTGCGGCGGAGGACCAGCGCTTTTGCCAGCATCACGGCGTCGACTTCGGAGCCTTGCGCGAGGTGCTGGCCGATGAGGACGGACCCAGCCGGGGCGGCTCCACGATCGCCATGCAGACCGTCAAGAACGTCTATCTGTGGCACGGGCGCTCCTATGTCCGCAAAGCGCTGGAATTGCCCCTCGCTCTCGGCGCGGACCTGATCTGGTCGAAACGCCGCGTCATGGAGATCTATCTCAACGTGGCCGAATTCGGCGAAGGCCTGTTCGGCGCCGAAGCGGCCGCGCGTCACTATTTCGGCACGACGGCCGCGCAGCTCAACCGGGCCCAGGCCGCTGCGCTGGCGGCGAGCCTGCCCAATCCACGCCTGCGCAACCCGGACGCGCCGAGCAGCCGCGCCCGCACCAACAGCTTCCGCATCCAGCAGCGCATGCGCAACCTTGGCGCACGCGCCGACTGCGTGTTGTGACGCAGCCCCGAACCCATCCGGTGGCGCAAAAGGCGATTTGACCGCCGCTGTTTCGCGAAAGGCTCTAGCCAGCCTCGATCCCAGCGTGTATGCAGCGCCTCCTGTTGAATAAACCGTCCCGTTGGCGGCGGCCGCGTATGGCTGCCCGAGCGTGACGAGCCCGGAGTGTTGAACCATGGCCGTTCCCAAGAAGAAGACGTCGCCGTCGCGTCGCGGCATGCGCCGTTCCGCAGATGCCCTCAAGCAGCCGACCTATGTCGAGGACAAGGATTCGGGCGAGCTTCGCCGCCCGCACCATGTCGACCTGAAGACCGGCATGTACCGTGGTCGCCAGATCCTGAAGCCAAAGGGCTGAGGCGCGGTTCATACCACGCCGACGACCGGCCATGACGATATCGGGCGGCCCGCGTGGCCGCCTTTTTTGTTGTGCTCAGGCGACCAGGATCGTCGTGCCCCGAACATCAGCGCTGACACGGGAGCCGTAGCGCGCGAGCGCAACGGCCGGCTCCACCCGCCGCAGCCGCCGATACATCGTCCCCTGCCCCTGGCTCGCCAGAAGCTGTGTCAGGAACCCGGCATCGGGCAGGACCGCAGCCGGCGGCGGCGCGGACGGCCTGCCTGTGCCCGCCTGGCACGCGACAAGCGCGCGGCCGGTGGCTCCTGGCATTCGGAAGTCTCTGTTCTGTGCCGACATGGGACGCGTACCTTGCACACCGTGGTCTTGCCCCGAAAAATGGCAAGCGGCGTGCCAGGCTTAACGCACCCTTAAGGCTGGGACCGACATGATGACGTGAGGACATGCACGTCCGGTCAGGCAAGCCCCCGCTTGCCAACCGGCGCGAAGGACCTGCGGATCATGGGCGCTCTGGCCGGCCTCCGCATGACCTGGAAGCCGGGCAGGTGGAGACATTTATGGAACAAGGCCAGCCTTCCGCTTCAATGCCGGTCAATCCGAAGGATGTCCTCAGTTCAATCGGCGAGGTCGTCTACACTTGGGACATCAGCTCCGACGAGGTCCGCTGGGGACCGAACGCCGAGGAGGTTCTCGGACAGCCGACGATGGCGCTGACCCACAAGGGGCTGGGGTTTGCCCGCCTGGTCGAGCCGGGTGTCGGGCGCAGCCGCTATGACGCCATCATCGAGGCCTCGGGCGCAGACCTTGGCGATGGCGTGCCTTATCGGACGCGGTATGTCCTGCTGCTGGGCGACCGCAAGATGTGGGTCGAGGACACCGGGCGCTGGTTTGCCGGCGCTGACGGCAGTGCGCTCAGGGCCCGCGGCGTGCTCAGGCTTGAACGGCAGGTGACCGAAGCGGAACTGGCCGCGCCGAACTTCACGATCTGCGACCGGTCCACCGTCCTGCAGCGCCTCGACGAGTTGATGGCCGACCAGATGCCGGCCAACAAGTCCGTCGTGGTGCTGGCGATCGCGATCGATGATCTTGACCGCATCAACGAAGACCTCGGCCATGAGGGCACGGACGAAATCCTTGTCGTCGTCCAGGAACGACTGCGGCAGGTCATGCGCCGCCGCGACCGGCTGATGCGTTACTCCAGCAATCGCTTCGCCATCATCCTGACAGGCTGCCTGCCGGACCAGGTCGAGATCACCGGCAAGCGCTTCGTGCGGGCCGTATCAAAGTCGGCCATCGAGACGCGGCGCGGTGTCGCCCTGATCCATGTCCGGGCCGGGGCAGCGATTGCACCCGACCTGACGCGCCACAGCTCAGCCCTGCTGACTGCGGCGGAAGCCGCCCTGCAGGAGGCGCGGCGCGGACCGACCGACTGCGTCGCCATCGCGCGCAGCCTCGCTCCGGGCCATGCGGCGACGCGTTCCTCCCGCGACCTGGACGCGCTCGGGGCTCTCAACGAGCGGCGCATCAGCCTCGCCCGGCAACCGGTGGTGCGCGCGCATGACAGGACGCTCGCCTTCCACGAGGCGCTGGTGCGGATCGAACGCCCGGACGGAACGCATTTCTCGCCCGCCGAAATCATGCCGCTGCTGGAGCGGCGCGGACTCGTGCGTCTGTTCGACCACCGGGTGCTGGAGTTGTCGGTCCACGGGCTGCTGCAGGACCGGAACGCAATCGTGTCGATCAATGTCTCCCCGCAGTCGCTGGCCGATCCGGTCTGGCTCGACGCCTTCTCGGCGCTGACCCGGGCGAACCCCGGCGTCAATGAGCGCCTGATCGTGGAAGTGACCGAGACCGCGACGATCTCGCACGCCGAGGAAAGCCTGAGGGTGATCAAGGCGATCAAGGATTGCGGGTCGCGGGTGGCCATCGACGATTTCGGCGCGGGCCACACCTCGCTCAAGCACCTGAGGGCCTTCCCGATCGACATCCTGAAGCTCGACGGAGCCTTCACCCAGAACCTGGCCCGCTCGACCGACGACCGTTTCTTCGTCAGGACCCTGCTCGACCTCGCGCAGCATCTTGGCGTCGAGACCGTGGCCGAGTGGGTCGACAATGAAGCGGCCGCACGCATGCTCGCCGACTGGGGCGTCACCTATCTCCAGGGCTTCCTGACCGGGATGGCCGAGCTCTGGCCTGCGGCCTCGGCGAACGCGGACGACCTGGCGGCCTGATCAGCCCTTCCGCGAAAGCTTGTCGAGCTTTTCGCGCATCTGGGCCATCTCCTGCCGCAAGGTGTCGAGCTCGGACGCAGGTGCGGTGGCGGCGGTCGGTGTCTCGGCGCCGGGCTTGCCCTGCGCGGCGGCCGAGGTGAACGGCGCGAACATGCGCATGGCGTCGCCGAATATCTTCATGTTGGTGCGCGTCTGCGCCTCCATGGCCTCCATCGCCTTCGCGCCGAAGGCATTGGCCCCGAAGGCCTCGGTCAAATGATTGCGGAAGGTGTGCTGTTCGCGCGTCAGGCTGTCGATGGACATTTCCAGATAGCGCGGCACCAGGACCTGCATGCTGTCGCCGTAAAAGCGGATCAGCTGCCTGAGGAAGGTGATGGGCAGAAGGTTCTGCCCGGTCTTGCTCTCTTCCTCGAAGATGATCTGCGCCAGCACCGAGCGGGTGATGTCCTCGCCGCTCTTGGCATCGTAGACCACGAACTCCTCGCCGTTCCGCACAAGAAGCGCGAGATCCTCAAGGGTCACATATGTGCTGGTGCCTGTGTGGTACAGACGCCGGTTGGCATACTTCTTGATGACCGTCGGCTCTTTTTCGGCAGCCATTGTGAACCCTTGTCCCACCGCGTCCAGAACAACGCCGGCGCATAAATTGGAGGCATTCACGATAGCGGGTTGCGCTGCTGCCGCAAGCCCTTGTTGCGCTGCACTGGCAAGCACGGTGTGACGCCGATCCGGTTTCCTGGCACGCAACTTTGATCTATCTGCTTGACGAAGCCGGGGCGGACTTCGACAAGGGAAGCGAAATCTGCTTTTGCATTTCGGACACAGCCGGAACAAGGATCTTTCCCATGGCTTCACATGACATCGTGATCGTCGGCGCCGCGCGCACCGCAGTTGGCGCCTTCAATGGCGCATTTACGGCCACAGCCGCCCATGATTTGGGCGCGGCAGCGATCAAGGCGGCCCTGGCGCGGGCCGGCGTCGATCCGGCCGATGTCGACGAGGTGATCATGGGCCAGATCCTGTCGGCCGGACAGGGCCAGAACCCGGCGCGTCAGGCCGCCATGGCTGCCGGCATTCCGCAGGAAGCGACCGCCTGGGGCCTCAACCAACTCTGCGGCTCGGGCCTGCGCGCGGCCGCCATCGGCATGCAGCAGATCGCCAACGGCGACGCCTCCGTGATCGTGGCGGGCGGACAGGAATCGATGTCGCTGGCGCCGCATGTCGCGCACATGCGCGCCGGCACCAAGATGGGCGACCTGAAGATGCTCGACTCGATGCTGAAGGACGGGCTGATCGACGCCTTCCATGGCTATCACATGGGCAACACTGCCGAGAACGTCGCGATCAAATGGCAGATCAGCCGCGATGAACAGGACGCCTTCGCGGTCGCTTCGCAGAACAAGGCCGAGGCCGCGCAGAAGGCCGGCAAGTTCAAGGACGAGATCGTGCCGTTCACGATTTCGGGGCGCAAGGGCGACATCATCGTCGACCAGGACGAGTATCCCAAGCACGGCACGACGCTGGAAGGCGTGGGCAAGCTGAAGCCGGCCTTTTCCAAGGACGGCACGGTCACTGCGGCCAACGCGTCGGGCATCAATGACGGCGGCGCGGCGGTTGTCCTCATGACCGCCGCCGAGGCCCAGCGCCGGGGCCTGACGCCGCTGGCGCGGATCGCCTCATGGTCGACCGCAGGCGTCGATCCAGCGATCATGGGCACCGGGCCGATCCCGG
Organism: Hyphomicrobiales bacterium; assembly: GCA_027483505.1. GTDB lineage: Bacteria > Pseudomonadota > Alphaproteobacteria > Rhizobiales > Beijerinckiaceae > Allobosea. Next base: position 15,430 of record JAIXUP010000066.1, read on the forward strand.
CCTCGCGCAAGGCCCTGCAGAAGGCCGGCTGGAAGGCCGCCGACCTGGACCTGATCGAGGCCAACGAGGCGTTCGCGGCGCAGGCCATCGCCGTCAACAAGGACATGGGCTGGGATATCGCCAAGGTGAACGTCAACGGCGGCGCGATCGCCATCGGTCATCCGATCGGCGCATCGGGCGCGCGGGTGCTGGTGACGCTGCTGCATGAAATGGGCAAGCGCAACGCCAAGAAGGGTCTGGCCACACTCTGCATCGGCGGTGGCATGGGTGTCGCCATGTGCCTGGAGCGGTGAGACATGTCGCGGCTGACGCCGACAACGCTCTACCGCTATCTCACCGGGCCCGATGACGCCGCGTTCTGTCATCGGGTGACGGCGGAATTGAACAAGGGCTGGATGCTCTATGGCAACCCGACCTTGACGTTCGATCCGGCCACCGGCCGCGTCATCTGCGGCCAGGCCATCATCAAGGATGTCGAGGGGGTGAGTTACTCCCCCGACCTCGATCTGTCGCAGCAATGACAAGCAAGAAGAACTGACATCAGGAGAGGGAATATCCATGGCACGAGTTGCACTGGTCACAGGCGGAAGCCGCGGCATTGGCGCCGCGATCTCCAAGGCGCTGAAAGCGGCGGGCTACACGGTGGCGGCGTCCTATGCCGGCAACGACGAGGCCGCTGCGGCCTTCAGCAAGGAAACCGGCATTCCGACCTACAAGTGGGACGTGTCCGACTATGACGCCTGCGTCGCGGGGATCGCTGCGGTGGAAGCCGCCCACGGGCCGGTCGAGGTACTCGTCAACAATGCCGGCATCACCAAGGACGGCATGTTCCACAAGATGACCAAGGACCAATGGTACGGCGTCATCAACACCAACCTCAACTCGCTGTTCAACATGACCCGCCCGGTCTGGGAAGGCATGCGCGCCCGCAAGTTCGGCCGTGTCATCTGCATCTCGTCGATCAACGGGCAGAAGGGCCAGATGGGCCAGGTGAACTATTCCGCCGCCAAGGCCGGCGATGTCGGTTTCGTCAAGGCGCTGGCGCTGGAGGGCGCGCGCGCCGGCATCACCGTCAACGCAATCTGCCCGGGCTACATCGCGACCGAGATGGTCAAGGCCATCGACCCGGCCGTGGTCGAGAAGTCGATCCTGCCGCATATCCCCGTCGGGCGTCTCGGCGAGCCGGAAGAAATCGCCCGTGCCGTGGTCTTCCTCGCCGCTGACGAGGCCGGCTTCATCACCGGCTCGACGCTGAGCGCCAATGGCGGGCAATACATGGTGTGAGCCCTCAGACCAGATCGGCGAGAACGGCTTCGAAATCGACGACGAAGCTGTTCTTGCCGCGTTGCATGATCCAGTGTCCCTCGGCTTCGAGGCAGGCATGCTGCAAACGGATCCCGCCAGGGTACTTGGGGTTCAGTGAACCGTCTGGCCTGAGGACGCGCCAGAACGGCGTGACCGCAGCTTCTCCCATGGCGCGCATTTCTTCCGACGCGCGGGCGGCGATGCCGATGAAGATGGCCGTTGATACCGGGCAGGCTATGGTCGTCCCGTGCCTGCGGGCAAGACAGCTTCTCACATCATCCAAAGTCGTGACCTTGCCGTTCGGCACCTGCCGGATCAGCCCATCGACCTCGGCAGGCGTCGAGACAACCATGCTGGCGCCCGGCGGACCCCAATGACGCGCGCCCTCGGGCAACTGGGTGACAATCTTGGACGCGCGCGCCTTGTTCAGTTGATCGAGCGCTGTTCCCGCCATGCTTGACCTCATCCTTCCGACGTGGCGTGAAGGTGTCAGTTGACGGACTCGGAATCAATCCGCTCAATCAGCCGTCGTTTCAACCCCAGGTTGCATATGCCTGTCTTATCCCGCCCAACCTGGCTCGGCCTCGGCGCCATCCTGCTCTGGGGCCTTCTGGCCCTGCTGACGGACCTGACCGCCGGGGTTCCGCCGTTTCTTCTCACGGCGCTGACCTTCTCGATCGCCACGGTCTTCGGCCTTGGCCTGCTCGCCGTGCGTGGCCAGCTGCACGCACTCAGGCAAAGCGTTGCGGCCTGGGCCGTGGGGGTCGGCGGCCTGTTCGGCTCGCATGCGCTCTATTTCGCGGCCATGAAGAACGCCCCGGCCGCTGAAGCGAGCCTGATCGGCTATCTCTGGCCACTGCTGATCGTGCTGATGTCCGCGCTTCTGCCGGGCGAGAAGCTGCGTTGGCAACAGGCAGCGGGCGCGGGCATCGGCTTTGCCGGCATCGTCGTTCTGACGCTCGGCAAGGGCGGCCTTGGAACCTCCGGGTCACTGCCGCTGCTCGGATACCTGCTCGCCTTCCTGTTCGCCCTCGTGTGGGCCAGCTATTCGATCCTGTCGCGGCGGATGGCGGCTGTGCCGACAGAGGCGGTTGTCGGGTTCTGCCTCGGGACGGCAGTCCTCGCGACGGCGGCGCATCTGATGGTCGAGCCCCCGCACTGGCCGGGCGAGCCGATGCAGTGGCTCGGAATCATCCTGCTTGGCCTCGGACCGACCGGGGCCGCCTTCTTCCTGTGGGACATCGGCATGAAGAAGGGCGACATCCGCTTTCTGGGAACCGCAGCCTATGGCGCGCCGGTGATCTCGACCCTTGCGCTGGTGCTGAGTGGACGGGCGACGGCGGGCTGGGCGCTTGCGCTGGCCTGCGTCCTGATCGTGCTCGGCGCCGTCATCGCGAGCCGGAAGGCGCGGCCCTGACCATGGTGTCGTAGCCGTAGGCGATCCCGAAGCCGAGGGACCGGTAGAGCGCGATGGCGGCACCATTGCTCTGGTCGACCTGCAGATAAGGGGTGGCCGCGCCGCTGCGAACGGCCCACCCCATGAGCCCCCTGACCAGGGCCCGGCCAAGTCCTTTGCCGCGCTGATGCGCTGCCACGATGACGGAGCCGATCTCGGCCATGCCACGCTCGGCCACGCTCAAACCGAAGGCGGCGGGCTCGCCATCCAAGGACAGGGTTGCGAAGGCTGCGGGCATGCGGATGCCCCTGACGATGGCGGCAAGATGGGCCGGGTTGCGCTTGCCGGCGATCTGGAAACCGGACACCGCCTTGATCCAGTCGTCGCTGGCGAAAGGCTCGATGGCGAGGCCCTCGACCGGCGCCGGGGCGGCGGCGTCAGCGAGCGTCACGGTCATGCCGAAGGAGCTGTCCCGGATCCGATAGCCGCGGGCGAACAGCCGTTCACGCAGCCCCCTCGCGGCCAGCGGCGTGACGCGGACGCAGGGCGGCAACCCCGCGCGGGCGAACAGGCCCTCGACCAGGTCAAGCATGCCGTCGTCAAGATCGGCGCCCGCCGCAAGCGGTGTCGCCGAGTTGGCGCGGCCTGAGTAGCCATTGGCCATGCGGATTACCCAGTCGCCGAGCAGCATCGTGGACGGCGCCGGCCAGGCATTGACGATGCGCTGCTCGCAGGCATGGACAAGATGAGGATCAGGAACCGGCGGCGTCACGGGCCGATCTCAGCGTGGGGTCGGCCGCCAGCCTGGCGGCGCCATCTCAAAGCCGGCGAAGTCGAAGCCGGGAGCCACCGTGCAGCCAACAAGGCTCCAGGCGCCGAGGCTGGTCGCCGTCTGCCACCAGTTTGCCGGCACCACGAGTTGCGGGCGCTGGTTCTGGCGCAGGTTCGGGCCGAGGTGATGGGCCTCGGCATCGTGCCCGTTGCCGGACATGGTGATCACCATCGGAGCGCCGGCATGCCAATGCCAGACTTCCGCCGCATCAACGCGGTGCCATTCGGAAACCTCGCCGACGCCAAGCAGATAGTAGATCGCGGTGGAGGCGGGACGGCCATCGACAAGACGGCTGTCGCGGAAGGTCTCCTTGTAAAAGCCCCCTTCCGGGTGCGGCTGCAGGCCCAGCAAGGCGACCACCTCACGGGCGCTGAGAGCGGACAGATCGTTCACCGGTCAGCCCCTGAAGCTGTTCTTGAGTTCGCGCAGATGGGCAAAGGCCGCGCCGGCATCGGAATCGCCCAGGCGCGCCATCAGGGCCGGGTCGCCCGCGCGGAAGAAGGGATTCGTGGCCTTCTCCTCGCCCACTGTGGTGACGGCCCAGAAATCGCGGCTGGCGGCGCGCCGTTCCGCCTCGGCCGTGCGCGCCATGACGGCCGCATTGCCGGGCTCCATTGCCGCGGCGAAGCGGGCATTGCCGAAGGTGTAGTCATGGCCGGTAACCAGCGTGACGTCGTCGTCAAGCGCGGCGATGCGGCTGAGCGAGCGCCACAACTGCGCCGCCGTGTCGCCGGAGAGCCGCCCGCAGCCCATGACGAACACCACATCGCCGACGAGGGCCAGTTTGGCGGCCGTCGAAACCCACGTCACATGGCCGGGGGAATGGCCGGGCGTCGCCCAGATCCTGAACGGTGTCTCGCCAAGGCGCACCTCGTCGCCTTCGGCCACGACGCGGTCGAGCGGCGCGCCGGACCCCGCCTGCGCCGGACCGATCACGGTGCAGGCCGTGGCGGCCTTCAGTGCGGCGGCGCCCTGCACATGGTCTGCATGCTCGTGGGTGATGAACAGGTGGCTGATGGTCCAGCCCCTTGCGTTGGCGGCCTCCATGATCGGCGATGCTTCCGGCGCATCCACGGCGGCGCAAAGCCCGGAGGCCCTGTCCCGGATCAGGGCCCCGCAATTGTCGCTGAGCGTGCGGAATATCAGCAATTCAAGGCTGGCAGGCGGCTGCATGTGCGGTGATCCGATCGAAGCAATCAGGAACCATCATGGGGCTTTGCCCTTGCGCTTGTCCAGCAAGATGCCGATCATCCCGGCCATGAGCACCGATGTCGTCGACCTGCGCAGTTTCTATGCGAGCCCACTGGGGCATGTCGCGCGGCGGTTTGTCGGGCGCGCGGTGTTGGGCTTCTGGAGCAACCTGAGCGGTGCGCGGCTGGTCGGCCTTGGCTATGCCGTGCCCTATCTCAGCCTGCTCCGCGACGGCGCGGAGCGGACGCTGGCCTTCATGCCTGCGGCGCAAGGGGTGGTGAACTGGGCCGGCGCAGGCGGGTCGGCGTCGGCGCTGGTCGATCCCCTGCTGTTACCGCTGGATGACGCTTCCGTTGACCGGGTGCTCGTGGTCCACGCGCTCGAAACCTCCGAGAACGCCGAGGAACTGCTTGCCGAATGCTGGCGCGTGCTCGCGCCGGGTGGCCGGGTGCTGCTGGTGGCGCCGAACCGGCGCGGGCTGTGGGCGCGTGTCGATGGCACGCCGTTCGGCCACGGGCGGCCATTCTCGCGCAGCCAGCTCGAAAGCCTGATGCGCGCCACCCTGTTTTCCGCCGAGAACTGGGCCGAGGCGCTGTATACGCCGCCATTGGCCCGGCAGTCGATCCTGCGCTCCGCCGCGATGTGGGAGAAGGTCGGCGCCGGCCTCGGCCTGCCCTTTTCGGGCGTGCACGTGATCGACGCGACCAAGCAGTTCTACCGGCGCGCGCCGGCCAAGAGCCGGCGCGCCTTCGCGTTGCGGCATGTTCTGGCGCCGATCGGCGCGCCATCCGCCAGCCCGGGGCGGCAGAGCCTCAGGCAACCGCCGCAGCCTTGACACGGACTGCCCGTGCAGCCACATGAGCCTTCCGCACCCAGGGGGCACGGCGCGCCGGGTGTCGATGCGCCAGCCTGCCGCAGGACCGCCAGGACATGATCAAGTATCTCGATTTCGAGAAGCCGGTCGCCGAACTCGACGCCAAGATCGACGAAATGAAGGCCATGGCAGCCAAGGGCGACGCGGTCTCGATCGGGGAGGACATCGCCCGCCTCGAGAGCAAGTCCGAGCAGTCCCTGCGCGCGATCTACACCGCCCTGACCCCGTGGCAGAAGACCCTCGTCGCCCGCCACCAGAACCGTCCGCATTTCAGCGACTACTGCGCCGGGCTGATCACCGACTTCACCGTGATGGCAGGCGACCGCGGCTTTGGCGATGACGAGGCGATCATCGGCGGTCTCGGGCGCTTCGAGGGCCAGCCCGTCTGCATCATGGGTCAGGAGAAGGGTTCGAGCACCGAGACACGGCTCAAGCACAATTTCGGCATGGCCAAGCCGGAGGGTTACCGCAAGAGCATCCGGTTGATGGAGCTGGCCGACCGTTTCGGCCTGCCGGTGATCTGCTTTGTCGACACGCCGGGCGCGTTCCCGGGCATCGAAGCCGAGGAACGCGGACAGGCCGAGGCCATAGCGCGCTCGACCGAGGCCTGCCTTGCGCTGGGCACGCCGAACGTCTCGGTCGTGATCGGCGAGGGCGGATCGGGCGGCGCGGTGGCCATCGCGACGGCCAACCGCGTGCTGATGCTGGAGCATGCCGTCTATTCCGTGATTTCGCCGGAGGGTGCCGCGTCCATCCTGTGGCGCGACGCGACGCGGGCCCAGGACGCGGCCACCGGCATGAAGATCACGGCGCAGGACCTGCTGCGCTTCGGCGTGATCGACCGGATCATCAGCGAGCCGTCGGGCGGCGCGCATCGTGCTCCGGCCGAAGCGATCACGCGGACGGGGCATGCCATTTCATCCGCGCTCGGCGAACTGGCAGGCCTGTCGCCCGACCAGATCCGGGAGCAGCGGGCCGAAAAATTCCTGGCGATCGGACGCAGACTGCCCTGAAACCGCACGGAATTCTGGGGATTTGGGCAGGAGCGCGAGGTACCAACACAGTTTGGCCATTAACAAACTGTTGACCATGGCGCAGGATTTGACAGGGTTGTGGTAAGAAACCGGCAAGGCTAACGGTTATAGTGCGTTGCAGCGTCATCTCGTCCCGCGATGGGACAGATCATTGGGATCACGGATTTTGCGTCTTCTGCCCGTTTCACTCGCGCTTGCGCTCAGCCTGACCCTCGCAGCCTGCGAGGAATCGCGCTATCGCGGCGCCGCCCGCCACGACATCCCGATCCCGCCGCAGGTTCATGCGCTGATGTCCGAGAAGGGCATGAACCAGCGCGACCCGGTCCTGATCCGGTCCTTCAAGAAGGAATCGGAGCTCGAAATCTGGAAGATGGGCCGGAGTGGCCGTTACGAGTTGCTGAAGACCTATCCGATGTGCCGCTGGTCCGGGCAGCTCGGCCCCAAGAAACGCGAGGGCGACCGTCAGGCGCCGGAAGGCTTCTACACCATCACGCCGGCGCAGATGAACCCGAACTCGGCCTTCTATCTGTCCTTCAACATGGGCTATCCGAACGCGTTCGACCGGGCGCACAACCGGACAGGCGCGCATCTGATGGTCCACGGGGCCTGCTCGTCCTCCGGCTGCTATTCGATGAGTGACGACCAGATCGCCGAGATCTACGCGCTGGTTCGTGAGGCCCACAATGGCGGGCAGCAGGGCGTGCAGATGCAGGCCCTGCCCTTCCGCATGACGGCCGAGAACCTGGCGCGGCATCGCTATGACCAGCACATGCCGTTCTGGAAGAACATCAAGGAAGGCGCCGACATGTTCGAGGTGGCGCGGGTCGCGCCGAAAGTCTCGGTCTGCCAGGCGCGCTATGCCTTCAACCGCACCGAAGATTGCCGCGAGGATCCAGACGCCGCCCAGATCGCCGCGGCCGCGGCCGACAAGCGCCGGCAGGATGAGGCACAGGTCGCAGCATTGGTCGCCAAGGGCACGCCTGCCGTCCGGCTGGTCTATCAGGATGGCGGGCAGCACCAGAAGTTCACCGAAGTGCTGATGGCCAACGGGCCGGACGGGCTCGAGCAGAAGACCGCCTGGGGCTCCCGGTCGGTCGGCGTCAGCCGCCCCGACGCGGTGATCGCAGGACCGCAGGAAGTCGCCATCGACGCAACCGGACGCGCCCGCGCGCCGGCCGAGCCCACGCTGGCGTCCGCCGCGCCTGTCACGCCGGTGGCGATGACACCACGCGTGACGCCGCCCGCTCTGGCCCGTACGGCCCCTCCCGCTCCAGGAGCAGGAAGCTCGACGGTCACCCGCACTGCCGCGCCGGCTGCCCCATCAGCGCCTGCCGCAAGCGCTGCTGCGTCGACTGTGGCGACGGCGGCACCTGCCGAGCAGCCATCGGTCCTGCAGCGCGTGTTGTCGTTCAATCCCTTCGCCGCCAGCGCGCCTGCTGCTGCGCCGGTGCAAGCGGCTCCCGAGCCCCAGCCGGCCCGTCCGGCGGCTGCTGCGCCGCGCCGGGCTGAGGGCCAGAGCAAACCCGCACCCCAGGCATCCGCTCCCGCGCGCAGCGTCACCGTTGCGCAGCGCCCGCAGGCAGCGGCCACGGCTGACTGACCTGAATGCCGGCTTCTTCGCGATGCAGGCGTCATGTCCGCTTCGCAACAGCCTTGCTGGCCGGCCTTGGCCTCACCTCGCCTGTCCACGCAGGTGAACCGGTTGCTCCGACCGGCATCTCCAGCCCAGCCGTCCCGGCCGAGCAGACCGGCCAACCCGCCAGCTTTCGGGCGATTGCACGACGCGAAGCCCTGCCGCGCGGCCTGCCACCTGAAATGGCGGACGCGATCATGCGCACCGAAAGCGGCTACAGGGCCGGTGCAAGGGGCGCGGCGGGCGAGATCGGGCTGATGCAGGTCATGCCGCCGACCGCACGGCTTCTGGGCTTCACCGGGACGCTGGAAGAACTCGCCGACCCCGAGACCAACATCACGCTTGGCGTGCGCTATCTGGCCGAAGCCTGGCGCCTCGCCAAGGGCGACATCTGCACGGCCGCGATGAAGTACCGCGCCGGCCACAACGAGACGCGCTTCTCCGTGCTGTCCGTGCGCTATTGCGAGCGGGTCAGGGCGCATCTCGCCTCGGTCGGCTATGAGGTCACCGGCCTTGTTCCGGAGCCGACCTTCGGCTTTCGGGCCGACACGACACGCATGGGCATCGCCATCGGCACACAGCAGGCGGCAAGACGGCTGGCGTCAGGCCGCAAGCTCAAGAGCCGCGTCGGCTGGGCCGCGCACGATGCGCGGATGAAGGCGCTGGTGGCGCGCGGGCGGGTCAGCCTGTAGCGCTCAGGCGATCTGCCCGTGGCAGTGCTTGAACTTCTTGCCCGAGCCGCAGGGGCAAGGCTCGTTGCGGCCGACCTTGCCCCAGGTCGCCGGGTCGTCCGGGTCGCGCCGGGAGGGCTCGACTGCCTCCGCGGGGGCGAAGGATGCGGTCTGCTCGAGCATCGGCGGCTGCATCGGAGCCTGCCCCAGTGCCGGCTGCGCGTCTGCGGGCGGCTCCTCGAAACGCACCTCGACGCGCATGAGCTGGGCGGTGACCTGCTCGCGCAGCTTGTCGATCAGGCCGTCGAACAGCTGGAACGCCTCTGACTTGTATTCGTTGAGCGGATCGCGCTGGGCAAGGCCGCGCCAGCCGACCACCTGCCTCAGATGCTCCAGGGTGACGAGATGCTCACGCCAGAGATGGTCGAGCATCTGCAGCAGCACCTGCTTCTCGACATAGGTCATGACCTCGTCGCCGTTGCGCTCGATGCGCGCGGCATAGTCCTCGTCGGCGGCCTTAAGCAGGCGCTCGCGCATTTCCTCGTCGGCGATGCCGTCTTCCTTGGCCCAGTCATCGACCGGCAGGTCGAGATTGAGCGTCTTCAGCACCTCGTCCTTCAGCCCGGCGACATCCCATTGCTCGGGATAGGCATCTTCCGGGATATGGTGGCGCACGACGTCATCGACGACCTGGCTGCGCATCTCGTTGATGGTTTCGCGGATCGAGGCTTGGCGCATGAAGTCGCGGCGCTGCTCGAACACCACCTTGCGCTGGTCGTTCATGACGTCGTCGTACTTGAGGATGTTCTTGCGCATGTCGAAGTTCCGCGCCTCGACCTTACCCTGCGCCTTCTCGACAGCCTTGTTGATCCAGGGGTGAATGATCGCCTCGCCGTCCTGCAGGCCGAGCTTCTGCAGCATGCCGTCCATGCGGTCCGACCCGAAAATGCGCATCAGATCATCCTGCAGGGACAGGAAGAACTTGGAGCGGCCCGGATCGCCCTGACGGCCCGAGCGGCCGCGCAACTGGTTGTCGATGCGGCGGCTCTCATGCCGTTCGGTGCCGATGATGTAGAGGCCGCCGGGCATCGTCACGGTCTTGGCCGGGCGGGACCCCTTGGCCGGCTCGACCTCGACCTCCTCGCGCGCGTTAAGGACGATCTGGCGGAAGCGCTCGATTTCGGTCTTGATCTCGGCGATCTTGGCCTCCTTCTCGGGGCCCTCCTCCATGCCCGCCGTCTCGGCCTTGACGCGCATCTCCAGCGAGCCGCCCAGCTTGATGTCGGTGCCGCGGCCCGCCATGTTGGTCGCGATGGTAATCGCGCCCGGAACGCCCGCTTCGGCCACGATGTAGGCTTCCTGCTCATGGAAGCGCGCGTTCAGCACGGCGAACTGCTTGGTCGCCTTGCCCTCGCGCGCGGCCTTGTAGAGGCTGTCGAGCACATTGGTCTGGGTGAAGTCGAGCTGCTTGTAGCCCGCCTTGATCAGGAGTTCGGCCACCAGTTCCGAGCGCTCGATCGACGCGGTCCCGACCAGGACCGGCTGCATGCGGGCCGAGGCCTTTTCAAGCTCGACCACAATGGCTGCGACCTTCTCCTCGAAGGTGCGGTAGACCGAGTCGTCCTCGTCGATGCGCTGCACGGGCACGTTGGTCGGAATCTCGACCACGTCGAGCTTGTAGATCTGCTGGAACTCCTCGGACTCGGTCGCGGCCGTCCCGGTCATGCCGGCGAGCTTGTCATAGAGGCGGAAATAGTTCTGGAAGGTGATCGAGGCGAGCGTCACGTTCTCGGGCTGGATCTGGGCCTTCTCCTTGGCTTCCAGCGCTTGGTGCAGCCCTTCGGAATAACGCCGGCCCGGCATCATGCGGCCGGTGAACTCGTCGATGATCACGACCTCGTTGTCGCGGACGATATAGTCCTTGTCGCGCGTGAACAGGGTGTGGGCGCGCAGGGCCTGGTTGATGTGATGCACGACCGTGACGTTCTGCGCCTCGTAAAGTCCGCCTTCCTTGAGCAGGCCGGCCGCCCGCACGAGATTCTCGATCTTCTCGGTGCCGGCCTCGGTCAGTGACACCTGGCGCTGCTTCTCGTCGAGGTCGTAGTCGCTCTTGTCGAGGCTGGGGATGATCGCGTCGACGGCGACATAGAGGTCGGAGCGGTCTTCGGTGGGGCCGGAAATGATCAGCGGCGTGCGCGCCTCATCGACCAGGATCGAGTCGACCTCGTCGACGATGGCATAGGCATGGCCGCGCTGGACCATCTGGGCGAAGTCATACTTCATGTTGTCGCGCAGATAGTCGAAGCCGAACTCGTTGTTCGTGCCGTAGGTGATGTCGCAGGCATAGGCGGCGGCACGCTGGTCGTCGTCGAGCCCGTGCACGATCACGCCGGTGGTCATGCCGAGAAAGCCGTAGATCTGATGCATCCACTCGGCGTCTCGCCGGGCGAGATAGTCGTTCACGGTGATGACATGCACGCCCTTGCCGGCGAGCGCGTTGAGATAGACCGCGAGCGTCGCCACCAGGGTCTTGCCCTCGCCGGTCTTCATTTCGGCGATCGAGCCTTCATGCAGGACCATGCCGCCGATCAGCTGCACATCATAGTGACGCTGGCCAAGCGTGCGTTTGGCGGCCTCGCGGACGGTGGCGAACGCCGGGACGAGGATGTCGTTGAGGGTCTTGCCCGCCGCAAGTTCAGCGCGGAATGCCGCCGTGCGCGCTTTCAATTCCTCATCGCTCAGGGCCGCCACGGACGGCTCGAGCGCATTGATCGCTTCAACGCGCGGCCGGTATCCCTTGACGCGCCGGTCATTGACCGAACCGAACAGCTTCTTCGCGAGGGAGCCAAACATGCGGTATCTTTCATCATCACCTGGCTCACGGCGCATGGCGGGCGAGCTGCAGGGCTTCCAAAAAACGACAATTGCGCGAACGCATACAGGCGCATGACGCCGCGGTCCAGCGCCAGAGGCGCATGTGGGGGTTGGCAAGCCCGATTCACAAGGGGCATGCCGGGTTTTCGACCTGAGGGCGCAGCCGGCAACTCCCGCTCCTGACGCGAAGTTGACAGCCCCGAGGCGGCGGCGAGACTTGCCAAGGGCTGGCTGTGCTGGCAGGGGACTGACCCAGCGTCTCAATTTGGAGATCTTGTGATGATTCGTTCCTTCTCAACCCGATCGCGCAGGCGGACCCTTGGCGTCGCGCTGTCCGCAGGCCTGCTCGGAGCAACCATGCTGGGGGGCAGCCTGTCCGGCGGATCGTCCATGTTCGCCAGCGCGCAGGCGCAGGCCGACAAGGTCGTGGCGCGCATCGACGGCATGGACATCACCGAGATGGAGATCGCCATGGCGGGCGAGGACCTCGGCGAACGCATTGCGCAGGTTCCGGCGGCCCAGCGCCGCGACTATCTCATCGGGTATCTGGCAGACCTGAAGATCGGTGCGCGCGCCGCCGAGCGCGCCAAGCTCGCCGAGGCGCCGGGCTTCGCCACCCGCCTCGCCTATTTCCGCCAGAAGGTGCTGATGGATGAATTCATCTCGCGGGAGTCGCGGAACGCAGCCACCCCCGAGGCCGCCCGCAAGCTCTATGACGACACGTTGAAGACGGCCAAGCCCGATGACGAGGTGCGTGCCCGCCACATCCTCGTCGAGAAGGAAGACGAAGCCAAGGCGGCGCTGGCCCGCGTTCGCGCCGGCGAGGACTTCGCCAAGGTCGCCGCCGAACTGTCAAAGGATCCCGGTTCCGGCAAGGAAGGCGGCGATCTGGGCTACTTCACCCAGGACCGGATGGTGCCGCAGTTCGCGGCCATGGCCTTCCAGCTCAAGCCAGGTGACGTTTCGGAGCCGGTGCAGACCCAGTTTGGCTGGCATGTGATCAAGGTCGAGGATCGTCGCACGCGTCCCTTCCCGAAGTTCGAGGACGTGAAGGGCGAGATCGAGACCTATCTGGTGCGCAAGGCGCAGCAGGACATCGTCCTTGGTCTGAGGGGCGATCTCAAGCTTGAGCGCCTCGATCAACCCAAGCCCTGAAGACCCCCCTCCCGGAGTTCCGCCATGGCCGGCAAGGACGTGCCCGTTTCACCGCTTGCGCCCACCTCCTATCCGGATGCGACGGCCATCGATGGCGTCCGCTTCGCGACGGCCGAAGCCGGAATCCGCTACAAGAACCGGCGTGACGTGTTCATGGCCGTGATGGCGCCCGGGACAGAGGTTGCAGGCGTCTTCACAACCTCGAAATGCCCCGGCGCCCCGGTCGAATGGTGCCGCGAGGCGCTCAAGGGCGGCACGGCGCGCGCGCTGGTCGTCAATTCCGGCAACGCCAACGCCTTCACCGGCCTCAAGGGCCGTGAAGCGGTCAAGCTGACCGCCGCGATCGCCGCGAGGGCCGTCGGTTGCAAGCCCGGCGAGGTGTTCATCTCGTCGACAGGCGTGATCGGCGAGCCGCTCGACGCCACCAAGTTCGAGGGCGTGCTCGAAACCTGCGCCAAGGCTGCGAAGGATGGCCCCTGGCTTGATGCCGCCCGCGCCATCATGACCACCGATACCTATCCGAAAGTGGCTGTGCGAACGGTCAGGCTCGGCGGCGTCGACGTCAACCTCGTCGGCATCGCCAAGGGCGCGGGCATGATCGCGCCCGATATGGCGACGATGCTGTCCTATGTGTTCACGGATGCCCCCATTTCGGCCGCCGCCCTGCAGTTCATGCTGTCGCAAGGCGTGAAGGGCAGCTTCAACGCAATCACGGTCGACAGCGACACCTCGACCTCCGACACGCTGCTGGTGTTCGCGACGCAGGCGGCCGCAAAGCGCGGCGCGCCGCGCATCGAGAGCGCCGGCGACAGGCGCCTGACCGCCTTCAAGGCCGCATTCGCAAGCCTGCTGATGGAGCTGTCGCACATGGTGGTGCGTGACGGCGAAGGCGCCAGGAAATTCGTGCGCGTCACGGTCGAGGGCGCGGTCAGCAATGCCTCGGCCAAGCGGGTGGCGCTCTCGATCGCCAATTCGCCGCTGGTGAAGACCGCCATCGCGGGCGAGGACGCCAACTGGGGCCGTGTGGTGATGGCGGTCGGCAAGGCCGGGGAACCGGCCGAACGGGACAAGCTCGACATCTATTTCGGCGACATCCGCGTCGCCACCTCCGGCGCGCGCGACCCGGCCTATTCGGAGGCCGCGACAACCGCCTACATGCAGGGACAGGATCTCGCGATCCGCGTGGCCATGGGCCTCGGCCGGGGTCGCGCCACGGTCTTCACATGCGACCTCACCAAGGCCTATGTCGAGATCAACGGCGACTACCGCTCGTGACGGACCGCCCGGCGGCATCAACGCTGTTCGTTGCCGGGCATCTCGCCATCTGCGCGGCCACCTGGGGGTCGAGCTTCATCTTCATCAAGCTCACCCATGGCGAGGTTGACCCGTTCACCCTGTCGGTGATCAGGGCCGGCATCGCGGCGGTGGCGATGGCGCTTTGGGTGATGTGGCTGGGCCAGGTTCCATGGCCGCAGCGCGACGAGTGGCAGGACTGGCTGGTGCTCGGCAGCGTGAACGGCTGGATTCCCAACATCCTCGTGGCCTTTGCGCTCGAGCGCATGACAGCCGGGATGGCGTCGATGGTGCAGGCGGCGACGCCCTTGTTCACGGCCTTCTTCGCTCATCTGCTGTTTGCCGACGAACGGCTTGGCCGCCAGCGCATCCTCGGACTGGCGATCGGCTTTGGCGGCACCTTGCTGCTGGTGGCCCCGCGCCTCGGGCAGGGGGGATCGGAGGCGGTCGCGATCCTGGCGATGATCGGCGTGGTGATCGGCTATGGGTCGGGCAACATTTACGCGCGCTATCGGCGCACGGTCCGGCCAGAGCGGCTGGCGCTGGGCCAGCAGGTGGTGTCCGCCGCGGTGTCCGCGCCGCTGGCCCTGCTGATCATGGGACCCATGGCCAGCGTGGCGGCGTTTCGGGAGCATGGCTGGGTTCTGCTGGCGCTCGGACTGTTCTGCACGGCGGTTCCGATCCTGACCTTCATGCGGCTGATCACACGGGCCGGACCGACGAAGGCCTCCATGACCGGCTACCTTGCCCCTGCCACAGCGGTGTTTCTCGGGATGATCGTGCTCGGAGAACGCCTGACGCCCGGACAGGTCGCCGGCGGTCTCGTCATCTTTCTCGGCGTCGCCATCATCACCCTTTCACCCTCTGCCCGCGCACCGATCCAGGAGGCAGGCCCATGAAACTGACGCTGGTGGTCGCCTGCGCCCTGATCGACGCGGACAACCGCGTGCTGGTGACGCAACGCCCGGAAGGCAAGGCGCTCGCCGGCCTGTGGGAGTTCCCCGGCGGCAAGCTCGAGGCAGGCGAACGGCCGGAAGCGGCGCTGATCCGGGAACTGCACGAGGAGCTTGGCATCGTGGTCAAGGAGCCCTGTCTCGCACCCCTGACCTTTGCCAGCCATGGCTACGACGACTTTCACCTTCTGATGCCGCTTTTTGTCTGCCGGCGCTGGGAAGGGCTGCCGCGTTCGGCGGAAGGCCAGGCGATGAAGTGGGTCAGGCCCGGCAAGCTGCGCGATCTTGCGATGCCGCCGGCCGACCTGCCGCTGATCCCGCCGCTGATCGACCTTCTGGGGCCCTGAGGTTCAGCGCCCGCCGCGCAGAACGAGCTTGTCGTCACGGACCTCGTAGCTGGCGAGCCGCTCCAGAAAGCTCATGCCCAGCAGGTTCTCGCTCAGTGCCCCCGGTCGCGCCACCAGCGCCTCGACGCGCGATTCGGAAATCGGCCCGATGTGGACCCGGTCAAGTCGGACGCGGGCCGCTGTGGTGCGGCCATTGGCGGTCGAGACGTTGACCGTGTAGTCGAGCCCCGCCGGATCGAGGCCCACCGCACGCGCCGTTGCGTCGGTCAGGACGACGGCGCTGGCCCCGGTGTCGAACAGGAAGCGCGCATCGCGTCCGTTGACCTTGCCGGCCATGACAAAACTGCCGGTGTTCGACCGTGCGATGATCACCTCGCCGCCGCGCGCCATGACCACGTGGCCCGGCGCGATCTCGGCCAGGACCCGGTTGGCCACGTCCTGCATCTCGAAGCGGTAGGCATAGCCCGCAAGCAGCCCGAACAGGATCACGAGCCACAGAAGCGCATTGCGCGCGGCCTCACGCCAGCGGCCCTGGAAGGCGGAGGCCCCCCAGCCCAGCGCCATCAGGCCGAAGACGCCAAGCGAGACCAGCGAAGCAAACATCGACGGCTCGACGCCGGCGATCTTCTCGCCCTCGCCGAAGACCGCCAGGATGATCATGGCCGCAACAACCACCGCAAGCAGGATGATCTGGATCATGGGACTGGGCAGGCTCCGTTCCGGCTGCATATGGTTCGCCTGCTCCGCCGCGAAAAGCCCCGTCAATGGGCCAGCCCGGCAGCGAGTCCGACATAGATGGCGATTTCCGACAATTGCTGCGCCGCGCCGGCGATATCGCCCGTCTGGCCGCCGATCATCCGGCGCGCGAGGCCGGCGAGGATGTTGACGGCGAGGCTTGAGAGCACCAGCCCGGCCACGATGCCCCAGACCGGCAGGCCGCATGTGACCGTCAGGACCAGCGTCAGCAGCAACGCCAGGGCGCCGGCCAGCAGCGCGGCCCTGATGGACGGGCGACCCACGGCTGCGGAGGCGCCGTAAGCGCGGGCGGTTGGCAAGGTCGCGAGAATGCGGATGCCCTCCGTGCGGGAGACGGCCGCGGCGACGAGCAGGGCGCCAAGCAGGGCGTCGAGGCCGCCAAGCCTGAGGATGGACGCCAGCGCGATCACCCTGAGCATCAGCGACAGCATAATGGCGCAACCGGCGAAGACGCCGATCCGGCTGTCCTTCATGATCTCAAGACGCCGCTCGACGTCATGCCCGCCGAACAGGCCGTCACAGCTGTCGCCGAGCCCGTCCTCGTGAAACGCACCGGTCGACATGACCAGCGCAGCGACCGCGAGGGCAGCGACAAGGAGAGCATCGAGCCGGAAGGCGACGCCCAGCGCAGCGACCAGCACGGCCGGAAGCGCGATCAGCAGCGACGCGACCGGAAGCCCGACCGGTTCGATCCTGAAATCGGGGACGGCATGCGGATCAGCTTCGCCCGGAAGGGCCGGCATCGGCAGCCGCGAGTAAAAGCGGACGCAACGGGCGACCGCGAGCGCAAAGCGCGCCGGTGTGAGGGCTGGGACGGTGTCAGTCTGGGCAGCGGTCATGTCGCTCACGCATTGGTCGGACGGCAATTGTGCCGGCTTGTCTGGACTTCGGGGTTCACAGCACTGTAGCAGAACACAGCCGATTCCCCCGAAAGTCCGTATTCATGCCCATCTCCGCCTCCGGCCTGCCCTTCGACGACGTGCGCGCGCTGCTGCGCTCGATGCCGGGGCCTGATCGCCTTGCGGCCGATGCCGTTGCGGCACGGGACAAGGAGCTGACCAAGCCGCAGGGCAGCCTGGGACGGCTCGAGGAACTCGCCCAGTGGATGGCCGCCTGGCAGGGCAAGGCCAAACCAAGCTGCGCGCGTCCGCTGGTCTGCGTCTTCGCCGCCAATCACGGCGTCGCGAAACATGGGGTGTCGGCCTTTCCGCAGAGCGTGACGCAACAGATGTTGGAGAACTTCGCGGCGGGCGGCGCGGCCATCAACCAGATCTGCGCGGCCTTCGACCTTGGATTCAAGGTCTTCGATCTTGCGCTCGACCTGCCCACCCAGGACTTCACCCAGCGCCCGGCCCTCGACGACAAGGCGACTGTCGCGACCATGGCCTTCGGGATGGAGGCGATTTCGGGCGGCGCCGACCTGCTGATCCTCGGCGAAATGGGGATCGGCAACACGACTTCCGCCGCAGCGATCTATGCCGCGCTCTATGGCGGCGGCGCGCTGCACTGGGCCGGACGCGGCACGGGCGTCGACAGCGACGGCTATGCCCGCAAGGTGATGGCGATCGACATGGCGCTCGATCTGCACAAGGGCCATCTGAAGGACCCGCTCGAGGTGCTGAGCCGTCTCGGCGGGCGCGAGATCGCGGCCCTGTGCGGCGCCATCATCGCCGCGCGCCTGCAGCGAATCCCCGTCGTCCTTGACGGCTACGTGGTCACGGCGGCGGCCGCCATCCTGCATGCGCTCGATCCGACCGCGCTCGACCATTGCGTGGCCGGCCACCTCTCAGCCGAAGGTCCGCACCAAGAGGTCCTCGTCCGTCTCGGCAAGGTGCCATTGCTGGCGCTCGACATGCGCCTTGGCGAAGCCACGGGCGCCGCCCTGGCCGCAGCCATCATCAAGGCCGCTGTCGCCACCCATACCGGCATGGCCACCTTCGAACAGGCAAAGGTCTCACCCAAGGGTCAGACCACGTAACGAATGGGGGGCGGCCCCTCCCGACCTTGTTGGTGCGGGGCGGAGTGGTTACGTTGCAATGCAACAGGTCAACCCTCTCCCATCGCGCAAGGACATCCCCATGGCCCTGAAGAACCGCACTGCCGTGATCACCGGCTCCACCAGCGGCATCGGCCTCGGCATCGCCAAGGCCTTCGCCGCCGAAGGTTGCAACATCGTCCTGAACGGACTGCCGACGCCCGACTGTGAGACGATACGCGCCGGGATCGAGGCGCAATTCGGGGTGAAGGCGCTGTTCGACCCCGCGAACATGGCCAAGACCGATGACGTCCGGGGCCTGGTCAAGCGCGCCGAAGC
This sequence comes from Hyphomicrobiales bacterium, assembly GCA_027483505.1. GTDB lineage: Bacteria > Pseudomonadota > Alphaproteobacteria > Rhizobiales > Beijerinckiaceae > Allobosea. Next base: position 34,058 of record JAIXUP010000066.1, read on the forward strand.
GGCCTTCGGGGCGGTCGATATCCTCGTCAACAATGCCGGAATCCAGCACGTCTCCCCGATCGAGGACTTTCCCAAGGACAAGCTCGACCTGATCATGCGGATCAATTTCTATTCCGCCTACCATGCGACCGCCACGGCGATTCCGGGCATGAAGGCCCGCAAATGGGGCCGGATCATCAACATCACCTCCGCCCACAGCCTCGTCGCGTCACCGTTCAAGTCGGCCTACGTCGCCTCCAAGCATGCGGTCGCCGGCATGGCGAAGACTGTCGCCCTTGAGGTCGCAACCGACGGGATCACCGTCAACTGCATCGCGCCGGGCTATGTCTGGACACCGCTGGTGGAGAAGCAGATCCCGGACACGATGGCCGCGCGCAACATGACGCGCGACGAGGTGATCAACGAGGTGCTGCTGAAGGCCCAGCCGACCAAGCGCTTTGTTTCCATCGAGGAAGTGGCCGCGACCGCCCTGTTCCTCGCCTCCGACGCGGCCGCATCGATGACGGGGACGACGATTTCCGTCGATGGCGGCTGGACGGCGGCGTGAGCGCCGCCCGGAAGCCCATCTCCCTGGCGCTTCAGGGCGGCGGTGCCCACGGCGCCTTCACCTGGGGTGTGCTCGATCTGTTGCTGGAGGACGGGCGTCTCGCGATCGAGGCGATCTCGGGGACCAGCGCCGGAGCGATGAATGCCGTGGTGCTGGCCAATGGCTGGCTTGATGGCGGCGCCAAAGGGGCCCGCGCAAAGCTGGAAGCCTACTGGCGCGCGGTCAGCAGCGACGGCAAGCTGAGCGCAACCCAGCGAACGGTCTTCGACAGCTTTCTCAGCGCGTCACCGCTGAACGGCTTCGGCATCGGGGCTTTCTGGCTCGACGTGTTCAAGCAATCCGCCAGCCCCTACAATTTCAACCCGCTCAACATCAATCCGCTCAGGGACTTTCTGGAGAACGAGATCAATTTCGAGCGAGTGCGGGCCTGCACCGACATCAAGCTCTTCATCGCCGCCACCAATGTCGAGACCGGCAAGGTCAAGATCTTCGAAGGCCATGAACTCACGGCCGACCATGTCATGGCCTCGGCCTGCCTGCCCACCATCTTCCAGGCGGTGGTGATCGACGGCGTGCCGTACTGGGACGGCGGCTACATGGGCAATCCTGCGCTCTATCCGCTGATCTATGGCTCTGGCACCGATGACATCCTGCTGGTGCAGATCAACCCGGTCGAGCGCAAAGGCACGCCGATGACGCCGCGCGATATCCAGAACCGGCTGAACGAGATCACCTTCAATGCGACCTTGCTGCGCGAGATGCGCGCGATCGACTTCGTGACCCGGCTGATCGACAAGGGCAAGCTCTCGACAGCCGAGTACAAGAAGGTCCTGATGCACCGGATCGCCCTGTCCGAGTCGCTCAAGGACATCGACGCCTCCTCCAAGGCCGACGCCAAATGGGACTTTTTCGTCATGCTGAAAAAGGCCGGCAGGGCGGCGGCCCGCAAGTGGCTCGACACCCATTTCGAGGATGTCGGCACGCGCTCCACCATCGATCTGCGCAAGGAGTTCGGCTGAGGTCAGGGCTTGAGCCGCCACACGGTGGTCTGCTTGATCGCAAGATCCTCGAGTTCCCGCGTCACCGGAACGGCATAGCTGACAAGCGGAACCAGCCGCTCCTTCGGCAGATAGGCCCGGCCGGGGTCGCCCACCAGAACAACCGCGCCGCGCGCCGCCAGCCCGGCCAGCCAGTCGATGACCCGGGCCGCAAGTTCGCGCTCGTAGCAGATGTCGCCGGCCAGAACCGTCTGCCAGCCGTCATCCAGACCAATCTGGTCCTGTTCGAGCGCGCGAAAGCGGACCCCGTTGGCCGCCGCGTTCAGGTCCATCGCAGCCAGCGCGAACGGATCGATCTCGGCGGCATCCACTGACGCCGCGCCGGCCAGGGCCGCAGCAATCGCCACCAGGCCGGAGCCCGAGGCAAAATCCAGCACGCGCCGCCCCCGAACCAGCTCCGGGTTGTCGAGCACGTAACGGGCCAGCGCCTGTCCGCCGGCCCATGCGAAAGCCCAGAAGGGCGGCGGCAGCCCGATCTCGCCCAGTTCCTCCTCGGTCCTGAGCCAGAGCGGCGTCGCCTCATCGGCGACATGCAGGGAAATCTCAGGCGCATGGGGGACCGGATGCAGCCGTGTGTTGGCCAGCACGAAAGCTCGTCGCGCGGCGGGCGAGTGGGCCGGGGGCGCGCTCACGCGACGCCCTGCCCGGACAACCGTTCGCGCCATATGGCCTTCAGGGCGTCCATCACGTCGCGTTCGGCATAGCCGGCAAGGATCTTGTCACGGCCCGCGCGGCCCATGCGCTCCACCAGCCCCGGAGCGCGCGCCATGAGCGCGATCGCCTCCGTCAGCGCCTCGACATCGCCAGACGGCACGATGCGGCCGTCGATGCCGTCGCGCACGAAGGAGCCGCAGCCAGCGACATCGGTGGTGATCACCGCCCGGCAGGCAGCCGCCGCCTGCGGCAGGATCGCAGGGAGGCCATCGCCGCCACGGGATGGCAGGATCAGCGCGTGGTGCTGCCGCCAGATCTGGCCGAAGTCAGGCGTCGGTCCGTACCAGTTCACGCCCGGCTGCGCGCTCCATCCCGACAGGGTCGCGGCCGGGACAGCGCGGCGCGACGGCGCAAAGGGTGCGCCAATCAGGGACAGGGTGACGTCCAAGCCCTGGTTGCGTGCCATTCCGACCGCAGCCACGGCGAGATCCGGGCCATTGGCCCATAACAGCGGCGACGCGAACGCCAGTTTCAGCGGCGGTGCCCAGGGCAGCGGTTCGGGACCATGCAGGATGGGGTCGACGCCCAGCCCGCCCATCACCCGAACCCGGTCCGGCACGGCCTCCGTCAGGCCGAACGATGCCGGGTCATCGGGATTGTCGAACAGCAGCAGATCGCCGCGCGAGGCCAAAGCGGCCAGCCCCGCACGGGCCAACAGCCGCACCAGCGCTCCGGCGGCATCGGGGCGCGCTGCGAGGGGCCCGAGGCCGTTAAAGGCACAGATGGATGCGGCCTTGCTTCTGGCCAGCAGGGCCGCCGTACGCCCGAGAAGAACAGCTCTTGGCCCGAAGCACTGCAACAGGTCCGGGCTCTCGTCGGCAATGATGCGGCGCAGCGCGGTCGCCTGCCGCCACAGGCGCTCCGGCGAACGCCCTCTCGTCGGCTCGGGCAGGGTCACGAAGCGCGCCCCGGTCGCCTCGATCAGGCGGCGATGGCCGCGCTCGCGGGCCACGACGACCGGATCCAGGCCAAGCTCACGCGCCGCCCTGACCGCAGGCAGATGGCGCAAGGCGAAGAGCCAGTCCTCGCTGCCGACAAGGAGCAGTCGCGGCATGGCCTCCCCTGCCCGGCTCTTGCGACCTCACCCGGCTCAGGCCGATTCGCCCACGGCCTGCAGATACAGATCAAGCACGGCTTCCTCTTCCCGGCGCTCGCGCAGGTCGCGCTTGCGGATCGAGATCACCTTGCGCAGGACCTTGACGTCATAGCCATTGGCCTTGGCCTCGGAGTAGACCTCCTTGATGTCGTCAGCGATGGTCTTCTTCTCTTCCTCAAGACGTTCGATGCGCTGAACGATGGACTTGAGCTGGTCGCCCTGAATGGCGTCGGACATGATGCGGGTTCCCTGATGGACAGGGCTGACGTGATGCCTTCGCAGCGCCGCGTCAACCCGTCGGCGCGTCAATGCTGTGGCTTGTTCGCCTCGAAGGCCGCTTTCTGCTGGGCTGTGGCCTCGCCCTGATGCAGTGCCTTCCAGGCGTCATAGCTCATGCCATAGACGAGTTCGCGGCTGGCGTCCTTGCTCAGCGCCAGCCCGCGGGCGTCGGCCGCATCCTTGAGCCAATTCGACAGGCAGTTCCGGCAGAACCCGGCCAGGTTCATCATGTCGATGTTCTGGACCTCGGCGCGGTCACGCAGATGCTGGACGAGGCGACGGAAGGCCGCAGCCTCAAGTTCCGTCATGGTCTTGGGATCGATGTCGGACATGGTGGCTCTCCTGGCGTGGGCGTAACCCCGATCTAGGAACCTGCGCCGGCAATTGCGAGGGGGCGCGCCATGTCCGTCCGCCAACCGGCGAGGATTGGCCGCAGCATATCGGCGAGCCGGTCAGCCCAGGCCTCAGCATCCGCCCTCGTCGCGATCAGGTCCTGCCTGAGCTCGATCAGGACATTCGGCAGCCCGGCGCGGGTGGCATGACGATCGATCGTGTCGCCCTCGAGCCAGCCCGCATAGGGCTCGTTGTCACCCACGATCAGGGCCGGTTCGGCGCGCAAGGCCGCGAACAGCGGTGTGGTCAGTCGGTCGTCACGGTCCCAGAGCAGGCCGATGTGCCAGGGGCGCGGCTGCCCGCGCCAGACCGGTGTGAACGAATGCAGCGAGATGATGGCCGGCGGACATCCCGCCGCCATCGCGGCCCTGATCGCGTCGCCGATGGCCGTGTCATAGGGCTCGTAGTAGCGTGAGATCCGTGCCGCGATCCCGGCTTCATCCAGCGTCGCGTTGCCGGGCACGATCGCACCATCGGACAGCCGCATCACGAGGGTTGGATCATCGCGGCCCCGATTCGGATCGATCAGCAGCCGCGAGAAGGTCGACAACAGGGCCGGACAACCAAGCCGGGCCGCGAGCCGGCGGCTGACCCAGGCCGCGCCGATGTCGTAGGCGATGTGGCGCTCGCGCTGCGCCGGCGGCAGGCCGAGCCCATCCAGCTCCGGCGGGATCGCGTTTGAGGCATGGTCGCACAGGACAAGGGCCCCGGACCCGAGTGAACCCTGGATGCGCTCGACATCCCCGATCGCGAGCGGCAGCGTTGCCTCCGCAGGCCTGTCAACGTCCCGTTCAGCCATCAGCCCCAGCCCGACCCGATCCGCGATTGCAGATGACACAGCTTGTCAAATCGGTCTAACAAGATTTCATCCTTCGCCTGAAGAAACATCTTCGTTCAAGAAGTGCGCATGCCAGTGGATCCATCGCTTCGCGCGTTGCTCACGTCGATCTACGCCGCCGCGGTCGAAGCGGCCCTGCCCGCGCGCAGCCTCGTGCCGCACCTGCCCGCCATGCCCAGGGGCCGGCTCATCGTCCTCGCCGCCGGCAAGGCCGCCGGCAGCATGACCCCGGCCGCCGAGAGCCACTACCTCGACACGCTGAACGTCGATCCGGCCCGCATCACAGGCGTGGCCGTGGCGCGGCATGGCTATGGCGCGCCGACGCGCGTGGTGCCGATGATCGAGGCTGGCCACCCGGTACCGGACGCCAACAGCGTCGAAGCAGCAAGGCGGGCGCTCGACCTCGCGAGCGAGGCGGGGCCTGACGATCTCGTGCTCGTGCTGCTTTCGGGAGGCGGTTCCGCCAACTGGATCGCCCCCGCCGGAGCGCTGACCCTGGCCGAGAAGCAGGGGATCACGCGCTCGCTGTTGCGTTCGGGCGCCTCGATCGACGAGATCAACACCGTGCGCAAGCGGTTGTCCCTGATCAAGGGCGGACGTCTCGCCCTGGCAGCCTGGCCGGCCCCTGTGCTGACGCTCGCCGTCTCGGACGTGCCGGGCGACAATCCCGCCATCATCGCCTCGGGTCCGACGGTCGCGGATCCTTCGACCAATGCCGACGCGCGGGCCGTGATCGCAAAATATGGCATCGCCTTGCCCGAGAGTGCGTCGCTCTTGCTGGGCTCGCATGCCACGGAAACAGCCAAGCCCGGCGATCCTGCGCTGGCGCGCTCCGCTTTCCGGATCATTGCCCGGCCGGCTGATGCGATCATGGCTGCGGCCGGGCGCTGCGCCGCGCTTGGCTACGACGCGATCTCGCTGGGCGCCGATGTCGAGGGCGAAGCGCGGACGGTGGCGGCCCAACATGCGGAGCGCGCTATGGCGCTGAAAGCCGAAGGCCGGCGCGCGGCGCTGATCTCGGGCGGCGAACTGACCGTGACCATCGCCGGGAAGGGGCGCGGCGGCCCCAACCAGGAGTACGCGCTTGGGCTCGCCCTCGCCTTGCGCGGCGAGGCGGGCATCGCCGCGGTCTCGGGCGACACGGACGGAACCGATGGCGGCGGCGGCGCGGCCAGCGATCCTGCCGGCGCGTTGATCGACGCCACCACCCTGACACGGGCACAGAGGCTCGGCATCGACGCGGCAGGGCGGCTGGCGGACAATGATTCGACCGGCTTCTTCGAGGCCCTTGGCGACCTTCTCATCCCCGGTCCAACCCTCACCAATGTGAATGACTGCCGCGTCATTCTGATCGATCCATGATCCGCTCCGCCCTTTCCGCACGGATCGCACTGGCCAGCCTGACCCTGCTGTCAGGGCTGCTGTTGTCGGGCGTGGCGAAAGCTGACCTGAGGATCTGCAACACCACCGCCAGCCGCGTCGGGGTTGCACTGGGCTACCGCGACGCGCAAGGCTGGATCACCGAGGGATGGTGGAACCTGAGCCCGCGCGGCTGCGAGACGATCCTGCGCGGCACGCTCGCGGCGCGGTTCTACTACATCCACGCCATCGATTACGACAAAGGCGGCGAGTGGACCGGAAAGTCGATCATGTGCGTGCGCAATCGGGAGTTCACGATCCGTGGTATCGAGGACTGCCTGCCGCGCGGCTTCGACCGGGCCAGCTTCTTCGAGGTCGATACCGGCGAGCAAAAAAGCTGGACCATTCAACTGACTGACGCGCCGCGTTAGAGAACGGACACCTGATGACCATGCGCCGCCACCGCCGCGTCAAAATCCTCGCCACGCTCGGCCCGGCCTCCTCCAATCCGGAGATGGCCGGCAAGCTCTTCGAAGCCGGGGCCGATGTCTTCCGCCTCAACATGAGCCACCTGCCGCGCGAACAGCTGGCGGAGAAGGTGGCGATGCTGCGCGCCCTTGAGAATGTCTATCGCCGGCCGGTCGGCATCCTGGTCGACCTGCAGGGGCCGAAGCTGCGCGTCGGGACCTTTGCGGATGAAGCCGGCGTGATGCTCGAAGTCGGGGCGAGGTTCTCCCTCGACAGCGACAAGAAGGCCGGCGACGCGACCCGGGTGCACCTGCCGCATCCGGAGATCCTCGAAGCGCTGGAGAAGGGGCATGCGCTCATCCTCGATGACGGCAAGCTCAAGCTGGTCGTCGAAAGCGCCACCAAGACAAAGGCCGTGACACGCGTCGTCATCGGCGGTGTGCTCAAGGCCCGCAAGGGAGTCAGCCTGCCCGACACGGTGATCCCGGTCTCCGCCATGACGGACAAGGACAGGGCCGACGCCGAGGTCGCGGCCGAAGTTGGCGTGGACTGGATCGCGCTGTCCTTCGTGCAGCGCCCCGAGGACATCGCCGAACTGCGCAAGATCGTGGGCCGCCGCGCGGCGATTCTCGCCAAGATCGAAAAGCCGCAGGCCGTGCTGAGGCTCGACGCGATCATGGAGGCCGCCGACGCGCTGATGGTGGCGCGCGGCGATCTCGGCGTCGAAATGCCGCTCGAAAAGGTTCCGGGCACCCAGAAGCGCATCACCCGCGCGGCGCGCCGGACCGGAAAGCCGGTGGTGGTGGCGACCCAGATGCTGGAAAGCATGATCACGGCGCCCGTGCCGACCCGCGCCGAAGTCTCGGATGTGGCGACGGCCGTGTTCGAAGGCGCTGATGCCGTGATGCTGTCGGCGGAAAGCGCCTCTGGCGCCTATCCGATCGAATCGGTCACGATGATGAACCGCATCGCCGAGGAGGTGGAGAGCGACCCTGTCTACCGCGCGCTGATCGACGGGCAGCGGGCGACGCCGGAGATGACGGGGGCGGACGCGATCGCCGCCTCGGCGCACCAGATCACCGACACGCTCAATCTGACCGCGATCTGCGCCTGGACCTCGTCGGGCTCGACGGCCATGCGCATCGCCCGCGAACGACCCAACTCGACAGTGATCGCCCTGACGCCAAACCGCGCCACGGCGCGCCGGTTGACCCTGGTCTGGGGCGTTCATCCGGTGCTGACCAAGGACGCCAGCGACATGGAGGACATGGCCTCCCGCGCCTGCAAGTTCGCGGTCCGCGAAGGTTATGCCAAGGTCGGCGACCGCATCACAGTCGTGGCAGGGGTTCCCTTCGGCAAGCCCGGCGCGACCAACATGGTCCGCATAGCCTACGTCACGCAGGAGCACGCCGCGCTCGCGTGAGTTTGCCTCGCGCCGACAGCGATGCTTCACTATATGTGTTCGCAGTCCAGTTCCCGCTCTCCGATCCATGTTCCTGCCCATCGGTGCCCATGCCCAGCACAAGCTCAGCGCCACAGCCCCTGTCGAGTAAGGCGAGCGACGCCTTCGCGGACGCGATCCTGTCGAAGCTGACCTATGACGTCGGCAAGGACCCGGACAACGCATCGGACCGGGACTGGCTGATTGCCACCGTGCTGGCGACGCGCGACCGCATCGTCGACCGCTGGATGCAGACCACGCGAACGGTCTATGGCGACGGCCGCAAGCGCGTCTACTACCTATCGCTCGAGTTCCTGATCGGCCGGCTGCTCGGCGACGCGCTCGGCAATCTCGGCCTGACGGCGACGGCGCGCAGCGCGCTCGCCGGCCTTGGCGTCGACCTTGAGCGCCTGCGCGCGCTTGAGCCGGACGCCGCACTGGGCAATGGCGGACTCGGTCGGCTTGCAGCCTGCTTCATGGAAAGCATGGCGACGCTATCGATCGCCGCCTATGGCTATGGCATCCGCTACGACCACGGCCTGTTCCGCCAGCGCATCAAAGATGGCTGGCAACTGGAATACCCAGAGAACTGGCTGGCCTTCGGCAATCCCTGGGAGTTCGAGCGGCCGGAGGTCGCCTATCCGGTCGGGTTCGGCGGCGCGGTGGAAGCGCTGACACGAGTTGACGGCGAGGCGCACCATGTCTGGCGCCCGGCCGAAACCGTCGACGCCGTGGCCTATGACACCCCCGTGGTCGGCTGGCGCGGCCAGCATGTCAACACGCTGCGGCTGTGGTCGGCCAAATCAAGTGACCCGCTCAGGCTCGACGCCTTCAACCGGGGCGACCATGTCGGAGCGCTTGCGGACCGTGTCCGGCTCGAAGCCGTCTCGAAGGTGCTGTACCCCTCCGACGCGACGCCTGCGGGCCAGGAGTTGCGGCTGCGGCAGGAGTATTTCTTCGCCTCCGCCTCGCTGCAGGACCTGGTGCGCCGGCACATCAGCCAGCATGGCACAGTCAAGACCCTGTCCGACCATGCCGCGATCCAGCTCAACGACACCCACCCCGCCATCGCCGTGCCGGAGCTGATGCGCATTCTCATCGACGAGCACATGCTGGACTGGGATGAGGCCTGGGACATCACGCGCCACACGTTCTCCTACACGAACCACACCTTGCTGCCCGAAGCGCTGGAGAGCTGGCCTGTGCCGCTGCTTGAGCGGCTGCTGCCGCGCCACATTCAGATCATCTATATGATCAATGCAGCGCAGCTTGAATCCGTGCGGCGCAATCCGGCGCTCGATGACGGGCTGATGTCGTCCGTTTCTCTGATCGACGAGCACAATGGCCGGCGTGTCCGCATGGGCAACCTCGCCTTCATCGGTTCGCACAAGGTCAACGGCGTTTCCGCCCTGCACACGGACCTGATGCGGCAGACCGTGTTTCACGACCTCAACGCCGTGTTTCCGGGGCGGATCGTCAACAAGACCAATGGAATCACCTTCCGGCGCTGGCTGTTCGAGGCCAATCCGGGCCTGACGCGCCTCCTCGTGGAAGCGGCCGGGCCCCGCCTGATGGATGATCCCTCCGGGCTGACCGCTTTGGAGCCGTTTGCGCAGGATGCCGCCTTTCGCCAGCGCTTCAGGGCCGAACGACGCGCCAACAAGCTGGTGCTCGCCGCCATCGTCAAGGACCGGCTCGGCATCAAGCTTGATCCGGACGCGCTGTTCGATGTGCAGATCAAGCGCATCCACGAGTACAAGCGCCAGCTGCTCAACATCCTCGAAACCATCGCGCTGTATGACGCGATCCGGGCCCAGCCGACGAAGGACTGGAAGCCGCGCGTCAAGATCTTCGCCGGCAAGGCCGCCGCGAGCTATCATCAGGCCAAACTGATCATCAAGCTGGCGAATGACGTGGCGCGCGTGGTCAACGGCGATCCAGCGATCCGGGGCCTGCTCAAGGTCGTGTTCCTGCCGAACTACAACGTCTCGCTGGCGGAGGCGATCATCCCGGCGGCAGACCTCTCCGAGCAGATCTCCACCGCCGGCATGGAGGCCTCCGGCACCGGCAACATGAAGTTCGCGCTGAATGGCGCGCTCACCATCGGCACGCTCGACGGCGCCAATGTCGAGATGCAGGAGCATGTCGGGGCCGACAATATCTGCATCTTCGGCATGACGACGGCCGAGGTGGCGGCGCGGCGGGCTGAAGGCATCGACATGCAGTCCACCATCGCCGGCTCGCCCGTGCTCAAGGAGGTTCTCGACGCGGTGCGGGGCGGCGTGTTCTCGCCGGACGAGCCGGACCGCTTCAGGGGGCTCGTCGACGCCGTGACCTATCATGATCATTTCATGGTCGCGGGCGATTTCGACAGCTATTTCGGCGCCCAGCGCAAGCTCGACGACCTCTGGCAGCAGCCGGCGCAATGGTGGAGCAAGGCGATCCTCAACACCGCGCGGATGGGCTGGTTCTCATCGGACCGCGCGATCGCCGAGTATGCCTCCGAAATCTGGAAAGTCGGCACACCCGCATGATGCGGTCCTTGTCCCGGTTGAGCCGCTGAGATGGCCGTGGACCCGTGGCGCGCAACGGATGCCGAGATTGCCGCACTGGTCGAGGCCCGCCACCATGATCCCTTCGCGCTGCTCGGGCCGCATGCCAGCGTTTCCGGCACCGTGATCCGGGCTTTTGTCCCGCACGCGGAGGCCGTTTCACTGATCGGCGCGTCCGGCAACGTGATCGGCAAGCTGACGCGGCGCCATGATGCGGGCTTCTTCGAGGGTCTGCTGGCGACGCCAGTCGCGGATCCATACAGGCTTGAGGCATCGAACACGGCGGGGCGCTGGCTGATCGACGATCCCTACCGCCTGCCGCCCGTGCTTGGCGAGGTGGACGACTACCTGCTGGTCGAAGGAACGCACCGCACGCTGTATCAGCGGCTGGGCGCCCATCCGATACGGCATCATGAGCTTGACGGCGTCCATTTCGCCGTCTGGGCGCCCCATGCCGCCCGCGTTTCGGTCGTCGGCGACTTCAATGACTGGGACGGCCGCCGGCATCCGATGCGCCGTAGGGTCACCTCCGGGTTGTGGGAGATCTTCATTCCCGGCGCACCGCCGGGCTGCGCCTACAAGTTCGAAGTGCTGGCGGCGGATGGAAGGCTTCTGCCGCTGAAGGCGGACCCGATGGGCCAGCAGGCCGAGGTGCGGCCCTCCACGGCCTCACGCGTGCCGCTGCCCAGCCGGCATCGCTGGGGCGACGGCGCCTGGATGGCCGGCCGCGGCGCCGGCGACCGGCGCAGGGCGCCGATGTCGACCTACGAGGTTCATCTCGGCTCGTGGCGGCGAAACGGGGATGGCGGCTTTCCGAGCTATGACGAACTGGCCGCGCAACTTGTTCCCTATGCGGCCGGCATGGGCTTCACCCATATCGAGCTGATGCCTGTGTCGGAGCATCCACTGGACGCATCCTGGGGCTACCAGCCGATCGGGCTGTTCGCCCCCACCAGCCGCTTTGGCGATGCCGACGGCTTCCGCCGTTTCGTCGATGCTGCGCACCAGGCAGGGCTCGGCATCATCATCGACTGGGTGCCGGCGCACTTCCCCGTCGACGTGCATGGGCTGGCGCAGTTCGACGGCACGGCGTTGTATGAGCACGCCGACCCGCGGCGCGGCTTTCATCCCGACTGGAACACTGCGATCTACGACTTCGGACGCCGCGAGGTGGCCAATATCCTGGCCGCCAACGCGCTCTACTGGCTCGACGAATTTCATGTCGACGCGCTCAGGGTCGATGCGGTCGCATCGATGCTCTACCTCGACTATTCGCGGAAGGCCGGCGAATGGCTGCCCAATGCCGAGGGCGGCAACCAGAACCGCGAGGCCGTTCGGTTTCTCCAGACCGTGAACACGCTGGTCTATGGGCAGTTTCCGGGCGCGGTCACCATCGCTGAGGAATCGACCGCCTGGCCGGGGGTGTCGCAACCGGTCCATGCCGGCGGGCTCGGCTTCGGCTTCAAGTGGAACATGGGCTGGATGAACGATACGCTCCAGTACATGGGCAAGGATCCCGCCCATCGCCGCTGGCATCACGACAAGATGACCTTCGGGCTGCTCTACGCCTTCAGCGAGAACTTCGTGCTGCCGCTGTCGCATGACGAGGTTGTGCACGGCAAAGGCACGATCCTTGGTCGCATGCCTGGCGACGAGTGGCAGCGCTTCGCCAATCTGAGGGCCTATTACGGCTTCATGTGGGGGCACCCGGGCAAGAAGCTGCTGTTCATGGGGCAGGAGTTCGCGCAAGGCCGGGAATGGAACCACGACACTTCGCTTGACTGGCACCTGCGCGAAGTTCCGCTGCATGCCGGTGTGCAGCGCTTGGTCCGCGATCTCAATCACCTCCACCGCAACACGCCTGCCCTGCATCGACTCGACTGCGAGCCCGCCGGCTTTCGCTGGATCGTGGCCGATGACAGCGAACAGTCCGTGCTCGCCTGGCTGCGCTTTTCCGATGACGGCGCCCCGCCCGTGGCGGTGGTCTGCAACTTCACGCCCGTGCCGCGCGAGGGCTACAGGATCGGCTTGCCGAATGCCGGACGCTGGCGCGAGATCCTCAACACCGACGCAGACATCTATGGCGGTTCGGGAATCGGCAATCGCGGCATGGCCTTCGCCGAACCGCAGCCGCAGCACGGATTCGAAGCTTCGGCACAGATCACCGTGCCACCCCTTGCCACAATCTACCTGACATACGAACCTGACGACAACAGCACCTGACCTAGGCGCGACAGACAGGCCGCTCACGCGGCGCCGGATGAGGGATCGCACGGGAATGCCGACACGGATCAGAACCAGCGACGCCGACGCGACGCCTTCCATCAACCGTGCGGTCGGGGCCAGCGCGCCGCTGTCGCGCTCGGCCATGGCCTATGTGCTGGCGGGCGGCCGCGGCAGCCGGCTGATGGAACTCACCGACCGCCGCGCCAAACCGGCCGTCTATTTCGGCGGCAAGTCGCGGATCATCGACTTCGCCCTGTCGAATGCGCTCAACTCCGGTATCCGCCGCATCGGCGTCGCAACGCAATACAAGGCGCACAGCCTGATCCGGCATCTCCAGCGGGGCTGGAACTTCTTCCGGCAGGAGCGCAACGAGAGCTTCGACATCCTGCCCGCGAGCCAGCGCATCTCGGAAGACCAGTGGTATGCCGGCACTGCGGACGCGGTCTACCAGAACATCGACATCATCGAGGGCGCCGGGGCCGAGTACATGGTCATCCTCGCCGGCGACCATGTCTACAAGATGGACTACGAGCACATGCTCCAACAGCATGCCAACACCAATGCGGATGTGACGATCGGCTGCCTCGAAGTGCCGAGGCGCGAAGCGTCGGGCTTCGGCGTGATGCACATCGACGAGAAAGACCGGATCATCGACTTCCTGGAAAAGCCGAAGGACCCGCCCGCCATGCCGGGCAAGCCGGACGTCGCGCTGGCCAGCATGGGCATCTATGTCTTCAAGACAAAGTTCCTGCTTGATGAACTGACGCGGGACGCAAACGATCCGACCTCGAGCCGCGACTTCGGCAAGGACATCATCCCCTATCTCGTCAAGAACGGGCGTGCCTTCGCCCACCATTTCTCCCGCTCCTGCGTGCGGTCGAGCAAGGAGGCCGCATCCTACTGGCGCGACGTCGGCACCATCGACGCCTACTGGCAGGCCAATATCGACCTGACCGACATCGTCCCGGATCTCGATCTTTACGACAAGGACTGGCCGATCTGGACCTATGGCGAGATCACACCGCCGGCCAAGTTCGTGCACGACGAGGACGGGCGGCGCGGCATGGCCGTGTCATCGCTGGTCTCCGGCGGCTGCATCGTCTCCGGCGCGACGCTCAAGCGGACGCTGCTGTGCACTGGCGCACGGATCAACTCCTTCAGCAAGGTGGAGGAGGCGGTGATCCTGCCCTATGTCGAGGTTGGCCGGTCGGCGCGCCTGACGCGCGTGGTCATCGACCGGGGCGTGCACATTCCGGACGGGCTTGTCGTCGGCGAAGATCCAATCGAGGACGCCAAACGCTTCCGCCGCACCGAGAGCGGCATCTGCCTCGTTACGCAATCGATGATCGACCGGCTCGGATGACGCGAAAGACGCTCGAGGTCCTGGCTGTTGCGTCGGAAATCTACCCGCTGGTCAAGACGGGCGGACTGGCCGATGTCGTCGGGGCCTTGCCCGCAGCACTTGGACGGCAGGGCGTGGCCGTGACCACGCTTGTGCCGGGCTATCCGGCCGTGCTCGCGGCGCTGGAGAAGTCCCAGACCGTGCTCGTCATCCCTGACCTGTTCGGTGGACCTGCAACCGTGCTGCGCGGCGCCGCTGCGGGGTTGGACCTGCTCGTGCTGTCGGCAAGCCACCTGTATGAACGGCCCGGCAACCCCTATCTCGGACCCGACGGCCGTGACTGGCCGGACAACGCCATCCGCTTCGCCGCGCTCGCCGCCATCGCCGCGAGCATCGGACGCGGCGCGATCCGGAGCTACAGACCAGCGGTCCTGCATGCCCATGACTGGCAGTCGGGCCTGACAGCGGCCTACCTCGCCTATGGCGGTCCACAGCCCCCCGCGTCGGTGATGACGGTGCACAATCTCGCCTTCCAGGGGCAGTTCCCGGCCTCGCTGCTGCCCCGCCTCGGATTGCCGGACAACGCCTTTCGCTTCGACGGCATCGAGCATCATGGGATGATCGGCTATCTGAAAGCAGGCCTGCAGCTGTCGACCCATGTCACCACGGTTTCGCCGACCTATGCCGACGAGATCCGCACAGAGCAGGGCGGCATGGGCCTCGACGGCCTGCTGCGCTACCGTGGGGATGCGGTGAGCGGCATCCTGAATGGCATCGACACCGAGGTCTGGAACCCTGCCAGCGACACTCTGATCACGGCACGTTATGATGTTTCCACACTCAAAGAAAAGCCGGCAAACAAGACAGCCTTGCAAGCGCGCCTCGGGCTTACCATCGGACCAGACGCGCCGCTGTTCGGCATCATCAGCCGGCTGTCCTGGCAGAAAGGGCTTGACCTGTTGCCCGCCGCCCTGCCGCGCCTGATCGCGGGCGGTGGCCAGTTGGCCTTGCTCGGCGCCGGCGAGGCGGAACTTGAAGCGGCCTTCAGGAAGCTGGCGGACGAACACAAGAGCAAGGTCTCCTGCACGATCGGCTATGACGAGACGCTGGCGCATCAGATCCAGGCGGGGAGCGACTTCCTGATGGTGCCCTCACGGTTCGAGCCCTGCGGCCTCACGCAGTTGTGCGCACTGCGCTACGGAACCGTGCCGATGGTGAGCAAGGTCGGCGGGCTTGCCGACACCGTCGCCGACGGGCACACCGGAATTGTGTTCGACGCGGTCAACGAAGCGGGCCTTGCGGCCGCACTTGACCGCGCCATTGCGCTCCATCACACCCCACGGGCGTTCAAGGCGCTGGTTCGCCAAGGCATGGCGCAGGACGTGTCATGGGACGCTCCGGCGAAGGCCTATGCAAACCTCTACCGCGCGCTGGCCGGGCACGCGCCGCAATGATTTGACGGGAGACAACAATGATGCGTTCGATTCCAACCAGGCCGATCGCAGGGCAGAAGCCGGGCACATCGGGCCTGCGCAAGAAGGTTCCGGAGTTCGCTGCGCCACATTATGCCGAGAACTTCATCCAGTCCGTGTTCGACAGCCTCGACGGCAAGGATGGGCAGACGCTGGTGGTGGGCGGCGACGGGCGCTACCTCAACCGCGAGGTCATCGCCACGGTGATCCGGATGGCAGCCGCGAACGGTTTCGGCCGCCTGGTCATCGGCGAGGGCGGCATCCTGTCGACACCGGCAGCCTCGCATCTGATCCGCAAGCGCAAGGCCTTTGGCGGCCTGATCCTGTCAGCAAGCCACAATCCGGGCGGCCCGGATGGCGACTTCGGGATCAAGTACAACACCGGCAATGGCGGCCCGGCGCCAGAGAAAATCACCGAGGCGATCTTCCAGCGGACGGGCACGATCGATCGCTACCTAATCGCAGACGCCGTGGCGCTCGACCTTGACCGCGCCGGAGAGGTCCGCATCCCCGGCCGGGATGGCGAGATGATCGTCGAGATCGTCAACCCGGTCACGGACTATCAGGCCCTCATGGAGACGCTGTTCGACTTTGACCGCATCCGCAGTGCCATCAAGGGCGGGCTCAGGCTGCGCTTCGACGCCATGTCGGCGGTGACGGGCCCCTACGCGCATGCGATCCTGGAAGGGGCGCTCGGCTTTCCCAAGGGCTCTGTCGAGAATGGCGCGCCGCTTCCCGATTTCGGCGGGCATCACCCCGACCCCAACCTCGTGCATGCGCGGCACCTGCTCGATCTTGCCATGTCGCCCGCAGCCCCTGATCTGTGCGCGGCCTCCGACGGCGACGGCGACCGGAACCTGATCATCGGCCGGGGCCAGTTCGTGACGCCATCGGACAGCCTCGCCATCCTGGCCGCCAACGCCCACCTTGCGCCGGGCTATGCCAAAGGACTTGCCGGGATTGCCCGCTCGATGCCGACCAGCCAGGCCGCCGACCGGGTTGCCGCGAAGCTCGGCATACCCTGCTTCGAAACGCCCACCGGCTGGAAGTTCTTCGGCAACCTGCTCGATGCCGGCCAGATCAGCATTTGTGGCGAGGAAAGCGCGGGCACGGGCTCGGACCATGTTCGGGAAAAGGACGGGCTCTGGGCCGTCCTGCTCTGGCTCGACATCCTGGCGGCGCGCAAGCTGGGCGTTGCCGCGATCGTGAAGGAACACTGGTCTACCTATGGCCGCAACTATTATGCCCGGCACGATTACGAGGAAGTGCCGAGCGACGGCGCCAACGCCATGATGACACGTCTGCGCGAGATGCTGCCGGGACTGAAGGGAAGGACCTTCGGCGCCCTGCATGTCGCCCATGCCGACGACTTCGCCTATCATGACAGCATCGACGGCTCGGTCTCGCGGGCGCAGGGCATCCGCATCCTGATGGAGGACGGCTCACGGATCGTCTTCCGCCTGTCCGGCACCGGGACAGCCGGCGCCACCGTCCGGGTCTATCTCGAACGCTACGAGCCTGACAGCGCGCGGCATGGCCTCGCTACGGCAACAGCGCTCGCCGATCTGATCACCGTCGCAGCCGATCTCGCCCGGATCGAGCACCATACCGGGCGCAGCGCCCCCTCCGTCATCACCTGATGGCGCAGGAGCATCGCGTCAGCCCCGGCGTGCCGGAGCCGATGGGCGTCACGCCTGCCGGGAACGGCGTCAACGTCGCCGTGTTCTCGGCCCATGCCACGCGGATCGAGCTGTGCCTGTTCGATGCGGCTGACAATGAGGTCGCGCGGCTGGCGCTGCCCGAACGGACAGGCGATGTCTGGCATGGCCATGTGGCAGGCATCCGGCCTGGACAGCGCTACGGCCTGCGCGCCCATGGTCCGTTCGCGCCGCGCGACGGCCACAGGTTCAACGCCCACAAGCTGCTGCTTGACCCGCACAGCGCCGCAATCGACAGGCCGTTCACGCTGCATCCGTCGATGTTCGCCTATACTCTGGGCCATCCCGACGCCGACCTGTCGTTTGATGCCACTGACAGCGCGCCGTTCATGCCGAAGGCGGTCGTGAGCGCGCCGTTGCCGGCCCTTTCGCCCGGGCCAATCTCTCCATGGGATCGCACGGTGCTCTATGAGCTGCATGTGCGGGGGTTCACCAAACTGCATCGCGGCGTGCCCGAGGCGTTGCGCGGCCGCTTCGCCGGATTGGCCGAACCGGCCCCTCTGGCTCATCTCGTCAATCTTGGCGTCACAGCCGTGGAACTGATGCCCGTCGCCGCCTGGCTCGACGAACGCCACCTGCCGCCGCTCGGCCTGAGCAACTACTGGGGCTATAGTCCCGTCTTGTTCGGGGCGCCCGACCCGCGCCTTGCGCCCGACGGCTGGGACGAGATGCGCGAGGCTGTCGGCAGGCTTGCCGCGCATGGCATCGAGACGATCCTGGATGTCGTGCTCAACCATACCGGCGAAGGCGACGAGCTTGGCCCGACCGTTTCGATGCGGGGGCTCGACAATGCCAGGTATTACCGGCTCGATCCGCACGATCCGCGCCGTTACATGAATGACGCTGGCTGCGGCAACACGCTCCCGCTGGAACGTCCCTGCGCTCTGCGGCTGGCCATGGACAGCCTGAGGCGCTTTGCGACACAGGCCGGCGTGCACGGCTTCCGCTTCGATCTGGCGGCCACGCTCGGGCGGCGGGCGGCGGGCTTCGACCCGGAGCATCCGCTGCTCCTGGCCATTGCGCAGGACCCTGTCCTCAGCAGGCTCAAACTGATCGCCGAGCCATGGGATATCGGTCCGGGCGGCTATCAGCTTGGCAACTTTCCGGCGGGCTGGGGCGAGTGGAACGACCGCTACCGCGATACGGCCCGGCGCTTCTGGCGCGGCGACAGCGGCCTGATTGGCGAGATGGCGACACGCTTTGCCGGCTCCGCAGATGTCTTTGCGGCGCGTCGGCGGCCCCTGTCCCGGAGCGTCAACTACATCACTGCGCATGATGGCCTGACCCTCGCCGACCTGGTCAGCCACAGCGGCAAGCACAATCTCGGCAATGGCGAGGACAATCGCGACGGGACCGACGCCAACCATTCCTGGAACAATGGCGTCGAGGGCGCCACCGCCGACCCCGTGATCATCGCGGCACGCCGGCGTGACATGCGCGCCCTGCTGGCCACCTTGCTGCTGTCACGCGGCACGCCGATGCTCAACATGGGCGACGAGATGGGCCGCACGCAGGGCGGCAACAACAATGCCTATGCGCAGGACAACGCCGTGTCCTGGCTCGACTGGGAGCAGGCGGACCAGGAACTGATCGCATACGCCGCACGCATGATCGCGGCGCGTCTCGGCAATGCCGCGCTGCGATCAGACAAGGCCCTGACCGGCGAAGCGCATGATCCGGACGGCCTGCCCGATGTGGAGTGGCTGAAGGCGGACGGCGCCCCGATGCAACCCGGAGACTGGACCGATCCGGAGCAGCGGCTGCTGATCGCAGGGTTTCAGGCAGACGGCGACAGGGCGCTGGTCATCATCAATGCCGGCGGCGGCGCGACGGTCTCGATCCCCGAGGAACGTCCTGGCCAGCGCTGGCAGGACCTTGACGGCCACGATCCGGATGACGGCCATCTTGTGATCGCGGAACGCTCCGTCCGTTGCCTCATCGAACGGCCCGGCAAGCCGGCGCGCCGGCGCACGGGCGTTGATCCTGATGTCCTTGCCGCCCTGTCGCGCGCGGCAGGGATCGAGCCGGAGTGGTGGGACGTCAGCGGGCGGCGCACGATCGTCGCTCCCGACGTGCAGTCCTCCCTGCTGGCCAGTCTCCGGCTGCCGGCCGCAACGACAGCCGAGGCGCGCGCCAGCCTGCAAAGGCTCAGGACCGAGCAGGCCGGGCGCGCGCTCCCCCTTGTCCTGACCGGCAAGGCGGGGCAGCCCATCCGGCTTGAACTCGCATCCGCGAACGGGCAGCGGTCGCGGCTGCTGATCACCGGTCCGGGCGGCGCAGTGCGCATCATCGATATCGGGCCGGACGATGGCGAACCTGTGCCGGGCACGCAACGGCGAACCATCATTTTGCCGGCATTTGAAATGGGTCGTTATAGCCTCATCGAGGACGGTAAGCTGGATTCGCCCTGCCATCTGATCGTCGCGCCGGCAGCCTGCTGGAGGCCGCCCGCCCTTGACGCGCGACGCTTCGGCCTTGCCGCACATCTGTACACCCTGCGGCGGGACGACGATCAGGGCATTGGCGACTTCACGACGCTCGGCGCATTCGGCAAGGCGACGCAACGGGCCGGCGCGGTCACGCTCGGCCTCAACCCGCTGCATGCGCTGTTCGGCAATGATCGCGAGCGCGCCAGCCCCTATCACCCCAGCGACCGGCGCTTCCTTGATCCTATCTATCTCGACGTCGCCGCCCTGCCCTTTGCCGATGCGCCGGAGGTGCAGGCGGTCCTGAGCCGTCACGAGACGCTCTTCGCCGCACTGCGGCTGAAGGCAGCGGTCGACTATTCGGCCGTCTGGCAGGCCAAACTGGAGGTTCTCGCTGCGGCGTTCGAGGCATTCGAGACCAGACAAGGCGCAGCCCCAATATCTCTGCAGAATTCCTTTGCCGCCTTTGAAAGGATAGGCGCTGAGGTGCTGGACCGCTTCGCCATTTTCGAGGTGATCAGCGCAGGCCGTTCGGAACCGAGCTGGCACAGCTGGCCGGAATCCCTGCGGCGGGGCGATGCGAGTGCTTTGGCGGAGATCGCGCTGGCGAACCGGCCGGCTGTGCGCTTCGTCAAGTTCCAGCAATGGCTGGCGGATAAAGCGCTTGGCGAGGCGGCGGCAAGCAGCGGTTTGGAGCTTGGCCTTTACCGCGACCTTGCCGTGGGCGCCGCGCCCGACGGGGCCGAGGCCTGGGCCTGTCAGGAGGTGCTGGCGCGCGGCGTGTCGATCGGCGCTCCGCCCGACCCCTTCTCTGCGGATGGGCAGGTCTGGAACCTCCCTGCACCCGATCCGCTTGCCATACGCCGCGACGGCTACGCAGCGCAGGCGCGGTTGCTGCAGGCCAACATGGCCCATGCGGGCGCCTTGCGGATCGACCACGCCATGGGGCTGGCGCGGCTGTTCCTGGTGCCGGACGGCGCATCGGCGCGGGATGGCGCCTATGTCCGCTATAACCTGCCAGAGCAGCTTGCGGTCCTGGCGCTCGAAAGCCAGCGCGCGCGCTGCCTCGTCATCGGTGAGGATCTGGGCACGGTACCGGACGGCTTTCGCGAGGCCATGACCGAGGCGGCCATCCTGTCCTACCGGGTGCTCTGGCTTGAGCGCGACGGCGAAGCCTTCCGGCAGCCGGAAAGCTATCCGGTCGCCGCTACGGCCTGTGTCGGAACCCATGATCTGCCGACGCTGGCGGGCTGGCTCAGCGGCAGCGACATCGACGAGGCGGCGAGCCTTGGCCTTGCGGACGTGGCAACGGCACGGACAGCCCGTGACCGCGAGGTAAGGGCCCTCTGCAGCGCCATGGCCGCGGCAGGCCTCCCATGGCCCGATGGCAGCTCCGAAGCGACCGGGGACCAGATCGCGGAGCTGGTGCATGCCTTTCTGGCGCGCGCGCCGTCGGCCTTGCTGCTGGTGCAGGCGGATGACCTGTCCGGCGACACCAGCCGGATCAACTTGCCGGGGACCGACAGGGAACGTGACAACTGGCGGCGCAAACTCGCAGTCGACGCGGGCCGACTGCTGGACACACCGCGGGCCGCCGCCATCTTCGCCGCGCTGGCGGAGCGCATGCCGCCGGTCGGTTGATCAACCGCCACGGCTTGAGGTGAAATCTCTGCAGGCGAGGCTTGCCATGGGTTGACCGGCCCGGCCATTGTCGATGGCTGCGGCGGGACATCCTCCCGCTGCAGGCCCAATGGCCATGGAGAGGCTGATGTTCACGCGGATCGGTCCCGAGACAGGCGCTAACCTGACCGTCCATGTCGATGGCAAGCCCGTGAGCGTCCGCGCCGGCGATTCGGCCGCGACGGCAGCCATGCTGGCGGGTTTGCTGCCGTCCCGGCTGACGCCGGTTTCCGGCGCGCCGAGAGCGCCCTACTGCATGATGGGCGTGTGCTTTGAATGCCTTATGACAATCGATGGCGTCGGCTCGCGTCAGGCGTGCCTCGAGCCCGTGCGCGAGGGCATGCGGATCGAGGTCCAGTCCGGGCGGCGAACGCTTACGCCATGAGCGCCGCCTTCGATCTGGTCATCCTCGGCGCAGGCCCTGCTGGCATGAGCGCCGCGATCGCCGCAAGGCGGCATGGGCTGTCGACCGTCGTGCTTGACGACCAGCCGGAACCGGGCGGCCAAATCTATCGCGCCGTCGAGCGCCGGGCTCGATCAGCCGATGCGGCCAGCCTCGGCCCGGACTATGCCGCCGGCGCAGCCCTCGTCGAGATTTTTCGCCGATGCGGCGCCGACTACAGGCCTGTGACGCAGGTCTGGCAGATCGGGCGCGATCTCACGGTCCTCGCCTCTCACGCCGGGGCGTCATCGGCCTTTGCAGCCCGCGCGATCGTGATTGCGGTCGGCGCGGCCGAACGGCCCGTGCCCATTCCAGGCTGGACCTTGCCGGGCGTGATGACGGTGGGCGCAGGCCAGATTCTGCTCAAGGCCAGCGCTGTGGTCCCGCCGCAACCGCTGTGGATCGCCGGGCAGGGGCCGCTGCCGTTGCTCTATGCCGCGCAACTGATCGATGCCGGGATGCCGCCCGCCGGCATCCTCGATACGACCCCGCAAGGCGCGCTGGCCCGCAGCTGGCGTCATTTGCCGGGCGCATTGGCGAACTGGCGCTATCTCCCCAAGGGCCTGAGCTATCTGGCGGCAATCAGGCGGGCCGGGGTGCCGCTGGTACGCCATGTGACGGAGGTCGCTGCGCTCGGCGATGGCCGGGTGACGTCGGTGCGCTATGCGGTCGGCGGACGGCTGCATGAGGCCGCTGCGGCGACCCTGCTGCTGCATGAAGGGGTTGTCCCGCATGTGCACATGAGCCTGTCGGCTGGCGTCCGCCACAGTTGGGACGATACGCTTCAGGCGCCTGTTCCCGTGCTGGATGCTTGGGGCGAGACCAGTCTGCCGGGCTTGTTCGTTGCCGGTGATGCCGGCGGGATCGGCGGCGCCGCCATCGCCGCCATCCGAGGCGAGCGGACCGCGCTGCGCGTCGCGCACCGCGCCGGACGGATCGATTACGCTCAGCTTCAGGAGCGTGACAAGACGGCCGGCCTGCAGATGCGTCGGCATGAGCAGATTCGGCCGTTCCTCAACGCCGTGTTCACCCCGCGCAAGGCGATCCACGTGCCCGGTGATGACGTCATCATCTGCCGCTGCGAGGAGCTCACGGCGCGCGACATCCGCCAGGCGGTCGCAGCGGGATGCGTCGGGCCCAATCAGGTCAAGGCGAAGACGCGTTGCGGCATGGGTCCGTGCCAGGGTCGGCAGTGCGCCCTGACCCTACAGCAGATCGTGGCCGATGCGCGCGGCGTTGCGGTTGCGGAACTGGAGCAGCTCACAATCCGGCCGCCGCTCAGGCCGCTCACACTGGGCGAGCTCGCCAGCCTTGATCATCACCACGGCAGCGCAAACCTGACCTGATCATCTCATCCCGCCGTGACGCCGCCATCGACGAGGAGGATGTGTCCGGTGATGAACGCCGCAGCCGGGGACAGCAGGAAACGGATGGCGGCGGCAACCTCCGCGGCCTCGCCGAAGCGGCCCAGCGGGATCGATGCGAGCATCTTCTCCCGGCGCGGCGCATCGGCCCGCGCCACTTCGGTCATCGGTGTTGCGATCGGGCCCGGCGCGACCGCGTTGACCCTGACCTGAGCCGGCGCAAGTTCGAGGGCGAGCGCCTTTGTCAAGCCGTTCACGCCGGCTTTCGACGCGGCGTAGGCAGCCGCCCGCGGGTGGCCAATCATGCCGATCTGGCTCGACAGCAGGACGATCGAGCCGCTGCGCTGAGCGCTCATGATCCGTCCCGAGTCGCGCGCCAGCACAAAGCTGGCTCCGAGATTGAGCGCGAGCGTTGCGTCGAAGGCGGCCTGATCGGTATCGAGGCCAGCACGGTGATCGAAAATGCCCGCACTGCTGACGAGCCCATCAAGCCCCCCCAGAACAGCCGCCGCCGCAGTGACAAGGCCCTCTGCCCCGGCTGCGGCGAGATCGCGCGTCAGGATATGCGCGGCAGGGACGATCTCCCCCAACGAGGCCGCCTCTGCCGCATCGCGCGCCAGAACCACGACGCTGGCGCCATCCGCCAGGGCCGCGAGAACACAGGCGCGGCCGATGCCCGATCCAGCGCCAGTCACAAACAGGCGCATTCCGGCAAGATCTGATCTAGGCTGCATCGCCCGCCCCGAAAGGACATGATGGAATGACCGGCAAGACATCCGAACCCGCCGCGCCGACGCCGGCGACCACCGCGCCAGACATAGCGGCGCGGCTTCAGGCTGTGAAGGCCAAGCGCGGCTATCTGCTGCCGCATCATGGTCTGCTCGCCGTGACGTCGGAACGGCTGCTGGACGCCTATGATCAGGCCTATACCGCGCTCGCGCTCGACATGCGCGTGCTGAGCGTCCACGACCGCGAATTCGTCTGGCTGGCGATCCTGATCGCCACCGATGAGGCGCTGGCGACCCATCACATCCCGAAGTTTCGGGCCGATGGCGGCAGCGATGACGAGATTGCAGCCATCCTGCGGCTCAGCGCCTGGGCGATGGGCGGCAAGGCCTATGACTTCGTGGCCCGGCACTGGCTGGCGCACCTTCCGGACTTCGACCCTGATGTCCACTACAGGTCCGCGTTGCACCGGCTGGCGGACGGCGTCTCGCTGCGGCTGGCGCTTTTGGCGGTTGCCGCGGTCCATGCCGCCTGCGGCGAGCATGCGTTGCTGGCGCGCGCCATCATCCTCGCCTATGCGGCGGATGTGCCGGAGCCTGACCTCGCAGAAGCACTCTCGCTGGTGATGTTCCCCGGCAGCGTTCCAAACTTTGTGGAGGCGTCCAGGGTCTGGCTTGACCTGATCCGGGCCGGCAAGGTTGCCCCCTCGCCCGCCTTCGCCGCATGGGCGGGGCTGGAAGGCCAGGGCGGGCATGACGAGGCGAGCCGCGCCGCACCAACCTGACCGGAGCCGCGCCGGGCCGCTCAGTAGGGCGCCGGCACGAGGCCGGCCTTGGCGGCCTCCTCCCAGAACGAGACGGCCTCGATCAGCGTGTTGCCGCCGCAGGGCAGCAGCAGGTAGCTCAGCCCCTCGCACACCTCCGCAGGAGTCGCGGAAGCGTCGAAGGCGAGCCGCAGGTGCAGCGTCATTCCAGCCTGATGGCGCCGCGCCGCATGGCAAACCAGCGCCGTCAGATGGGCCAGCTTCGGATCAAGCCCGGCGGAGACCTGCACAAAGGCGCCGAGATAGGCCCGTTCGAGATCATCCGGCAAGGTCCAGGCGGCCCAGTTGTCGCCGGAGAACTGCATCGTTGCGAAGCCGTCCGTGACGGCCGCGATCGCGACCGCCCGCACGATGTCGCCTTGCGTCAGGCCGGCCTTGATCGCGCGCTTCATGTGGATGAAGCCATGAACTTCCCGCGCGGCGGCCAGCAGGCCCGCCCAGACGGTCTCGCGTTCGGCCGCTGTCAGGATGCGGGGCACCAGCGTCAGCGACTCGTAGAACGCATCGTAGCGCTGCAGCAGTTCCGGAGCCGAGGCTGCGAACATGCGGTGATAGGGCAGGAGATAGCCGCGCTTGCCTTCGACCTCGGCAAGGATGCGTGCGGCCTCCGGCGCCAGCGGACGAGGGGTGATCGGCGGTGCATCCATGACAGGCTCCTGACATCAGTCCATCCGCATCATCATCGCGGCATGCTCGGCGATCATGATGGTGGGGGCGGCGGTGTTCGACGACGTGATGCGCGGCATGACCGAGGCGTCAACAATGCGCAAGCCCTCAACGCCATGAACGCGCAGCTTGGCGTCGACGACAGCGCCTTCATCTGCCGCGACGCCCATCCTGCAGGTGCCCACCGGATGGTAGACCGTGTCGGCAGAGGCGGCGATGAAGGCATCCAGCTCGGCGTCGGTCGTCAGCTTTGCGCCGGGCGCCAACTCCGCGCCGCGCCAGGGATCGAAGGGCGCGCTGGCGAAAATCTCGCGCAGGAGCCTGATGCCCTGCCGCAGGACGATACGGTCCGGCATGGCGGAGAGGTAATTCGGGCGGATGACCGGGGCCGACAGCGGGTCGGCTGATGCGAGCGTGATCGTGCCGCGGCTCGACGGGCGCATCTGGAAGATGTTGGCGAAGAATCCATGTCCCATATCAGGCGTGCGGACCATGCCGGCAAAGGGCAGCCGCAACGTCGCCGTCGACAGGCCGGGCATGAAGCTGGCCTGAAGGTCCGGCAGGTCGAGGCTTGCATCGGACTTGAACAACCCGCCAACCTCGATCGGGAAACTTGCTGCGGGACCAGTTCCCGAGACCCAGGCCTGCAGCCCCGCGAGCACAGCCCTGTCGACGCGCCGGAGGCGATCAATCGTGTCGGTCGTGTTGGTCGCGTGCATGACCCTGATCAGCAGATGGTCCTGCAGGTTCTGACCAACTCCAGGCAGGTCGGCGTGCACGGGGATGTCATGCGCCTTCAGATGCGCGGCCGGGCCGATGCCCGACAGCATCAGCAGTTGCGGTGCGTTGACCGTCCCGGCGCAAAGGATGACCTCCCGGCCGGCCCTGAGCGTGATCTCGCGACCCTTGTGGCCCACCACGACCCCGGTGGCGCGGCCTGCCTCGATGGCAATCCGCCTGACCTGCACTCGGGTGCGGATGGTGAGATTGGGGCGCGGTCGTGCCGGGTCGAGAAAGGCCCGGGCCGTGCTGACGCGCCGGCCCTCGCGGATGGTGAAGTCATAGGGTCCGGCTCCCAGCGGATGGCCGCCGTTGAAGTCCTCCGTGCGGCCATGGCCGGCGGCTGCCGCACCGTTCAGGAAGACGTCGAACAGCGGGTTGGCCAGCCGCCGCCGCGACACGGCCAGCGGCCCGCCAACGCCATGCCAGGCGGGATCCAGATCCGGGTTGTGCTCGCTCCTGCGGAAGGAGGGCGCGACGGAGGCCCAATCCCATCCCGGCAGGCCAGCCTGCGCCCAGCCGTCGAAATCCGAGGGCAGGCCGCGCATGTAGACCATGCCGTTGATCGCGGTCGAGCCGCCAAGCGCCTTGCCGCGCGGCCAGCGCAGGCGGCGGTTGTCCAGATGCGGTTCCGGCTCGGTGACATAGTTCCAGTTGGCGATCGTGCTGCGCAGCAGCACGCCGGTCATCAGCGGCACCGAGAAGAGCGGCCCGCGCGCCTTGCCGCCCGCTTCCAGCAGCAGCACCGAGACCGATGGATCCTCGCTCAGCCGCGCCGCCAGCACGGCGCCGGCAGCGCCCGCGCCAACAATGATGTAGTCCGCCTCTGACATCCCGCCCATGCTCCCCGGCCTATTGTTAAGCCGCTTGTCTTGGGTATGCTACAACATCGGCTCCGATCAGGAGCCTTCCTCGCAGTGCCCTTGCCGCCATTTTGAATCCGGGAGCTTCCGCCATGTCGCTGTCACGCCGTTCTGTCCTGGCCACCACCGGCGCTGCCCTCGTCGCCCCCGCGTTGCCGACGCGCGTTTTCGCGCAGGCGCCTGTGCCCGAGCTGCAGACCATGCGGTCGACAGCCAAGTCCTGGCTCTGGGCAGCCGAGGACTATGCCCAGGCCGCCGGCTTCTTTGAACGGGCGCGCGTGAAGGTCGTTTCCAACGCCTCGAACCGTGGCACCAACATCGCGGCGCTCGCTGGCAGCGGGGTCGACATCGTGCTGGGCGATCCGGGCGAGGCCATGCGTGGCAAGGGCTCGGGCATGGCGATCAAGACTTTCATCCAGACCGTCAACAAGTATGCCTCCAACGTGGTGATCAAGAAGTCGGTCCTCGAGCGGCTGGGCGTGACCGAGGCCTCTCCGGTCGAGCGCAAGATCGCGGCCCTGAAGGGTCTGCGGCTGGGCACGACGGGACCGGGCGCGGCGCCGGATGCATTGTTCCGCTGGCTGGCGGTGAACGGCAACATCAACCCGAACACCGAGATGCGGCTGGTGACCATCCAGGGCGGCGGCCCCGGCATGCTGGCCGGCCTGCAGCAGGATGTGATCGACGGTTTCTGCCTGTCGTCGCCGACCTCGGATCTTGCCGTGCAGACCCGCGATTGCGCCTATCTGTTCAATATGGCGCTCAATCCGCCGCCCTTCTTCCAGAATTATCTGTACATCTGCGCCAGCACGTCAGAGGCGGCGCTGCGCAACGCCGACAAGCGCGAGGCGCTGGTACGCTATTGCCACGGCATCAGCATGGCTCTCAAATCGATCAACACCGAGACGGCCAAGCTCAAGGAATGGGCGGACAAGTGGTTTGAAGGCCTGCCGCCCGAGATCGCGCAGGTGTCCTTCGACATCAACTCGAAGATCTTCTTCGCCGATCCGGTGCCGCAAGCCGCCCTGTTCGCCAACAATGTGAGCTTCCTGAATGCGGTCAACCAGACCATGAATGCCGACCTCATCCCGGCCAGCCTCACCTTCGAGGCGCAGTTCGACTCGGCTGTCTGCCGGGAGGGCGTGGCGCGGGCCTGAGCCGGGCAGCCGCCATGACCATCACGGTTCGCGGCGCGGAAAAGCGCTATGTCAGCCGCGGCCGTGAGGTGCGCGCGCTCGACAATGTCGATCTCGACATCGCGGCGGGCGAGTTCGTGGCCTTTGTCGGTCCGTCCGGCTGCGGCAAATCCACCTTGCTGAACATGGTGGCCGGGATCCTGCCCCTGACAGGGGGCACGATCCGTCATGACGGCGTCGCGGTCAGCGGCATCAACCGCGCCGTCGGCTACATGACGCAGGTGGATTCGGTTTTGCCCTGGCACACGGTGTTCGAGAATGTCGAACTGCCGCTGAAGTTTCGCGGCGTGCCGGCCGCGGAGCGCAAGAGCCGGGTTGACGCGATGCTGGCGCGGGTCAACCTCACCGGTTTCGAAAGCAGCTTTCCGGCCGAACTCTCCGGCGGGATGCGCAAGCGGGTCGCCCTCGCCCAGGTCCTGGTCTACGATCCGGGAACGCTGCTAATGGACGAACCCTTCGGCGCGCTGGACGCCCAGCTCAAGCTGCTGATGCAGGCCGAGCTTCTCGCTATCTGGCAGGCCACCGGCAAGACCGTGGTGTTCGTGACCCATGACCTCTCGGAAGCGGTGACCCTGGCCAGCCGGGTGATCGTGTTCTCGGGCCGGCCGGGACGGATCAAGGCGATCGAGACGGTGCCGCTTGCGTATCCGCGCGATCCGTTCAAGGTCCGCTTCCTGCCCGAGTTCGAAGCCTGCTACGCCAAGCTCTGGGCTGCGCTTGCGCCCGAGATCGCCAAAGGGGAGGCCGTCTAGATGTCGGCCCATGCTGATGAAGCCGCCGCCATCGGCGGGGGAAAGACCGCCGCCGTAGCCGCCTGGGATGCGGAGCAGAGCGCGCGGCGCCGGCTCATTCTGGTTGGCCGCATCGTCGTCGGCGTGGCGCTGGTGGCCTTCTGGGAATATGCGTCGGGTCGGATGATCGACAAGCTGTTCGTCTCATCTCCCTCCGCCGTGTCGCTGAGGCTCTGGCGCTGGCTTGGCGACGGCAGCCTGTGGAACCACCTGTCGATCACGCTGTACGCGACCGCGCTCGGTTTCATCATCGGCTCGCTGGTTGGCTTCGTGATGGGCCTTCTGTTCGGCCGCTACCGGACCATCGCCGACATTTTCGATCCCTATATCACCGCGCTCTATTCGATCCCGAAGATCGCGCTCGCGCCGCTGTTCATCATCTGGTTCGGCATCGGCATCGAATCAAAAGTCGCCGTCTCGGCCTCGATCGTGTTCTTCGTGGTGTTCCTCAATACCTATGCCGGGGTGCGTGACGTCAACCCGATCTACATTCATGCCACCCGCATCATGGGCGGCAACGAGTATCACGTGCTGCGCCATGTCATGATCCCCTCGGCCGCATCATGGGTCATCACCGGGCTCAAGGTGTCGGTGCCCTATGCGCTGGTCGGCACGGTGATCGGCGAGTTCATGTCATCGAACCGGGGGATCGGCTTCATCATCGCCCAGGCGACCGGCCTGTTCGACACCACATCGGTGTTCGCCGGTCTGGTCATCCTCGGCGTCGTCGGCGCGGTGATCAATGTCGGCCTGCGCCATGCCGAAAGCTGGCTGCTGCGCTGGAAGGCGCAGGACTAGAGCCATCGGGGACGAAACGATCATGGCCATGACGGCGATCGACATGCATGCGCACTATTATGGCGGGCTGGTCGATGATCTGTTGGTGCGCCCCGACCGCCCCAATGTCTCGCGCAACGGCGACGGCAGGCTGGTGCTGAACGCCATGACCGCCTCGACCGTGATGTCGGAGGGTTACACCGACCTCTCCGCGCGGCTCGCCTACATGGATGCGAAGCTGATCGCCACGCAGCTCCTGACCTTTCCGGGCGCGCTCGGCGTCGATGTCATGCCTGCCGCCCAGGTCGGCAAGGCCATCATGCGCTACAACGACCACCTCGCGGCAATCTGCAACGCATCGAAAGGGCGCTTCGCAGGGCTTGCCGGCCTGCCGCTGGCCGACATGACCTGGGCAGCGCGCGAGATGGGCCGCATCCGCCATGAACTTCATCTGCCGGGCGCGATCCTGCCGGGCAACTATTTCCTGTCGCTCGACGCAGTCCGTGAACTCACGCCCGTCTTCGAGGCGGCCAATGCGCGCGGCGCGCTGCTCATGATCCATCCAGGGCTGATGTCCGGCGAGACGCCGCCGGCGCCCTATGCCGACACATCCGTCTATCGTGCTTCGGTGCTCAACCTGCAGGCCTCCCTGTCCCATATGGGCATGACCGTACTGTCAGGAGCTCTCGCCGAGACCTACCCCAACATCACGTTCCAGCTCGTCAACCTCGGCGGCACGCTGCCTTTCGTGCTGGAACGGCTGGAAGCGGTGGCGCTGTCGCGGCCGCCCCACACGGCTTTCCCGAAAGAGACCTTGCGGGGGATGGTCTATGATTGCGCCTCGCTCGGTCCGCGCGCGCTCGAACTGGCGGTGCGCGTGTTCGGGGCGGACCGGATCATGCTGGGGACGGATTACCCCATCTTCACGCCGGATCAGGTGCGCGAGACGGTCGACGCTGCGGTGCTGGACGATCACGACAGGGCCTTGATCCTGCACGGCACAGCGCACGCCGTCCTTGAGCGGCTCGCAGGCTGAGGCCGGGCAACGCGGCAGGGCGCGGACCTGTGGGCTCCGGGGTCAGTGCGACAGGATCTGGCTGAGGAACAGTTGCGTCCGTTCCGAAGCCGGCGCAGCGAAGAACCGGTCCGGCGGCGCCGTCTCGACGATCCGGCCGTGGTCCATGAACACCATCTTGTCCGCCACCTTGCGGGCGAAGCCCATCTCATGGGTGACGCAGATCATCGTCATGCCCGATTGCGCCAGATCGATCATCACATCGAGAACTTCCTTGATCATTTCCGGATCAAGCGCCGAGGTGGGTTCATCGAAAAGCATCACCTTGGGCTCCATGCAGAGCGACCGGGCGATGGCCACGCGCTGCTGCTGACCGCCCGAAAGCTGGGCGGGATACTTGGCGGCCTGCTCGGGAATGCGCACCCGCTCGAGATAGTGCATCGCCCGCTCGCGCGCTTCGGCTTTTGGCGTGCCGCGCGCCCGGCGCTGGGCC
This sequence comes from Hyphomicrobiales bacterium, assembly GCA_027483505.1. Lineage (GTDB taxonomy): Bacteria > Pseudomonadota > Alphaproteobacteria > Rhizobiales > Beijerinckiaceae > Allobosea. The sequence continues at coordinate 65,603 of JAIXUP010000066.1, forward strand.
AGGACGCAATTGTCGAGCACGCTGAGATGCGGAAACAGGTTGAACTGCTGGAAGACCATGCCAACTTCGCGGCGGATCGCCGCCACGTTGCGCATGTCCTCGTCCAGCGTGATGCCATCGACGACGATCTGTCCCTCGTCATGCTCCTCAAGCCGGTTGATACAGCGGATCAGGGTGGACTTGCCCGAGCCGGACGGGCCGCAGACCACCACACGCTGGCCGGCATGAATCTCAAGATCGATGTCCTTCAGCACATGGAATGTGCCAAACCACTTGTTGACGCCGCTGAGCGCGATCATCGGCTGCCCGTCCCTGCTCATGCGCGGAGAAACTCCTGATCCGTGATGGGGTGGCCTGTGTGGCCGAGATAGTCGCCGCGCCGGACCATCGGCATCGTGCGGACGCACAGCACCCGGCCGGCAGCCCCGAACAGGACGGGGACCGGCGCACGGGACAGGTCATCCATCGGCCAGATCCGTCCAGCGACATCTCCGACGACAACCTCGGCATCGAGGCCCGCAGCAGCTTCGAACAGGCCGTCAATGGGCGCCATGACGAAGGCCTCGGCGGAGGCGGTGTGGTAGAGGCTGGTCCGTGTGGGCTGGCTCGGCCCCGCCAGGACACCCGCGTGGCGCAGCAGATTGAGCGTGCCGTTCCAGCCGATCTCCGCGGCAGTGCGGCTGAACAATGCCCCGCCGCCCAGTTCGGTGGCCACCATGACGACACCATGCCGCTCGCAGGCGGCGCTGAGCGAGCCGCCCGACGAGGTGGCCATCACCACGGCCGAGGCAGGCGCGCCGAAGGCATGCGCCGCCGCAAGCTTGCGGGCGCGGAAGGCGGGCTCGCCCATGCCATAGACATAGCCACAGGGCGTGAACACGGACTTTGTGCCGCCAGAGTGCAGGTCGATCGCGTAGTCAGCCTGCGGCAGGATAATGCGTTCGATGAAATCGGCGATCATCGCCGTCGGCCCGGATGTGGCGTGGCCGGGAAAGGTCCGGTTCATGTTCTGGTGGTCAATCGGCGAGGTCCGCGTGCGTGCCTCGACGGCGGGCCAGTTCACGCCCGGCATGATGATGAGGCGGCCCGGCACATCGGCGGGCGCGATCTCGTCCAGCAACTTTCGCGCGATGACAAGGCCCTCGTACTCGTCGCCGTGCACGCCGGCGCTGACCAGCGCGGTCGGGCCATCGCCGCCGCGAATGACCGCGACCGGAACCGGGATGACGCCATAGGCGCGCTCGTTGTCAGACCATGACAGGCGCAGATGGCCGATGCGCTTGCCCGGCGCGTCAAGGTCAATGCTGCAGGCGACGGCAGGAGGCGTCATCTCAGCCCCGGACCCGTGTGGCGTCGCGCTCGAGCTTGCCGAACAGCGCCGACAGGCTCCAGCAGATCAGGAAATAGATCAGGCCGACGAAGAGCAGCACCTCGAAGACGCGCTGGGTCGATATCTGGATGTCCTGCGCCACGAAGGTCAGTTCCTGAACCGAGACCAACGAGACCAGGGATGAGTCCTTGATCATCTGGATGAACTGGTTCGACAACGGAGGAATCACATTGCGCAAGGCCTGCGGAAAGACGATGTCGCGCAGCACTTGAAACCGTGTCAGCCCGAGGCTGTTGCCGGCCTCGACCTGGGCGCGCGGCACCGACTCGATGCCGGCCCGGACGATTTCGGTGACATAGGCGCCGGTGAAGACCGACAGGCAGATCAGGCCGACGATGAAATTCTCGATGCGGTTTGTCGGCCCGAACAGGACGGACAGCCACCATTGCACTTCGGGCGAAAGGCGCGCCGCGCGGTCGGCGATGCCGAGCGATGGCAGGATCTGGCTGGTGATGAAAAAGACGAAGACGAAGACGAAGACGATCGGCGGGATGTTGCGGATCAGCATCACGTAACTCGTGCTGATCAGCCGGGGCAGCAGGCGTTGGCTTGTCCGGGCCCAGCCCATCACCGCGCCGATGACCGCCGCCAGCATGATGCCCCACACGGCCAGGCGCAGCGTTGTCGCAAGGCCGAGCAGGATCGCATTGGGCACCCAGCCGCCCGTCCTTGGGTCAACCCGGACGATCCACGGCCAGACGGTGCTCCAGTCCCATTTGTAATAGAGCACCGTCTGGGTTCTCCAGGCGAAGTAGCCGAAGGCCGCAAGCAGCAGAGCCAGCAACAGCCCGTCGAGCCAGCCGAAGCTGACGCTCTTGCGCCGCAGCGGCGGCAGACGCTCTGGCGCCTCTGGTGACATCGGGCGGACGATGGGCCGGCAGCTTACTGCTTGACCTGTTCCGCCCAGGCGCGGCTCTTGAACCAGTAGTTGCGGCGCTCCTGCAGCCAGCCGCTTTCCCGGTTCGCGGTGATCCAGGCGTTGAAGAAGGCGAGCGCGTCGGCGTCGCCCTTGCGGATGGCAAAGCCTTCGACGCTGGTCGACAGGAAGGCGTCGGTCGGCTTGAACAGGCGCTCCGGATTCTGGATCACGGCGAAGGTGGGCGCCGGCTCGCTGGTGATCGCCGCGTGGGCGTTGCCGTTGACAACCTCCTGATACACGACAGCCGTATCGTCGAACTGGCGCAGCGTGGCCTTGGGGAAGGTGCTCTCGATGAACTTGCAGGGCACGGTGCCGCGGCGGCAGGCGAAGGTGACATTGGCGGCGTTGTAGTCATCCGGCCATTTCAGGTTGGCGGCCAGCTGCCTGCTGGCGGCCACGCCCGTCCCGGACTGCGAGTACGGGACCGTGAAGTTGACCTGCAGCGCGCGCGGGGTTGTGATGCTCAGCCCGCCGATGATGGTGTCGAAGCGGCTGGCGAGAAGCGCCGGCACGATGCCGTCCCAGGCTGTGGGTACGAGTTCGAGCTCGACCTCCAGATCGGCAGCGAGCTTCTTGGCGACGTCGATCTCGAAGCCGATCCACTCATTCTTGGTGTCGCGCATCGCCCATGGCACGAAGCTCGCCATGCCGACGATGAGCTTGCCCCGCCGCTTGATCGTGTCGATCAGGTTGGCCGGCGCTGCCGTCTGCGCGGCTGCGGGCACGGCCGCGAACGCGGCGGTAACGGCGGCCGCCACGAGCCCTCCCGTCAGCATTCTCCGGATGGTCTTGAACGTGGTCATGTCAGTCTCCCCTGTGTGTCGTATCGGTGTTTCCGAAGGTTCCGAAAAGCAAGGCTTGCGCCATCAGGCATGCCGGGATCGTCCAAAGCGCCGCTCCAGGCCCAGCACCAGAAGCGACAAGGTCAAAGTGATCAGAAGGTAGAGCCCGGCCACAGTCAGCCAGATTTCGAAGGCCATGAACGTATCAGCCACGATCGTGCGGCCCTCTGTCGTCAAGTCAAACACCGCGATCACGCTGACGATGGCCGAGTGCTTGACGAGGTTGACCAGCACCCCCGCCAGCGGCGGCAGCATCAGCGGCACCGCCTGCGGCAGCACCACGTCACGGTAGACATCGAAGGGCCTGAGGCCAAGCGCGCGCGCGGCCTCCCACTGGCCGCGGCGCACGGCGACGATGCCGCCCCTGATGATCTCCGCCGCAAAGGCCCCCTCATAGACTGCGAGGCACAGCACGCCCGCCCAGAAGCGGGAAATCCCCAGAATTTGCGCGATGATGAAATAGAAGATCAGCACCTGCACCAGCAGCGGCGTGTTGCGGATGACCTCCAGATAGACCCGCGCAATGCCGCGCCCCACGAAGCTCGGCGACAGCCGCAGCAGGGCCACCGTCAGCCCGATCACCAGCGACAGCACCATCGCGATCGCCGAAATCTGCAGGGTGACGAGCAGCCCCTTCGTCAAGGGCCCCCAGATGACCTGGCCGTCGATGACGCGCCACAGATAGCGCGGCACCCGGAACCACTGCCAGTTGTAGCCCATGCCCTGGGCGCCGCGCAGGACGAGCCAGCCGAGCGCCGCCACGAAGACGACGAATGAGGCGATGTCGATGAGCCTGGCGCGGAGCGCCAGCGTCCTGCGGCGCTGCCGGGGCGAAGCGTTGGACGAGAGGGCCTGTCCGGTCATGCCTGATCCGTTCTCAAAGGTTCAGGACCAGCGACGTGGCCGGCACGCTGCAACAGATCAGCGCCAGACCTGCGTGAGGCTGTTCGAGCGGTTCGTCGATGTAGGAGACCTCGCCGTCGGCTTCGCAAAGACAGGTGTTGCAGATGCCATTACGGCAGGAGAAGGCAGGCGTGAGGCCATGGGCCTCTGCAAAATCGAGCAAGGTCCGCGCCGCGCCATCCCACGGATAACGCCCGCCCGAGCGCGCGAAGGTCACGGTCAGGCCCTGGGCGGGGACATCCGGCGCGGACAGGGGCGGACGAACCTCAGGAACGGCGACAGCTGCAGGAGGCGCCTTCAGGTCGATCGCAGGTCCGAAGAATTCGTAGCGGATCTGCTCCGTTCGGACTCCGAGGTCCTGCAACAGCGCGTACATGGCCTGCATGAAGCCGGTCGGGCCGCACAGATAGGCGTCATAGTCGCCGATCGGCAGCAACGCCGTGAGAACATCGGCGGTGACAAGACCCCTGAACCGATGGCCCGCGCGCCCGCCGTCACCCTCGCCCGGTTCCCTCAGGCAGGTCGCGGCGGTGAAGCTCACGGAGGCCGCCGCCAGAGCCGCCACTTCCTCCGCGAAGGGCTGGACCTGACGGTTGTCGCAGGCATGGAGCAGCCAGGCCGGGCGCGAGGTCCGCGCCAGCGCATGCGCCATCGACAAAAGCGGGGTGATCCCGATTCCGCCCGCCAGCAGCAGGACGGGACGCGATGACGCCTGATCGAGCGTGAACTGGCCCTTGGGCGCGGAGCCGTCGATGCTCGCGCCGACCACCACCTCGTCATGCAGGAAGCCGGAGCCGAAACCGGGTGGCAGGTCGGGTCGGGAGGCTGGCGCTTGCTCGCGCTTGACGCTGATGCGGTAGTGCGAGAGGTCCGCAGGATCGGACGAAATGCTGTAGTTTCGCGGCACGGGCCGCCCGTCGGGGCCCGGCAGGCGAAAGGTCAGGAACTGCCCGGGCCGGAACGGCAGCAGGGGCTGGCCGTCGGCGGCCTCAAGGTGAAACGAGATGACCGTCGCGCTTTCTGGCACGCGCCGGGCCACACGGTATGGCCGCCAGGACGTGCGCGGCTCCGCCATCTCAGGCGGCCTTTCCCGGTGAGGAGGCGGAGATGCGGGCGTTGAGCAGTTTACGGAAACGCAAAGCCCCTGCATCCAGCGCCAGATCAAGGCTCGGTGTTTTCCTGTTGGCCATGCCTTCATGCACGGCGATCAGCACATCGCGATCCTCGATGAAGGCCGTTCGGGCGCCGGCATTCATGGTCTCGGAAATGGCCTCGTCATCCGGGTCGGTGTTGCGGTGCTGGAACCAGAAATAGTGACTGTTGTTCTCGTCGATCGGGGTCATGAAGTTGTACGAGATGTTGACATAGGTCTTCTCGTTCAGGGGCTTTCCGGGACCACCCGTTCCGGCCGGGGAGAAGATCGACTTGTTGATGCCGATGGACGGCAGAACGCATTCGTAATGCTGCTTGCGGTCGACATTGCCCTCAAACTTCAGCAGCTTGGCGTAATAGGGCGGCGCTTCGACGTCCATCATCCAGCGCCAGACAACCACGCCGTTCTCGTTGACGTCGATCGAGAGCGGCGTGTCGTCGGTCTTCGCGCCGGCGAACGAGGTGAGATGCACCCAGGCGACATGCGAGGGATCGAGCAGGTTGTCGACGATGTAGAGATAGTTGCAGGCGATGGTCATGTCGCCGCCCTTCGTGCGGCCCCAGGTCGGATTGTCGTAGTCCGGAATGTCGATGATCAGGCTTTCATCCGCCTGGTCCGGCGCGCCCATCCAGATCCAGGCGAAGCCGTAGCGGTCCTTGACCGGATAGCGCTTCACAACGGCCCCCGTCGGTATGCGCCCTTGCGTCGGCGCGGCCACACAGGCGCCGCGCTGGTCAAAGGTGAGGCCATGATAGCCGCAGATGATCCTGTCGTCCTTGAGGGTTCCCTTCGACAGCGGCAGTTTGCGGTGCGGGCAGGCATCCTCGAGCGCGGCGATCTCGCCCGACGAGGTGCGATACATCACGATGTCCTCGCCCATGATCCGCACTGGCTTCAGTTGCTGCGTGATCTCGTGAGTCCAGCCTGCGACGTACCAGCAATCCCTCAGATACATGGGCTTTTCTCCAGAATTCCGGCACAAAAGCGGGCTTGCCAGGGCGGCCTGCCCAGGAACGGAGCAGGTCCGCCCATGATTGCGCCAGCATGTAGAATTTGATCGACAGTAAAATGTTGCATGTGTAGCCTTCACCCGTCAAATGCCAAAAAGGAGCCGGTGGGCTCGATGTGCGCTGTCGACGAGGCTCTTGAAAGCGGTGCTCTCAACCTGCTGTCTGATTGCGCCGGCGCGAAGCCGGGCGAGACGCTCCTCATCCTTCACGAAGACCCGGCCCTTGGCTATTTCGGTGATGGTCTTGCCGACGCGATTGCACAGACGGCGCGGCGCCTCGGCCTCGATGTGCGCCTCATCGATGTCCCTTTCGACCCGGCGGCGGACAGCCTTCCACCTGCCCTTGCGCTTGAGATGGCGCGGGCCGATCACGCCCTGTTTCTCGCACGTCTTGGCGACCAGCTCCGGTTTCGCGAGATGCCCGGCGGCGCCCGTCCGATCGTCAGCTATGTTCTCGACCGCGGCATGCTGGGTTCGGCCTTTGGCTGCGCCCCGAGCGCCGCCTTTGTCGCGTTGAAGCAGGCCTTCAACCAGCTCTTCGCCGCAGCCGCGGTGATTCATGTCACCTGCCCGCTGGGCACCGACTTCCGGGGCCAGGTGCCGCCAGCGGCCGGGGAGCCCGCCGATGTCCGCGTCAAGCGCTTTCCGATCTCCGTCTTCGCGCCGCTTGATGCCTGCTCTTTCAGCGGCAGGGTGGCCATCGACCATCTGCTGGTCGGAACGGGCTCGCGCTATTACCAGCCCTACGGTATCCCGATCACGACGACGGTGTTCGCGCATATCGCCGGGGGCCGGCTCGTTCGCTGGGAGGGACCCGCGGACGAGGTCGCCCGGGCGGAGGCGCACTATCGCCACGTTGCCGGGCTGTTCGGAATCGAAGGGGATTTCGTCCATTCATGGCATGCCGGCATCCACCCCGGATGCGCCTATCTTGAACCTGCCAGCGCCAGCTATGAACGCTGGAGCGGTTCGGCGTTCGGAAACCCGCGGTTGCTGCATTTCCATACCTGCGGTGCCTACGCGCCCGGCGAGATCTGCTGGAACGTGGTCGATCCGACCATCACGGTCGATGGCGCGGTGATCTGGGATGATGGTGCGATCAGGATCGACGCCGTGCCCGGCGCGGCGGCGATCCTGGCGCGTCACCCGTCTCTGCGCGCCCTGTTCGACAATCCGGTCCGGGAGATCGGGCTGTGACGGCTTGAGCTGCCGACCACCGCGACGAGGTTGAACCATGGCTGTCATGACGGATTCTCCAGAGGACCGCGACCCGCCCGCGCCGGCCGGCTCGAACATCAACGCCGCTGTCGGGCGGACAATCCGCGAGTTGCGCGACCTCAAGCGCATGACCGCGCGCGATCTGGCCCAGCGTGCCGGCGTGTCCTCGGCCATGGTGTCGCGTGTGGAGAGCGGCCAGGTTTCGCCCTCGCTGAGCATTCTGGAAATGCTGGCGGCGGCGCTCGAGGTTCCGATGGTCAGCCTATTCCGCGACACCGGTTCCGCCGTGTCGGACTTCACGCATGTCAGGAAAGGACAGGGGCTCAAGTCGACGCGGCTGATGGGCCAGCATGTCCACGATTTCGTGATGCTGGGCTTTCACCGGCGTCTCGACCTTCAGTTCGAGTGTCTTCTGGTCACGATCGAGCGCAACGAGCAGACCTCGCCGCCGACCTATACCGGGCATGGCTGCGTCTTCGTCTACGTGCTCGAGGGCGAGGCCATCTACCGCTACGGCCGGCAGGAGTTGCATTTGGGAGAAGGCGACTCGCTGTGCCTCGACGCGGAGCTGCGCTACGGCATCCAGAAGGTCCTGTCGCCGCGCCTGCGCTTCCTGTCTGTGCAGGCGGAACGGCGTTGAGGCGGCTTGCATTGACAGGGCGGGGCCGGCGACAGACGATGTCGTCAGTTCTCGCCCCATTCATCCCTGATAGTCCTCTTCCTTCAACAAGCCACGGAGACCACCCATGAAGCGACGTGATCTGGCCAAGTCCCTTCTCCTTGCAGGCGCGGCTGTCGCCGTGGCCAACACGGCGGCCAAGGCGCAGGGCGCGCCAGCTGCGGGCGGCGGGCGGCTGGCTGAAATCCTCCGGCGCGGCAGCGTCCGCATCGGCACGACCGGCGACTTCAATCCGATGTCGTTCCGCAATCCCGGCTCGAACGAGTATACCGGCTTCGACATCGAGGCCATGACCGAGTTCGCCAAGGATCTCGGCGCCAGGATCGAGTGGGTTCCGACCGAATGGGCGACGCTGGTCGCGGGCATCGCCGCCAATCGTTATGACATCTTCTCGGGCGCGTCGGTCAGCATGGGCCGCGCGCGCACGGCTGCCTTCAGCCTCCCCTATATCGAGGCCGGCACCGTGCCACTGTCGCTGAAGGCCAATGCGGGCCGCTTCAAGACCTGGGAATCGATCAATGATGCCGGCGTCAAGGTGGCGGTCAGCATGGGCACGGTGTTCCATGACCAGGCCAAGGCTCATTTCCCGAAAGCCACCATCCAGGCCGTGCAGACGCCGGCCACCGGATTTCAGGAGGTGCTCGCCGGCCGCGCCGACGTGACGATCACCAGCAATGTCGAGGCCTCGACACTGGTCAAGCGCTTCGACCAGCTCGTCGTCAACGTCCAGGGCACGGAGATGCGCAACCGTCGGCCCTTCGCCTATGTCGTGGCGCAGGATGACCCGACCTGGCTGAACTACGTCAACACCTGGGTGACCTTGAAGAAGAGCGAGGGCTTCTTCGACATGCTGCAGGCCAAATGGTTGCCATCGAGCTGATCGCCCGATCATGATCTGTAGTCCCGTCGCGGCAAGATGGCTCGCGCTTGCCGCGATCGCGCTCGCTGTCGGCGGCTGCGCGAACTCGACCTACACATGGGGCTGGCACGTCATTTCGCCTTTTGACGCGCGCGGGCAGAACAACCTCCTGTTCCTGACCTCGGGCGTGTGGGCGACCATCCTGATCTCGGTGGTTTCGATCATCATCGCGGTGCTGATCGGGATCGTCGTCGCCTTCGCGGCCCTGTCGAAGCGCAAGGTGCTGCGCGGGTTCAACCGGATCTATGTCGAGACCTTCCGCTCGGTGCCGCTGCTGGTGCTGCTGCTCTGGGTCTATTACGGGCTCCCCGTGGTGGCGGGGATCCAGTTCGGCGTGTTCGCGGCGGGTGTGATCTCGCTGGCGATCTCGGATTCGGCCTTCGAAGCGGAAATCTTCCGGGCCGGCATCCAGTCGATCCCGAAAGGCCAGTGGGAGGCGGGGCGGAGCATCGGGCTGACGTCGTGGCAGGTGATGCGCCTGGTTGTGCTGCCGCAGGCGATCCGCCGCATCCTTCCGGCGCTGGGCAACCAGTTCGTCTACGTGCTGAAGATGTCGTCGCTGATCTCGGTGGTCGGCTATCAGGAACTGACGCGCCGCGCCAACGAACTGACGCTGATCGAGTACAGGCCGCTGGAGATCTACACGCTCCTCGTGCTCGAGTATCTCGCGCTGATCGCCATCGTGTCGTGGCTGGTGCGCCGCCTCGAGCGGCATATGGGCGCCAGCGACCGCGGCCACTGAGCGGATGGCCGCTCGCGGCGCTCTCAGCGCGCGGCGCAGAAAAGGGCGAAATCCCTCGCCAGATCCTCTGCTGCCAGTGCGATGAACCTGTCACCATCCTCGCGCGTCGCCAGCGCGGAATGCGAGATCACGCGTCCATCCGGGTAGCGCGCCCGGTAGTCTGCCGCGTCATAATAGTTGTCGCCGGCATGGAGCAGCACATCCTGTTCCGGCTGCGGCGGGGCCGGGCGTTCGAAACGGGCGATATGATCCGGGTGCGACGCCATGGTGATCGCGACCTCGGACGGCGTGACATGATAGCCTTCCTGATCGCCATAGAGCGCCTTGCGCAGGGCATCCGCCGACGGCATCTCCCACCAGCTCCTCAGTCGGCAATGGACCTTGGCCGGGGTCGCATCACCGCTCAGCGACCGCGCTGCATAGAACTCCTGGATGGCACAGCGGACCGGAGCGAGATTGCCGCCATGGCCATTGAGGAAGTACAGGCGGGTGAAGCCGGTTGCGGCCAGCGAGGCGATGATGTCATGCACCAGCGCTGTCAGGGTCGATGGTCGCAGCGTGATCGTGCCGGCGAAGCCGAGATGGAATTGCGACATCCCATAGCTCAGCGTGGGGGCGACCACGACGCCATGCTCCTGCCCGAAGCGGCGCGCGATCGCTTCGGCGCAAAGATGATCCGTCCCGATCAGGCCATCGGGCCCATGCTGTTCGGTGGCGCCGACCGGGATCACGATCCCCTGCCTGTCGGCAAGGTAGGCTGCCACAGCCGGCGAGGTCATGAGTTCAAGGCGCATCGATCAGCCATATCCTTCGGTTGCCGGCACAGGCTATCGTCAGTCAGCACCAGAGTCGAACCGAGGGCGTGACATGCATATCTTTCAGCTCCCCATGTCGCTCTACAGTTTCAAGCTGAGGCTGGCGCTGCGCCTGAAGGGGCTGTCCATCGAGCTGCGCGACCCGCCGGGCGGCAGCTACCGCTCCGACGCATATCGTGAGATCAGCCCGGCCGGCACGATCCCGGCGTTGATCGATGGCGATCTGATGCTGACCGAGACGGACAGCATCATCGAATATCTGGAGGATCGCGGCGAGGGCGAGGCGCTTTTTCCTGCCGACATCCGGCAGCGGGCCCGCATGCGGATGCTGTCGCGCTGGGTTGACCTCAGGCTCGAGGCCGCCATCCGGAGCCTGTTCGGACAGGTCGCGCCCGCCAGCCGCCTGCCTGAGATAGTGACATCGGCCGACAGCAGGATCGGCGCCAGCCTGAGGCTGATCGAGGGGGCGATGGACCAGACCGGGCCGTTCATGCTGGGCGCCAAACCGGGGATGGCCGATTGTGGCCTCGCGGCCTGCCTGCTCTGGCTGGACGCCATCGGGCCGCCCCTGGCGTTGACGGTGCGGCCGGGCCCGCGCCTGTCCCGAACCAGCGCCGCCATGGCCGAAGATCGAAGGCTGATGGCGGAAATCGCGGCCTATCGCCCGCTTGTGGCCGAGTGGGTTCGGCGGACCAGCGCGTCCGGCCCCTGACATCCGGCGGGCGCCGCTGTTGTCCTAACGCAGCATGCCGGACAGGCCGTCGAAACTCAGCTTCAGGCCGACCAGCAGCAGGAGCGCGTAGATCATGCCATAGAAGCGCTCGACCGGAATGCGACGCACCAGCCAGATGCCCGCCATGGTCGAGACAATCGCCAGAGGCGCCAGCACGAGCGCCGTCATCAGCGCCTGCCTGTCGAGTTGGCCGAGGCCCAGGAAGAACGGCATCTTGATCAGGTTGACGAGCGCGAAATACCACGTGGTCGTCCCCACCATCATGTCGCGGTCAAGGCGGCGCGACAGCATCCAGACCTGATAGGGCGGGCCGCCTGCGTGGCTGACAAGGCTTGTGAATCCTGAAACCGCACCCCAGAACCAGCCCGCATTGCGGCCGGTGGCGAGGCTGGACCGGGCCAGCCTGTTGGCAAAGCCAAGGAAGTAGTTGCCGGCAAACAAGACCGCGATGCTGCCGATCACCACCCGCACGGAGGCTTCCGAGACATAGGCCGCAGTCGCCGCGCCGATGACGATCCCGGCACAGGCGCCGGGCAGCAGCACGCCGAGAGCCTGACGATCATAGGTGCGGCGATAGGCCCAGAGGCTGACCGCATCCTGGACAAGCAGGATGGGCAGCACGATCGCTGCGGCGCGGACCGGGTTGATCGCCAGCGACAGGATGCTCATGGCGATGATGGCAAGCCCGGCAAAACCGCCTTTGGCCAGGCCAAGCAGGATCACGGCGGGAATCGCGGCCAGATAGAAGCCCGGATCGCCGATCACGACGGCTGCCAGGATGGCGGCGGCGCCGCCATGACGCCGGGCCGCCGCAGAGGGGCGTTGCCCGATGCGACCGCCAGCCAATCCTCGATGAAGCCCGCAAACGAGCGCTCGACGACGATCCGAAAACGCGGTTCAGGCTCGGCGATCCGGATCAGGATCACCGTCGTTCCCCACAGCTCGGTGCCAGAGCCATGCCCCGCCGGGAAAGCCGCTTCGGACAGATCCAGCGGCGCGCCCTGCGCGAGAACGTCGCCTGCACCCGGACCTGTCAGGTCGAACACGCTGAACATGTCCGAGACCAGCGCGACATCGGCATCAGGACACGCGGCGAAGCCGCGCGTCAGCGCACTGCCGAGCTCTGCCTCCATGGTCATGTCGGCCATGATCACGACGCGGCGCGGGCCGGCGCGCAGCACGGAGCACCCATCGGGCTGAACAGCCAGCATCCCGCCGGCAGCGGGCAGCGGAAGGCGCGACGCGGCGAGGCCGGCGGCCAGACCCGTTTCGCGCCCGCGCGCCTCGAACATGGCCAGCATGGGGACCGTCACGACGGTCACGGCGTATCGTTGGGTCATGACTTCACCCGCGCGCGGTCAGCATCGTGGAACACAGGGGCGACGACAGTCATGGGAATGACCTCGTCGTGCACGCGGGCGTGGACGGTTTCGCCCATGCGGCTGCGGCCATGGCGAAGAAGACCCAGAGCGATGATCCGGTCATGGACCACGCTGGCGACACAGGCGGAGACGAAGCCCTCCTGATCCACCCGGTCGCCGGCAGGCGTGATCGGCGCGCCTTCCGGCACACGCCGCGATGGCTCGGTCGGCAGCAGTCCGACAAGTTCGAATCGCTCCGGGTCCATGCGCCGGCGCAGTTCCATTGACCGCTTGCCGATGAAATCGGCCTTGGTGCGCGAGACCAGAGGCCCGAGCCCGAGATCGAAGGTATCGGATGTGCCGTCGACCTCATGGCCGGTGGAGATGTAGCCGGCTTCCACCCGCAGGATATGATTGGCCTCGGAGCCGACCGGCGTGATGCCGAAGGCTGCGCCGGCCACCATGATCCTGTCCCACAGCGCGGCGGCGTGGCGCGCGGGCGTGTTGAGCTCGAAGCTGGCCTCACCCGTCCAGCTCACCCGGAACAGGCGCACGGGGATATCGCCGATCTTGCCCTCGGCCGTCCCCATGAAGGGCAGGGCCTCGCGCGTAATGTCGAAGTCGGGCTGCAGCGCCGCAAGGACCTCGCGCGCCTCAGGCCCGCAAAGGGTGGCATTGGCCCATTGCGAGGTGACCGGAATGAGGCTCACCTGCCACTCCGGGCGGTGAATCTGGAGGATCTGCTCGATGTGCTGGTGCACACGGTCAGCCGCGCCTGTCGAGGAATGCAGCAGCCACTGCTCGTCGTTCAGCCGGAAGACGACGCCGTCATCCATGATCAGGCCGTCATCGGACAGCATCACGCCGTACTTGCCGCGACGCGGGCCAAGCTTGCTGAAATCGCTGATGTAGAGCAGGTCCAGCAGCCTTGGTACATCGGGTCCCTTGAGCTGGAACTTGCCAAGGGGCGTGCCGTCATAGACGCCGACCGCTTCACGCACGGCGCGGGCCTCGCGTGCAGCCGCTGCCGACCAATCCTCGCCCGGCAACGGATAGTAGCCCGGCCTCTGCCAGCGCAGGCCCGCCTCGTACATGACTGCGCCGCGGGCGATGTGCCAGTCCGTCAGCGGCGTGTGCCGCCAGGGATAGAGCCTCGCCTTGTTGCGCTGCCCGGCGATCGCGCCGAATTCGACCGGCACGAAGGGCGGTCTGAACGTCGTGGTCCCGACGGCCTGCGTGGTCGCGCCGGTGAGCGCTCCGACGATGCCGATCACGTTGACATTGCCCGACTTGCCCTGGTCCACGCCCATCCCGGCGGTGGTGTAGCGCTTCAGCAGTTCGATGGAATCGAAACCCTCACGCAGGGCGAGGCCCACATCATCGGTGGTCACGTCGCCAGCGAGATCGACGAAAACCTTGTCGCCCTTCCTGCGGGGCGGCACGAACCAGACCGGTTCGACCCGCTGTGCGACGAAGGGCTCGCTCAGGGTCGGCGTCTCGAATGCGTGCGCTCGCAATCCCAGCGCGGCCAGCGCCTCGCCGGCCGCCCGCGCGCCGTCAAGGGCGCATGCAACCGGTTCGAACTCGGCCCGCGCCGCACCGGCCAGACGGAAACTGGCCGGGCCATGATCCGCAACGAAGGTCGCAAGTTCGTCACGCCAGACCGACCGGGCCTGGCGCGTCTGCGAGGCGAGATGAAAGGCCGGGTTCCAGCCGCCCGACACAGCGACGAGATCGCAGGGCAGCCGCCGCACCTGCCCGCTGCCGTCGATCACATCGACCGCCTCGACGCGGGCAGCGCCATGCGCTTTCGCCAAGAGCGACGCAGTGGCCAGCGCGACGCCCGCAGAGGCGAGGGCCGCGACCGCTTCCGGCTCGGGCTCCTTGCGCGCATCGACGAGCGTGACGGCCGCGCCAGATTGCGCCAGCGCGAGTGCAGCGCCGTAGGCGGACGCATTGTTGGTGAAGACCACAGCCTGGCCGCCTGGCCGGACGGCAAAGCGGCCGAGCCAGGTGCGCACCGCCGAGGCCAGCATCACGCCAGGCCGGTCATTGTCGGCAAAGGGGATCGGCCTTTCGAAAGCGCCCGCCGCGACGATCACCTGCCGCGCCCTGATCTTCCAGTTGCGCAGATCAAGTCCGCACGCATCGCGCGGCGCCCGCTCGAGGACCGACACCAGATTGTGCTCGTGGTAGCCCCAGGCCGTCGCGGCCGGCAGCAGACGCACTTTGGGCAGCGTCGCGAGTTCCTGCCAGCATGCGGACGCCCAGCCATCCGGGTCGCCTCCGTCTCCGGGCAAGCGTCCGCCGGGCGCAGCGCCATCATCGACGAGGATCACGCTGGCGCCGGACCGTCCCGCCACCAACGCCGCCGCCAGTCCCGCTGGCCCCGCGCCGACCACCAGAAGGTCGCAGGAGCCATAACGGCTTTCGCCGACCGGCTCCCACGCATCAATGCCGGGCACCCGGCCGAGCCCGGCAGCGCCGCGGATGAAGGGCTCGAAGAGATGCCAGGTCGGCCACATGAAGGTCTTGTAGTAGAAGCCGGCCGGCAGGAGCCGCGCGAACAGTTGCGCCACGGCGCCGACATCGCGCCGCGCGTTCGGCCAGGTGCTCACGCTGCGATAGACTCCGCCCTCTTCGAGCATCGTGGTCGTGGCAAGCTGGTTGGTGGCGGGCCTTGGCCCAAGCCGCTCGACCATGCTGCCCGGATCGTCGTAGCCGGCGCCGAACAGGCCGCGCGGACGATGCAGTTTGAAGCTGCGCCCGACCAGCATGACGTCGTTGGCCAGGAGGGCGGAGGCCAGCGTGTCGCCGGCGAAGCCGCCAAGAGACAAACCGTCGAAACTGAAGGACAGGGGCCGTGTCCGGTCGATCACGCCACCTTTGGTCAGGCGCACGGCCGTCATGGCGCGGCCTCGCCCTGCGGCCCGGCAAAGACCTGATGGGTGACGGTGTCGCGGCCGATCGTGAACATGGTGTTGCAGCCGCGCACATGCCACCAGCGTTCATCATGCCGGCCGCGGATGTTCCGGCGGTCGCTGACATAGGCCGCCCATTCCGCGTCGCCGAGCGCGGACGGGTCCAGCGGACGCGGCTGCACCGCTTCGCCCAGACAGATGAACTCGCCCTCAGGCCGTTCGCCACACCAGGGGCAGGCCAGAATCAGCATCGCAGGGTTCCTTCAGCGTTGCGCAACGGTGCCGGCCTCCAGCAGGAAGCGCAAACCCCGGAAGCGGTCGAGGCCGAACGCCTCGGCCAGCGGGTGCGGCTGGCCGGTGGCGATCAGGTGCGCATAGGTGAGGCCGCCGACCGGAATCGACTTGAAGCCGCCATACCAGCCGGTGCTGACATGCAGGCCCGGGATGTCGGTGGCCGAGATGATCGGGCTCGCGTCATAGGCGAATTCGATGGCCCCGCCCCACTGGCGCAGCATCTTCAGATTCCTGAAGCGGGGGAACAGTTCGACCAGCGAAGCGACGACGTCCTCGAAGGTGGCGAAATGGCAGCCCTGGCGGTAAGATGGAATCGGGTCTGTGCCGCCGCCGATGACCAGTTCGCCCTTGTCTGACTGCATCACGTAAAGGCCGACATCCGGGCAGTTGACGATCACGTCGATGATCGGCTTCACGGGCTCCGAGACGAAGGCCTGCAGGTTGCGCGTCACCAGCGGCAGGCTGAGGCCAGCCTTCGCGATGACATGGCTGGTGTTGCCGGCTGTCGCCAAGGCCACCTTCCTGGCCCGCACGAGCCCGCGATTGGTCTCGACACCGGTGACGGCCCCGTCGGCGGCAAAGGTGAAGCCGGTGACCTCCGTGTGCTGGTGGATCTCGACGCCGCGCGCGTCCGCCGCCCTGGCATAGGACCACGCCACGGCATCATGGCGCGCCATGGCGCCTTCCGGATGCAGCATGCCGCCCAGAGGCGGCAGCCGCACATCCGACAGATCGCCCATGGCCGGGATGCGGCGCTTCAGCTCATCGACGGTGATCAACTGATAGGCGGGCCCATGGAGCGCCATGGCCAGGGACCGGCGGCGCAGGTCGCGCATCTTGCCCCAGCTCTGGATCAGGTCGATCATGCTGCGCTGGCTGAACAGGATGTTGTAATTCAGCTCCCGCGAGAGCTGCTCGTAGAGCTTCACCGAGACATCGTGGAAGCGGATGCTGACATCGCGCAGATAGTTCGAGCGGATAGTGTGGGTGTTGCGCGCGGTGTTGCCGCCGCCGAGCCAGCCTTTTTCGATCACCGCGACGTTGCTGACGCCATGCTCCTTCGCCAGGTGGTAGGCCGTGGACAGGCCGTGGCCACCCGCGCCGACAATAACCACGTCATAGTCCGGCTTGAGCGGCGGGCTGCGCCACGCCCTCTGCCAGCCCTCATGCTGCGAGAGCGCGTTTCGGGCGAGGCTGAAAAAAGAATAGCGCTGCATGGCTTCCGGGTCCGGCCCAAACATAATAGACAGCGTCACGAAATTGACAATCCATACCTAAATATTATGCTTTCGTGGTCGTCATCAATGTGAGCCCTCATGGCCCTGACGCTGAAGCAGATCGAAGCCTTTCAGGCCGTGATGGCGACCGGCTCTGTCACGCGGGCCGCGGCTCACCTGGGCGTCAGCCAGCCTGCGATCAGCCGGATGATTGCCGATCTCGAAGGCAGCATCGGATTTGCCCTGTTCGCGCGCACGTCGCGGCAACTCGTGCCGACGATCCGCGCCCGGACGCTGCAAGTCGAGGTCGAGCGTGCCTTTCTCGGGCTGAAGCACCTCGAAGTCATCGCGGATGCCTTGCGCGAACATGGCGAAGGACAGCTCAGACTGGCTGTGGTTCCCAGTCTCGTGCCGATCATCAGCAGCCGCCTGCTTGCACCTTTCGCGAAACTGTATCCCACCGCCTCGCTGTCGATCGAGGTGGTGGCGACGCTGAACGCCCTCGACTGGCTGACGATCCGGCAGTGCGACATCGGCATCACGTTCGAAATCATGTCCGGGCGCGGCTTCGATATCCGCCGCATCGGGCAGACCGAGGCCGCCTGCGTGCTGCCGGCCGGCCATGCCCTCGCCCGCCGCGGAGAGCCCGTGCGACCAAAGGATCTGGCCGGCGAAACCTTCATCTCGTACATGACCGACTCCGGCTTCCGGGGGGATCTCGACCGGGCCCTGGCGCAGGCAGGAGTCGCCTTCGACCGGCGGTTCGATGTGCGGACCACGGCCGCGGCGTGCGAGCTGGTCGCCGCGCTCGGGGCCGTCACGGTTGTGCCGACGCCCGGGCCGCAATTGGCTGCCGACAGACGGCTGGCGATGCTGCCGTTCGTGCCGCGCCTGAGCAGCGATGTGATCCTCGTGCAATCGGTGGGTCTGGCGCGTGCGCCCTTGGCAAAAGCCTTTGTGGACTTCGCCGTCGGTCAAGACATCGACTTCCTGTCCGACCTGCACCCGCTTGAGGATCAGCGTTGACCTCCAGCCAGCGCTTTCGTCGATCTGGCCATTAGGCTAGCCTGCACAGCCACCACCAATTCCGTCAGGCCCCTTGCAGTCGGGGACGCTGAGGGTCATGTTCAGTCCGCTACCGGCATGAGACGCCGGGCAAGCCATTTTCCTGCAAGGGGTTCATGATGTCAGGCTGGATTTTTCTTGGGCTTTTGGCGGCCGTCGCAGTTTTTCTGGTCATGGCCTACAACACCATGGTGTCGCTCAGGCGCCGCGCCGATCAGGCGTTCGCCGACATCGACGTGCAACTCAAGCAGCGGCACGACCTGATCCCCAATCTCGTGGAGACGGTCAAGGGCTATGCGAGCCATGAGAAAGAGACATTTGACGCCGTGATCCAGGCCCGCAACGGCGCGGTGGCCGCGCATGGACCGGAGGCGCAGGCGAAAGCCGAGCAGGTCCTCAATGGCGCAGTGGGGCGGCTGATGGCGCTGGCGGAGGCCTATCCTGACCTCAAGGCCAACACCAACTTCCTGAAACTGCAGGAGGATCTCGGCAGCGTCGAGGACAAGCTTTCGGCCGCGCGGCGCTTCTTCAACAATGCGGTCGGCGAGTACAACGCGCAGATCGAGTCGGTTCCCTCGGTGTTCTTTGCCTCGAAGTTCGGCTTCCTGCCACGGACCTTCTTCGATCTCGGCGAAGAAGCCCGTGCGCAGACCAGCATTGCCCCGACGGTGAAATTCTGAACCCGAGCCCGGCGGGGGGCTTTCCATGATCGGCGAGGCGTTTGGCCTCTACACCCATATCCGCAACAACGTGTTCCGCTCGCGGATGTTGCTGGCGGGCCTGTTCGTGCTCGCCTACCTGGCCAGCTACGGCGCCATCCTCGCGGCGACCGGATTTCTGGGACTGCCGCGCGGCGCCGAGCCCTTCAGCTACGCGGCCTTGCGCTTTGTCGGCGCCTTTCCCTTCATCACCCTTGGCGTGATCGCCTGGATTTTCATCGGCTACCGCATCAACGTCGCGATGATCGGGGCCGTGACGGGCGCCAAGGGCCTTGAGCGCGGCGAGGCCCCGCGGCTCTATGAACTGCTCGAGAACCTGTGCATCTCGCGCGGTATTCCGATGCCGAAACTGATGATCATCGAGGATCAGGCGCTCAACGCCTTCGCCTCCGGCGTGAACGAGAAGCAGTACACCGTCACCGTGACGCGCGGCCTGATCGAAAACCTGTCCGAGGCCGAGGTGGAGGCGGTGCTGGCGCATGAGCTCACCCACATCCGCAATGGCGACGTGAAGCTGATGGTCATCGCGGTGGTGATCGCCGGCGTGCTCTCCTTCCTGAGCGAGGTCATGTTCCGCTCGATGCGGTTTTCCGGATCGTCTTCGCGCAGCTCGTCAGACAACAAGGGTGCGGGCATCGCCATCATCGCCGGCATCGTGATCATGGCCGTGGCCGGCATCCTCGCCTCGGTCATCCGCTTTTCCCTGTCGCGGTCACGGGAGTATCTCGCCGATGCCGGGGCGGTGGAGTTGACCAAGAACCCGGACGCCATGATCTCGGCGCTGCTGAAGATTTCGGGCCGGGCCGACATCGAGGGCGTGCCATCGGGGATCATGGACATGTGCGTCGAGAACGACCCTGACGACATGTCCGACCTGTTTTCGACCCATCCCTCGATCAACAAGCGGGTGCAGGCGCTGATCAACACCGCCGGCGGGCGCTTGCCGGCGAAACTCCAGCAGGTGTCCGAGCGGCCCGACCTGCCCTCGATCGTGGAGTCGCGCGGACCCTGGGGCCCGAGGACGCCGCACGTCTGATCAGCCGCATCCCGCCCTCCTTGCGTCAGAACAAGGAACCCTGCCCGCCATCCGCATTTTCGCCGCGGGACCTTGTCCGGACAGGCTTTGATGGTTTCTCGGCGGCTGGACGCGGTTCTTCGCCATCACGCCAGGCCTGTTGCACTTCGGGGCCGTCATGGACCACCTTGTTCACCAGCGGCGTGATCCGCACCATCTCAAGCAGATCGTCCGGCGGCGTCTGCATCATCGCGTACGCGTCATCGGTGCTGGTGGCCGGATCGAGCCAACGCTCGAACAGGGTGGGCTCAAGGATGACCGGGCAGCGGTGGTGGACGGCGCTCATCAGCCCGTTGGCATGGGTGTTGAGCAGCGCGACGGTGTCGATTTCGGAGCCATCGGCGGAGTGCCATGTCTCCCACAGGGCGGCGAAAGCGAAGGGGCCACGGTCGGGCCGACGGAACAGGTAAGGGCGGTTCTCGGCGCCGACACGGTGCCACTCGTAAAAGCCGTCCGCCGGCATCAGGCAGCGCCGGCGCATGAAGGCGGCGCGGAAGGACGGCTTCTCGCGGGCGGTTTCGGACCGCACATTGATGACGAGCGGAAAGTCCTTCAGGTCCTTGACCCAGCCAGGCACGAAGCCCCAGCGCATCAGGTCAAAGCGCCGTGCGCCGTCCACAGCCCGGACGACCGGCGCCGGCTGCGTCGGGGCAATGTTGTAGCGCGGCGGAAAATTCGGCCTCTCGGCATAGCCGAAGAAGCTGCGGACCGCCTCGGGCGGCAGGGTCAGGGCATAACGTCCACACATGCTTCGGATGATACAGCCCGCAGGCCGATGAAGGCCAGCCCCGCTCAGGCCCACATGCGCGGATAGGGCCGGATCATGCCGACCTGCTTCGCCGCCATCACGCTGATCTCTTCGGCTGACATCGGCTTGGCGAAGTAGAAACCCTGGAGATGGTGGCAGCCCGACGCGCGCAAGAAGATGTGGTGCTCGAGGCTCTCGATGCCTTCGGCGTGGACGATCAGGCCCAACGCGCGCCCGAGCGCGACGACAGCGTGGATGATGGCCGCCGAGCCCGCTCCGCCGCCAAGATTGCGCACGAAGCTCTGGTCGACCTTGAGCTTGTCGAACGGGAAACGGCGAAGATAGCTCAAAGAGGAATAGCCGGTGCCGAAATCGTCGAGGGCGATGTGCATGCCCGCCTCCCGGAACTGTTTAAGCACACGGATCGCCCCTTCGGCATCCTCCACCAGAACGCCTTCCGTCACCTCGATCTCGATCCGGTGCGGATCGATCCCGCTGTCGGCGACATATTTCAGGACGGTCGAAACCGTGTCCTTGCGACGGAACTGGACCGGCGAAAGGTTGATCGCGAGAATGAGGTCCGGCCATTGCGCCGCATCGCGCAAGGCAGTCTGCATGACGAAGTCGCTGAGCTGGTGGATCAGGCCGGAATCTTCGGCGATCGGCACGAACACCGAAGGCGAGACCACGCCCTGATCGGTGTGGTTCCAGCGCACCAGCGCCTCGACGCCGACCATCGTCTCGCCGTCGGAGGCGAAATAGGGCTGGTAGGCCAGGTGGAGCTCACCTGCCTCGAGCGCCTTGCGCAGGTCGACTTCGAGCGATTTTCGGCGACGGGCATCGTCTTCCATCGAATCGTCGAAGCGCAGGGATGTGCCGCGTCCGGCTTCCTTCACGCGATACATGGCGATGTCGGCGCGGCGTACAAGTTCAGAGGTCTCGACCGCATCGGTCGGCGCGATCGCAAGGCCGACCGAACCACCGATCATCGCCTCGACTTCGCCAAGGTCGAAGGGCTGAGCCAGTGCGCGGCTGATCTCGCGGCCGAGGTCCTCGATCGACTCTTCATCCGGAAAGCGCTCGACGATGAGCGCGAACTCGTCACCGCCGAGCCTGGCGATGGTGACGTCCGGACTGCACAGCTCCCGCAGGCGCTCGGTGACCTTGCACAGCAGCGTGTCTCCGGCATGGTGGCCGAAGCCGTCATTCACTTCCTTGAAACGGTCCAGGTCGATGTAGAGCACGCCCACGAGTTCGCGGCCCGCACGCTTGGCGATGGCGTTTTCAAGCCTTCGCCGAAAGGCCGCCCGGTTGAACAGGCCGGTCAGGGGATCGCGCATGGCCATGTCCAGCGCCCGTCCCTCAATTTCCGAGACGACGGTGAGCAGCAAGGCGGCGTTGGCGCGCGCCATTCGCAGGCCCCCGAGCATTGCGATCATGGTGCAAAGCACAAGCGGCAGTCCGAGCAGCAGGAACGACGTCAGCGGCACGTCGCGCTGCCAGATCAGGGCACGGCCCGCCAGCCCGTCGAGCGGCAGCGCGGCTTCAAGCAAACGCTTGTCGGCGGTCGCGCCAAGCCGCAAGGCCGGCAGCTGCACGAGATCACTGATTGCGGCGACATCCTGCTCCGTAAGCAGTCGCTGCGGCGCCAGGAACTCGATGGCGGAGCGCAACACCTGCTGGTCCCGGCTGACACGCTTGGCGTCGGTCTGGATGGCGATGCCAAGGAAGGTCAGCACTGCGACAGAGAGCGCAAGGATGCCGATGATGCCAAGCATATCGCCCCGGCTGCTGCTGGTCGCCAGCGGCGCGGCAGGGTCATTCGCCTCGCGTAAGCCGCGGCTGCGCATCTCAGCCTTCAGTGCCGGTCGGCATGCCATAACGGGCAATGATATGGTCGATCTCGGCAGGCGTGACGATGTTGTCAAGCCTGATGCCATAGCCATCCGGCTTGACGTTGACGATCTCGCCACGCCACTCACGGTCGGCGAAGCGCAGGGCGATCGGCGCTCCGCGACGATCGAACAGGAAAGCCGAGGCGTTGCGGAACAGCGCGCCGCCCTCGGAGATTTCCGTTACCAGCCCGTCCAGCGGCACGCTCCGGTCGAGGATGTCGAGCACGCCGATGATGCAGCAAGGATGGCGCTCATGCCGGCGCACCCAGGTTGCCGGCTTGCCGAGCATGGCGAGCAGCCCGGAACGCGGGCTGGCAGCGCCCACCTGCCGCGCCAGCATGGCCGCCCTCGCCGGCTGCGGCGGCTCGGCCCCCTTGCGGCTGGCGAGATTGGCCCTGATCGAACGGAGGTCCATGGTTGTGTCCTGTTTCGTCTGTGCAAGCGCGATCTGTGTGCCTGATGTCAGCCCGCCGAGCGGTTGCCCATCATCGAAGAGGCCATTTTGTAGAGACGCTCGCGCTTCTCATCATGGTCGATCTCGACAGCGTCCTTGTTGTCGCCCTTGATGGCGTATTCGGGAATGGCGCTCTTGGGAGCCGGCATCAGCGCATGCCCGCCCATGGGCTGGACATCGCCGTCGCCCAACGCCTGGGTAAGGACCGCGCGGTTGAGCACCGTGGAATAGGCCGCGAACACGGTTTCGAACGAACGGGACATTTCAGAGAAGCCGTTGGCGAGCTTCTCCTCGAACTCTGGCGTTATGCCGACGGCGCTGTTCGATTTGGCGGCGAGGATGGCCTTCAGCTCCGCCTGTTCATTGGTGAAGCGCTGCATGCTCGAATCGATCGAGACGGCCGTGCGCTCGAGTGTGGTGACAAGGCTGCCCATGCCATTCTTGACCTTGGTCTCGATGCCGACCGCCACTTCGGCGATCTTGTCGCCGGCGGCCTTGAGGTCGAGCAGCTTCGCGAGGCGGGCATTGGTCTCGTAGTTCTCTGCGGTGAGGCGGCGCAGACCGTCCAGATAGGATTGGCCGGTGACCTCCATGACATGGGCCATGCCGTTAAAGCCGCTGGTCAGGCGCGTCTCCATGGTGCGGTTGAGATTGATCAGTTCCTGCAGCAGTTCGGTCGTGGCGGCCTGCCCTGCGCCCATCGAGATCAGGTGACCGCGCATTTCGCCGGTGTCCCCACAGAGGCGTTCCAGCGACGTTGCAATCGAGCGGATCAGCCCGATCTGTTCGCTTTGCGCCTCCAGCATACGCGGAACGAGATCGGCGATCTTCTCCATGGTGGAGTTGGAGCGCCCGAATCCCTGCGCCATCGTCGCCACGATCCCGACATCGGTGATCCCTGTCGCCGTCGCCTGGCCCGTGCCACCGGCAGTGCCCGCCGGATTGAGCATGTTCTCGGCGACAAGGCGGGCCAGATTGCCGGCATCCTCGCCGCTCGAGCCTTCAATCTGCGCGACACTGGCGAGCCAGGTCTCGAAGGCATGCTTCAGGGCCGTCGCCCCCGTCCCGCTCATGCGCATCAACAGGCCCACGATCAGCGAGCCGAAGAGGCCGAACAACGACGACGAGAAGCCGGTCGCCATGCCGCGCAACGGGTCCTCAAGGCTCTTCAGCAGCCCGCCGATCGCGGCCGTGGTCTGGGACTGCGAAGCGTTGAGCCGGCCGATGATGCCGCCAACGGAGCTGACCATTTCCATCAGACCGATAAAGGTTCCGATCAAGCCCATGAACACCAGCAGGCCGGTGATGTAGCTAAGCAGGGAGCGGTCTTCGCCGAGCTTGGCGTCGATGTTGCTCATCATGCTTTGCATCGTGCCGACCGAGATGCGCAGCGTGCGGTTGCGCAGCATCTCGTCATAGGTCAGCTCGAAGCCGTGACTGAGGATTTTGGGCTTGCTGAAGATCACCCCCGGGCTGAGAGCCCGATAGTGACGCCAGTAAGGGTCATCGGTGCCCTTGATCTGTTCGGTTCGAAGGTCCTGGAAGGCCTCCTGCAGGGCCTGGAAGGCGATGTCCTCGTTCCACAGCGACAGTAGCCGCGCGAAGGACAAGGCGATGCCGGCCGCAAAGATCATCACGATCATGCCGTTGAGGTAGATGTTGGCGGCAATGCCCTGCCAGATGAACTCGTGCGCCCAGGCGACCAACGCCACGAGCAGAACGACGACGACGGCCATCCGCCGCAGTTGGCCTGTGAACGCGTGCTGCAGTTCGGATTGCGGCGCGAAGTACTTTCGCATCAGCCCCTCATGGATCAACAAGAGAACAGTAAGCGGGGCAAGCTTCGAAACGGTTAATCATGCCGGCGGCACTGTGGCGGACTTCAAGGTCTTGCGGAGATGACTACTTCATTGGCCCCTACCGAAGGGTCAACCCGCACCTTGACCCGGTCCGGCGTCAGCCCTGACTCGATCAACCGGCTCCGGACGATCAGCGCGCGGTAGTAAGCCACGCGGTTGGCGTCGCTGACGGCCAGGCTGGAGCGATCCACGCCCGCCACCAGTTCGACGGTCGCGGCCGGATGCAGCGCGCCGTCGACCGCAAGCGCTGCCGTGAGCGCGCCGCGCGCCGCGTCGTCAAGGCCGGTCGCGCGGGGCCGATACAGCAGACGCAGCACGCCCTTGCCGGCCGCGACAGCCAGCGGTGCTGCAGACTGCCCTTCGGGCGCGCTGCTTTGGCTCTGAACAGACGTGTCTTGGGCCAACGATCCGGCGCCGGAGGGCGGAGCGTAGCCTGTCCCGGGTGCGGAGACGGGAACGTCGCGCCCCGATCTCAGCGCGGCGACGGAGGCCTGCGCCTGCTCGAGCTCGGCTTGCTGCTGCTCGATCCGCTCGATGACGCGTTTGGTGATGTCTTCGGTGCTGATATCCTGCGGCGTGTCGGGAGAGACCTTCACCGCCGCGGCAATCGTCTCGAGCATGCCTTTGGAGACGTTCTGTGACAGCGTAAACACCGCCAGCCCCAGCACCAGCATGATGAAGGTCAGCACCATGGTCATCGTCGTCAGGGCGTCGACGTAACCGGGCCAGTAGTTTTCGTCGTCCTGTGACGCTGACATGGCGTTGATCTGACCTCTGGGCCCTCAACGATAGGCCAAAGCCCTTCGCAGCGGGTTAACGCCGGCCGCGCTCAGCCCGCTGCAGCCTTCTGCATAGGCGGCGCCTGCACGAGGCCGAAACGCGCGAAGACCTCGGCTTTCGGCCCATCGGCGACGATCCGTCCCTCGTCGAGCCAGATGATGCGGTCGACCAGATCGAGCGCCTGCAGCCGATGGGTTGCAAGCAGCAGGCCGCGATCACCGATATGGCGCTTGAGGTCAGCCAGCACGCGCGCTTCAAGCGTGTTGTCCATGGCCGAGGTGGGCTCATCAAGCATGATCAGCGCCGGCTGGCCCATCAGCGCCCGCGCCAGCGACACGCACTGGCGCTCGCCGCCAGAGAGCCGCTGTCCGCCGGGACCGACCTTGAGGCTGTAGCCGTCGGGATGACGGCTGGCGAAGGCCTCGACGCCGGCGACCGCGACGATGCGCCCGAAGAGTTGCCGGTCGACATGGTCGAGCCCGAGCGTCAGGTTTTCGTCGAGCGTGCCATCGATCAGGGCCGTGTCCTGCGGCATGAAGCCGATCGCACGCCGGACAGACGCCGGGTCGAACTGCCTAATGTCACGCTGATCGAGCAGAATGCGACCCTCTGCGGGCTCATGCAGCCGCGCGATCAGCCGCAGCAGGGTGGATTTTCCACAGCCGGCCTTGCCGATGATGCCAACCTTCTCGCCAGGGCTGATCGAGAGCGTGATGCGATCCAGCGCCGCGCGCGGGTCGTCGGCATGGCGGAACACGACCTGCTGCAGGTCGATGGCGCCCGCCACATCGGCGGAACAGGTCATGCTCCTGTCGCCACCCGCCTCGACCCTCGCGGAGAGCAGGGCAGCAAGCTGGCCCGATGACTGCAGCATTTGCACAAGGCGGAAAGCCATGCCCGTAGCGATGCTGACCGGCGCCATCGCCCGGTTGACGAGCAGGATCGCCGCCGAAAGCGCCCCCACAGTCATCGCCGAAGCCTCGATCAGGAACACGCCGAGCACGATTGTGGCCACCACGACGAGCTGCATGATGACGGCGCTGCCCTGCGCCGCCAGACCATGCCAGTAGCGCGCCTTGTGCGCGGCGAGGCCGCCTTCGTCGACGGCATGCTCCCACTGGCCGAGCATGGGCTGCGCCGCGCCAGTCAGGCGGATCCGTTCCTGCGCCGCGACGGCGTCGATGGCGATCTGCTGGAGCTTGCGCGTGAACGCGGTCTGCTCGGCGGCGCTGGCATGGGCCATGAAATGGGCGAGGCCATGGAGGGCGAGCACGGCCAACGTTCCGACCAGCGGCGCCAGCACGACCGGCCCGCCGATGCTGGCGATCAGGATCATCAGCAAGATGAAGAAGGGAATGTCGACGGCGAAGCTGACGATAAGCTGCGGCGTCATCATCGACAGGTTGTCGAGTTCCTGCAATGGCTGGACTGCGGCGCCGGACCTGCCCGGCAACGCGCTGGCCGGTGCATGCAGCAGGCGGCCTATGGCCTGGCCTTGCAGCTTGTGGCTGGTTGCCTGCCCGACCGCATCAAACAGCTTGAGGCGGGCATGGCGCAGGCAGAATTCCAGCAGCAGCGCGGCGGTCACGCCGAGCGCGAGCGCCCACAGGGTTTCCATGGCGGAGTGCGGAATGACCCGGTCAAACACCGCCATCGAGAACAGGGGCAGCGTCATGCCGAACAGGTTGATCAGTAGCGAGGCGATGACGAGCTGGCGCAAGCCACCGCGCTGATCCCGCGCTGCCGCCATGAGGTGCGACAGCACCACTTTCGGGCCAGACAGGGCTGCCTTCGGCGATGCGGCCGAAGCCCCGGCGCTGTGCGCGTCCCGCCCTGGCAGGACGCGGATGATGGTCCCTGACGCGGCAGCATCGAGCGCCCGAAGCGGCACAAGGTCCTCGCGCTGGCCTGACAGGAGCCTTGCCGACCCTTGCGGCTCAAGGCCGATGACCAGGCGGCTGCTGCCATCTGACAGCAGCACGATGACGGGACAATCCGCTGCCCTCAGGGTCGAGGCGGCGCGCTCCTCACAGATCACCCGCAGTCCGAGATGCGCGGCGGACATGGCGAGTGCGGCTGGTCCGGCCGGACCCGGCTGCCGCAGATTGCCATCCACAAAGGGCGCTACGCCCGGCCGCAGGCCGCCTTGTCTCTGCCAAAGACGCGCGATCCGCGTCAGGTCGTCTTCCACGCTGCCTGGGACGCCGAGGCCATCCGCTTCGGACACATCCGGGCCGGCTGAAGACGAGTGTGGGAAATGGCGCTTCAACCGCGCGAAGATATCCTGAACAGGGCCGTTGCCAGCGCTCTCCGCAGAACGTCCAGACCCTGTCATCCTGAGGCCGTCCCTGTGCTTTTCGCCTCGCCGCCGCAGCCCGCTTGGGCCGGCGCACCCGACAGGTTTCGCTGCTTTATGCTTAACAAGCCGTAAAGACTTCGTCGCGATAATGCGGACGCGGCTTGCATCGGCGAGCCTGACAAGAGCATGGGCGCATGATTTCGAGTCCTCCAACGACCGCCTCCGACAACGCCGTCCGACCCTTCAGTTATCCGCGCCGCTGCGCCGGGATCGCCACACGCGCCCACAAGCAGATGATCTATGCGGTCGCAGCCGGCGTGGTCCTGACCATCGGCTGGGCCTCCTTGACGACGCTCGACAAGGTCACCCGCGGTGCGGGGCGAGTCGTGCCGCAGACGCGCAACCAGATCGTCCAGCATCTGGAGGGCGGCATCGTCACGGAAATTCTCGTGCGCGAGGGTGAGCGGGTCGTGGCAGGCGCGCCACTGTTGAGGGTCGACAACAGCTTCGCCCGGGCTGAACTTCAGCAGAACCAGTTCGAACTGAAAGCCAAGACGCTGCAGATGCTTCGGCTGGAGGCCGAGGCCCGCGGGCAGCCGCTGTTTGACGTCCCACCGGGCCTTGCCAGCGAACTGCCGCAGATCGTCGCCCACGAGCGATCGCTGTTCCGCGCCCGGATCGACGGCCTCAAGGCGCAGATCACCGTACTTGATGACCAGCACCGCCAGAAGCAGCTCGAACTGGCCGAGATGCGCACGCGCTGGACCAGCACGCAGCGCGAGCGCGAACTCGTCCTGCAGAGGGTTGAAAGCCTGCGGCGGCTGACGCGCATGGGCGCCGTGTCGAACAATGAATTGCTCGACAATGAGCGTTCCCTGCAGCAGATCGACGCCCGGCTCGCCGCACTGGTCCATGACATCCCCCGGCTTGAATCGGCGGTGCAGGAGCTCTCCAACCGGCGTGAAGAGACGACCCTGCGATTCCGGGCCGACGCCGAGAAGGATCAGCGCGAAACCGGCATCCAGATCGGCAAACTCGAGGAGGCGATCTCCGCCATGCGCGACCGCAGCCGCCGGACCGAAGTGGTCGCGCCGATGGCCGGCGTCGTCAACAAGCTCTTCGTCGATACCATCGGTGGCGTGGTGAAATCCGGTGAGCCGCTGGTGCAGCTCGTGCCGCAGGACGCGACCGTGATGATCGAGGCACGGGTCTCGCCAAGGGACCGCGGTGAAATCTGGCCCGGGCTGCCGGCGGTTGTGAAGGTGTCGGCCTATGACTTCACGATCCATGGCGGACTGAAGGGCAAGGTGCTCGACATCTCGCCCGACGCGCTCGGCGACGAAAAGGGCGAGCCCTATTTCCGCGTGCGCCTTGAAGCCGACGCGACCGCGCTCGGCCCACGTCGCCCGGTCATTCCCGGCATGCTGGCACAGGTCGACATTCTGTCAGGGCAGCACACGGTCCTGAGCTATCTGATGAAGCCCGTCCGCAACATGCGCACCGAGGCGCTGCGGCAATAGGCGCTGTTCGCCAGCAACTATCACAAAAAGCGCGAATTTTGATAGAATACAAAAAAACAGGCATGTCTTCACAGAAGAAGCCATCGCGGTCGTGCGAGGCCGCTCACACGACCGCGACCCTGGCGATCTCATTGGTCAGCCCGGCGTCGCTGTAGAAGGTCGTCACATTGGTGGCCTGAGAGAAGAATTGCCCCGCCTCGACCGAAAAGCTGTCGCCAGCGTCAAAATCAAGCGTGAGGGTATTGCCGGGTCCGCTGACGCCAAGAAGGGCGACGGCATCGGAGGCGCGGAAGTCTGACAATGCGGCGTCCACGCCGGGCTGGGTGAAATCGATCGTTTCGATGCCGCTGAGCGCGCCGGTCAGATCTGCGGCGCTGACCGTGCCGCTGCCGGTGATACGGACAGTGTCCAGACCGGCGCCGCCCTGCACGTCGGTCGCCGGAAAAAGCAGCGCGCCGGCGTCGAGGCTGAGCAGATCGGCGCCATTGCCGCCGATCAGCACATCGGCGCCGCCGCCGCCGGTCAGCACGTCATTGCCGTCCCCGCCATCAAGCCGGTTGGCATTGGCATCGCCGGTGATGGTGTCATTGCCGCTGCCGCCGAGCACGTTCTCGATCTGCGACAGCGTGTCTGTGCCGCTCTGCGCGCTGAGGGCGGACCCACTGCCGAGGTCGACGGCGACATCCGCGCTCAGGCCGCCGAAGGACAGCAGGTCAACGCCATTGCCGCCGACAAGGTTCTCGTTATCGGAGCCGCTGATCAGCGTGTCGTTGCCATCCATCCCGTTGAGGTCGTTTGCGCCGCCACGCCCCTCGAGGACGTTGTCCAGGGCATTGCCGATCAGCGTGTCGTGGAGCGCGCCGCCGGTCAGGTTCTCGATGCCGATCAGCGTGTCATTTCCGGCCACGCCGCTGGTCGTGCCATTTGTCAGATCGAGGGTCAGGCTGTTGGAGAAGCTGCTGTAGTCGGCTGTGTCGATACCCTGGCCTCCGATCAGGATATCGTTGCCGAAACCTCCGTTGAGCGTATCGTTGTTGTCGCCGCCATCAAGCGTATCGGCGAAAGCCGATCCCGTGAGGCTGTCATCCCCGGCTAGCGCCGAATACCAAACGTTCTCGAGGGAAGCCGACAGATCGGCCGCATCATTGCCGGATGTACCCGACTGGCCAATGAAGACATCCTGCACCGTGACGGCAATGTCCTGGAGCGTCAGGTTGGCGTCATCGAAAACCGCTACCGTGACATTGTAGACGTTGTCGCCATTGGCGTCCCCCGGCGCTTCGGCGTTTGGAGCTGTCTTGAAGGTCAAGGCTCCGGTACTGCTGATGTTGAACAGGGCCGCGTCAGCACCGGTTCCAGGGCCTGTGGCGAAGCCAAACAGGATGGCGCCGGTCGTGTCCGGGTCTGTCACCGCAACCGTCATCACCGCCGTGGTGTTCTCCGCGACCGTCGCCGTCGCGGGCGATGTAATGGTGGGAGCGGTGTCGTTCACGTCGCCGATGGCGATGTTGAAGCTGCTATCGGCGAAGGAGGCGTCGGCCGAGGTGGCGCGGACGGTGATGGTGACGTTCGCGCCCACCACCTCGCGGTCGATGCCGGCGGCGACCGTCA
>JAIXUP010000021.1 GCA_027483505.1 Hyphomicrobiales bacterium
CTCCGGAAAACAAGTAAGATTCCGAGTGCGATTTAATCGTCGAGGGCCCATCGCGAGTACCGTTGTTGTTTGTTGATTACATGCGCTACATTTGGCATCAATACCAGTTCGGGAAGGCTGCATTGATGATTTAGAACCAGCGTCAAATGGCAGCCGTGGGCCTAAAAATCCGATATGTGCTCTGTCATTGATCGCCCGCTTAGCTCATTCACGGGACAAAACCAGACTGTCCGCTCCCGACCCCGTTTCCGTAATCACCAGTCGTTGCTGCCAAGTCGCGGCCTAGCGGAAAAGCACCATCTGGTCGTTCTGTGCAAATTTCTAGAAAAGCGGACTGCTTATGCGCCCCGTCCCGGCGTTCAAACGGGCGCTTCACCATGAAGGAAACCGCCACCGGAGCGCCGAACGGCCACTGGCCTAGGCCGCTTGCGGGTGCCGGAAGCTCAGGTTCAAAAGCGAAACCGGTAGCGACCAAGGCGTTTCCAGAAACGCCTTGCCCGTTTCCAGAAACGCGGTCCAAGCGTTTCCGCGTTTCTGACACCCTAGGTCAGAAACGCGAAACGGCCTGAAACGGGGAAGGCGGGGCGTTTCCAAGTCGGGGCGAGCGAGAGCAGGTTTGCAAGTGCAGTTCGACCAAAGCCCATGGCCGATCGGTCACTGTGCAGTTTTCTGGACTGCTATGTTTTCGCAGTGCGACGGTTCGCAAGGCCGGTAAATGGCGGGTCGCTGGTGGATAGTTTACGCGCGCGTGCGCGATCCCGGTTCGGCTGAGACAGTTGATTTGAGCGGGGCCTATGGCCACCACGCGCATTGCCGAAACTCCGCGCTGCCGGCGCGCGGGTATAGCCAGAACCACGGATGATTGATCTCTGGCAGCGGCGAATATCAAGACCGCTTCGCCAGCCTCGCCAGTGTCGAACGCGACGCGCCGGTTGATGCGACGATCTGCGACCACGGCACGCCGCGCTTCAGCATGGCAACAATGCCGGCGTTGCGCTCTGCGTCTTCCTTGCGGCCGCGATACGCCCCGCTCGCCTTGGCCTTGGCGATCCCCTGCGACTGCCGCCGCCTGCGGTCTTCGTAGTCCTTGCGCGCCACGGCCGCGAGCATGTCCAGCATCATCCCGTTGATGGCGTCGAACATGCGGGCGGTAAAGGCGTCATGGTCCTTGCCGGCCATCGTCCAGGACGTCGGCAGGTCCAGCGCCACCACGCGCACCTGACGTTCTCCAAGCTCGCGCTTCAGCCGTTCCCAATCCGCCGCGTTGAGGCGCGACAGCCGGTCGACCTGTTCGATCAGGAGCACATCGCCGGGCTTGGCGTCGGACATGAGCCGGAACAGTTCGGGGCGCTTCAGCGACGCGCCGCTCTCGTTCTCGGCATACCACGCCGCGACGGCCAAACCGCGTTCGGTAGCGAAGCGCTCCAGATCGGCGCGCGCTCGGCTGGCGTCCTGTTCATTGGTGGAGGCGCGAAGGTAGGCGCGAACGAACATAGCAGACTCCTATGGTTCGATTAGAGTGGTTCTTTTATTATTGGTTCGATTTGAGTTGTCAAGGTGCGTTAATCGAACCGCTTTTACCGGGCGTCGCGCAGGTCCTGTTGAAGCACACTCAAAACGAACTGGCTGACGGCCGCGCGGGCGTGCCTGCCCGCCGGACCGGCGCTGACCAGCTTCAGCCATGGCATTGCGGCCGGACCGGCACGCATGCCATTGCGCCGCCGTCGCCAGCAGTTGTCGATCCCAGCCGGAAGTGGTGCGAGAACCGTGCGCCGCCGTTCCGCCGGCCGTGGGCCGGGGGAGCCCCCACAGCGTCGTCACAGCGCAGCGCGGGGTGCCGTCCACATAGCGGGGCCGATTTTCGTTCCGGGTGAAGCTTTCCGCCTTTCTTCTCTCGCGCCCGGCCGTATCAGCGCCCCGGCCTTTGCTACCCCGTGGCGCCGTCGAACCGGCGACCTATCTGATCCGCCCGAACCGGCCGCATCAGCTGTCGACCGAGAACCCATGGCCATCCATCCAAACGCCCGCAACCGGCGCGCCTGCGCTCTTTCAGTGCGTAAGAACGTCTAGCAATGGCCTGCATTGTCTAGCCATATACACGCTCATGCATAGAGTTATATGCATTATATCAATGATTTAGCGCTTTCTCAGGCAGCGCAGATGCAGTAGAACGATGGCAATCCAGAGGTCATCACATGAGCGCCACCACCCGAACCCGCACGGAAGACAGCCGGCATACGCTGGCCATGCAGCAAGCAGCCCTACAAGGGCAGATCGACAAGCTCTTGCGCGAGATGGCGGACGCCACATCGAACCGGAACCGGGCGATTGCCGCCGCGACGCTCGAAGCATCCAAGTCAAACCTTACGACCAAGGATCAGGCCACGGGCATCGTGGTTCGGCTCGAAGCTGAGTTGGCCGCCGCGCGCTCTGCGCTCGTGACCATCGAGTCCGACGCCGCGAAGCTGGACGAAGCCAGGCGGATCGCCGCCGAGAGGCAGCGCCTGAAGGCCGCCGCCAACGCGCTCCGTGACGCGGTGAAGCTCGCGGCCGATGCCGACAAGGCTGCGCTCACCTTCGCAGAGAACTTCGCCGCATTAAAGCAAGCGATCATCAACGCGTCCGTCGCGACGCCCGCCGATCTGCGCAATCAAGTCTTCGCCCATGACCTGCTTGGAGAACAGGCGCTGAAGTCTACCGCGACATGGCTACTAGCAAAGACGGGCGTTGTGGCGCGACCGTTGTTCGAGCCGACTGACTACCGGCAGACGCTCGCCGCCCTTGTGGAGCGCTTCGGCCAGCCCGTCACGGCCGCCGCCAACGCCGTTACGACGCCTGCCAAGCCGGCCAACTGGGAGGATTGAGCCATGTCCCAAATCCGCCTGCTCCAGTCGACCGGACCGGCTTCGCAGGCTGGGACTGTTCTCGCATCGCAGTCACCGACCGAAACCGCCGCATGGGTCGAAGTGCCAGCCGTCACGGCCGCCATTCCGTCCGGCGGTGCGCAGATCGAAGTCACCGCAAATACCGGAGCCGTCAGGGTTTACGTTCTGCCGTCCAGCGCAAACCCAACGAACCCGCTGAACAACGGCCATCTGATCGCGGCCGGCGCGGTTTATCGCGATGCGCTCACAGCCGGGTCGCGCGTATTCACCAAGCTACCCTGAAGGATCATCCCCCATGGGCTTCCATCGCTTTGACAATGCGCCGCTTATTGCGCCGGACAACGCTTTCGCCGTTCTGGACGCACTACGGTCCGACGCCACCGCCGCCGCCGAACTGAAGATCGCCCAGGGCGATCAGATGACCGTGACAGCCGGGGCTACGGTGAGGGTTGACGAAACACCACACGGCTGGACCGTAACGCCGCCGCCCCGGCGAAGCCTTGTGGTGACGCTGCTTCGCCCCGGCGCGGCCGTCGATCCTGACACGGGCGAAGCGATCGATCGGATCGCACGCAGGCAATTGCCCATGGACGCCGTGCTCGTGATCCCGCGCCCGCTCAATGCCGGGCGTCTGACGGTCGACACCTCCGACCGGCGCAAGCTCGTCTTGGCATGGCCGAACACGTCGCCGCTCGATAATCACGATTGGGGCGCTTCCCGATGACGCCCGCCGAAGTCGCGCTCTACAAAGCCGAGCAAGCCCGCCCAGGCGCGGCCGTTGAGCTGGCGCTAGCGGCCGGCGAAGGGCTTACCTTGTCCAGTCATTGCACGGTGCAGCTCAATGATGACGACGAAGCCGTATCGGTCGCGCCAGCACCGGACAGCCGCCTCTATGTGCAGCTTCGTCAGTTGAAGCACGGCGCGGATGTCGCGCCGCTTCAAGTGAAGCTTCCGCCGGACGTGGCCTTGATCGTGCTGCGCCCTCTCACACAAGCCGACGCGTCCGCCGCGCGCTTCGCCATCCGTCAGGACGGGACAAAGCGCATCGCCTTCCGCTACCAGCCCGAAAGCCAAACGCCATGAGCGAAGCCCCGATCCCGACCACAAGCAGCACGCTCGCCGGACCCTCCGCCGACAGCCTTGGGGCCATGCAGGAACTGGCCCGGCGCGGCACCGCGCCCGGCCTCTCTCACGATCAGCGCATCCGCTTGGCTGAAGCGGTCAACCGCGAGATCGAAGCAGGCGGAAGCGGCTGGGATGCTTTGGGCGGACGCGGCGCAGACGAGGCACGTCAGCGCCAAGCGCAATCGCAGCTCGACGGCGACGCCATGGCGAAGCGGCTCGACCCGAACGCGGATGACGCACCGCCGGCTGGCCAGACCCCGTCGGCCGAATACACCGCCATTCGCGCCGACGTGTTCGCGGATCAAGCCGAGCGAAACGCTTTTGGCCAAGTCGCCAGCGAAGCCGGCCTCGACGCCCGGCTCGTGCAATCCGCTGTTCAAAGCATCGCCCAGGACAAGCGGATCAGCGACGCCCTGAGGGCCGGCGACGCGGCGGTTGACCGGCATCTGGTCGAAATCCGTGAACTGTTCCACCGCGTGCCCGGCGGGCGCGAGAACCTGAAGCTTGGCGTGGCGTATCTGGAGCATCTGGCGGACAAGTCGCCAGCGCTGGACGCCGCCTTCAACGCCGCAATCATGAGCGCCGACACGATCCTGATGGCTGCGAGCGAAGCGAAGCGCCTGAAGTTCCAGCCCGGTCGGTAGAGTTACATGATATCAAATGGCAGAAACTTGATCGACCAAGGCAACTTAAATGCAACTACCGCGATAAACTACGCAATCGCTTCCGCCGGCACCCAACAACCATCCAATCAATAGTAATAAAAATACACAAATCGCAGCAAATAATTTAACTTTATTATCTATGTCAGAAAGCCAATAGCGAATTCTATCTATCAGCATCATGTTTCCTGCTGAATAAACACTGCCTGAGAATTTATCTCGCAATTTTGCGAATGGCTGCCAACTCTCCACCTTGTACCGGCAAGCTGGACAATCAACCGTCTGAGACTGTCCATCAATCTCGACCGTTGTCCAGAGAAGTCTTATTACACGGATATTACACGGTAGGCTGCCCGCGATCCGTCTAAGACATTGTTTTTGTAAGCGAAAACTGGCGCACCCGACAGGATTCGAACCTGTGACCTCTGCCTTCGGAGGGCAGCGCTCTATCCAGCTGAGCTACGGGTGCAACGCCTTGACGGACTTGGAATAGCTGATCCGTCCCGACGCGGCAACCGCCAAACCACTGGGATGAGCGCCTCAGGGGGCCTCGATCATCAGGGCGATGCCCTGGCCCACGCCGATGCACATCGTGCACAGGGCGCGGCGGCCGCCTGTCGCGGCAAGCTCTGTCGCCGCCGTCAGCGCGAGCCGCGCCCCTGACATGCCGAGCGGATGGCCGAGCGCGATCGCTCCGCCATTCGGATTCACATGCGGCGCATCATCGGCAAGTCCGAGTTGGCGCGTCACCGTGAGTGCCTGCGCGGCGAAGGCTTCGTTGAGCTCGATGATGTCGACATCATGCAGCGCAAGGCCGAGGCGCCCAAGCAGCTTCAGCGTGGCGGGCGCAGGCCCGATGCCCATCATGCGCGGCGGGACTGCGGCAGTCGCCATGCCGGTGATGCGGGCCAGCGGCACAAGGCCAAGCCGCGCACAGGCGGCTTCGGACGCCAGCATGAGCGCGGCGGCGCCGTCATTGACGCCCGAGGCGTTGCCGGCGGTGACGGTTCCGCCCTCCTTCCTGAAGGGCGTTCCGAGTTTGGCCAATGCCTCGATCGTCGTGGCGCGCGGATGTTCATCCTCCGAAACGACAACCGGATCGCCCTTGCGCTGCGGGATGCTGACAGGCTCGATTTCAAGGGCAAGCCGGCCCGAGCGCTGCGCGGCGAGCGCACGGGTCTGCGAGCGCAGGGCGAAGGCGTCCTGGTCGGCCCGCGAGATGGCAAATTCGGCCGCGACGTTCTCGGCGGTTTCCGGCATGGAATCGGTGCCGAACGCGCTTTTCATCTTCGGGTTGACGAAACGCCAGCCGATGGTGGTGTCGAAGACTTCATTGCTGCGCGAGAACGCCTCCATCGCCTTCGGCATCACGAAGGGCGCCCGCGACATGCTTTCAACGCCGCCCGCGATGATCAGGTCGGCTTCACCGCTGCGAATGGTCCGCGCGGCCTGCCCGACGGCGTCGAGACCAGAGCCGCACAGGCGATTGATCGTGGTGCCCGTCACGCCATCGAGACCTGACAGAAGCGCGGCCATCCGCGCCACATTGCGGTTGTCCTCGCCGGCCTGATTGGCACAGCCCAGAATGATGTCGTCGACGCTTGCTGCGGGAACGGTTGGCAGCCTTGCCATCAGCGCCCTGACCACATGCGCCGCGAGGTCATCGGGCCGGACGGACGACAGGGCGCCGGCATAGCGGCCGATCGGCGTGCGCACGCCGGCGACAAGATAGGCTTGGGACATGAGCTTCCCCACGATCTGAGCGGTCGGTGCAGGTATCACGCTGCAGCTGAAGACGGTCAACCTGCGATCGCTTCGCCAGCCGAACAACCGGAAACCCGCGTCCGCACAGGAACC
The DNA here is from genome assembly GCA_027483505.1 of Hyphomicrobiales bacterium. GTDB lineage: Bacteria > Pseudomonadota > Alphaproteobacteria > Rhizobiales > Beijerinckiaceae > Allobosea. The sequence goes on from JAIXUP010000021.1 coordinate 6,530, forward strand.
CGCCCTGAAGCGCGCACGAAGGCTTGGCAGCACCTCGCGATTATTTTAAGCTTAAACTATCAGCCCGCTCAGGGCGAATGACAGGCGCCCGATGTCGCATGGACTTCTCCACGGCCAGCATGCCCTGATCAGCGGTGCGAGCCGCGGAATCGGGGCCGCGATCGCACAGGCCCTGGCCGCCGAAGGCGTGGCGCTGAGCCTGATTGCGCGGCAGTGGAAGAGCCCGGACACAGCTGGGGATGGCGCGTTGCGCCTCACGGCGGATGTGACCGATGAAGCAGCCCTCGCGGCGGCCGCGGCCAAGGCTGTGGCGACCCATGGCCCGGTTACGATCCTCGTCAACAATGCCGGAGCGGCGGAGACGGCTCCCTTCGCCAGAACCGATTCGGAGCTGGTCAGGCGCATGCTGGCGCTCAACCTCGAGAGCGTGTTCGCGCTTACGCGCCTTGTCCTGCCCGGCATGATTGCGGCCGGCAGCGGGCGCGTCATCAACATCGCCAGCACGGCGGGGCTGAAGGGTTATCCCTACGTGTCGGCCTATGTCGCGGCCAAGCATGGCGTGGTCGGCCTGACCCGGGCTCTGGCGCTTGAGGTGGCGAAGAGCGGCGTCACCGTCAACGCCATCTGTCCGGGCTACACCGACACCGATCTGGTTGCGGCTTCGGTGGCCGGGATCGCGGCCAAGACCGGGCGGCCCCTTGAGGACATCCGCGCCGGGCTCGCGGCGTCCAACCCGCAGGGTCGCCTGATCAGCCCCAATGAGGTGGCAGCGGCGGTGGTCTATCTGGCGGGTGCAGCGGCGTGCGGGATCAACGGAGCCACCCTCAGCCTCTCGGGCGGGGAAACCGCCTGATGGACCAGCCCCGGCCGGTGTTCGTCGACAGCGAGACGGTGGTGAGCGAGCGGCCGCGCGACCACAAGGCGGAACTGCGGCTGTGGCTCCGGCTCCTGACTTGCACGACGCTTGTCGAGGATGACATCCGCAGCCGCCTCAGGGCCCGCTTCGATGTTACGCTACCGCGCTTCGATCTGATGGCCCAGTTGCACAAGACGCCGCAGGGCATGACGCTCGGCCAGCTCTCCAGCCGCATGATGGTCAGCAACGGCAACCTGACGGCGCTGGTCGAACGGCTCGTCGATGCCGGGCAGATCGAGCGCCGCGTCTCGGAAGCCGACCGCCGTGTCGTCCAGGTGGCGCTGACGCCCTCCGGCGAAGCCGCCTTCGCGGACATGGCGAGGGAACACGGAGACTGGATTGCCGGCCTGTTCGCCGGCCTTTCCGAAGCCGAGACCGAGCAGCTGATGCGTTTGCTCGACAAACTCAAGACCTCTGCCCGCAGCGCCATGCAGGCAGCACGCGACAGGACCGCGCCATGACAACGCCGCTTCGCAGCGCAAGCCATTTCCAGCTTCAGGTCGATGGCAAGCTTGCCACGGTCACGCTGAACCGGCCAGACAAGAAGAACCCGCTGACCTTCGAAAGCTATGCCGAGTTGACCGGCTTTTTCCGTCAGCTTCAGTATGACGACGCCGTCAAGGCCGTGGTCGTGACGGGCGCCGGGGGCAATTTCTGCTCCGGCGGCGATGTCTTCGAGATCATCGAGCCGCTGCTGTCGAAGGACACCAAGGGGCTGATGCGCTTCACGGAAATGACCGGCGATCTGGTCAAGGCCATGCGCGCCTGCCCGCAGCCGGTGATCGCGGCGATCGACGGCGTTTGCGTCGGGGCCGGAGCCATCATCGCCATGGCGTCTGACCTGCGGCTCGGCACCGCAAGGGCGAAGGTCGCCTTCCTCTTCAACAAGGTCGGGCTCGCCGGCTGCGACATGGGGGCCTGCGCCATGCTGCCCCGCATCATCGGCTATGGCCGCGCTTCGGAATTGTTGTTCACCGGCCGCGTGATGGGCGGCGAGGAGGCCGAGCGCTGGGGCTTTTTCACGCGGCTGTGCGCGCCCGAGTCCGTTCTGGCGGATGCGACCGCGCTTGCCGGGGAGATCGCCGCTGGTCCGACCTTTGCCAACGACATCACCAAGAAGATGCTGGCGATGGAGTGGGCCATGAGCATCGAGGAGGCCATCAAGGCCGAGGCCGTGGCGCAGGCGCTGTGCATGACGACGCAGGACTTCCGTCGCGCCTATGAGGCGTTTGCCGCCCGGCAGAAGCCCGTTTTCTTCGGTGATTGAGAACAGACATGGCAGATCGCAGTTTCCTGGCCTGGCCCTTCATCGATGATCGCCACCGTGCCCTGCGCGCGGGCCTCGACGCATGGGCCGCCGCGCATGTGCCGGGCCTGATCGACCATCATGACGCCGATGGGTCATGCCGGCGGCTGGTTGCGGCGATGGGACAGGCCGGCTTTCTGGGCCATTGCGCGCCGGAGGCGCTGATGCCAGGTGCGAGCCTCGATGTCCGGTCGCTCTGCATCGCACGCGAAACACTTGCCTATCACGGTGGACTGGCGGATTTCGCCTTCGCCATGCAGGGCCTCGGCACCGGGCCGATCAGCCTGTTCGGCACGCCAGCCCAGAAGGCCCGCTATCTGCCGGGGGTGGCGGCCGGGACCGCGATTGCCGCTTTCGCGCTTTCCGAAGCCAACGCCGGATCGGATGTCGCTGCCATGTCGACGACCGCCACGGCGGACGGTCCGGATCATGTCAGGCTGCACGGCGAGAAGACCTGGATTTCAAATGGTGGGATCGCCGATCAATACATCGTCTTTGCGCGTGATGGCAGCGGAACCGGGACCCGCAACATCAGCGCCTATATCATCGAGGCCGGGCAGCCGGGTTTCGAGATCGCCGCTCGCATCGATGTGACGGCGCCGCATCCCCTGGCCACGCTCCGGTTCCGGGACTGCAAGGTCGCCACAAGCCAGCGCATCGGCGCCAGCGGCGACGGCTTCAGGATCGCCATGGCGACGCTCGACGTCTTCCGCTCGACGGTCGGCGCCGCGGCGCTTGGCCTCGCGCGCCGGGCGCTCGATGAGGCGCTGGACCGCGCCGCGACCCGGCCGATGCAGGGCGGCGTGCTGGCGGACCTTCAACTCACACAGGCCGCACTCGCCGAGAGCGCAACCGACATCGACGCAGCGGCGCTCCTGATCTACCGGGCCGCCTGGACCAAGGATCAGGGCGCGGCGCGCATCACGCGGGAGGCGGCCATGGCCAAGATGTTCGCCACCGAAATGGCGCAGCGGGTCATCGACCGCGCCATCCAGATTTTCGGCGGCGAGGGCGTCAGGGTCGGCTCCAAGGTCGAGGAACTCTACCGCGAAGTCCGCGCGCTGCGGATCTATGAAGGCGCGACCGAGGTCCAGAAGGTCATCATCGCGCGCGCCATGCTTGCGGCGCGTGAGGCGCCCCCGCCTCCAGCCGGCGCGACGACGCACTAGGAGCCAAGCATGCACCGCAGCGCCCATGTCGATTCCTTCGCGCGCGACAACCTGCCGCCGCGCGCGCTCTGGCCGGACCTCGTGTTCTCCTTGCCGGAACTTCATTACCCGGAGCGCCTCAACGCGGTGAGTGCGCTGCTCGACAGCCATCTCGCGGCTGGCCACGGCGACGCGCCCTGCCTGATCAGTTCAACCGGTGAGAGCTGGACCTACGCCGAGACAGCGGCGCGCGTGAACCGCATCGCCCATGTGCTGACCGGCACGCTGGGTTTACAGCCCGGCCACCGCGTGCTGCTGCGCGCGCCCAACTCGCCGATGCTGGCGGCCATCTATCTGGCCATCCTGAAGGCAGGCGGCGTCGTCGTGGCGACCATGCCGATGCTGCGCGCCAGGGAGCTCTCTTTCATCATCGGCAAGGCGCAGGTGTCTCTCGCCTTCTGCGATCCGGCCCTGATGGCAGAACTTGAAACCGCTGCCGAAGGCCAGCCGGTTCTGGCGCGCATTGTCGACATCGGCCGGGACCTGCCCGGCATGATGGCCGCCGCGCCTGCTGACTTCGAGCCCTGCGACACCGCCTCCGATGATGTCTGCCTGATCGGATTCACCTCCGGCACCACCGGCGAGCCCAAGGCGACGATGCACATGCACCGTGACCTGCTCGCCATCTGCGACGCTTATGGCAAGCATGTGCTGAAGGCGCGCGCCGCCGACCGCTTCATCGGCTCGCCGCCCCTTGCCTTCACCTTCGGGCTCGGCGGCCTCGTGCTGTTTCCGCTGAGGGTCGGCGCATCGACGATCCTGCTCGAACGGCCATCACCGGATGATCTGCTGGCCGCGATGATCACCCTCAGGCCGACCGTCTGCTTCACCGCACCCACCGCCTATCGCGCCCTTCTGGGCAAGATGGCGCCGGGCGATTGCGCCTCGCTCAGGATCTGCGTCTCGGCGGGCGAAGCGCTGCCGCTGGCCACCTTCGAGGCCTGGAAGGCCGCCACCGGCATCACGCTGCAGGACGGCATCGGGGCCACCGAGATGCTGCACATCTTCATCTCCGCCACGGTCGATCAGGTCCGGCCCGGCGCCACCGGCAAGGCTGTCCCCGGCTACGAAGCGAAGGTCATTGACGCCGATGGCCGCGAACTGCCGCCCGGCTCAATCGGGCGGCTGGCGGTGCGCGGCCCGACCGGCTGCCGCTACATGGCCGACAGCCGGCAGGCGAAGTATGTCGAGAACGGCTGGAACGTCACCGGGGACACCTACCTCATGGATGAGGATGGCTACTTCTGGTACCAGGCGCGCTCGGACGACATGATCATTTCATCAGGCTACAACATCGCCGGACCGGAGGTGGAATCGTCGCTGCTCACGCACCCCGCCGTCGCGGAATGCGGCGTGGTCGGCGCCGAGGACGAGGAGCGCGGCATGATCGTCAAGGCCTATGTCGTCCTCAAGCCCGGCCACCCGGCGGACGGAACCATGGCGAAGGCGCTGCAGGATCATGTCAAGGCGGACATCGCGCCCTACAAGTATCCGCGCGCCATCAGCTTCGTGACAGCCCTGCCGCGCACCGAAACCGGCAAGCTGCAACGCTTCCAACTCCGGCAGATGGCGAAGGCGGATACAACCGCGAGGACGGTACCATGAGCGACGCCATCAACACCCTGCGCGCGGCCGCCGAGGCCGTTCCCTCACCGCACATCATCCTGCAGCCGCCCGGCTGGCCGCGGCCCAAAGGCTATGCCAACGGCATCCTGGCGTCGGGGCGCACTGTCTTCGTCGGCGGGCAGATCGGCTGGGACGAGAAAGGCGCGTTTCCGGAAGGTCTCGCCGCGCAAATCCGCCAGACCTTGCTGAACACACTGGCGGTGCTGGCCGAGGCGGGCGCGGGACCCGAGCATCTCACGCGCATGACCTGGTATGTCTGTTCGATCGAGGATTATCTCGCCAACCTGCCAGAGATCGGCAAGGCCTATCGCGAGACGTTCGGGCGCAACTACCCCGCCATGGCGCTGGTGCAGGTTGTCCGGCTCGTCGAGGCCAGGGCGCTGGTCGAGATCGAGACCACGGCGGTGATCTGATCCGCCTGTGCTGGATCAGCATGGGTGTTGCCGTCGCATCGCCGCGCGTTAGATTGGGCAGATGGGTGGGCGTTCTGGGTGGAGTGTCGGGAAGAGGCCGCAAGCCTTCGCAGCGCGTCTGGCGCTCGGGGGCGCCGGCACGATTCTGGGCTCCACCGCCCCATGCGCCGCATTTCTGCAGCCGGAAGGGGCCTTTCAGACCATTTCGGCCACAAGCTACAGTGGCTTTTCGCGCCGCTATGACGCAAGGGGCCGGCTGCAGCGGGCCGCAACCTTCTCCAAGACGGCACTGGACCTCAGCGCCAGCTACGGCCTGAGCCGGACGGTCACGCTGGTCGGGGAAGCTTCATCCGATCAACTGGCGCCCCGCTACGTCGATGAGCGCGGCGCGGCCCTGACCTGGTCAGGCATGGCCGGCGCCCGCCTCGCGCTGTGGCAAACTGACGATGCCATCATCTCGGTGCAGGTCATGGGCGGTGTCGGAAGGACACGAACCGACGACAACGTCGGCCGCGTTGGGTTTATGGCCGACGCGCGCCTGCTCGCGGGCCGAAACTTCACGCTGGCCGGCCTGCCGGGATTCGCCGATGTCCAGGCCGGTTACAGGCTGGCCGCGCCCGGCTCAGCCTCCGAACTGCGGCTCGACGCCACGCTCGGCCTGAAGCCTGACCCGGCCTTCACCCTGCTCGGCCAGATTTTCACAGCCTATTCCGCCGAGCAGGCGACCTTGCCTGCGTCCTGGCGCGTCAAGGCAAAGACCAGCATCGTCTGGCAGGTGTCGGAAAGCTGGTTCGTGCAGGCGGGCGCCTTCTCAACGCTCGCCGGCCGCAACACGGCGCAGGAGAACGGCGGAACCCTGTCCGTCTGGCGACGCTTCTGAGGTGTTCGCCCTTGCGCGGGACCGCACCGCGTCCTTATCGTGGTCGCCCGAGCCAACAGGACTGCCGCCATGACCGACATGATTGTTCACGATCCGCGCTGCAATGCGCTGATCATTGGCCATGCCAGACTGGAGAGGCTCCACACCGGCTGCCGCTGGGCCGAGGGTCCGGTCTATTTCCCGGCCGGGCGCTATCTGCTCTGGTCCGACATTCCCAATGACCGGGTGATGCGCTTTGACGAGACGGACGGATCGGTTTCCGTCTTCATGAGTCCCTGCAACAACCACAACGGCCATACCCGTGACCGCGAGGGGCGGCTGGTCTCCTGCGAACATCGCGGCCGCGCGGTCTCCCGCATCGAACATGACGGATCGCGGACGGTGCTGGCCGATCATTGGAACGGCAAGCGGCTGAACTCGCCCAATGATGTCGTGGTGAAATCCGACGGCTCGATCTGGTTCACCGATCCGACCTACGGCATCGACAGCGACTACGAGGGCGACAAGGCCGTCAGCGAGATTGGCGCCTCCAACGTCTACTGTATCGACCCCACGACCGGCGATGTGTCCGCCGTGATCACAGACCGCGTCAAGCCCAACGGCCTCGCCTTCTCGCCGGACGAAACGCTGCTTTATGTCGCCGACACGGGGCGGTCGCACGTCCCCGGCCTGCCCGCCACCATCACCGCCTACGCGATCGGCGCGGATGGCCGGAGCGCCGATCGCCTGCGCCTTTTCGCGACCTGCCCCGAAGGCCTCTATGACGGCTTCCGCGTCGACGATGACGGCAACATCTGGACCTCGGCGGGAACGAACGTGTTTGCTTACGCGCCGGACGGAACCCATCTCGGCACGCTGCCCATCGGCGAGATCGTCGCCAATGTCTGCTTCGGCGGCCCGAAGCGGAACCGTCTCTACATCTGCGGCCAGACCTCGCTCTACGCCATGTATGTCAAGGTCAGCGGCAGATAGGGCCAACTGCGCGCAGCCGTCTGCCGGCCCATCACGCTGGCAAGCCGATCAGGTGACAATGGTCTATTGACTGACCAAACGCTTCCAGATTGCCGTCGCTTTCGTCTGCCGGTTTTGCTCGGCCAGACGTTTCATCGTCGCGACCACCGGCGGGTGATTGCTGAGATTTCCCCTCAATCCCCACAGCGCGGTGGCAGCGGTGATCAGCGGCATGCGGTCACCTTCGCTATATTTCAGGATCGTTGCGCGCAACCCCTGCGGGTTCGTCTTGGTCTTCAGAAACTCAACCATCGTCAGGATGTCATCGGGATCGATATCGGGTCGGTTCGCGAGCGTAGCGAACGTCGCGTAGTTCGCGCGAACATATCGCGTGTCACCAGTGGCGAAAAACGCACCCCAATTGAAGTCAAGCCCATCGGCGTTTGTCGGTACCGATCCGATCCGCCGCATTGACATTCCTTGCGCAGGAGGCGGCTGATACGGCCATCCACGCGCTTCACTGAGGCTCCTAAGCTTGTCCTCGCGGCCCGCCAGCCGCAACCCGGCCTCAATCACCGTGCGACCGAAGTTGCTCATCTTCTCGGGAATGAAG
>JAIXUP010000001.1 GCA_027483505.1 Hyphomicrobiales bacterium
CAAACGCATGGCCGCTGCGGCGTCGGCGAGGGATGGACCGCGCTGCATGCCGGTGCGGACCATCTGGACGAAATCACCGAGCAGCGCGTGGTAGCCCTTGTGGTCCTCATTGGCGGCAACGGTCATGTTCGGCTCCCAGACAAGCGTGTCGACCGCATCATCCAGGATTGCATCCGCTCTGCTCACCTTGAACGGCGGATTGCGGAAGTACCTCACTTCGTGAACATTCCTGACCTCGACGCGGGTGTGGTCCGCCATCACCTGCCACCACTCCATGGGCGTGCCGCGCGACTGGTGCGTGCCCATCACGAGGGTTCCGATCGCGCCGGACCGGAAGGCGAAATCGACATGCAGCAGGAGCTTGCCGGGCGCGAGATCGTGGCGACGCACACCGATCGATGCGACAGGCCCCATCAGATGCGGGACCAGGTCGAGGTAGTGGATGCAATGATGCAGGAAAAAGCCGTCTGCATCCGGATCACGCTCGAAATAGGTCGGCGCCGTCATGTACTGGCCGAGAAAGCTGGCAGGCTGCCCGAACTCTTCCCGTGAGATCACGTTCGCCGCGATGCGGTTGGTCGTCGAGTACCGCTTCATGAAACCAACGATGACCGGCACATGGGCCGCCGCCGCAAGCGTTGCCAATTCCGCTGCTTCCGCGGCGGTCGGGGCTGGCGGCTTTTCCATGAAGAATGGCAGCCGGCGTGCAATCACCGCCTTGCCGATATCGTGGTGTCCGGATGGTCCGGTTGACAGGCCGATGGCGTCGAGGTCGTCCCTGGCCAGCAAGGCCCGCCAATCGCGTGTCCGATCGACCACATCCACGCCATGGCGGCGGCCGATCAGGCTGAGCCGCTCCTCGCTGACATCGCAGATCGCGGCAACGACCACGTTGTGCCGTGCCAGTTGCGGCAGGAGCATTTCGGCGGCGTGGGTGCCGCAGCCAATCCAGCCGATACGCAGGGGCTTGGTCATCACTGAACTCCCGAGGTCGAGCGGCGCCCGAGTGCGAGGACATTGCGCAGGTGTGCGGCGCTTGCCGCCAGGCGGCCGCTCTCGTCCTCGGTCGGCGCCCGCCATTGGGCGAGGCCGACTCCGAGCCTGTGTTCGTTGCGCCGGAACGGCTCCAGCGTGATCGGACCATCATACCCGACGTCGGCGAGCGCCCGCCCGATCTCGTTCCAGTCGAGATGTCCGGAGCCGATGAATCCGCGGTGGTTCTCGTTGGCCTGAAAATGCACAAGATGCCTGCCGGCCATCCGGATGGCGCCGGCCACCGAGTCATCCTCCATCGCCATGTGAAAGGTGTCGAGCATCACGCCGACGGACGGATGATCGACCTGCGCGACAAGATCGAGGCCGTTGCGCGTCGTCATGCAGAAATCTGTCTCGAAGCGGTTGAGTGGCTCGACGCACAGCAGGACGCCGTGATCAGCTGCGACCACCGCAGCCTTGCGCAGCCCGGCGACCACGCGGTCGACCCGTGCCCTGCGCACATCTTCCGAGACCGGCGTCGGCATCCGTCCGGCAAACACGAGGGGCGCTCCGTAGAGCGGCCCGCCGACTCGGCGTGCGCCAAGCGCTGCCGCGATCCGCACGCAGCCGCAGAGATACGCGATCCCCGCCTCGTGCGCTGCGGGATCGTCGCTGGCCAGATCCCGGGAAAGATTGACGCGTGCCGCCAGTTCGACGCCCAGCCCTGTCTCCGACAGGGCCATCCGCGTGGCAGCCAGGTCGAGTTCGCCCGGTTCAGGGACCAGCAGTTCGACGAAATCCATGCCTGCTTTCCGCATGGCCGTGAACAGCGGGAAATGCGCAGGCCCGAACGGCCGCGCATAGAACATCGAGATGACGCCGACAGGATTGACCGTCATGATTTTACGGCCCCCGCCGTCAGCCCGCCCGTGAGGCGCTTCTGGATGATGAGAAACAGGATTGTGGCAGGCAATGCGACAAGCGTGCCGCCCGCTGTCAGCAGCCCCCATTGGATCGAGAATTCGCCGATGAACAGTTGCAGCGCGACTGTGACGGTGCGCACGTCCTGACCGGCCAGCATCATGGCGAACAGATACTCGTTCCACGAGGTGATGAAGATATAGATCGCCGTGGTGACGATGCCAGGCATGGCGACCGGCAGGATCACCAGCCGGATCGCCTGAAGCCGGCTTGCCCCATCGATCGTGGCGGCTTCGTCAAGCTCGATCGGAATGGCGGCAAAGTAGCTTGTCAGCATCCAGATCGAGAACGGAATGGCGAAGGTGGCATGGCCGGCGATCACGCCGACAAAGGTGTCAAGCAGTCCCAGCATCCGCATGAGAACGAAGATCGGCAGAATGAGCAGCACGATCGGAAACATGTTGGCGGTGAGGAAACCGACCAACAGGGCCCGGCGTCCCGGAAAACGGAAGCGCGAGAAGGCGTAGGCCGCCGGTATGGCGGCCGCGAGACCGACCAGCGTCGCGCCCACGGCCACAATCAGGCTGTTGCCCATGTTCGCGGCGAAGCTCGTCCGCGCCAGCAAGGTGACATAATGCTCGTGGGTCAACTGGCTCGGCCAGTAGCGCAGCGGCCATTGCAGGATGTCGGCATCCGGCTTCACGGAGGTCAGCACCATCCACAGATAGGGGAAAAGTGCGAAGGCCACGATCATGGCCAGCGGCACATGAAGCTCGAACGTCCGGCGCAAGGGGGTCCGGCGATCGATCATGTGGCGATCCCGCGCGAGGAGCGCCGCACATAGCCCATCACGACCGCCATCAGCAGCGCGGTGAGGATGACGGCCAGCGCCGCGCCATAGCCGTATTCCATTGCGCTGTAGGCTTTCTGGAAGGCGTACAGCGGCAACGTGTGCGTGGCATAGCCCGGCCCTCCCCCCGTCATCAACAGGATCACGTCGAGGGAGTTCGCCACCCAGATGATGCGCAGCAGGAGCGCCGTCATGATGATGTCGGCAAGGCCGGGAATGGTGACATGGCGCAGCCGCTGCCAGCGCGTGGCGCCATCGATCTCGGCGGCTTCAAGCTGATCCGCCGGGATCGACTGCAGGCCGGCCAGGATGGTGACGGCGAAGAATGGAAACCCCTGCCAGACCAGGGTCAGCACAACGCAATAGAAGGCAAGGTCGGGATCGGCGAGCCACGCGACGGGCCTTGCGATCAGTCCAAGCCGCAACAGCATGTCGTTCAGCACGCCGAGATTGAAGTCATACATCCAGGTCCACATCAGCCCGATGATCACACTGGGAAGGGCCCACGGAATGACGATCAGCGCGCGGGCGACCGAGCGCCACCAGAAGCTCTGGTTAAGCAGCAGGGCCGTGGCGAAGCCCAGAAGGAATTGCAGCCCGACCGCCAGAACGATCCACAGCAGCGACTGGCGCAGCGAGATCCAGAAGACCTCGTCACCGAAGGCCCTGACGAAGTTGCCCAGCCCGATGAACCGTGCGGCATCGGGGCGGTACAGGATCAGGTCCTGCAGGCTCATCCAGAACGTCCGCAACGCCGGAACCAGCACGACCAGCCCCGTGATGATCAGGGCTGGCGCGAGGAAGGCGTAGGGCGTCAACGCAACATTGTCGCGCCGGGAGGGATGCTGGCTCATCGACCGGGTGTCACAATCACCCGTTGAAGTGCTTTTCGATGGTCTGCATCATCTCGTCGGGCGAGATCTGGCCAAGCAGCGCCCGCTGCATGTTGGTCGGCCAGACGGTCCGGGTGAAATCCGGCGTCTGCGGCCTGTCCGGCAGCACGGTCGCGATCGGCAGCGACTGCGAGGTCGCATCGACGAAGCGCTGCGGGTGCAGATCCCAGGTGCGGGAGCCCGATGTCGTGATGGTGAGCTGGCCAGTCAGTTTGTTGAACGCCACGTTGTTCTCGGCCGTCGACAGGAAGGCGATCCAGCGGAACGCGGCCTCCTTGTTGCGCGAACTGGCGAAGATCGCGTTCGACTCGTCTCCGAACGAGGTCCACCCGGTGCCCTGCGGGCTGCGCGGCACCGGCACCGCCGACACGCGGTCGCCCAACGCCTGCACCATCTCGTTCGCCGAGCCGATGTGATGGATGGTCATGGCGGTGCGGCCCGCCTTGAAGCCGTCGACGATCTGCCGGAAACCGTCAGTCGGCGCCGAGGGCGGAAGCACCTTGTGCTCGCGGTGCAGGTTGACGAACCAGCGGTTGGCCGCGAGCGCCTGTGCGTTGACCATGCCGCCCTTGTCGAAGTTCGCTCCGGCGCCGAGCACGAACGAACCCCAGTGGTCATGCCCGCCTCCGCCTCCGCGCATGCCAAATCCGTAGACATCGCCCTTGGTCGTCGCCTTTGCGGCGGCCAGAAAGTCGTCGAACGTCCTGGGCGGCTGCAGGCCCGCCTGCTGCAGAAGGTCAGCGCGGTAGTACAGATACAGCACGACATACTGGATCGGCAGGTAGTACTGCTTGCCGTCCGCGCCCCGGTTGACGCGCCAGACATCGTCGGCGATGTCGCTGCGCGCCGACCATCCACGCACCATGTCGTCGATCGGGTGCAGCGCGCGCATCTCCAGCAACCGCGCCTGGTTGGAGATCTTGACCAGTGCGCAATCAGGCGCGTTGTTCGCGATCACGGCGGCGAACATGCGCGTGGCGTAGTCGTTGCCCCCGCCCCAGGGAATGCTCTCCGCCTGGACCTTGATGCCGGGGTGCTCTTTCTCGAATTTGGCGATCAGTTCGGCCGGGCTGTGCTGCGGATTGTCGAAATGATACCACCAGCGCACCGTGACGGCCTGCGCGATGGCGGGCCTGGCGAGTCCGGCCCCCAGTGCGGCCCCTGCGATGACCTTTGCGGCCTTGCGGCGGCTCATGCCTGCGTCTTGCATTGTGTTCGTCATGTCATCCTCCCTGCGCTCTTCTGATGAGTGCGTCTGTTGTGGTCGTCCTGGCTATTTCAGCCACGTCTTCAGGGCTGCCGCCGCCCGTGCGATCGCTTGCCGGGCTGCGGGCAGTTCGCGCGACATCTGCATGAAGCCATGCACAACGCCGGGCACGAGGTCGAGTTCGGCTGCAACGCCGCAATGGGCAAGGCGCCCTGCCAGAAGGATCGTGTCATCGAGCAGGGGGTCGAGCCCGGCCGCATTGAGGAACAGGGGCGGCAGGCCCGCGAGGTCCGCGTTCAACGGCGCGGCGATGTGGTCGTCGGCGGACCGGCCTCCGAGATGGTTGGCCCAGTACCAGCGCATGCGCGCGGTCGACAGACCAAAGCTCCCGTCACCGAAGCGCTTGTTGCTCAGGGTTTCGAACAAGGGCGCGTAGCAGCCATAGAACAGGGCGGCGCCCGCGAGCGCCGGAAGCCCGGCGCGGTGCTGCACCAGCAAAGCTCCAAGCGCCAGGTTCGCGCCCGCCGAGTCGCCCGCAAGCGCCAGACGGGCCGGTGGGACAGGACGCCCAAGACCGCCCTTCAGCGCAAACGACACCGCTGCATTGATGTCCTCGACCCCTGCCGGAGAAGGATTGGCCGGGGCGAGGCGGTAGTCGATGGCAAGGACGGGAATGCCCGAATCGAGCGCCAGCAGGCGCGAAGCCCGGTCATGGCTCTCGATCGACCCGAAGGTCCAGCCGCCGCCATGGACATGGATCACGAGGGATGCGGCGTCGGCACCGGCGGCGGCATAGAGCCGCGCCTTCATCCGGCCCGCACGTGTCGGCACCTCCAGATCCGTCACCGTGGCCACTTCCGGGGCGCTGGCGTTCCAGAACGCTGCGGCGGTGTGAAACACCTCCTGGCCTGCCTTGTGGGACAAGGCGGCGTAGTCCACAGGCGTCGCGGCGCGCATTTGCGCCAGGATTGGAGCCATTGCAGGATCAACCCAGGTGCTCACGGTGTCTGTCTCGTGTCGACGATGGTGTCGATATGGTGGTCCAGCACCGCCGCAAGATACCTGCCGTCACGCGTGGCGAGAGCCGCCAGGATGTCCTCGTGCCGCCCTGCGGTCTCGAGCAGCGTCCGGTGGTTGCCGGGAGCCCACAGCTTCGAGCGATGGGAATGCAGGATGCAGCGGGTCAGGATGGGCTCAAGCGCCTGCAGGCCGCTGAGGCGGAAAACCGCGAGATGGAACTCCGTATCGAGTTCGATCAGCCCGTATTCATCGCCCTGCCCTGCGATCCGGCGCATCGCGTCGACCTGGGCTGACAAGGCCGCCAGATCGCCCTCCGTAACGTGCGCAGCACCGCGTTCGGCGCCGCGCGTCTCGATGCGCCGCCGCAACACCAGAATTTCTGCCGCCTCGTCCGGCGCCAAAGGTGTCACGGTTGTGGCGCGGTTTGGCGTGCGGGTCACGAGGCCATCCTGCTGCAGCCTGAGCAGAGCCTCTCGGACCGGCCCCTGGCTGCAGTTGAGCCAATGGGCCAGCCCCAGTTCCGTGAGGGGCTCTTCCGGTCTGAGTTCGTTCAGGACGATCCTGCGCTTGATTGCTCGATAGGCCATCTCGTGCGGCCTGAGCATCCGCACCGTCTCTCCCCAAGCTTTCGCTCCAGCCGCCGCCATCAGATTTCCTTTCAGGATTATTGATAATGAAACACGAGCGCCGTCAAGGGTAAGATGTTTGCCGCGATGTGGTGATTCAGGCCCTCCAGCCGCTTGCGTTGCTGTAGCCGGACACTTGGCGCTGCGGAAAGCAGGGGCCGCGTCGTCAGATGACAGGACGGAGATTCGGGCGGGCTAACGACGCGGTTCTTCGCCATGCCGTCTGCGGCAGCCTCGCTCCGGACGTCAGGTCGAACCATGCCGGGGTTGACCGCGGTCAACATGCACGGGGCTTTTCGGCCTGCCGGGCAGGTTAATGCCTGTTAACCCTTTTTCGGTTGTCAGAATCGCAGAATCGGGCAACTTAGACACGCTTGGGAGCCGTAGTTTCCAGGTTAAGCCGTAACTACGAAGGCAGGCCGTGTCAGAACTCAGCGCCAACCCTTTGCAACGCGATGGACGATCCGCGATTCACGATCTGATCGCAAGCGATGCGCGTGAACTGTCGGCCAAGCTTCAAGCGCACCGCCACCGGCTGTTTCCACCGCAGGCGCGCAAGACCCTGCGCCGCTTCAGTTCCGGCGAGGCAGCAAAGCTGATAGGGGTGAATGATGCCTATCTCCGGCAATTGTCGCTGGAGGGCAAAGGACCGCAGCCGGAGACCAATTCATCCGGCCGGCGCAGCTATTCCTTCGAGGACATCCAGGCCCTTCGCCTGTTCCTCGACGAAACGGCCAAGCCAGGCCGCCGCTATCGGCAGAACCGGCTGCCGGGCGAGCACCTGCAGGTGCTGTCGGTGGTCAATTTCAAGGGCGGCTCCGGCAAGACGACGACGGCGGCCCATCTGGCACAGTTTCTGGCGCTGAGGGGTTATCGTGTGCTTGCGGTCGATCTTGACCCCCAGGCTTCCCTTTCCGCCCTCCACGGCTATCAGCCGGAGTTCGACATCGGCGAGAACGAAACGCTCTACGGTGCGATCCGCTATGACCGCGCGCGCCGTCCCTTCGCGGATGTGATCAAGAAGACCTACTTTCCGAATCTCGATCTCGTCCCGGGCAACATCGAACTGATGGAGTTCGAACACGAAAGCCCGAAGGCGTTGGCTGAGAAGCGGTCAGGCGACGCGCTGTTCTTCGCCCGCGTCGCCGAAGTTCTCGGGTCGGTCGAGGCGAACTACGATGTGGTCGTGATCGATTGCCCTCCCCAGCTGGGCTTTCTCACCCTGTCGGCGCTGTGCGCAGCGACAGCGGTGCTGATCACCGTTCATCCGCAGATGCTCGATGTCATGTCGATGTGCCAGTTCCTGATCATGACGTCCGATCTCCTGAGCGTCGTCGCCAAGGCGGGCGGCGATATGCAGTATGACTGGATGCGCTACATGGTGACGCGCCAGGAGCCGAGCGACGGGCCGCAGACGCAGATGGTGGCCTTCATGCGCTCGATGTTCGGCGAGCGCGTGCTTAACCACGCCATGCTGAAAAGCACGGCGATCTCCGATGCGGGCATCACCAAGCAAACGCTTTATGAGGTCAGCCGCGAGCAGTTCACGCGCGCAACGTATGACCGTGCGCTGGAGGCCCTGGACGCGGTCAACGGCGAGATCGAAGGGCTGATCCGCGCCGCCTGGGGGAGAGTCTGATGGCGCGCAAGAACTTGCTTGTGGATTTGATCGACGAGAAGTTGACCGCGGTCAACAGCGCCGAGCAGCAATCTGCAACGGCCCCACGCTTCAGCGGCCGAGGCGCGGTCGGCGCCATGAGCCGCTCGCTTGAACGGCTTTCCGCCGAGGTCGAGGCGGCGAAATCCATTGGCGCAGCCTTGCAGGCCGGCAATGCGGTCGTCGACATCGACGCGAAGCTGATCGATGCTTCGTTCGTTGCCGACCGCTTTGCCGAAACCAAGGTCGACGAGGCGCTGCTGCAATCCCTCAAGGAGCATGGCCAACAGGTTCCTGTCCTCCTGCGGCCGCATCCGGACCAGCCGGGCCGCTACCAGGTGGCCTATGGCCATCGCCGGGTCCGCGCCCTGAGGCATCTCGGCCGATCGGTCAGGGCGATCGTCAAGGGTCTCAGCGACGACGAGTTGGTGATCGCCCAGGGCCAGGAGAACAGCGTCCGCCGCGACCTGTCCTTTATCGAGAAGGCCAGCTTCGCCGTCGTGCTCGAAAGCCGCAGGTTCACGCGCGATGTCATCATGGCAGCGCTCGGGATCGACAAGACGGAGCTCTCCCGGCTGATCTCCACCCGGCGCGCCGTGCCCGATCACCTTGTCCTTGCCATTGGCGCTGCGCCCGCAACAGGCCGTCGCAGATGGATGGATCTGGCTGACGCCCTGCAGCATCAGCCCCGAGCCTCCATCGTCGACGCGACCATCCAGTCTGCAGCCTTCGAGGAGGCGGACAGTGATGCACGCTTCAACATGGTCATGGCCGCTGCGCAGCCGATTGTGGCGAAGTCAGAGCCTGTGATCTGGCGGACCGCTGCCGGCACGGACATCGCCGAGATCAAGATGGGAGCAAGCCGTTCGGTCCTGACCATAGACGAGAAGGCCGCACCAGACTTCGCCGCCTTCATCGTGGCTGAAATGCCGTCCCTTTACGCGTCCTACCAGGCGCGCAAAACCTCGCGCAACATCAACTAGGGAGCATCGACCGCAAAAGAAAAAGGCCCCCTGACGTCTCCGTCTGGAAGCCCTTCTCACTAAGTTTGGCGACTGAGAGAAGACCACTTCCGCGAATCGCTGTCAAGAGTCGGACGCCGTCACGGCGGGTGCGAATCTTTTGCCTGATGAAGGCAACAGAATGGACACACATGTTCCAACGACGTCCTTTGGGCGGCGGCCGGCTTCGCTTGGCCATTTGAAGCTCCAGCTTCAGGTCAGAAACGCGATCGAAGACACCGCCAAACCCGGCTCCAATGCGCCGGTTGCCGTGAACAAATGGCAGGTGTTTCGCGTGCTCACGGAGATCCGTCAGCGCCTTGGCGTTTCCGACCGGGCGCTTGGCGTCCTCAACGCCTTGCTGTCGTTCCACCCGGAGACGGCCCTGACGCTGCCCAAGCCGGCGGCAAGCGCCACCCGGACCAAACCCGCCGATCCAGCGGCGATGGACGATCCGGTGCAAGCTGACGCCCCGCAATCGTGCGAACTGGTCGTCTTCCCGTCCAATCGTCAGCTGAGCCAGCGCGCGCATGGCATGGCGGAGAAAACCCTGCGGACCCATCTGGCCAGCCTCGTCGCGGCCGGCCTGATCATTCGGCGGGACAGCCCGAACGGCAAGCGCTACGCGCGCAAGGATGCCTCGGGCCAGGAGCGCTTTTCGGATGCCTTTGGCTTTGATCTCATTCCCCTGGTCATCCGCGTCGCCGAATTCGAAGCGCTGGCCGAGGAGGGCAGGCGGGAGCGCCGCGCCATGCAGCTTGTGCGGGAGCGCATCACGCTGTTTCGCCGAGACATCGCAAAACTCATCACGCTGGGACTCGACGACGGCGTCCCAGGACCCTGGGAGGGCTACAGGCTGTCATTCATGGCGCTTCTGGCGCCTCTGCGCAGCATCAGGAGCCCCTCGGAAATGACCTCGACGGAGGCAGCGCTCGCACAACTCCGCAACGAGATTGTGAAGACACTGGAAACATTCATCAATGAAGACAGAACAACCGGCAATGACGGCATTTTCAGCCATCACCAATCTAATTCAAATACCCAATCCGATCAGAATCTTGAACCATCTTCCAAAAAAGAAGGGCCAGGGAGGGAGGCGCCCCTCAGCGACGCAGCAGCGTCGACTGAGCCAACGGATTATCCGCTCGGCATGGTGATGGAGGCATGTCCGGACGTGAACCAGTTCAAGTTCTCTGGCGGGCGCGTGCGGAGCTGGCCGGAGTTCATCGATGCCGTTCGCACGATCCGCCCGATGCTCGGCATCAGCCCAAGTGCATGGGATGAGGCTCAGGAGGTGATGGGCGTGATGCAGGCGCATATCGCGCTGGCGACCATCCTGCAGCGCTCCGAGCATTCGTCGGAGGCGCGCATGGCGCCGGGTGAAGTCGCAGGCGCTGTGGCAGCCACGGTCAATGGATCACCGGCAATCAAGTCCGCAGGCGGGTATCTGCGGGCGCTGACGGAGAAGGCGAGGGCAGGGGAGTTTGCGCTCGGGCCGGTCCTGATGGCTCTGATCGGGCAAAGGCTCAAAGCGAAGCGGGCCGCACCGGAGCAGGCGCGGTCAGTCCCGGGATCGTTCGAAGATTGATGGCGGATGTTTGCGCGGCTCAGGTCTGATCGCGTTCGTCATCCGGATCGTGGATGCCGCGCCAGCCTGCGCCGTCGAGGTCTTCGAACTGCCCTGAACGCATGGCCCAGAGGAAGGCGGCGAGACCCAGTCCGCCGAGCCCGAGGGCAAGAGGCATCAGGTAGACAAGGACATTCATGATTTCTGTCCTGCCTGACGGGCCCGAAGGGCATTCAGCATGACGACCAGCGATGAGCCGGACATCGCGAGCGCCGCCACCAGCGGCGTCGCATGGCCTGAGATGGCGATCGGCACGGCGACAAGGTTGTAGATCACCGAGAACCAGAGATTCTGCATCATCAGCGACTTTGCCTTGGCTGCAATCCGGATGGCCGAGGCGGCCGGGCTCAACCGTTGGCCAAGCAGCAGGAAATCGGCCTGGGCCTGCGCCAGATGGGTGGCCGATACTGGCGACATGGAGACATTCGCCGCGGCAAGCGCGGGCGCATCGTTGATGCCGTCGCCAATCATCAGAACATGACGGCCGCCCGACCTGAGCGCGTGAAGGCGCTCGACCTTGATGGAAGGGGTGGCGCCGGCCATCCAGCAAGCGACCCCGAGCCCATTGGCCACTGCTGCGACGGGCCGGCTGCGATCGCCCGAGACGATCTCGACAGCAATTCCCGCAGCTTTCAAGGATGCCACGGCCTCGGCTGCGTCCGGGCGCAGCGGTTGCCGGATCGCGAACACGATCCGTTCGTCCCCGACCGAGAAGCCCACCATGGACGCTTCCGGATAGATTTCGGCCAGTCGGTCGGCTTCGGCCTCTGCACCGCAGAACGCAACGCTGCCGAGCTTCAGCACCTGCCCGTGGTCACAGGCGCGGATGCCCTCGCCGGGCGCTTCCCGCGCTGTCGGATACGGCGAGGCCGCTGGAGCGAGTGCGGCGATCGGGGCGGAAAGGGGGTGACGGCTCGCCAGAGCCAGCCGGGCGGCGCGTCCCACCAGGGTCGGCGGGAGAGCGGCGATATTGGCGATTTCGCTTGATGGGAGCGTCAATGTGCCTGTCTTGTCGAGGACGACAGAGTCGGTCGCCGCAAGGCGCTCGAGCGCGTCGCCTGAATTTGTCAGGACCCCGATCCGGAACAGGGCGCCTGCCGCCACAACCTGAACCGCAGGGATGGCAAGGCCGAGCGCGCAGGGGCAGGTGATGATCAGCACCGTAATGGCGATCACCAGAGCCTGGGACCAAGGCAGCCCATAGGCCAGCCAACCGAGGAACGTCAGAAGGGCGGTTGCGTGGACAAACGGCACGTAAAGCTGTGCGGCCCTATCCGCCAGCTTGACATAGGCGCCGCGCGCCTCCGTGGCCTTGGCGAGTAGGCGCTCGACATCGGCCAGGAGGGTGCCGGAGTAGGGCTTGAGCACCCGCACGCGCAGGAGACCGCTGAGATTGAGCGTGCCTGCGTAAACCTTGTCGCCGGCGCGGACGGCCTGATGCGCCGTTTCCCCGGTCACCAGGCTCTGGTCGAGGTCCGACACGCCATGCTCGATGACGCCGTCAAGGCCCACTCGCATCCCCGGCTGGACGACGATGACGTCGCCGGGCTGGACCATGTCGACCGCCATGTCGCGCAGGCTGCCGTCGGGCAGGCACTTCGTCACGCTTTCGGCCCGCAGCGCGGCCAGGTTCGCCGCGACGGCGCGGGTGCGGCGCTGCATTGCCTGGTCGAGGGTTCGACCGATGAGCAGGAAGAAGATCAGCATCACGGCGCCATCGAAGTAGGCGTGCTCGCCGTGGTTGAGCGTTTCGATCACCGACATGCCGAGCGCCAGCATGATTCCGAGCGAGATCGGAACGTCCATGTTCGTCCGCCCCCGCTTCAGGACTGCAATGGCGCTGTCAAAGAAGATGCGGCCGGAGTAGGCGGCGGTCGGCAGGGCGATGAGGGCCGATACCCAGTGAAAGAAGTCCCGCGAAACCGCGTCGAGCCCGGTGTCATGGCCTGCCCAGACCACCACGGACAGCAGCATGATGTTCATCGCTGCGAAACCGGCGACGCCGAGGGCGCGCAGCAGGCGGCGCTGCTCGACATCGGCCGCATCGTCCTTGCGGATGGGGGAGAACGGGTGGGCCGAAAAACCGAGATCCGACAGCCGCCCGATCAGCGCCGTCGGATTGGCGTCTGCCGTGCGGAACGCCACCCTCAGCCGCTTGTCTGTGAAGTTGAGGCGGGCCTGGACGACACCCGGAAACTCGCCCATCTCCCGCTCGATTGTCGCGATGCAGCCCGCGCAATGGATTCCGTCGACGGCCAGCTCGATTTCGGCGGTCGATGGATCAAGCGCCTTCAGGAAACCTTCCAGCCGGTCGGGACGGGCTGCAACCGCGACAGCGCTGTCCATGTCTCAGCGCTCCACCTGAATGCGGTTGCGAGAGACAAAGACGGGATGCTCCTGACCGGGCTGCTCGACCTTCAGCACGAGGGTCCAGACGCCACCAGGCAGGCCGGGCGCCAGCGCTTCGTAGTGGCCCGGCGTCGTTTCCTTCAGCGCAAGGGCGCGGTCCATCTGCCGCGTGGCCGGGTGCTCAAGCGTGGCGCTGACGGTCATGCCGCCCAGCGGTGAAAGGTTCGGCGAGGCGAAAACCGCCGCAACCAAAGCCCCATACGCCCGTCTGTCGACCTGCGCGGTGACCTGCCATCCGCGACCCTCTTGCGCTGTCGCCGCTTCGATCTCGGCATTGTAACGCTGGCTGACGTCATAACCGTTGCGTGCGTCGAGGCCCGGCATGCTGGAGATTGCCAGACGCATCATCAGCCCGTTCACGCTGGCGACCACGGCAAAGAACACCAAAAGCGTTATGAGGACATGCCGTCCACTCAGCGTGAAGGGCTTGCGGACTTGTGCAGGACCGTCTGGTCGACCCATGGCGGCTGGCTCAACAGGCAACATGAGGGTTCCACAACAGCACATGGCTCGGACTCCGACGATCGACACGGTCAGGGCGCAAAGAAGTTCTCGTTCACCGTGGCACTCTCCCCGAAGGCGAGGTCGGACGCCTTGATCTGGATCAGTTGCGAGGAACTGGTGGCGACGCCGCGCGGCATGGCGACGAACAGCCTGATCTCGATGGTCGAATCTGCCGGAACTGTCACGATCGGCCGCCAGTCAGCCGATGGTGAAGCACCCGAGATCTCGACGGTCGTGCCGGCAGGGCCGCCGACCGTGATCGCAAGCGGGCGCGCTTCGCTGCGCTTGTTGGCGATCCTGAGTGTGTAGCTGTTGCGGATCGAGCCATCGCGCAGCGTCGTGAACAAGGGCGTCCGCTCATGGTTGACCGCCAGGTCGAGCAAGGACCGGGTGGCGAGCTGATACAGCATCGCGCCGCCCACCAAGACAATGATCGCCACATAGAGGATCGTGCGCGGACGGATCAGCCGGCGGGCCGGCGCGATGGTCTTCGCCGCGCGGGCGACGATGGCGGCCTCAGTGTCGTAGCCGATCAGCCCCGCCGGGCGCATGACCTTGCGCATGACGTCGTCGCAGGCGTCGATGCACAGCCCGCACTGGATGCAGCCAAGCTGCGCTCCGGCGCGGATGTCGACGCCGGTTGGGCAGACGGCCACGCACTGGTGGCAGTCGATGCAGTCGCCCGCCGGCTGTCCCGCCTCGCGCAGCTTCGCCGCCTGCTTGACGGACACGCGGGGTTCGCCGCGGTCGTATCGATAGGTGACGTTAAGGGCATCGGCATCGGTCAGGGCAGCCTGAATACGCGGCCAGGGGCACATGTAAAGGCATACCTGCTCGCGCATGTGGCCGGCCAAAACATAGGTCGTGAAGGTCAGGATGCCGATCCACAGATAGGCGGTCATTGGAGCCTGCAGGGTCGCAAACTGCATCACGAGCGTCGGCGCGTCGGCGAAGTAGAGGACCCAGGCACCGCCGGTCCACCAGGCGATCATCAGCCAGCTGACATGGGTCGCCGCCTTGCGCCAGATCTTGTCGAACGACCATGGGGCATCGTCGAGTTTGATGCGGTCGCGGCGGTCACCCTGAAAGAAGCGCTCGACCGACATGAAAAGGTCGGTCCAGACAGTCTGTGGGCACAGATAGCCGCACCAGATCCGCCCCGCGACGGCGTTCATCAGGAACAGGATGATCGCGGCGAGGATCAGCAGGCCGGTGAGATAGTACACCTCCTGCGGCCACAATTCGATGAAGAAGAAGTAGAAGCGCTTGCGCTCCAGATCGATCAGCACCGCCTGGTCCGGCAGACTGGCCCCCCGGTTCCAGCGCATGAACGGCACCAGGTAGTAGATGCCGAGGCAGACGATCAGCAGGCCCCACTTGATGCGGCGGAACCTGCCCTTGACGCTTTGCGGATAGACCTTCGGTGCCGGCGCATAGAGCGGGATGTCATCGCGCGGGTCGTAATCCGCGTTTGGCACCCCCGTCGCGTCGACCGTCGTCACTGGCCGCCACCGAGACCGTGCACATAGACCGTCAGGGCCTTGATCGTGACCGGGTCCAGCCGCGCGCTCCAGGCGGGCATGATGCCGCTGCGTCCGTTGATCAGCCCCTCCGTCATCGCCTGCCGCGAGGAGCCGTACAGCCAGATCGCGTCGGTCAGGTCCGGAGCGCCGAGTTCCGGGTTGCCCTTGCCGGCTTCGCCATGGCAGCTGGCGCAGTTGGCGGCGAAGACCTCCTTGCCCTTGGCGAGATCGAGGCCCTTGTCGACATCGAGGCCCGCAATCGAGCGCACATGCTCGACCGCCTGGGCGATCTCGTCGCGCTTGAGCATCCCGGTTCGTCCGAAAGCAGGCATGTTGCCCACCCGCGTCTCCGGGTTCTGCTCCCAGCGGATGCCGTGCAGGATGGTCTTCTGGATGTCATCAAGCTTGCCGCCCCAGATCCAGTCGTCGTCGATCAGGTTCGGATAGCCTGCGGCGCCGGTCGCAGCGCCGCCATGGCACGGCGCGCAATTGTCGCCGAAAGCAGCCTTGCCGCGCGCCAGCGCGATGCGCTGGAGGTCGGGACTAGCCTTGATCTCCGCCAGCGAGGCATTGGCCAGCCCGGCCGCCTGCGTGTTGCGCAGGGCCGCCAGTTTCGCCAGTTCCTGGCCGACCTCGGCGCGGCTGGAGTAGTTGACGATTCCCGTCGTGTGCGAACTGATCAGCGGCCAGGCGGGATAGACAATCCAGTAGCCGATCGACCAGATGATGGTCAGGTACAGGGTCCACAGCCACCAGCGCGGCAAAGGCGTGTTGAGTTCCTGAATGCCATCCCACTCGTGGCCGGTGGTGGGCGTTCCGGTGACCGCATCGACTGCAGGCTTCTCAGAATCTGACGCCATGGTTCAATCCTCATTCAGCGGCGTATGGGCGGCGCGTTCGAAACGGCTGCGGTTGCTCGGCCAGAGGGCATAGGCAACCACCAGGAGGAACATCGCGACGAAGTAGACGAGGCCGACGGACTGGGCGATGCCGGCGAGATAGGCGTACATGCTGGCCATCTGGTTCACCGCAGGTTTGCTTTGTTGTCGTAGAGCTTGAAGTCCACCAGCGTCCCGAGCATCTGCAGATAGGCGATCAGGGCGTCTGCCTCGGTGAGTTCCTTCGACGCGCCGTTGAACTTGCGACTCTCGGCTTTGGGATAGCGGGCTGCGAAGGCTGTCGCGGTCGAACTATCAGGATCGGTCTGCGTGCGCAGATCGCTCTCGGCATTGGCGATCATGTCGTCGCTGTAGGGCACGCCGGAGGCGCGGTTGACCCTCATTTCGGTGGCGATGTCCGCATAGCGCAACTCTGTGTGCGCAAGGAATGGATAGCCCGGCATGATCGACTGCGGCACAAGCGAACGTGGGTTGATCAGATGGCGCAACTGCCATTCGTCCGAGTATTTGCCGCCGACACGGGCCAGATCGGGGCCGGTCCGCTTGGAGCCCCATTGGAAGGGCTTGTCGTACATGCTCTCTGCGGCCAGCGAGAAATGGCCATAGCGCTCGACCTCGTCGCGCAGCGGCCGGATCATCTGGCTGTGGCAGTTGTAGCAGCCCTCGCGGACATAAATCGCCCGGCCGGCCAGTTCGAGCGGGGTGTAGGGCCGCATGCCCGACACCTTCTCGATGGTTGACTGCAGGTAGAAGAGGGGTGCGATTTCGATCAGCCCGCCGATCGACACGACGATCAGGATCCCCAGGATCAGGACGATCGAATGGGTTTCGAAGATCTTGTGGCGGGCCCAGAGCGACTTGCGCGGCTTGGCGGGAGTTGTGACGGCGGTCATGAACGTCGCCTCATTCTGCGGGGACAATGGTGGGTGAGCCGGCAGGCAGCTCCTCGAGACGCTGGTGGCCGCGCACGGTCATCCAGAGGTTGAACGCCATGATCAGCGCGCCGGCGAGGAAGAGGCTGCCGCCCATGGCTCGGATCACGTAGTAGGGATGCATCGCCGCCGTGGTTTCGACGAAGGAGTATTCGAGGAAGCCGAGCGAGGTGTAGGCGCGCCACATCAGGCCCTGCATGATGCCCGAAACCCACATCGCGCTGATGTAGAGCACGATGCCGATGGTCGAGACCCAGAAGTGCCACTCGACCATCTTGAGCGAGTAGAGCCGCTCCTTCTTCCAGAGCCATGGAACCAGGCAGTAGATTGCGCCGAAGGAGATGTAGCCGACCCAGCCGAGCGCGCCGGAATGCACGTGGCCGATGGTCCAGTCGGTGTAGTGGCTGAGCGAGTTGACCGCCCGGATCGACATGACCGGACCCTCGAAGGTGCTCATGCCGTAGAAGGCGACGGCGGTGACCGAGAAGCGGAGCGAGGGGTCGGTGCGCAGCTTGTCCCAGGCGCCCGACAGCGTCATGATGCCGTTGATCATCCCGCCCCAGGAGGGCATCCACAGCATGATAGAGAAGGTCATGCCGAGCGTCTGGGCCCAATCAGGCAGCGCGGTGTAGTGCAGGTGGTGCGGACCTGCCCAGATGTAGAGGAAGATCAGCGACCAGAAGTGCACAATGGAGAGGCGATAGGAGTATACCGGCCGCTCCGCTCGCTTCGGCACGAAGTAGTACATGATGGCGAGAAAGCCGGCTGTCAGGAAGAATCCGACCGCGTTGTGGCCATACCACCACTGGAACATGGCGTCCTGGACGCCGGACCAGACGATGTAGCTCTTCGGGCTCAGGATCGAGACAGGGATCGCGGCGTTGTTGCCGAGATGAAGCACGGCGATCGTGACGATGAAGCCGAGATAGAACCAGTTCGCGACGTAGATGTGCGGCTCCTTGCGCCGCCACAGCGTCGCGAGGAAAACAAGAAGGTACGTCACCCAGACGATCGTCAGGAACAGGTCCGCATACCATTCCGGTTCCGCATACTCCTTGCCCTGCGTGATGCCGAGCAGGTAGCCCGTGCCCGCAATGACGATGAAGAGGTTGTAGCCCAGCACCACGAACCAGGGCGAAAGATTGCCGGCGAGCCGCGCCCGGCTGGTCTTCTGCACGACGTAGAAGGACGTGGCGAGCAGCACGTTGCCGCCAAAGGCGAAGATCACCGCAGATGTGTGAAGCGGGCGCATCCGCCCGAAATTGGTCCAGGGCAGGTCGAGGTTGAACGCCGGGAAGGCCAGTTGCAGCGCGATCAGCAGCCCCACGGTGAAGCCGGCGATTCCCCAGAACATCGCCGCGACGGTCGCGAACTTGACAGGGGCCATGTTGTAGTTCGGCCTGCCGTCGATCTCGAGCGGCTCGATGCCGCCGATGCCGTCGAAGGCGCGGTTGATGATCGTGAAGCAGCCCCAGGCGCCGGCTGCCGCAAAAACCAGCATGTGAAAGCTGTAGCCCGCATGGTGGGTCAGGCCCGCAATGATCACTGCCGCCAATGCGAAAGCGCCGCACAGGATTGCTCCGGCCATTTCACCGAGTGTCATTGTCCGTTCCGTCGCTGCCATCTGCCACGCTCCACTTGTGCGATTGCATCAGTGTGCTCGCACAAGCGCGGCGCCTGTGGCCTTGATCAGGATCAAACCGGCGTCTCAGCTTGCAGTTCGCTGTCCGCTCGCGTCGCCGGGCTGCAAAGCACCGGCGTCGAGCGCGCGATTGACGCCCGGTAAGCGCAGGCCTAAACGTTTTAGAGACGCATGAGCCTCGCATGGAAGGGCATCATCTTGGTCAGTCTCACTGATGGTTCCGGTCTGGGCGACGCATCGGTCAATTCCGTTGTTGCCGGGCTTTGCGCCAGTCCTCAGGGATGCAGTTCGGTCTGCGCCAGCTGCCGCGTCAGGCTCTATGCTGTTTGCTCGGCCATGTCCGAGGATGACATCGCCGATCTGGAGCGGCTTGCGGCGCATGTCGAATTGCCGACGCGAGCGCCCCTGTTTCACGCGGGAGACCTTGCGCGTTTTGTCTACACCGTGACATCCGGCACGCTCAGGCTGCAGCGCGACCTTTCGGATGGGCGGCGGCAGGTGATCGGCTTTGCAATTCCCGGGGACTTCATCGGCCTGTCGCTCGACGAAACCTATCGCTTTTCGGCGGACGCGCTGACGGCCGTCAGTCTATGCCGTTTTGACCGGAAGGACTTCACGTCCCTGTCGCACAGCCGGCAATCCCTGCTGGAGCGCCTGCATCTGGCGGCCACGCATGAATTGACAATCGCTCAGGATCATATGGTCGTCCTTGGACGCAGGCGCGCCGAAGAACGGGTCGCGGCGTTCGTGCTGCGCTGGCGTGAACGGCTGGGGCGGATCAATGGCCGCTCCGCCACGGTTGGCCTGCCGATGAGCCGGCAGGACATGGCCGACCATCTCGGTCTCACCATCGAAACGGTCAGCCGGACCATGGCGCGCTGGATGCGCGACCGGATCATTCTCGATGTTCCGGGCGGAATTCGCGTTCTCGATCAACAGCGTCTGGCCGCGATCCTGCCCGACTGACGCCAGCGTTCAGAGCCCTGCAGCCTGTGTGAGGTTGATCCGGAACCGGTCACGTCTGCGTTGATACCGGCGGGTCATTTCGGCGGAGGCGTGACCCAGCTGGCGCTGGACGTCCGTTTCATCCACGCCAGCGGACGAGGCTAGGCCGGCGCGCAGGCTGTGGCCCGCGAAGAGGGCCTTGCGTTGCCGCTCTGGCAGATCAGCGCGCACCGCCGCCTTGAGAGCGGTCGATTGCACCAGGCGGGCAACATGCTTGTCGTCGAGCCGGTCCGGCCCGACGCCGGAGTTTTTCCGCAGCACGCGCCGGAACACAGGGCCATGGCTGATCCGGCCAAGTTTGAGCCAGGTTTCCAGTGCGTGGACCGGGCAAGAGCGCTCCGACGAGCCCCGGCCGATTTCGACCTGCCGCCAGCCGGTCTTGCCGCGGATCGTCAGAAGCGCGCCCTCCGTCAGGATCTCGATCCAGCCGCCGCTGTCCTGCGTCTGGCCTTCGCTGCAGTCGAGCCCTGTGATCTCGGAACGGCGCAGGCCGCCGGCAAAACCAAGGAGCAGTATCGCCCGGTCTCGGAAGCCGCGCAGGTCGCTCGGCAAGGTCGCGCACATGGCGAGGATGTCTTCGGCGAACAGAGCTTCCTTCTGACGAGGCGGGCGGGCATGGGTGCGCCTGATGCCGGCCATCACGTCGAGGATGTGGCGGTCCTGCCGGGAGAGCGGTGAGCCGAGGGAACGGTATGTGGTGGTGATCGCGGCAAGGCGGCGCTCGAGGGTGGAGACGGCGGCCTTTGCGATGCCGTCGCCCGATGCGGCCGCTGCAAGATAGAGCCCGACCACCTCAGCATTCGGTTCGCGGACATCGAGGCCCTTGCGGCGGCACCAGCGCGCAAACTGTGCCCAATCGGAAGCATAGGCCTTGCGCGTGTTGGCGCTGGAGCGGGCTTCTGCGTAACCGCGCGCCGTGTCGGCAAGGCGAGACAACGCGGGCAACGGCTGCGATGGCGATTTGTCAACGAGAGCCGACATCTCTTCGCTCGCCGGCGCCGCTGCGGAAACGTCACGGTGGCCCTCCGGTCGATGAGAGCGGACGTTACCGGGCAGTTCGGACAAGGAAATCGGCATCTGCGGAGGCTATCAGAACATGTCCGATAAGGCAAACTTATTGGACATGAAAGCGGACTGACCAACGCGGCGCTTTGATTGAAATTCTGGCTGATTTCCGCCGTTATTGCATCTGGCGCGGTGCATCCCCGGTCTGTCGATAGGATGAAGGGTCGGGTCAGCCCTCGCCCGTATGGAAAGCGACATCAGCATTGTCCAGCCGCAGTCCGGTCAGGTCAGGTCACGCGCCCCGACCCGATCAGCGAGGCGGACAAGCCAGATCAGCACGTCACGTTCTTCGGGCGTGAGATGGTCGTCTTCAGCCAGGGAGAGGACGACGGGCCTGAACTCCGTCCAGCGCAGATGGAAGTCGGCTACATCCCGCACTGGTCGTGAGGGTGTGTCCACCATGGTTGTCGGCATGCGTTTCTTGCCCCTTGCCATGTTCGCAAGGATACGCGCTGCGTTGTCTGGGCGCCCGTGAGAAAAGCGTGAAACGCATTGGCGTCATGGCAGGAATGGGACTACCTTACTCTCCGTCAAATCTGGACTGCTGGCCAAGAGCGCTCCGGGGGTCTGGTGAGGGTCGGCTGGATGGAGACCAAGCTTCTCGACATCAATCTGTTCGGCGCGTGCTCGGTTCGCTCGAGCGCGGCGGGCGGGTTCGAAATCACCGGCGCGAAGCAGAAGGCGCTGTTCGCCTTGCTGGCGACCGCTCCGTTTGGCCGGCGGACCCGTTCCTTCCTGCAGGAGACCCTGTGGGGCGTCGCCTGCTACGACACCGGTCGGCAGAGCCTCAGGCGTGCCCTCGCCGACATCAAGCTCGTGATGGGTGACAGTTTCGCGGAACTGATCACGAGCACCAATTCCGAAGTCTCGCTCGATCTGGCGCGGGTCGATTTCGCCGGCCATCCCAAGCTGGGACCGTTTCTCGAAGGGCTCGACATCCGGGAGACCGGATTTGTCCAGTGGGCGTCGGCCATCCGCCAGAACCCGTCGCAGCTCGATGCCCTCTACAGCCTGTCCTTGCGCGGTGGCCCCGCAATCCTTCCGCTCGTCGCGGTCCTGCCGTTCAGGGCCGTGAGCAACGATCTGGCGGAGGTGACGTTTGGCGACTGGCTGGCGGAGGAAATGTGCCGATCGCTCAGCCGCTCACGCCTTCTCGGCGTGATTTCGCATCTGTCCTGCCGGGAGATCGCCCAGCAGGGCGTCATCGACATTCGCCAGGTGCGCGATCGGCTGCAGCCGGATTACTGCGTCGTGGGCAGCCTGAGGCGCAGCGGCGCGGACCTGGTGATCGACGCCGACTTTCTTGACGTGCGGACCGGGCGCATCCTGTGGACGCGGCAATTCTCCGCCTCGGCCGCCACGTTCCTCGAATCAGCGCAGGATGGCATCGCCACGCTGGTCGGCGCTGTCGGCGCCGCCATAGCCGATGAGGCGCTGCAGCATGTGGCGAGCCGCGCCGTCGGAGAGATCGAGGATCACCGCCTCGTGGTCGCCGGCGTGAAGCTGATGAGCCGGTCGACGCTGCGGGATCTTGCGCGTTCGCGCGAGCTTCTCGAGGAGGCCGCGCGCCGCGCGCCACACGCGCCGGAGGTCTACGCATGGCTCGCCAAGTGGTATACCTTGAGCGTCTTCAATGGCTGGAGCATCGACATCGAGGCTGACACACGCCGCGGCATCGACAACGCCGCGCATGCGCTCGATCTGGCTCCCGACAACACGCTGTGCCTGTCCATTGACGGACTGGCCCAGAACAATCTGATCAAGGATCTGGAGACGGCGGAACGGCGCTTCAGCGCGGCCCTGCAAATCAATCCGAATGAATCGCTTTCGCTCATTCTGCGCGGAACGCTGCACGCCTTCCGGGATCAGGGCGCGCTGGCGGTGCAGGATACCGAACGAGCCCGCCGGCTCTCGCCGGTCGATCCCTTCCGGTACTATTATGAGTCACTCAGCGCGACGGCCTATATCGCCAACGATGATTATGTGAATGCGCTGGCGTTTGCGGAAAGTTCGCTCCATCTGAATGATCGGCATACATCGTCCCTGCGCAGCAAGATCGTGGCGCTGCATCATCTTGATCGCGGTGACGAGCTTCGCGCCGCCGGAGCCAGGCTCCTCAAAGGCAATCCCGAGTTCACGGTCGAGCGCTACCTGAGCACCCATCCAGCCGGAAACTACCGGTTTGGCCACAAGGCAGCCGCAGCGTTCCGCGCTGCCGGGATTCCATGACGTGACGGAGGACAGATGTCGAGTTTGAGCGGTACAAGCGGAACGTCAGGAACCAGCGGGACATCCGGCACAAGCGGCACCTCGGGCACGAGCGGAACATCCGGCACCGGGGTTGCGCCGTTCATTCCGGGTGGCGGCGTCAATCCGCTGCTGGCCGGCGGGTTGATCGTTTCCGGTATGTCGATCCGGCACATTGCCGATCCGGACGATGTCCAGGCCGCCACTGTCTTCCCCTACAATGATATGCCCTTAGGTCCAGCCGCCAATCTGGCGCAATGGGCGCCGTGGGTCAGGGCGTCGCTCTATCTCACAGACACCATCAAGAGCCTCGATTGGCGCGCCAGCCTGCCGTCCGGCGGCACGGGCTTCGCGTTGAGCTATCGCCGGAAGGTCCTTGTCACGCTCAAGAGGCCAAGCCCGGACCTGTTCCGCCTGCAACTGAAGCATTTGCGCTCCTACAGTGATCAGCGCGCTGATCGTGCGGCCGAGGTCCTGACCCAGGTCGGCTTTCCGACGGACTATTTCGCGGGCATCATCGGCCTGAACGGCGATGCCAACCCCCGCACTTTCGAGTTGATCGCCATCACCCAGGTGATCGCCTCG
This sequence comes from Hyphomicrobiales bacterium, assembly GCA_027483505.1. Taxonomy (GTDB): domain Bacteria; phylum Pseudomonadota; class Alphaproteobacteria; order Rhizobiales; family Beijerinckiaceae; genus Allobosea. The sequence goes on from JAIXUP010000001.1 coordinate 23,589, forward strand.
CATGTTGTGCTGGTGGCCAAGAACCATCTGCCGGCGCTCAGGCCCGACAAGCGCGGCGCCAGCGTGTTGCCGATGATTCCGACGCCGGCGCACAGTTCGTTCCCGAGTGGACACGCGACCGAAGCTTTCGCCGTCGCGACAGTCCTGTCGGGGCTCCTGGAGCACCTTGATGCCTTGCCACCGGCAAGGCGGCGCTTCCCGGTCAAGGACAAGCTCGTGAAGCTGCTCTACAAGCAGGCAGAGCGCATCGCGGTGAACCGCACCGTCGCAGGCGTGCATTTCCCGATCGACACCTGGGCCGGCGCTGCGCTCGGCGAGGCGGTCGGCCAACTGGTGCTGGCGCGCTGCCGGGGCGGTCCCGTTGTGCCGCGCGACTACGATCCCAGGGACAGCGATTTCCAGCTGACCCAGTTCATCCCCTCGGTGACGGGTGGCGCCGGCAATCCGGCCAACCATGGGCTGACCCGCGCCGCGACGGGTGTCGCTGTGCCGTCCGGCCCGCTGTTCGCCTGGCTCTGGCGCAAGGTCGTCGAAGAGCACGCTTTGTGACCTGCGGCGCCTGTCACTGACGGAAGGAGCATCCGGCGATGATCACCGATGGAGTCAACGACTCTGGAGGCGGCAGCGGGGAACCGCGGTTGACCGGAGCCTACGAGACCTGGACCTACGGGCGCGGCAGCGCCTATGCGGCGTTGGCCGTTCCGCTCGCTGAGGCCCGTTTCGTCCCGGCGGTCATGACATTGCCGCCAGGCGCCGCGCCCGAAGACCTTGCCGATCAGCCAACTGATGGTGAGACGGGCCGCGTCTTGCTGCCCGTGCTCTGGAAGGGTCTGGCGCGTCGCGCGCAGACCGCTGTCCCCTGGCCGGTGCTGCTTGATTTCGGCGAGCCGCAGAGGCGGGGTCCGCTGGATGCGGGCATCGTAAACCGTCAGCTTGCCATCCTGACGGGGCCGATCCTTGCCTCGACCAACCGGACGCAGCCGAACTTTGCGTTGAATGCGCCGCTGGTGACCGGCACGGTTTCGCCCGCCGTGCGTGGCTCAACCGCGATCGCGCCCGATCCGCGCGTGCTTGCCAAGGTCAACCGGACGGGCGCCCGGCTCACGGTCATGGCGGTGATCGATGATGGCATTCCCTTTGCCCACCGCAATCTGTTGAACGAGGCAGGCGACAGCACGCGCGTCGAGTTCTGCTGGCTGCAATCCGCGACCACGAATGGGAACCTGCTGTTCGGCAAGGAGTTCACGCGGACGGACATCGACGCGCTGCGGACGACGCACGGACCTGACGAGGATGCGATCTACCACCAGGCCGGCGCGCTCGAAGAGACGGACGGCGCCTCGGCAACGCTCGGCCATTTCGCCTCGCACGGCGCACATGTGCTCGACGCCGCGGCCGGCTGGCGCAATGATGGCGCTGATCTCGATCCGCTGCGCGTCATCGCCGTGCAGTTGCCGCCGTCGGTCACAATCGACACCGCCGGCTACCGCAAGGACGGCGCGGTGCTGGCGGCCCTGCACTACATCTTCGCGCGCGCCGATGAGGTCGCGCTTGCCTATCTTGGCGACGCCGACGCCAACCTTCCGCTGGTGATCAATTTCAGCTACGGCTTCAGCGGCGGTCCCCATGACGGGTCCGATCCACTGGAAGTCGCGATCGCCCAGATGGTCGCGGCGCGGAAGGCGCAGAACAAGCCGACGACGCTGGTCATGCCCGCGGGAAACAGTTGGGCCGACGCCATGCTGGGGCAGATCGCGCCGTCGGAGCTGGTGGTCGGGCGGCCGTTCCATGTGCCGTGGCGGCTCCAGCCGAACGATGCCACGTCGAGCTATCTCGAGATATGGGCGCCGGCCACCGGCGCCCCAGGCACCTACAGCCTGGCTTTGGCCGATCCGCAGGGCCGTGCGGTCGCAACGGGCGCGAACCTCGTGTTCACGACAGGTCCGGGCGGCGCACCTGTGAAAGCCGACCTGTCGATGTCCGGCGCGGTGGTCGGGCAGGTCGACATTGCACCCTTCAACGCCGCCTGGACGCGTGCGCGCATCGCGCTGGCGGCGACCGAGCCACGCGACCCGACATTGCCGGCTGCGCCTTCCGGCCAGTGGTCAGTGTCGCTGACGCGGACGGGAGGCGCTGCGCCGACTGGTCCGGTCTCTTGCCGCATCCAGCGTGACAACGACCCGTATGGCTATGTGCGTGGCGGCAAGCAGAGCTATTTCGACGTCCCGGACGACGAGCGCCATACGCCGGATGGTGCGCCGACGCGCATCGAGAACCCGCCTCGCACATTTGTCCGCCGCTTCGGCAGCGTGAACGGCCTCGCCACGCACGATCAGGTCACGGTCGTATCGTCACACTATGCCGATACGGGCCGCGCGACGGAGTACGCCTCGGCTGGACCGCTCAGCCCGGTTCCCGGTGCTCCCGGCGCCGTCAGCGTCTCGATGCCCGCTGATGCCTCCACGGCCTTGCGCGGCTCGCTTGCGGCTGGCACGCGCAGCGGCTCGGCAATCCGCCTCTCCGGCACAAGCATGGCTGCGCCGCTTTACGCCAGGCGGGTCGCGCTTGCGCATCTGGACAGCGCGATTCCATTGCCACAGGTTCAGCCGCTCAAGGCGCCGGTGAGCCAGGCCGAGGATGCCGAGCGCCCCTTGCGCCTGGGACAGGCTCTCGCCGGCTGATCGCGGCGTCCCGATCCTGACGTAGCGGCATTACCACAATTGCCTCACGCGCATCGCGCGGCGGGAGAACCGGCCTGCCGGAGACGCGGGCCCGCCGGTGTTCCCGCCAGCTACGGAGCGCGCGCCATGTGCGATGCCACGGTCGCTCCCGGCTCTGACGGGCGCTTCACGGTTTCCTCACGCGCATTGGCACGGCGGGCCGGATATTCTGCAAAGGCCATGCAAGAGCGCAACCTCCGTGGTTGGCGGCCCCATTACGGCTTCATGCGCATGCCCTGGACGAGGAGTTTGACAGATGTTGACCCCCACCATGTCTGCAATGCCGAGAGTACGTGTCGCCGCGTCCGCAATTCTGAAGGCTGGCATGTCGGGCGATGCGGTGCGCAGGCTTGCCCTTGACCTGGCCACGCTCGGCTATCTGCCATCCAATCCTCCGTACGGAATGTTCGACCGCGAGATGGAAGCGGCCGTGCGCCGTTTCCAGGTCAAGGGGATCGGGGGCGACGGCAGGCCGCTCAAGGTTGATGGCGTGGTTGGCCCCAAAACCCGATTCGGGCTGGGGCTTGCTCTCGGGGACAAGCTGGAAGCCCCCAACACCTGTCTGCCGCCGCCACCCGCTGCGCTCGGCACGTTGCCGCCCGGGGTTGGCGCGGCGGGCTGGCGAGCCCTTCAGGCCGCGCTTGCCGAAATCGAGGACGGCGCCCAGGAGATCGGAGCGCCCGGTTGCGGGCCTTATTGCGCGCGTTATCTGGCCGCGGCAGGACGGTCCCAACCTCAGGACTGGAGCACGGCTTTCGTGGCCTGGTGTCTGGGCGAGTCGGGGATTGCGGACGCGTCCACGCTGGTTGAGAAGGCGTGTTGGCTCGGCTGGGAATCGCCGGAGACAACTCCGGTCCCCGGCGACGTGCTGATCTGGACCAGCGAACTCGGTGACGGCTTTTGCGGCCATGCCGCGATCGTGGCATGGTTCGCGGATGAGCTGGTTCACACCGTGGAGGGTGGCCGCACGCCCTTTGTGGAATTCTTCCACTACGACTGGTCCATGCTGTCGCGGATTGTCACGGTGGTGCGGCCGAAGACGCGGAGCGGCGAGGCCTTGGAGCATTTGCGCAGCATGCCTGCCGGCACGCTCTGAGGACTGTCGCGGCGAGGGTTGCCTCGCCACCAGCCGCATCATCGGCGCCGTCATTCGTATCGGTTCGCATGGTGGTTCGCCTGTGGCTCCCATCGTCGGCGCGTCGCTTGATTCTCCGTGACGCCACGTGGATCGGGACGGTTTATGCTTTCGGTATGAGCCGATTCGATCAGCGATCTCCACATCCGCCTGCGCCGCAACCGGTGAAACGCCGCCGTGCGGCACCCCGGATGCTGGACGCCGACGCCGCGATCGGTCCACTGCCGGGCTGGCTGGTGCCTGCTGGACTGTCAGGGGCATCGCACCTTTCAGGCGCGCTCAACGCTGGCGGCGCTCTCGCCTTCGTTCATCAGCTTGTCTCGGCGGAACATGCCTGGGCGGGCACCCTGCGCCAGCGGCAGGCGCTGCGCTGTGCTGCCTGGTGTGCAAAGATCGCGCGCATTCCGGGCGACGAGGCGGCGTTGCGCGACGCCCACCACCTGACACGTCCGGGCGATGATCCTGGACCGGCCGGCCGGCTCTATCGGGGCTGGCGCGATCTGGCGGCACGGCCGGCGCGACTCGATGCGCCATCGCTGAAGCGGCTTGCCGGCGGGTTGGGCCTGATGGTCGACGAAGCCGAGGCCGGGGCGGTGATCGCCGCCATCGGTGGGCCGAGCCCGATCGCCGCGGCGGCCTCCGCTGCCGCTGCCGTCACCGCGCTGTGGGATAGCAGACTGACGCCGAAGGAGCCGCTGGCGGAAGTTCTCGCCTGGATGATGGCCGACGCAGCGCTTGCGGCGGCCTGCGGCTGGAGACAGGCGACCCCAATGCTGGCCTGCGCCATCGGCCTGCCTGCGTTCCGGCAAGGCCTTGCGGGCCGGCGGCCCTGGCCGGGCGATCCGGACTGGCCGGCCATCGCCCATGCCGTCTACGCGGTGACACTTGCCGATGTGTATGCACAGGCGGCCGATCTGGCGCGCCGTCATGAAAGACTGCGTCAGGCATTCGCGCGGGTGCGCAGCAGGGGCGGGGAGGCGGCGCTGGCGCATGTGCTCGATGATGATGGCGTCATGGCGACCAGCTTGACAGGGCTCGGTTCGGACCGCGCGGCGCGCCGCTTTCTTGAACGGCTGCATCAGCTTGGCGGGCTGCGCCTGCTGACCGAACGCGCGACCTTCCGGATTTACGGGCTCTGAGCTTGCTCGTCCCCGCACACTGCGCTCTTGCGCCCTTGCAAGCGATCAGGACACAGTCTGAGCGATGAGCCGCCGCGACACCCTGCGCAAACCCGCCCCCGACTTGTTTGATCCGGAGCTTGCCGATCTGCCGCCGGATGCGCGCTGGCGTGAATGGATGGGCCGTGTCGAGGCGGCGATCTTCGCCAGTCCCGACCCTGTGCCGCGCGCCAGGCTCGCTGCGCTGGTCGGGACTGCCTGCGTGCTCGACGACCTGATCGCGGACATCAGGGACGAACTGAAGGGCAGGCCCTATGATCTTGTCGCGGTTGAGGGCGGCTGGCAGCACCGGACCCGCCCCCGCTTCTCCGCCGCTATCCGGCAGGCGCGCGGCGAGGTCCTGAGGCCGCCGGCGCTGAGCCAGACTGAGACCCTTATCCTGACCGCCATCGCCTACCTCCAGCCTGTCACCCGGGCGCAGCTCTCCGCCAGCCTCGGCCGGGAAATCAGCCGGGACACCATGGCGCTGCTCAAGCGCCATGGCCTGATCGCGGCGGGCCCGCGCGTGGCGCAGTTGGGGGCGCCGCTGACCTATGTCACGATGCCGGCCTTTCTCAGCCTGTTCGGGCTCGGGTCGCTGCGTGATTTGCCGGATATCGAAAATCTTGGCGTGGGCCCCACTCTCGGTAGGGATGGCGACCGCGCCGCTGATGACGGCATTCCGCTGGGCTTGGGCGAAGGAATGGAAGCGGATGCCGACGACGAGCCTTGAGGGCCAGACAAACACCATCTTGTGTTGCAGATTTCACTGTGTTTGCCGCATGTGACGTGCCAAACTCGCTGAGATCGATGACCATGTCCGTCGCTGTCCTGTCATGGTGGAGACTGCTCTGATGCGGGTCAGCCGCTGAACCATGACCTTGTTTTCGGAAGCCTTCGAGCAGACGCGCGGGCGGTTCAATGACCTCCCGCGGAATTTGCGGGCTTCGGTGCTGGTCATCGTCGCTTTCCTCACCTTCGCCGCGATGGCGGTGATGCTGCGGGCCCTCAATGGTGCCATTCCGATCATCGAGATCATCTTTGTCCGGCAGTTCGCCGCGCTGGTGATGATGGCGCCGTTCTATGCCCGGCTCTGGCCCGAGGTCAGGAAACCCCAGCGCCTGCCGCTCCATCTGATGCGCGGGGTGACGGCAATCGGTTCGATGTTCTTCGGCCTGTCGGCCGTCATCATGATTCCGCTTGCGGATGTCACCGCCATCCAGATGACCGAGGTCCTGTTCTCGACCGCCTTTGCCGCTGTACTGCTGCGCGAACGGGTTTCGCGCGTGCAGTGGATCGCGGCGCTGGTCGGCTTCGCCGGCGTGTTGATCATGATGCGCCCCTTTGCGGGCGGTCTGGCGCTGGGGTCTGTGCTGGCCTTGAGCGGAGCCATGTGCGGCGCCTTGTCGATGGTCGCCATCAGGCTTGGCGCCCATCATGACCGGGTCGAGACCGTGACATTCTGGCAGGGCCTGGTCGTGATGGCGATCGTGACGCCCATGGCCGTGCTGTGGTGGGTGCCGCCGACGATGGAGCAATGGCTCCTGCTGGCGCTGATGAGCCTGGCCTTCGCGGTTGGTCAATGGTTGTTCACGGCGGGGCTGAGGATGGGCGACGCGGCCTCGATCGCGCCGCTGGGCTATCTCCGGCTGATCCTGATGACCGTGATCGGCTGGCTGCTCTATGCCGAGATTCCGACCCTCGCCACGGCGATCGGCGCGGTGCTGGTGATCAGTTCGGCCATCTACACGATCCGCAACAATGCCAGGCGCAGGGGCGACGCGCTCGCGTCGCCGGAAGCCCAGTCATGACGCGCCCGTGGCTCCAGGCGGCGCAGACATGGCGCCGATGCATCTTCGCGAATGGTTCCGTCCGCGTTTCATGCGATTGAATTGGGCCTCTCCACGCTGTCCGCCTGGCGCTGCGGGTCCTGAAACACAGAACTGCCGGAGTTCCCGATGACCCTTGCCATGCCCGGTATTCAGCCATCCGACCTCGTCGGCGTCCTTGGCATGGTGCCGACACCCTCGACTCCGGACGCGGATCACTGGTCGTGCCAGAACTCCGTCGATCTCGACCAGACCGCCGTCATGGCCAAGATGGTCGTCGATGGCGGCGTGCGCATCCTTCTGACCAATGGCAGCCTTGGCGAGGGCGCCAGTCTTCTCCTGCATGAACAGCAGGACTTCACGTGCTGTATCGCCGACACGATCAAGGGCAAGGGCCTGCTCTTCGCCGGTGTCACGACGCTGAACACCCGCGAAAGCATCGCGCGGGCGCGCGCAGTGATGGACGCTGGCGCCGATGGGCTGTTTCTCGGCCGCCCGATGTGGATGTCGCTCGATCCTGCCGCCATCATCCGCTACTACGCCGATCTGGCGGAAGCCCTGCCCGGCGTCCCGTTCATCCTTTACGACAACCAGTTCGCCTTCAAGGCCAAGATCGACACGCCGACCTATGCCGCGCTCAGCCGCAACCCGTCCATTATCGGGTCCAAGCACATCGGCGGCCCGGCGATTGGCGACGATCTTGCAGCGGTCGAGGGCCGGATGCGGATCCTGCCCCTCGACACCCAATGGTCGGCGCTGGCGCAGCGCTTTCCGGGCGAGGCGGTCGCCTGCTGGTCCGGCAATGCAGCGGACGGACCGGAGCCGCTTGTGGCGCTGCACCGTGCCGTTGCGGCGCGGGACTGGCCGCGGGCCGACGCCATCTCGGCGCGGATGGCCTGGGCGCAGGCCCCGATGTTCCCGGGCGGCAAGCTGGAGAACTTCATCGACTACAACATTCCCATCGCCCATGCCCGCATCGAGGGTTCGGGGCTGGTGAAGTCGGGGCCGCCGAGGCCGCCCTACATCATCGCGCCGGAAGGTCATCTCGAAGGCGGCCGGGAAACGGGGCGCCGATGGGAAAGCCTGCGCCGCGAGTTTGTCGGCTAGCAAGGCGCGCCGAGGATCGTCCCGGCTTCACGCCGTCGCGTCCAATGTCTCCTGCACGGGAGCAGGCGGCCATGGGCTGTCAAGCTCGTCGGGAGGCGCCGCAGCCAGCAGCGCGCGCGTGTAGGGGTGCTGCGGGCGGGCGAAAATGGCGTCGGTTTCGCCCTCCTCGACCACCACTCCCTGATGCATCACCAGCATCCGCGTGCACAGGTAGCGCACGACGGCGAGATCATGGGAAATGAACACCAGCCCGATCCCGCGCTCCGTGCGCAGGTCGAGCAGCAGATTGAGAATCTGGGCCTGGACGGAGACATCGAGTCCCGAGACGATCTCGTCCGCCACCAGCAGGCGTGGCGTCACGCACAGGGCGCGCGCGATGTTGACGCGCTGCTTCTGGCCGCCCGACAATTGCGCGGGATAGCGGTTGATCAGTTCCGGCGGAAGGCCGGTTTCGGCCAGCAGTGCCGTCGCCCGCGCCAGCCGCTCGGCGTCGCTCGCGCCCGATCTGGCTGCTTCCATCGTCTGGGTGACGAGCCGCTCGACCGGGCGGCGCGGGTTGAGCGCCGATTGCGGATCCTGGAACACCATCTGCAGCGTGCCAAGCCGGATGCTGCGCGTGGCGGAGCTTGGCGCCGTCACATCATGGCCATCGATCAGGATGCGGCCGGCAGTTGGCGCCTCAAGCCCCATGATGAGCTTGGCCAGCGTCGACTTGCCTGAGCCGGACTCGCCGACGATTCCGACGAACTCGCCGGGCCGCACGCTGAGGCTGGCCGCCTTGACCGCATCGACACCCTGACCACGGCGACCCATCCAGTCGCGCTTGCCCGGATAGTGTTTCGCCACCGTGTCCACGACCAGAATGGGTTCGCTGCCGGATGCCTCCGCGCTTCTGCGCGTGATCGGGGGCACTGCCGGCCTGGAGCCTGAGCAGGCGGGTGCGCAGCAGACCCAGTGGCCGGGCGCCACCAGCCTGAGCTCCGGCGAAGCCGTCTCGCAGGATGCATCGCGCGTCGGGCAGCGCGGTGCGAACCGGCATCCTTGCAGGCTGGCAAGGGCCGAGAGGCCGGGCATCTGGTCCGGCAGGGTGACGAGGCGGGTGAGCGGGCCGCGCAAGGGCGGATTGGCGGCCTGCAAGGCCCGTGTATAGGGGTGCTGCGGATCCTGCGAGATGATCCGGGCCGGACCGCGTTCAACCACTTCGCCCGCATACAGCACGGCGATCTCGTCGCAGACGCGGGCCGCCAGCCTCAGGTCATGGGTGATGAACAACATCGCCGTGGCATGGTCGCGCTGGAGCCCGCGCATGATCTGGACGATCGTCGCCTGGGTCGAGACGTCCAGCGCTGTCGTCGGCTCGTCGGCCACGACAAGAGCGGGATTGCTGGCGAAGGCCATGGCGATAAGGACCCGCTGGCACATGCCGCCGGAGAGCTGGAAGGGGTAGCGCTCAACGAGCGATTGCGGCGCCGACAGGCGGACCTGCGTCAGGGCATCGATCATTCGGGCAATCCGGTCGCCCGCCGGGACGCCGAGCCGGGCAAGGTGTTCGTCAAACTGGGCGCGGACGGTCAACAGCGGGTTGAGGGCCGTCAGCGGCTCCTGCGGAATGAAGGCGATCCGGTCACCGAGCAGGCGGGCGAGATCGGCGCCGTCCATGGCGACCAGATCACGGACCTTGCCATCTGCGGCGCTGAAAGCCAGCGAGCCACCGCTCACCACAAAGCCAGATGGCAGCGAACGGGCCAGGACACGTCCGATCATGCTCTTGCCAGCACCAGACTCGCCGACAAGCCCGAGGATCTTGCCGGGTTCGATCGCAAAATCGAGGTCACGCAGCACCGTCACGGTCTGACCCGCCAGCCGGGCCGAGACGGACAGGCCCTTTGCCACCAGCGTCATCATGCGGCTTCGGCCCGGCCAAGCACAAGCCGCGTGTCGAGTGCGCGGCGCAACCCGTCGCCAAGCAGGTTGAACGCGAGCACGGCCAGAAAGATGGCGCCGACCGGCAGGACCACGCCCCAGGGTGCCTGATGCATGGTCTGCCGCGCGTCGGCAATCATCACGCCCCAGGCGGGCACATCCGGTTCCACGGAGAGCCCGACGAAGGACATGATCGCCTCAACGATGACCGCGATGCCCATTTCAATCGACATCATGGTGATGACCAGCGGCAGGACGGCGGGCAACATCTCCTTCAGCATGATCTGGCGATGGCTGAACCCTGCGAGCTTTGCCGCTGCGATGTAGTCGCGCACCATGACCACCAGCGCCTCGGAACGGATCACACGGCAAAAACGGGTCCAGTCGATCACAATGATCGCCAGAATCACCTTGTTGACGCCAGCGCCCATGCCGACCAGCAGGATGAGGGCCAGCACAACGGGCGGAAACGCCATCCAGACCTCGATGGCGCGGCTGATCAGCCAGTCGACCCAGCCGCCGAAATAGGCGGCGACGATGGCCAGCAGCGTTCCCAGGATCATCGCACCAGTCGCGGCGACCACGGCGACATACAGCGCGATGCGCGCCCCATACATGAGGCGCGAGGCGATGCAGCGTCCGAGTGTGTCGGTGCCGAACGGGAAGCGGGCCTCGCCTCCGGCCAACCACATCGGCGGCAGGAGAGTGGCCAGCAGGTCCTGTTCCTGTGGATCGTGCGGGGCGAGCCAGGGGGCGAGCACGGCCACGACGGCCATCAGCCCAATGATGACGCCACCCGTCACCACCCGCGGATTGGTCAGGCAGCGCCGCCAGGCTGCCTTTGCGCGGGGTGACAGCCTCATCGCGAACCGGCCAGTCGGAGGCGCGGGTTTACGGCCATGTAGGCCACATCGACCACCGCATTGATGCCCAGCACGAGCACGCAGTAGACCAATGCGACCGCCTGGATTACCGGCAGGTCATGGTTTCGGACAGCGTCGACCATCAGATTGCCGATGCCCGGATAGGCAAAGATCATCTCGACCAGAACCGTGCCGCCGAACATGAAGCCGCCCTGCACGCCGATCAGGCTGATCGCCGGCAGCGCGGCGTTGGGTAGCGCGTGGCGGAGCAGGATGCGGCGCTCGGAAACGCCGCGCAACCGGGCCTGGGTGATGTAGTCATCCTGCACGGTTTCCAGCAGCGACGAGCGCAAGACCCGCATCACCAGCGGGGCGAGGCCGATGGCGAGGGCCGTTGCCGGCAGGACCAGGTGCAGCAGCGCGCTGCGCAGGCTGTCCCAGCGGCCGGTGAGGACGCTGTCGACCAGCAGGAATCCGGTGACCGGAGGCGGCAGCTGGATTCCAGGTCCCAGCCGCCCGATGAAGGGCAGCAACTGGAGGCTGACCCCGACGAACAGGATCAGCAGGATAGCCCAGAGAAACTCCGGGATCGCCATCATGATCGTTGTCGCGCCGTCGAGCGCGTGTTCCCCGGCCCCGCCGCGCATGGCGAACATGCCAAGCCCGCCTGCACCGCCAACGATGACGCCCAGCGCGAAGCCCGCCGAGACCAGCTCCAGCGTCGCCGGCAGGGCCTTGGCGATCAGTTCGGTCACAGGCCGTCGGAAGAAAATCGAACCTCCCATGTCTCCGCTCAGCAGCTTGCCCAGCCAGATCAGGTATTGCTCGAACAGGGGGCGGTCGAGGCCGAACGCCTGCTTCAGCTTTTCGTAGTCAGCCGCCGTCGCGCCGGGCGGCAGCGACATGCCGACCGGATCGGCCGGCAGCAGTCTCAGGATGCCGAACACCAGCGCCGACACGCACAGCAGGATCGGAATCGCCAGAACAAGACGCCGGAACAGCAGCTGGAGCGTGAGAAAGGCCATGGGCTTCCAATGATGGGGGAAGGGGCCGCGCAATCGGTGCGATCACGCGGCCCGCGTCCTGATAAACAGTCCGGATGCGCTAGGACTTGAACGAATAGGTGTTCGGCAGCACCCAGCCATTGTCATATTTGGTGATGGTCACCTCGTTGCGGTGAACGATGGTCTTCACCGTCTGCAAGAGCGGAATGGTGAAGCCGCGCTCGGCAGCGAAGCGGTGGGCGTCGCGATAGCCCTGGATGCGCTTGGCCTCGTCCGTTTCCGTGAGCAGGGGCTGGATCCGCGGTGCAAGCTCCTCGGTCTTGAAGGCCGAGAAGATCGACTTCGGGTCAAGCAGGTAGCCGCCATACATTTCAGGATCGCCGACCGCGTTGCCCCATGAAAACAGGGTCGCCTCGGGCAGCGTACCGGCCCGCAGCCGCTCCTGGTAGACCGACAGTTCGATCGGCTCGAGATCGGCATTGATGCCGACACGCCGCCACATCTGCACGATGGCGCGGGCCATTTCGAAATCGTTCGGGAAGGCGCCGTTCGATGAGGCGAACTTGATGTTGAGCGGATTCTGGGCGCTGTGGCCGAGGTCGCGCAACAGCGCCTGCGCGCGTTCGGTGCTGAACTGGAACTCGAAATCCGGCGGATAGCCCGGCGTCCCCTTCGCGGCAGGCACCGAGATCGGCGTCGCGGCGCCCCCGAACAATGCACGGGAGATCGCCACCTTGTCGATGGCGTGATGGGCGGCGAGGCGGGCACGATCATCGGCAAAGCCGCCATTTCTGGTGATCTGCAGCAGCATGATGTCTGCGATCGGATCGAGCCGCGCCGTCACGCCCGGCTGGGTTCCGAGGCGCTGTGCTTCGCGGATCGGCACGTCGATGGCCACGTCCGCGCGGCGGCTTTCGAAGGCGGCGACCCGTGCGGTCGGATCACGCACGATCTCGATGGTGACCTTCGGGATCGCCGGCTTGCCTCCCCAGTAGCGGTCATTGGCTTCAAGAACGATGCGCGCGCCCTGCTGGTACTCGACCAGCCTGTACGGGCCGCTGCCGACGGGCTTGGCGGTGAACTCCGCCAGCCCGACACGCTCGACATAGGCCTTCGGCACCACGAAGCTGCACAGGAAGGCGAGCCACGCGATTGCGGAGGGCATCGGCTCGGAAAACTTCATCACGGCCTTCGTCGGGCTCTGCACCTCGATGTCCGTCACCTTTCGCCAGATGAACGCCGTGTCGAGACGGCGGCCGCCTTCGGGGACGGGCAGCTTCGCACGCTCAAAGAAGGAGAAGCGGAAATCGGCGGCCGTCATCGGGGTGCCATCGTGAAACACCACATCCGGGCGGAACTCGAGCGACAGGGTCGTGGGATTGTCGAAGGCCCATTTGGTGATCAGCGCCGGCTTGATGCTGACATCGGGGTTCTGGGTCAGCGGCTGGTCGAAAACCAGCTTGTAGAGCGACTGCACCGCGGCGAGGGTGCGCGCGTTGGGGTCCCAGGTCGGCACGTCGGCGGGAAAGGCGAGCGTCAGCTGGCCCTGTGCGGCGGCCTGGGCCAGAACCGCGCGCGGCACGCCGAGCGCCATCAGGGCGCTGGCGCCTGCGCCGAGCTTGATCAGATTGCGTCGATCGATCGTTGTCATCTTCGTCGTGCTCCCTCTTTGTTGCAGTTATGATTGAGTTCTGGACAGGCGTTGCGCGATGGCGGCTCCGAGGCGGGCGCCTGTGTCATCGGCCAGCGCCAGCTTCCGGTAGCTGGCAAGCTCGGTCGCTGCGGCGGGGCCCTTCAAATCCGGTATGATCGCCATGATGGCCGCATAATTGGCCGCTCCGCGGGCGTGGGTGTCGCCATAGCCCTTCACCAGATTGCGCAGTTCGGCGACCTCTGTCGCCAGGGCGCAGTCGCGCGCTGCCGTTTCGGCCACCACTGCGAGCCAGCCAGACAGATCAGCCTGTTCTGTCTGGAAACGCATGGACCGGCGGCGCCACGGCTTCATACCGGCGACTGCGTAAAGCAGCAGAAAGCCACGGATGGAGGTGGTTTCGACAATCCGCCCCGAGCTTGTGAGGTTCTGGACGAAGGTGCGCGCCAACTTGTTCCTGAGCAGGAACCGTCCGAGCGCAGCGGGAACTGTTTCTGCGATCTCCTGCAGGCGCGGATGCATGTATTCGCGGATCTGCAGGATCTGGTCATCCCTTGCGCTGACCTCCGCCGCGACGCGTTCGAACCGTGCGCTGCGGATCTTGAGGTCCGCCACGCGGATCGGATCCTCGAAGGTCATGCCCAGGGCCAGATAGCGGGCCGTCTCCGTCAGGACCTTCGCTGAACCATCGCCGTAGAGCCGCTCCACTTCCGCGATCGGCTTCAGGCGCTCTACATAGAGTGCCGCATAGTCCAGATCCTGAAAATCAAGGCAGCGGGTGATGCCCGCCGTGATCACCGGAAGGGCGGCGGGCGCGAACAGGCGGGCCGCCTCCCGGGCCAGTCCCGCCTCGTCGGCCGGTTTGGGCAAGGGAACATCGACGGGCACCGGCTCGATCGCCGGTTGCCGGCCGCTGGCCGTTTCATAGCCGGCGGCGAAGGCGCGTTTCGAAGCCGCAACGCCTATACCGCCAGTTTCGATGGTGGTCTCGAAGGCGGCCCGATCGAAGGGCAGCGCGCCGGAAGCGGCCAGGGCCCCGAACAGGACCGCAGAGATCACGCTGCCGGTCTTCTCCGCAACCGCCTGCATGTCGAAGCTGACCAGCCGGGCGGCGGCCGAGCGGGCCGCGTCGATCAGGGCGGCCTCGTCGACCCGGCCATCCGCGAGCGCGATCTTCTCGGCAATCGCAAAGACGCGATGGGTCGAGGCGATGAGCACGGTGCGGTCGGGTGTGACGATGCCGCGCTGGATGGCCCGGCCGGCTTCCATCAACTCGGAGGCGATGACGATGTCGACATCGCCCGGCACCGGCATGAGCGCCAGAACCGGCTCGCGCCCGTTGAGGGCGGCTTCCGGAAACATCTCGACATAGTAGATCGTCGCGCCGGTGCGCTGGGCGACGCCGGGAACCGAAGTCATCTGCGCCAGATGCCCGTTGGCCTCGGCGAGTTCGACCAGCCAGTTCGCCAGCACACCGCCGCCTTCGCCGCCCATGGCCAGAACCGCGATGCGGATGGCCCGGACGCCTGCCGTGCCGGGGGAGCTGGCATGCTGTGGCGCCCGGATGTTCATGTGCGGCTCACGCGGCGGCCTGAAGCGGCGCGCGCCGCTCGAGGCGCCGCTGCAGGAAGCCGATCACCGTGCGCCGGATATCGGCCTTCATCAGGTCCCAGCGTGTCGGATTGTTGATGATCGAGGCCCGGTAGAAGGACGGGCACAGGATCGCCGCGTGGGCGACTTCGCCGCACAGGCCGCAGCCGACACAGGAGTTGATCACCTTGGTTACTGGGTCCTTGCGCAGCGGATCGGGATTGGGGGCCAGAGTCAGCGAGGGGCAGCCCGAGAGCCGGATGCAGGAGTGATCGCCTGTGCAGGTGTCGGCATCGACGCCGTAGCGCTCGCGCACCACGCGTTTGCCGTCGCCGATAGCCTTCTGCACGAGCGGCTTTTCGCGGCGTTGCCGGTTCAGCATGCATTCCGATTGGGCGACAATCACCTTCGGGCCCTCTGCCGGGGTGGTCAGTGCCTCGCGAAGCGTGCCCATCATCGTCTTGAGGTCGTAGGTGTTGGGCAATGTCCTGGCCCAGGTCACGCCGATGCCACGCACGGCGGTTTCGATCGAGTGCTGCGTCGCGCGCCGGTCGCTGGCATGGTGGGATGACAGGATGTCCTGCCCTCCGGTCGCTGCGGAATAGCCGTTGTCGACGACAATGATCACGCCGTCGGACTTGTTGAACACCGCGTTGCCGACCGAGGAGACAAGGCCGTTATGCCAGAAGCCGCCATCACCCATGATGGCGATCGACCGCTTCGAGGGCTTGTCAGGTCCCTTGACGTTGAAGGCGGCCGCTCCGGCCCCGCCGAGCCCGTAGCCCATGGTGGTTGCGCCGATGTTGAACGGCGGCAGGATCGAGAACAGGTGGCAGCCGATGTCGCAGGAGACATGGTGCTGGCCGAGTTCGCGCTCCACAAGCTTCATGGCGGTGAAGATCGGGCGTTCCGGGCACCCCGTGCAGAAGGAGGGCGGGCGGCCATGGACATTACCATCCAGCGAGGCCAGCGCCGCCTTGAGCCGGTTGTCGCCGGGGTTGGCCACGGACCCGGCAGCCAGCGAGGGATGGTAGCTCCTGACAAACTTGCCGAAGCCGTCCTTCATCACCTGCCCGGTGTACTCGCCGGCCATTGGCAGCAGGTCCTTGCCATGCACCTTCGTCTGCAGATCGGCGCGGCGCAGGATGGTGCTGATCGCCTGTTCGATGAATTCGGGTTGGCCCTCCTCGACGATCAGGATGGCGCGCTTGCCCGTGGCGAAGCGGATGACCTCCGCATCAACCAGCGGATAGGTCACGTTGAGCACATACACGGGCACGCGCGACTGGCCATAGGCGTCGGCCAGCCCCATCAGCTCAAGCGCCCGCATGCCGGTGTTGTACATGCCGCCCTGCATGACGACGCCAATGTCCGAGACGTCGCCGTCGAAGACTTCGTTGAGGCCGTGCTCCTGAACGAACTTCACGGCCGCCGGCCAGCGGACTTCGATCTTCTCCTTCTCGTGCAGATAGCTCGCGGGTGGCAGCACGATCCGGTTGACGTCGCGCACCGGGTTTTCGAGCGCATCCTTCAGCGTGAAACCCGGCCGGACATTGTCCTTCGTCTTGAATCGGCCGGTGACGTGGCAGGTCCGGATGCGGACCTCGAGCATCACCGGCGTGTTGGTGGCTTCCGAGAGTTCGAAACCCTTCTCGACGCATTCCACGATCTTCGGGAGGTTCGGGCGCGGGTCGAGCAGCCAGATCTGGCTCTTCATCGCGAAGGCATGGCTGCGCTCCTGCATGATCGAGGAGCCCTCGCCATAGTCCTCGCCGACGATGATCATCGCGCCGCCCTTGACCCCGCCCGAGGCGAGGTTGGCAAGGGCGTCGGAGGCGACATTGGTGCCGACAGTTGACTTGAACGTCACCGCCCCGCGCAAGGGATAGTGCACGGAGGCCGCCAGCATCGCGGCAGCCGTGGCTTCGCTGGCGCTCGATTCGAAGTGAATGCCCAGTTCCGCCATGATGTCCTCGGCGTCCGCGAGCACATCCATCAGGTGGGAGATCGGCGCGCCCTGATAGCCGCCGACGTAGGAGACGCCGCTTTCCAGCAGGGCCTTGGTGATCGCCAGAATGCCCTCGCCACGGAATTCATCGCCGGCGCCGAGCTTGAGCGACTGCACCTCTTCCTTGAAGGACCGTTCGGCCATCCTGGCCTCCCTGGGGTTGTGGTCAGGTTCCTGCCTTTTCAGTCATCGCTGTCAGAGACGAGAGCCAGCACCCTGAGCGGGCTGCCCGATCCGCCCGCGATCTTGAGCGGCGCCGCGATCAGGACGGCGCCCGTCGCCGGCAGCTGGTCGAGATTGCACAGGCTCGCCAGCCCGAACTTGTTGGCGCCGTGCATGAGCGCGTGCGCCGGAAAGGCGGGCTCGAACGAGAAGGCCTGGCCGGCATCTGTCCCGACCGCTTCGACGCCCCAGCCGTTGACATCGCGTTCCTCGACGAGGAAGCGGACGGCGTCGGCATTCGGGCCTGGCACATGCGGGCCATCTTCCTTCATGTTGAGGAACAGGGCCGGGTCGGTGCGCTTGGACCAGTCGGAGCGCATCAGGACCCATGCTCCCTTCGGGATTTTGCCATGCTCCTTTTCCCAGGCGAGGATGCGCTTGGGCGTGAGCAGGAACTTCTCGTCCTTCGCGCAGTCCTTCGACACGTCGATCACGCAGGCAGGCGCGATGAATCGCTGCGGATCGACGGTGTCGGTGGCCCCGTCCTCGAGATCCTTGCCGGTGACCCAGTGCACCGGCGCGTCGAAATGGGTTCCGGTGTGTTCCCCGCAGGCGAAATTGTTCCAGTACCAGGCCGGCCCCTTGTCGTCATAGCGCGAGATCAGGCTGCTCTCGAACGGCTTGGTGGGCGCAAAGGGCGGCGGCAGCTGGATCACGGGCGTGGAGGGCTGCAGCCGCTGGGTCAGGTCGATCACCTTGATCTTGTGCTTGACGATTGCCTTCGCCAGCTTTGCGAGCGTGTCCTTGGCCATGATGTCCTCCGTCTTCGCGTTGCCGGCCGTGTTCAGAAAACGCGGCCTGGATTGAGAATGCCTGCCGGATCGAGCGCCGCCTTGATCGTCCGCATCAGCTCCAGTTCCGGGGCGCTGCGGGTCAGCGGCAGATAGGATTTCTTGGCGCGCCCGATGCCATGTTCAGCGGAAACCGAGCCATTGAAGCGCGCCACGTGGTTGTAGACAAGCTCTTCGACTGCGTACTTCGTCGCGGCGTCCATCCCCGGACGCGATGCGATCAGGTGCAGGTTTGAATCGGCCAGATGTCCGAAGAAAACATGCACCATGTCGGGCCAGCGGGCGGAGATGTCCGCCTTGATGGCGGTGACGGCCTGATCGATCTTGCCGATCGGGAAGGAGATGTCGAAGTTCCCCCCGGGCGGCAGGATCCGGGCGTATTCATACGGGCTTTCCCGGTAGGACCAGAAGCGGGCCCGGTCCTGGCCGGACTGCGCGACGATCGCATCGGACGCGACGTTGGCCTCGATCTGGTCCGCCAGGAAGGTCTCGAACGCATCCTGCCCTGCCGCTGTTCCATCGGTTGGCGTTTCGAGCAGGACCAGGAGGGGATGGGCCGTCTCGAAAGGCTTTGGCAATCCGAAGCGGTCGACGGCAACCTGAATGAAGTCGGCCCACATGGCCTCGAACACCAGAAGGCCGCCGGGCAGGTCACGGCCGGCGGCGCGCAACAGCCTGATCGCACCGTCCACCGACGCCACGGCGACGATGGCCGAGGCGATCGCGGCTGGCTTCGGATGCAGGCCGATGACGACGCGGGTGACCACGCCAAGCGTGCCCTCCGAACCGATGAAGAGTTGGGTCCAGTCATAGCCCGCATTGTTCTTCAGCATCTTGTTGAGCGACCGGACGATCTGGCCATTCGGCAGGACGACTTCAAGGCCCAGCACATTGCGGCGCGTCATGCCATAGCGGATGACCTGATTGCCGCCGGCATTGGTGGCGACATTGCCGCCGATGGTGCACGAGCCGCGCGCGCCGAGGTCGATGCCGCACTGGAAGCCCGCATCCTCGGCTGCGTTCTGGATGAGCAGCAGGGGCGTGCCGGCCAAGGCGGTCAGGGTGCCGGCGTCGACGTCGATCTCTTCGATGCCGCTCATGCGCTCCAGCGAGAGGGCGATTTCGCCCTGGCCTGGATGGGCGCCACCGGCGAGGCCCGTCATGCCGCCCTGAGGGGCAACCGGCTGGCCGTGGGCATGGCAGATGCGGATCGCGGCGGACACCTGTTCGGTGTTGCGCGGCAGCACAAGCGCCAAGGGCCTCGTGGCCGCGACCTTGGTGGCGTCCTGCTGATTGCGCTCTGGAATGTGCGCACCGATCTTGACGCCATCCGGGCCGAGTTCTGCGAGCAGCGCCGCGACCACACCACCTGCGGGATTGCCAGTCATGATTGCATCTCCTGCGGCTGCGCCTCGAAGCGGCAATGCTCCGCTCCCATCGCGGCGCACCCGACCTCACGGGCCTGGCAGGGCGCATCGAACACCAGGGTCGCCACGGCGCGCACCATGCCGGTGATCGCCGCGCAGACCGGTGTCGCGGATGCGCCATAGCCTGCCGCGAAGGGACTGTTGCGGACGTTTAGGGCCAGCATGGTTCCCTGTCGTGTGAACTCCCACCGGCCCCAGCCCAGCTGCGGCGCGGACTGGGCAATGACGGTCAGCAGGGCATCCCCGGTTCCGCCCATGGCGCGATAGGCCCGCGCCGAGTCCGATCCCTGCTCGAAGATCGAATCCTCGAGCGCGGCCAGCGCCAGCGCGCGGGGAGCCGGATCAAGCCGCCGGAAAACCCCCATCAGGGCTTCGGGCCGGATCAGCATGTAGCGGCGCGTCTGGTCGAACCAGGCGCCAGCCGCCTCATCCAGTTCCAGCCGGTCGCGAAAGCCCTGCGCCACCGGTCAGCTCCCGATCCGCGTACGCGCGGGAGCGGGCGCGATCTCGACGCTCGGGGAAGGCGCGGCGGCGAAGCCGGTGCTGGCCTGATTGAAGCCGCGTGAGACCACATCCATGTCGCTGCCGGTCACCACCATGCGGTAGCCCTGCGCTCGGCGCATCTTCGCCATGTCGAGGTTCGGCGTGAACACGCCGCACGGCGTCCAGGCCGCCTTGCAGGCCTGATGAACCTGGGCGCAGGCCACCGAATGGTCATGATGCATGGCTGGAAAGGTGCCGATCGACAAAGCGAGGTCGCCGGTGCCGATGAACACCATGTCGACACCGTCCACCGCCGCAATCTCGGCGGCGTTGGCGACGCCCTTCGCGGTCTCGATCATCACCATGACGACGATCTTGTCCGAGCCGGCGACATAGCCGGCGAAATCCGCCAGCGGCCTCAGCCCGCCGCCAGAGCGCTCGCCATGGGGCGGGTACTTGGCGAAGGCCACGGCCTTCCTGGCCTGCTTGGCGGTCTCGACCAGGGGCACGATCACGCCTTCGGCACCGGCGTCGAGCGCTGTCCCGATGGCGAAGGCCGTGTTCTCGGCTGTGCGGACCAGAACCGGAATTTCGGGAGGCACCAGACCGATCGCAGCTTCAAGCTCGCGGCGATCCCACAACCCGTGTTGCAGGTCCAGCACGATCGCGTCCGGGCGGGACCGCGCCACGATCTCCACCATGGCGACCGACCCCATGGCGAGCCAGGCCACGCCGAGGCAGCGGCCCGAGGCGATTCCGTAACGCAGATTGGCCCTGTGCGGATCGAACATACTCTAGCCCACTGCCCTGTAATGGCCGTCGTGATAGATCAGGGCCTGCTGTTGCGGATCGGCCAAATGCACGTCTGCGACCTCGCCAATGACGATGTGATGCGTGGCCCAGTCGCTGACCTGCGCCACCGTGCATTCGAAGGAGACGTTGGCGCCCGACAGCAGCAAGGCCTCGCTGCCCGTGCGCACCCAGCCGCCGAAAGCAAAGCGGGCAACGCCCTTGGCCACGCGCTGGCCACCAAAGGCCTGGGCCACGTCCTGCTGGCTGGCTGCCAGGACATTGACCGTGAAGCGCGCGCCTTCGGTCAACGCCGCCGCGATCGACGCCGAGCGGTTTACGCAGACCAGCAGCGACGGCGGATCGGCCGACAGCGAGGTCACGGCGGTCGCGGTCAGGCCCAGCGGCGCCCCGTCCGGGCCATCGGTGACGACGACGCAGACGGCGCCGGCGAGGGCGCGCATACCCTGCTTGAAGGCCACGGTGGAGGCGGGCCGCCGCATCGCGAGGGCAGGGCGCGCGGCCGTCATGTCAGCCTCAATCCGGCCTGCTTCATCAGCGGCAGGACCCGGTCGCAGAAGAAGGGCAGTTCATAGGTATAGTTGACGAAGGTCAGCGCCGCGCCGGCATAGCCCTGCGCAGAGATCGCCGCCATGGTCTCGACGATCTTCTCGGGCGTTCCGACCAGCGGGAAGGTCCCGGCCCCGCCGGCGAAGCGCTTGCGATAGCTGTCGAAGACACGCTTGTCATGCGAGTTGGCGAACTCCTTCTTCGACGCCATGTGGTAATCGACCGCGGCGTGGTCCGCATCCGTCACCGCGTACTTGTGGTAGTAATCCTCCGCCTCGGCCTGCGTTTCGCGGCAGACCACGTGGCAGACCGTGTAGATGCCGACTTCGCGGCCCACCTTGGCCGAGCGCTCCTTGATGTCGGCCACGTGCTTGTGGCCATCCTCGAGTTCGCTGAAGGTCGAGAACAGGAAGTCGCAGTTCTGCGCCGCGAAGTCGCGTCCGGGCGGGCCGAAAGCGGCGTTCATGGTGACCGGGCGCGGCGCCTGCACGCTGGCGGGACGGCTGACCACGCCCTTCAGGTTGTAGTAGACGCCCTCGAAGTCGAAGGGCTGGCGCGTGCCGTAGCAGCGGTCGACGATGTCGATCCATTCACGGGCCTGACCATAGGCATCGTCGCCGAGCTTGACGCCGAACATGGCGAACTCGTCGGGATTCCAGCCGCACACGATGTTCAGGCCGGCACGCCCGCCAGAGATGTGGTCGACTGTAGCCAGCGCTTTCGCGGCGTAGAGCGGGTGAACAAGCGGCACATGGACCGTCATGAACAGGCCGATGTTACGGGTCGCGCTGGCCAGCCCCGCAGCCCAGGTGAAGGTCTCGAAGGAGTGCTCGCGCACGCGGTTCTTGCCGCCGAAGCCGCGCCAGCGGGCGATGGGCAGCAGGAACTCCAGACCCGCGCGGTCGGCGATCCCGGCGGCGTTGAGATTGTCGTCCCAGCTGGCGCGCCACCGTTCGGGAACGTCTGTGATCGCCAGCCCGCCATCGGCATTGGCTGAGAACACGCCCAGCTTGAAGCGGTTGGGACCCTTCAGCGGATGGGCTCTGCCGGAGATCATGCTCTGCCTGCCGATCCGGCCTGCCGGGATCTGGTCAGGCCTTCGTCCGTGCTCATCGCCGCCTGGATTTCGTGGGACCGCACGGCAAAGAAGGCCCGCTCCGCAGCCTTGAGGAAGTTCGTCATGCTGGTGGCCGCCGCCGCCGCGTCGCGCTGGCGGAACGCCCCGTGGAGCGCCTCAAGACCTTGGCAGACAACGCCGCGCGTGGCGTGGTCGGCCAGGGTGCTGAGGCGCACGGTCTGCACATGGTCGACGAAGCGGGCGATCGTGTTGGCCAGCCGCTCGTTCCTGACCGCCGAAAGCCAGGCTGTCCGGAAATTGATGTTGGCGAGAATCAGCCGTTCCACGTCATCATCCGCGACGGCCTTGCGCGCCTGCTCAATGGCTGCGGTCAGTAAGGCCTCATCGGTGGCCGACATGTCTCGCGCCGCATTGGCTGCGGCGAGCGGCTCGAGCAGGTGCCGGATCTCGAAAATGTCCCTGATATCGGCGAGGCTGAGCTTTGGCGTCACGAAGCCGCGCGTGGTGCCGACAAGGTATCCCTCGTTCGTCAGCCGGAGCAGGGCCTCGCGCGCAGGCATCCGCGAGGTGCCATAGGCGGCGGCGACCTCAAGGTCGACCAGACGCTGATCATGGCCGATGGCGCAACGCTGCAGCCTGCCCCTGAGGTCGAGATAGATCCGCTCGCTCAGATTGTCGCGCCGCAGCAGGCGACGCACCTCGGCAGTCGCGTCGATCCGCTCCCCGGAGCTGTCGTTCGTCGGCATACTGAATACGGTATGCAGCAATCAACCGCCCGTCAACCTGCAGGACAAGGGGTCCTCCCCCCGGCCTGATCAATGCTCCGGAACAAGCAGCCCGCGCCCCGATTCGTCCACCGGAGCGCGGAACCCGTCATCATCTGTGTCGCCACATCAGGGGCAGGGGTCTGCCGGATGCTGATCGAACAGGTTCCATTGCAGGTTGTTGATCTCGATGACGAAGCCGGGAAGCTGCGCGTCACGCGCCGCATTGAAACAGGTCCCGTCGCCGGTCACGCCGGTGAAACGGATGCCCTTCATGGCCTCGCGGACAGCGGTCCTTTCCTCGGCGCGCTTGGCCGGGTCGCCGGTGACGCCCGCCTTCTCCATCGCCTGCTTGAGCAGGAAGACGATGTCATAGGCCTGTGCGTCGGTGTGGTGCGGCACCTTCTTGGTGGTGAGGCCGCGCCTGGCGTTCTCCTCGGCAAACCGCTTGGTGAAGCTGCGGGTGGCGTCGTTGCGCTCGGCCCAGAACCCGGCGACGATCAGGAGCCCGTCAGCATCGCGGCCGAACAGTTCCAGCGCATTCGGGTCGGCGAAAATCTGCGAACCGATTACCCGTCCGGTAAAGCCCTGGCGGCGCAATTCCTTGATGACCTTGCCGGCGCTGTCGGGCGTGGCGGCCAGCGCCACGACATCCGGCTTGCGCTCGATGATCTGGGCGATCTGCGGCGCCACGTCGAAGCTGCGGTACTGGAACGCGACCGGCTCGCCGAAGGTGATCCCGGACGCCCTGAAGATGGCCGGGTAAAACTGCGTGCCCGAGATGTTTGAAACCCGCTCGTCCGAGAGATACATGATCTCGGCCCTGTCGGTCTTGATGTTCTTGGCGCGCAGGGTGGCGATCAGCCGTCCGAACTGCTTGCCTTCATCGGCCGTCAGGCGCCAGGCATAGGAGAAATTGCCCGTCAGGCCCGGTTGTGAGGCCGCGTTGGGCATCTGGATGATGCCAAGGCGCTCACCGACCGGGAAGGCGACGGCGGCCTCGCCCGAGGAGAAGGGCCCGATGATGGCCAGCGCACCGTCATCCTGCGCCAGTTTCTGGGTCGCCGTGGCGGCCTGGCGTGGATCCGAGCCGGTGTCGAACTTGATCAGCCGGATCTTCCGGCCGTTGATCCCGCCCTTGGCATTGATCTCCTCGACCGCGAGATCAACCGAGGTCTCGGTGGCTTCGCCAACCGTTTTCAGCGGCCCGGATTTGACCATGCTGAGACCCAGGACGATCTCCTGCGCGCTGGCCGCGTGGGTGGTCGCGCCGAGCATGGCCAATGCCAGGGCCCCGGTCCTGAAGCGGTTCTGTGTCATGCGCATCCGTGTCTCCCGTTGTGGTTGTTATCCCGTGACAATCCGATGGGTCAGCCCGCGTGCTGCGCGGCGTGGCCGAAATAGGCTGCAGCAAGACGGTCATTGCTGGCAAGGGCCTCCGAGGGGCCTTCGAGAACCACCTTGCCGAGTTCCATCACGAGGCCCCGCGAGGCGATCTCCAGTGCCATCTGCGTGTTCTGTTCGACCAGCAGGATGGCCAGCCCGTCGGCCCGCAGGTTGCGCAGCAGGTCGAAGAGGCGTTCCACCAGCAAGGGCGATAGCCCCAGCGAGGGCTCATCAAGCATCATCAGGCGCGGCCGCGCCAGAAGCGCCCGGCTGATCGCCAGCATCTGCTGTTCGCCGCCGGAGAGGACCGAGGCCGGCATGTCGCGCCGGGCGGCGAGGTTGGGAAAGCGGTCATAGACGCCTTCGACATCGCGCCGGACGTCGGAGTCTGAACGACAATAGGCTCCCATCAGCAGGTTCTCGTGCACCGTCAGGCTGATTACGATCTGCCGGCCCTCCGGAACGAGCGCCAGCCGCTGTCGCAGCCGCTCGGGCGGCGACATGCGCGTAATGTCCACGCCGCCGAAGCGGATGCGCCCTGCTGATGCCGGCACAAGCCCCTGCAGTGCCCGGAGCAAGGAGGTCTTCCCGGCGCCATTGGCCCCGAGGACGGTCACGAGTTCATCATCCGCGACCTGGAGCGACAGGGCCTTGACGGCATGCGTCCGGCCATAGCGGACATCGAGCCCCTCGACCTCAAGCAGCACGGTCGCCTCCATCGCCGGCAACCCGGCGGCTTCCGAGATAGGCCTCCCGCACCGCAGCGTCGTCCTGCACCGAGCGGGTCGCACCATTGTAGATCAGCCTGCCGAAGTTGAGCACAACGGTCCGCTCGCACAGGTCGTGGACGAAGGACATGTCGTGCTCAACCACGAGCAGGGTGACCCCATCGGCGGCCACATCTTTCAGGAAGGCCGACAATTCGGCGGTTTCGCGAGGGTTTAGGCCCGCGGCCGGCTCGTCGAGCATCAGCAGACTGGGGCTGCTCATCAGCGCCCGCACGACCTCGATCTTCTTGCGCACGCCATAGGGCAGGCTCGAGACCTCCGCGTCCGGATGGACGTCGATCCCGGCGGCCTCAAGGCGCTCGATGGCCATCTGGCGCCAGCGGCCGGCGCGCTGCCACAGGATCGGCGTCATCAGGTCGCCGAGCCCGCTGGCCTTGGCATGCTGGCCGAGCATGACGTTCTCGATCACCGAAAGGTGCGGCATCAGCCGGATGTTCTGGAAGGAGCGTGAGAGGCCCGCGCCGATCCGCTGGCGCGATGGCAACCCGTCGATCTGCCGACCCTCGAGCCAGATGCTGCCGCCATCGAGCGGGTAGACACCCGACATCAGGTTGAACAAGGTGGTCTTGCCCGCACCGTTCGGCCCAATCAGCGCCATGCGCGAACCTTGCGGGACATCGAAGCTGACCTGGTCGGCCACGGTCAGGCCGCCGAAGCGCTTGGTCACCTGCTTCAGCGACAGGATCGGTTCAACCGGCATCGGACACCCGCGTGGCGGCTCTGGACGATGCAGGCCACCAATTGCGCGGCGAAAGCCGCGCGACCAGGGCCCGTGTCACGATGCCCTGCGGCCTCAGCACCATCATCAGCACGATGACGACGCCGAAGACCACATAGCGCCACGAGCCGCCGACACGCATCAACTCCGGCAGCAGCGTGAAGAACAGGCTTCCGACCAGCGGTCCCCAGGCGGTCTGGGTTCCGCCGATCAGGACGAAGAGCAGGACGTAGATCGACAGCAGCGAGTTGAAATACTGCGCTTCGACAAAGCTGAAGTGATGGGCGTAGAGCGCGCCCGAAAGCCCGGCGAGCGCGCCGCCGAGCGTGAACATGGCGACCTGAACGGCGCGGACATTCACGCCCATGATGGTCGACACGAGTTCGTCGTCATGGATGCTGCGGATGGCGAGCCCAAGCCGGCTCGCCATCAGGAAGAAGACCAGGAGCGTGGTAACCACGGCGCAGATGACCAGCGCGCCGACGCCGATATAGTCCGCCACGACCATGCCGATGGCGCCGCCGAATGTTGGCGAGCGCAGCAGGAATCCCGACACGAACTGACCGAAGGCGAAGGTCGCGAGCACCATGTAGACGCCCCGTGTCCTGAGCACGGGGAACGAGATCACAAAGCCCACCAGGGCCGAAGCCAGAATGGCCAGCGGGATGGTGACGTTGGCCGGCATGTGGGCGCTGCTCGACAGCCAGGCTGCTGCATAGGCGCCGATGGCCTGAAATCCGGCGCCGCCGAGGTTGAGCTGCCCTGCCGCTGCGGTGACGAAGATCGCGTAGGCGAAGATCAGGTTGATGCACAGGATGGCGACGATGCCGCTGGCGTAGCCGCTCATGACAGGGACCTCGACGCACGGGCCATCACAGCTTCGCCTTGCCGATGGCGGAGGCGCCGAACAGGCCCTGAGGCCTGAGAATGATCACGACGAGGAGCAGTCCCCAGACCACCATCTGCACGGAATCGCCGCCGAGGAAATGGATCGACAGCGTCTCGGCCAGACCGACCAGAAGGCCTCCCGCCACCGCGCCCCAGACTGAACCAAGGCCGCCGAGCACCATCGCTGCAATCGCCTTGGTGCCGATATGCTCGCCCATGAATGGCGAGACGTCGCCGTAGTTCACCGTGAACAGGGCGGCGGCGACGCCGGACAGCAGGCCTGTGAGGATGAACACCACCGGCACGATGCGCGCGACATCGACGCCCAGCAGCGAGGCCGTGTCGGGGCTCTCTGCAATGGTCCGCAAGGCGCGTCCCATCCGCGTGCGCTTCAGCACATAGGTCAGCGTCGCCACGATCCCGAGCGCAAGCAGGAGGCTCGCAAGCTGCGGCAGGCCGATCACCAGACCGAAAGCATAGAGGTCCGCCTTGAACGGCACCGGGAACCTCTGCGCCTCGGAGCCGAGCGCAATCAGCACGAGGTGTTCGAAGATCAGCAGGAAGCCGAGCGACGACACGAGCGGTATGGCATGTTCGGTCGCGTCGCCATGCCGCGTCTTGAGATAGCGGAAGGTGAACCGCTCCACGATCAGCGAGGCGACCACGGCCACGGCGATGCCGATCAGCAGCGCCAGAAGCCAGCCCCAGCCGCCGGCCACAGAAAGGTAGCCGCGCGACAGGACACCCCAGGCCACCATGCCGGTGAGCATGAACAAGGTCGGGATGGTGAAGTTCAGGAAGTTCAGGACGCCGATGGTCAGGGTGAAGGCGACCGCCACCGTCATATAGATCGAGCCCAGCATCAGGCCCGAGACCATCTGCTGCGCAATGACCTTGCCCCCGGCGAAAATGGCGACCGCGATGGCCACCAGCACCGCGATCGCCAGCAGGATCGGGCGGACGGGAAGACTTCGGAAAGAGGCCGTTGCACTAGCCTCGCTCACGCTGTGGCTCCCGCAATGTGGCCCGTGTGTTGCGCCCGGTAGGCCTCTGCAACCTGTTCGCGCGTTGCCCACCAGACGCCGTCAAATGAAGCGGCATAGGCCAGGAAGCGCCGGAGCAGGCTGACCCGGTGCGGCACGCCGATGACATGGGGATGCAGGCCGACATTCATCATCATGCCTGTCGTTGCGCCTTCGGCATAGAGCACGTCAAACTGTTCCTTCATGCAGTCGAATGCGGCATCATTGGTCAGGCCGCGCCTCTGCAGGAGCGTGAAGTCATTGATCTCGATCGAGTAGGGCACAGCAACAATCGGGCCAGCATCGGTTGCGACTATGTAGGGCTGGTCGTCATTCATCAGGTCGCACCAGAAGGTGAGACCATTCTCGGCCAGGATCGACGGCGTGTTGGTGGTCCCGCGCAGCGACGACGACAGCCAGCCTTTCGGCTGCCGGCCCGTCGCCCTGCGGTAGACGTCGAGGGTCTCGGCGATGACCTTGCGCTCCTGATCGGGGGCATGCTGCAGGTGGCACAGCAGCTCGCCCTGCTCGTAATTGTGCGGAATCAGCTCGTGTCCATGCTTGAGCGCCGCCTCGATGATGGCAGGGCGCTCAAGCGCCAGCTTGGCGTTCATCGTGCAGCTTGCCGGGACGCCGGCCGCCGTGAAAATGTCGAACAGGCGCCAGACGCCGACGCGTTGGCCGTATTCGCGCCAGGAGAAGTTGGGAAAGTCAGGGATGTTGCCGGGCAGTGCATCGGGCAGGATCGACGGCCCGCCGGCATAGTAGGTGGCGCTCGTCGGCTTCAGCAGGTCCCAGAATTCGAGGTTGATCGTGACGATCAGGGCCAGTCGTTTGTCGCCGGGCCAGCGCAACTGGCCTCTCGATGGAAAGGGCGCAAACGGATAGTGCATCGGTGGTTCGCATCCTCGGCTTGGTGGCGGCGACAAGATGGACACTTGCCCGGTCATCCGCACAGCGACATACTTGTCCGGACAATTGCATGATGACTGCCTCGCGCGGGCTGTCAAGGAAGGTCCCGTCACAATGAGCGTCACCAACAGGATCCTGATCATCGGGGCCGGGCCGGTTGGCTTGGTGGCGGCCAATCTGCTGGTGGACGAGGGCCTTGCGGTGACGCTGATCGAGGCGTCCGCAGACCTGCCGCGCGACTTGAGGGCCTCGACCTTCCATCCGCCCACGCTCGACATGCTCGAGCGCTTTGGCGTTACGGACAGCATGATCGCGCAGGGCCTGATCTGTCCGACATGGCAATTCCGCGACCGTAACGAGGGCGCGGTGGCCACCTTCGAACTGGCCCGCCTCGGCGAAGAAACGCGCCATCCGTATCGGCTGCAATGCGAGCAGTGGCGGCTCGGAGAGATGCTGCACGCACGGCTCATGCGCCATCCGCTCGCAACGCTCCACTTCGGGTGCAAGGCGCTTGGCGCCCGCCAGAACGGCAGCGGCGTCGAGGTCGAACTGCTCGACAGCGACGGTGTGAAACAGACCCTGTCGGGAGCTTTCGTGATCGGATCGGACGGCATCGGCAGCGTCGTGCGCAAGGCCATGGGCGCTGAATTCGAAGGTCAGACGATTCCCGAAATCTTCCTGACGATCTCCACGACGTTCGACTTCAGCAGCGCCATTCCCGACATCGCCAACATCTCCTACATCTCCGACCCGGAGGAATGGTTCGTGTTGATCCGTACGGCCAGCGTCTGGCGGGCCCTGTTTCCGGTCGATTCAAGCCTGACCGATCAGGAGGTCACCGCGCCCGACCGGATCGAGCGTCTGCTGCAGGGCGCCGTCGCGCGGCCCGAGCCCTACGAGGTCAGGCACCGGACCGCTTACCGCGTCCACGAGCGGGTTGCGTCGCGCTATGTTTCCGGACGGATGCTGATTGCCGGAGACGCTGCGCACGTGAACAATCCGCTCGGCGGCATGGGCCTGAACGGCGGCATCCATGATGCGTTCAACCTGGCGGAGAAACTCACCGCCGTGATGCGTGGAGCGCCACTGGACTCGCTGGGCGCCTATGAGCGCCAGCGCCGCAAGGTGGCCCTCGACGTGGTGCAGCAGACCACGCTGCGCAACCGTGCCATGCTCAACACCCGCGAGCCGGCAGCGCGGGCGGACTACTATGCCGACCTGCGCCGGACGGTGGCTGATCCGCAGGCCCACAAGGCCTATCTGATGCGCACGTCGATGATTCAGTCGCTGCGGGACGTCGCCAGCATTCCCTGACCGGTCGTTCAGTGGCCGTCGCAACGGCAGTACACCGGCATGAAGCCCGACCCGCGCCGCCGGATACGCATGGCGTCGCCGCGCAGATGGGCGGGTACCAGAACGGTGTCCGTTTCGGCTGCCTCGGCCAGAAACCGGCGGCGGGTCACGGCTGCCTCAGCCGGATCGGCGCAGAACGCGCTTGACCAGTCGGGGTTGAAGACCTGCGCCGGACTGTGCATCGCGTCGCCGATGAAGAGCAGCGCAGGCTGGCCCGCAAGGCCGATTCTCAGACCCATATGGCCCGGCGTATGGCCCGGCAGCGGCACGATGCTGGCGCCGGCGGCCACATTATGCCCGTCCGTCACGGCGACGGCCTGCCCGGCTTCGAGCACTGGCAGCACGCTGTCGTCATGGGAGCCGTGATTGACCGGGTGTTCCGATGGTTTGCCGGCAAGATCGGCCCAATGGGCAAGCTCGGTCCGGCCCATCAGGTAACGGGCATTCGGAAAGGTCGGAACCCAGCGGCCATTGTCGAGCCGCGTGTTCCAGCCGACATGGTCTGCGTGCAGATGGGTGCAGACCACGATGTCGATGTCCTCCGGCGCACAGCCGGCGGTGGCCAGCCGCTTGATGAATCCCGAACCGCGCCGCTGATGCCAATCGGGGCGGCGGGGGCGCTCTTTGTCTTCTCCAACGCAGGCATCGACGAGAATGTTGGTTGAGCCGAGTCGGACGAGGTGGCTCTGGACGGCCAGTTGGACCATGCCGGCTTCATAGTCGAAATGGTCGCCGTCGAGACTGTCCCGGAAGGGCTCGAGCGCCGCCATGTCCGCGACCGGGAACAACGTGCCAAGCGGCAGGCGGAATGGGTCGAGATCAATGATTCGCTGAACGTCGGCCGTCCTGGTCATCCGCATGGTCTCCTTGCCGCAGCTGCCGATCCGGCTTCGCTCTTGCACCGGTGAAGGGTGGCACAGGACACCGGGCCGGACAAATCAGGCGGTCGGGCGCGACGGAACCCGGCCGCGCGCCGTGCATCTAGCGCAGGTCGAGCCCCGGTGCGTCGGCCTGCAACAAGGTTCTCAACAGCGGATTCGGGAACCGTCGCTCGACCGTGACCGCGTAGAAGGTCTCTGCGATATCGGGCAGGCGGTCGATCTCGACCAGCAGCCCGGTGGAGAGCTCATCCTTCACGACGATGGGCGGAAGGACCGCCAGTCCGAGACCCTCGCGCGCCAGAAGGCGCATCATCGCCATGTCGTCGACCTCGGCCACGATCTGCGGCCGGATGCCGAGACGGTCCATCAGCGCGTCGAATCCGGTGCGGACGCTGCTGTCGGACGTTGGCAGGATGACAGGGTGCGCCGCCAGCAGTTCGGGCAGGTCATGCGCGCCGCCGGTTCGTCCCGGCACGCCGACAAGGCTCACGCGCTGCTCCGCAAGCCGGTACGAAACGAAGGGCGTCACCGCGTCGCGCGGCGGCGACTGGTTGACCAGCACCACATCGAGGCTGAGCGCGGCGAGCGCCCGGAGCAGTTCGGCCGTTCCGGCAGAGCGCAGGATCAGCTCGACATCGGTGCGGCCCATGACGGGCCTGAGGAAGCCGAGCTGGAAGTTGCGCGACAGGGTGGCCTGTGCGCCGACGCGCAAGGCCTGCCGCGCCCGCCCGGTTTGCCTGAGCGTGCCGAGCAGATCCTCGCCCATGGCGAAGATCGAATCGGCATGGTCGAGGGCGATGCGGCCGGCCTCCGTGAGGTGCAGCTGGCGGCCGCGCCGTTCGAACAGCGCGTGGCCCATGCGCTCTTCCAGCTTGCGGATCTGAACCGACAGCGCCGACTGCGACAGATTGAGTCTTGCTGCCGTGCGCGTGAGATTCCCGTCATGGGCGACGGCCCAGAAGTAGCGCAGATGGTTGTAGTTCAGATCCATTATTCGTTCTATTTTAACGAACATTTCAGACGAAACAATGAATTTTTATCATGTCAAATCCCATCGTATGCAGCGCGGCAGACCGCGACACGATGGAGATACGCATGTCCCTTCAGTTCCTGCCCCTGGCGGCTCCGGCTGCCCTGCTTGTCGCAGCGGCCTTCGCCGCCCGCTCGCCGGGATTCAGGCCGCTCGCCGCGATCAGGGCTTCCGGCCTGGCTGCGGTGGCGGCGCTGCTGGCCGCAGCCCTGAGCCTGGCGCTGCTGATGGTCCACGGGGCGGGAACAAGCCCGCTCCTCGGCGTGGGGGGCATCGGCCTCTCGGTGAGGCTGGATCCGGTCAGCGCGGTGATGGCCTTGCTTGTTTCGTTCGTCGGCTGGGTCGTGCTGCGCTATGCGGCGCGTTATCTGGACGGCGAGCAGCGGCAGGGTCCGTTCACGGCCTGGCTGCTGATGACGCTCGCGGCGGTTCTGATGCTGGTGCTGGCGGGCAATCTCTGGCAACTGGTCGCCGCCTGGATCGCCACCAGCCTGAGCCTGCACCGCCTGCTGCTGTTCTATCCCGAACGCATCGCGGCGCAGCGCGCAGCACGCAAGAAGTTCGTGACCGCAAGGCTGGGTGACGCCGCCCTGATCGCGGCAGCCGTTCTCCTCGCTGTCGGCTATGGCACGAGCGACATCGCGACCATTCTGGCTGCGGCGCGGGCTGGCGCTGCGCCGTCATCGGCGACCTGGGCGGCCGGATTGCTCGCGCTCGCCGCCATCCTCAAATCCGCACAGTTTCCCCTGCATGGCTGGCTGACCGAGGTTATGGAGACGCCGACGCCGGTGTCGGCCCTGCTGCATGCGGGGGTAATCAACGCTGGCGGTTTCGTCCTGATCCGTTTTGCCGATGTGATGCTGCTGGCTCCGGGCGTCCTTGCGGCGCTGGTCATGCTGGGCGGCTTCACGGCCTTGTTCGGGGGCCTTGTGATGCTGACGCAGCCGGCCGTGAAGACATCCCTGGCCTGGTCGACCGTGGCGCAGATGGGCTTCATGATGCTGCAATGCGGGCTGTCGCTGTTCCCGCTCGCCCTGCTCCACATCGTCGCGCACTCGCTCTACAAGGCCCATTCCTTCCTCGCCTCCGGCGGCGCCGTTGAGCGGGTCGCGGCCAACCGGAGGCCTGGAGCGGTCGCCATCCCTGGCGCCGGCGCCGTGTTGCGGGCCTTCCTGATCGCACTGGCGATCTACGGGTTGGTGGGCGTGGTCTTCGGCTTCGCCCAGAAGTCGCCGCAGGCCATCGCGCTGGGTGCGATCCTGATTTTCGGCGTCGCCTATCTGCTGGCCCAGGGTCTGGCGGAGGCCGCCCCCCGTGCCCTGACGCAGCGAACGGCGCTTTACGCCGTGGCTGCGGCGACCGGCTACTTTGCTCTCCAGACTGCGGCGGAGTGGCTGCTGACCGGATCGGCGACTGCCACGTTGCCGGCCACGCCGCCGCCCGGGCCTCTGGAATGGACGCTGATCGTGCTCGCGGTCCTCAGCTTCGGCTTTGTCGCCGTGATCCAGTCGCTCTTCCCGCTCTGGGCCTACCACCCCGCTGCGGCCGGGTTGCGGGTCCATCTCGCGAACGGGCTTTACGCCAACGCCGTCCTTGACAGGGTTCTGGGCGGCTGGACCGCACGCAAACCCAACTGAGCCCCATCACGGCCCGAATGAAGGAGCCTTCATCATGACCATCCAGCCGCCCATGCCGTCCTTTGACCTGTCGCTCGTCGCCGTCGCTGCGAACCAGGCGGCCCGCGCCATTCCGCCGGCCTGGCCGCTGGCGTCGAGCGTCGCGGTGAACCCCTATCTCGGGCAGGCGCGCGCCAGCCTGGCGGACACCGGCGCGAGGCTTGCCCGTGTGGCTGGCCTGCCTGTGACCCTGCCGCGCGCCCACTATGCCGCACGGATCGCTTCGGGTGCGATCAGCGAGGCCGATCTGGCCGGCGCGCTCGCGGCGGCCCCGGCGGCCATGCGTCCCGCAAGCGTCGCGTCCCTCATCGCTCTGGCCAACCAGCCGGCCAAGGCGGTTCAAGCCCTGCCGACCGTCGCTGACCTTGCCGCCGATGCCTCCGGCATCGACTGGCCTGCGATCATAGCCGAACGCTTCGGAGCCTGGGCGGCGAGCCATTTCGATGAGGGCCAGGCACTCTGGTCCGCGCCGAAGGGCAAATCGTGCTATGCCGCCTGGCGGGCCGCCGCGATCCATGACCTGACGCCGGAGGTGCTGGGGCTGCGCGGCTTCGCGGCCCATGTGGCCGAGACCCCGGACGACGCCATGGATGCGATCGGGCGGGCGGTCGAGCGGCTCGGGATCCAGCCCGGCGGCTTCGACACCTGTTTCCACCAGCTCCTCATGACACTGGGCGGCTGGCCGCAATATGCCCGCTATCGCCTCTGGCAGGCCGAACTGGACGGCCTGACGGACAGCGCGGTCACGGACATGCTCGCGATCCGGCTGGTCTGGGAAGAGGCCCTGTTCGGGCTTTATGGCCAGCGCATCGCTGGCGCTTGGCAGGCTGCCTGTGCCGCTCATGCCCTGCCCGTCGCAGCCTGTCCCGCCATGGCCGCCGATGAAATCCTGCAGGAGGCGGCGGAGCGGGCAGCCCAGCGGTCCCTTGCCGCGACATTGGCCGGTCCGGCTGCTGGGGACCGGCATGGCCGGCCCTCGCTTCAGGCCGCCTTCTGCATCGATGTCCGCTCCGAGGTGTTCCGCCGCGCGCTGGAGGCAGTCGATCCATCGATCCGGACCCTGGGATTTGCGGGGTTCTTCGGTATCACGGCCGCGCACCGGCGCCATGCCTCGGACACGGCCGAATTGCGCCTGCCCGTGCTGCTCAAGCCCAGTGTCTTCACCTGTTCCGGCGGGCCAGAGGACGCGCCAAAGGATCAGGCTGCCCGTCTGACCGCGCGCGCCAAGCGGGCCTGGGGACGCTTCAAGCTGGCGGCGGTGTCATCATTCGCCTTTGTCGAGGCCACCGGTCCGGTCTATGCCGCAAAGCTGGTCAGGGACACGCTCGGGCTGACGTCGAATGCCGTGCCCGACGATCCTGCCCCGCGCCTCAACCCGGCGCTGGATCTGGAGACGCGCACGGCGGCGGCCGAGACCGTGCTGCGGGCCATGTCGCTGACCGAGGGCTTTGCCCGGTTGGTCATCCTGGCCGGCCACGGCGCGAATGTCGTCAACAACCCCCATGCCAGCGCGCTGCATTGCGGCGCCTGCGGCGGCCATTCGGGCGAAGTGAACGCGCGGCTGCTGGCATCCTTGCTGAATGATGGTGAGGTCCGGGCCGGACTTGCGTCCAAGGGAATCGCCATCCCCGAGGACACGCTGTTTGTCGGCGCCCTGCATGACACGACGACCGATCATGTCACGCTCTATGCCGCCGATCATGCCGCCGACGGGCACGTCGAGGACCTGCGGCAGGCGCGCGACTGGCTGGCCAGGGCCGGAACCCTGACTCGGGCTGAACGGGCGCTGAGGTTACCAGGGGCGAGCAGCGAAGCTGGGGTCGCCCCGCGCAGCCGTGACTGGGCGGAAACACGCCCGGAATGGGCGTTGGCAGGCTGCAAGGCCTTCATTGCCGCGCCACGACAGCGCACCGCCGGCAGGAGCCTCGCCGGCCAGGCCTTCCTGCATGATTATGACTGGGCAAAAGACAAGGGCTTCGGCGTGCTCGAGTTGATCATGACGGCGCCTGTGGTGGTCGCCAGCTGGATCAGCCTGCAATACTACGGCTCGACGGTCGCGCCCGGCTTCTTCGGGGCGGGCAACAAGCTGCTGCACAATGTCGTCGGGGGCATCGGCGTGGTCGAAGGCAACGGCGGGTCCCTGCGCACCGGCCTGCCGTGGCAGTCTGTGCATGATGGTGAGGCCTCCGCGCACGAGCCCCTGCGCCTGACGGTCTGCATCGAAGCGCCCGTCGAGGCGATGACGGACATCCTGCGGCGTCACGACGGCGTGAGGGCCCTGTTTGACAATCGCTGGCTGCATCTGTTCGCGCTTGATGAGGCCGGGCAGATGGCGATGCGCTATGCAGGCAACCTCACGTGGGAACGCAATGAATCGCCGGTGGTGCCCACCCAGGGCGGCGCAGCCCTCTTGTGAAATGTCCTGATCTGGACTATGTATCGATCAGGACAAGGAGCGCCACGATGCCCGCCATTGCCCGCCGCGCCATCGATCCCGGCGCGACCCGCCTTGACGCCAACGCTTTCAGCGCCGCGAACCGCCGCCGGCTGAGCGCGCCGGCGCTGCGCACCTTTCTCGCCATCGCGGATCTCTGGGGCCTGACCGAGGAGCAGCGCCGGCTGTTGCTGGGCCTGCCGTCGCGCTCGACCTACCATGCCTGGGCGCGGGCGGCGCGCGAGCATCGTGATATCAGCCTCGATCTGGACGTTCTGATGCGCCTGTCTGCCGTGCTTGGCATCCATCAGGGCTTGCAGATCCTGCATGAGCGGGAGGCGGATGGCGTCGCCTGGCTCAAGGGGCCGCACCAGGCGCCGGTCTTCGGCGGCCAGTCGCCGCTCGGCGTTATGACCGCCGGTTCGCAAGACGCCATCCTGACGGTGCGGCGCTTTCTCGACGCGGCGCGCGGCGGCCTTTACGCTGCGCCGAACGCGGTCGATGAAGGCTTCGCCCCCTATGCCGGTGACGAGATCCGCTTCTCGTGACCGTCCTGCGCGGGCCTGCGCCGCAGCCGGCGCATCGGCTGATCCCCTCACGGTTTCCCCCCATCGGGCTGTTCGACACGGTGGCGACGCCCGCCGATCTTGCCGCCGTGATGGAGCTTGCCGGCTGGACGAATGACCGGCTTGTCGCCCATCGGATCGCGCGTCTGCCACCATCGGAATGGGTCTATGGCCGCCCCAACGCCAGCATCGTCATGGCGGCCTTCCTGCATGTCGCGCCGGGCGGATCGCGCTTCAACGGGCCGGACCTCGGCGCATGGTATGCGGCTGCGGACATCAGAACCGCCGCTGCCGAGGTCGCCCACCATCTCAGGCGCGAGGCGTTCGACACCGGCATGGCGGCTCTCGAACGGACCTATCGCGCCTACACCTGCCGGTTGGAGGGTGACTTTGTCGACATCCGCGGACGCCGCAGCGTCGATGACGCGGTCTTCGCGTCCGCAGACTACACCGCCTCACAGGCCTTCGGCGAGCGCCTGCGCGCGGAAGGCGAGGCCGGAATTGTCTATGACAGCCCCCGCCTTGCCGGGGGGACCAACGTTGTCGGCTTCCGCCCGCGCTTGGTTCTCGCTGTGGTGCAGGCGGATCATTTCCGGATCGCCGTCCGCGCTGGCGAGCGGCGCATCGACGTCGTCAGGTTGGCTGGCATAGAGGCGGGCTGACCGCCCGCGCTGGCGGCTCAGGTCCGTTGCCATGCGTTACGCCAGGCGGCCGCCGTCAGGGCGCTCAGGGACTGCAGCATCGGCGTCGGCACGCCCGTCCGTTGCCCCAGTTCGCAGACCGCGTCGACGAGCGCACCCAGTTCAAGCGGGCGGCCCGCTTCGCGATCCTGCAACATCGAGGTCTTGACGCCGGTCATCGCGGGATGGACGGCCAGCCTCGCCTCGACATCGGGCAGATGGTTGATGCCGACCGAGCGGGCCACGGCGACGCATTCGAGCATGACCTTTCGCAGCACCTCCCTGAGCGCCGGGTCGGCAGCCATGGCGTCGATGGTCGCGCCCGTCAGCGCGGAGACCGGGTTGAAGCAGGCGTTGCCCAGCAGCTTGTGCCAGATCTCGGCGCGGATGTCGGAGGTGGCCTCCGCATCGATGCCACCTTGCCGCAGCAGCTGCACCGTGGCCTCAAGGCGGGGCGAAGCAGGACCCGAGGGTTCTCCGAGCACCAGCCGCTTGCGTCCGTTCCATCCAAGGGAGTCCGCCGCTGTCCTGTTCGCCCCGATGTAGACGACGCAGCCAAGCACCTGTGCGGTATCAACCGCCTGGCGGATGCGGCCCGCAGGGTCGACGGTCGCGAGCCGCTCGTCGCCGTGCCGTCCGCCAAGGCCTTCAAGATACCACCACGGTATGCCGTTGAGCATGGGAACGATGATCGTCGACGCCCCTATAAGGGGCGTCACCAACGCGAGCCCGGCCTCCCAATCGTGCGCCTTGAAGCCGACGAGGACGAGGTCCTGAACGCCCGCGGATTGTGGATCATCGGAGACGCGGATCGGCACTGTTCGCGATGACGCCGGCCCCATCAGCGTCATACCGCGCGCTTTGAGGATTGCCGCGGTCTGCGGTCTGGCCAAGACCAGCGGATCGCACCCTGCTTCGGCAAGATGCCACGCCACGACGCCGCCAACCGCGCCTGCGCCAACGATGGCGATCCGTTCAATGGCCATCGTCCGATGTCCTTCCTGGTGTGGGCTGTGCTGCGCCGATCCTGAACAGGGCGGCAGGGTTGTGGGTGTTCATGCGCCGGATCGCTGCATCATCGAAACCCTCTGATTCCAGCAGGAGCATGAACTGGCGGAAGCTTTCGACGGGCGGCGCGAGCAGGACGACGCCGGCATCGCTCGAGACGATCGCGCGGTCGCCTGCAGCGCGGATGCGGGGCGCCAGATCCTGGATGGTCTGATTGGCAATGCGGTGCTTTTCCGGATCGGCATGGGTCAGTCCGACCTGCGTGGCGTGGGTGAGCGCGAAGAACGAGAATTCGCAATAGCCGCCCAGAGCTGAAATCTCGGCAATGGTCGCGGCGTCGTAGCCACCGCAATGGGTTCGCAGCCGGGTCACGCCCCGGCGTCCGGCTTCCAGCGCCAGCGCGACGGCCTCCTCGCCGGCGACATGGCCGCAGTCGAAAACAATGTCGCGCTCGGCGCACAGTTCCATGATCGCGGGCACGGGCTCGGGAATCCTGCCGTTTGCCGGCACCCAGAAGGTGGTTTCGAGATAGGCCGGGCTACGCTGTTCGCGGAGGGCGACGGCACGGGTGTGATGCGTCGGCAGCGACAGGAAGCGTGCGCCCGTGCCCGGGCCGTAGCCATAGTCCAAGGCGTTGCGCGCTGCTTCATAGCTGATGCCGCTCGCTGTCGGCTGCATGATCAGGCCGCCGAAGACCTCGACACCGAGATGTCCCAGTTCCGCCATGGCCAGCGCAGCGTAGCCGGAAGAGTTCTGGAAATTGTCCATCAGCCCGATCGCGCGCATGCCGGCGGAAGCGGCCTGACGGACCGACTCAAACAGGTTGATGCGGCGGCCATTGATGTGGGGGCACGTGTGGACGTGGACGTCGATAGCACCCTTCAGATGCCGCATGCCATCGGTCATGACCTCGCTCCGGGCTCAATGCCGTAGAATGCGGCGCACGAATTCCGCGCAGCGGGCCGTCTGCGGCGCATCGAAAATCTGCGCTGGCGGGCCGACCTCGACCACCCGTCCGTCGGCCATGAAGACCACCTTGCTGGCGACCTCGCGCACAAAGCCCATCTCATGGCTGACGATCAGCATTGTCATTCCGTCGCTCGCCAGCAGGCGAATGGTGTCGAGGACTTCCGCGACCAGTTCGGGGTCGAGCGCCGAGGTGACTTCATCGAGCAACAGGATGTCCGGCTTGAGCGCCAGCGCCCGCGCGATCGCGACGCGCTGCTGCTGCCCGCCCGACATTTCGTCCGGGTAGGCGTCTATCCGGTGCGCCAATCCGACCTTGGTCAGCAAGGCCATCGCCTCGCGCTCGACCTCGGCAGCGGGGCGCTTCTTCACGATGGTCGGCGCAATCGTGACGTTGCGCAGCGCGGTCATGTTCTGGAACAGGTTGTATTGCTGGAAGACGATGGCGAAGCGGTCGCGCACCCGGCGCAGCGCTGCGGCGCTGCCATAATCCACAATGTCGCCAGCCACTGCGACAGTGCCCGCGCGCGGCTTCAGCAATCCGGTCAGCACCCTGAGCAGGGTGCTCTTGCCGGAACCCGAAGGCCCGATCACGGCGACGATCTCGCCGCGTTCGACCACGAGGTCGACATCCTGCAGCACGGGGGTCGACCCATAGTCGGCGCTGAGGCGCGTGATCGCGAGATGAGGCAAAACATGTCTCCGGACGGGCTTCCGGCGGATGGCCGGTCGGCAAGGATCAGAATCGAAGGGACAGAATGCCAAACTCCCGGTCGAGCCGACAACCCATCCCGCCCGCCGGAAGCGTCGGGGCAGGTGACGAGCCCGCTTGCCTTTTGTATACGTGCCGTATGCAAGCCAAGCATTGCCCCGTGGCGATGTCAATTCGTCAGGACCGGCTCGGCACGGCATTTGAGCCGGACGGTCATTCCGGGCGCAGCACCGAGGATGAGACAAACCCCGATGATGTTCCTGTCGGACCAGGATGTCGATGACCTGCTGGACCCGGCGGCACTGG
The DNA here is from genome assembly GCA_027483505.1 of Hyphomicrobiales bacterium. Classification (GTDB taxonomy): domain Bacteria; phylum Pseudomonadota; class Alphaproteobacteria; order Rhizobiales; family Beijerinckiaceae; genus Allobosea. The sequence continues at coordinate 64,026 of JAIXUP010000001.1, forward strand.
TCGAGGCGCTCGCAGCGGGTTTTGCGCGCCTGTCGCGGGGGGGCATTGCCGAACCCGCTTCGGTCCGCATGAACGGGCTTGGCGCGGGAAGCGGATACCTCACGCTGTTTCCGGCCCATGACACCGCGACAGGGCTTGCGACCGCGAAGGTGCTCTATGGCGATCCTGCCCGCACGCTCAGCGGCAAACCGGAAATCGACGCCATCGTGGCTGTGGCCGACGCCCGGGCCGGGGAACTGGTCGCGCTTGTCGAAGCGCGCAGCCTGACAGCGCTGCGGACAGCGGCGACGTCGGCGCTTGCTGCGAGGGCGCTTGCCCGCCTCACCGGCATGGCCCTGCCGACGGAGATTGGGCTGATCGGAACGGGCCGGCAGGCGCGCGCCCATGCACGCGTCTTCGCGGCGACGGGCCTCGCCGCCGGCTTTCTCGTGGCGTCGGCCGCCGGCGACACCGCCCGCGCGCAAGGGTTGGCCGATCATATCGTCGCATCGACCGGCCTGCCGACCCGCCGTCTCCAAGGGGCCGAAGTGATCGTGGCTGAAGCTTCGATCACGGTCACCGCAAGCCTCTCGGACGTGCCGCTTCTCACCAGGCCACTCAAGCTTGGGCATGTCGTTGCCTGCGTCGGTCCTTTTCTGCCGCAGTCTCACGAGATTGCGCCCGAACTCGTTGCCGGTTCGGCTCTCGTCGTATCGGATCATCCGGAGCGGCTCAGGCGTCAATGGGCAGGCCAGGCTGTTATCGAGAACCTTGCGCCAGAGCGTCTCGTGTCGTTGGCGGACCTTCTGGCAGGCTCCGTTCCGGCCCCCGGGGCCGGACCTTTGCTGTTCCTGTCGGATGGGCGCGGGCTCGAAGACAACATCGCCGCCGGCCTGTTGCTGGCGGCCGCGCGTCGTCACAATCGTGGCCGGCCGCTGCGCTAGGAACGCGCGCCGCCAAAGCGCGCCAGCGAAAAAATCCCGCTCGGGAGATCGGATTGGCCGCGCAGCATCAGGTCAGCGGTGATCCGCGCCACGACAGGCGCCAGCGAATAGCCGTTCGACGTCACGCAGTTGTAGAAGCCCGGCGCTCCTGGCATCTCACCCAGAATGGGCGCGCCGTCGATGTGGATGTTCATGGCCGCCCAGACGCGCACGATGTTGAACGCCGCTGCCGCTGGCAGCACATGCGCCGCTACCCAGGCATTACCCTCGATGCTCGCCATCTCGACCCGGCTGGCCCCGGTTTCGGGGTCCATCGCGGCAGGCCAGGCCCCGCCGATGATCAAGCCGCCGGTCTCCGCCTGCTTCAGGCTCAGATGCCGCCCGGCATGGGCGATGAGATGCCTGACCAGCTTCGGCCCCGGCTCGGTCACGATCATCTGCAAGGGTGCGCCGGAGACCGGAATCGGCGCTGCCGCCATGGCCGCGATCCGCGAAGCCCATCCGCCCGCGCAATTCACGACGCGGCGCGCCATCACGGTGCCTGCCTCGGTGTCGACACGCCAGCGCGTTCCGTCATGGGCCATCCCAGTGACGCCGGCAAAGCTCTCGAAGCGTGCTCCCGCCTGCCGCGCCAGCCGGACCACGGCAAGCGTCGCTGTCAGGGGATTGATCTTGCCTTCGTCGCGGCAATAGGCGGCGCCGAGAAAGCGGGTTGCGAGGTGCGGCTCAAGGGCGCGAAGCTCGTTGGCGCCGATGATGTGCGCATCGATGCCATAGCTGCGCTCCAGTTCGACCTTCTGACGCAGGAAACCCATTTCGGCTTCGGTCTCGCCGACCATCAGGCCGCCAGGGGTCGAGATCTCGAAGCTTTCGGCTGCGGCGGCCTCAATGTCTTTCCACAGACTGATGGCGGCAGGGGCGATGCGCAGAACCTCCGCTGCAGGCTGGCCGCCTGCCTCCGCCTTCTTGCCAAAATCAAAGGACAGCAACTGCACATGCAGGCTGCCGGCATTGGCGCCCGAGGCCTGCACATTGGGCTCGTGGCGGTCGACCACCACGACGCTCTCGCCGGCGAGCGCCAACTCCCGCGCGACGCAGGCTCCGACCACGCCGGCCCCGATCACCACCGTGTCGCCCGTGAGCTGGCCGAACGGCGCGCGCTGCAGTGTTATGCGCGGCGATCGCGCCGGTGGAACGGTCTGGCGATGGCCGCCCCATTCCGGCTTCTCGGCGGCAATCGCGCCCAGCGGCATCGGGCGCGCCGGCGGCCTGGGTGCAAAGAAGGCCGAAACATCGGGGGGAGCACCGCCTTCCGCATGGACCACACGGGTCAGTGTCGCCGCGCAGAACCGGCCCTGGCAACGGCCCATGCCGGCACGGGTCAGACGCTTGACCGTGGCCAGCGTCGGCGCGCCCTCGCGGCAGGCCTTGCGGGCGGCCCCGGCCGTTACCTCCTCGCAACGGCACAGGATCGTGTCGTCGTCGAGCGCGGCGGCGTCGAAGGGTGCTTGCCGGAACACGCGCCACAGGCTTGACTGAAAGGCTTCAGCCCTGGCCAGCCTGATCCGGGCCCCCGCCAGATCGCCCATCTGTGGCAGGCCAAGGTCTCTCCGGATGGCGAAGGCTGCAAGGTCCGCGCGCGCCATGGCGACCTTCGCCCCGGCGATCTGCGCGCCGTCGCCGATCGCGTAGACGCCCGGCAGGCTGGTGAGCCCGTCAGCGTCGGTGACGACCATCAGGCCGCCGACATGGGCGTCGACATGCCGCAATGCGCAACCAAGCTGGCGGGCCATCTCGGCCTGGGGGATGAAGCCGGCGTTCAGCGCGACGATATCGCAGGCAAGCTCATGATCAGTGCCATCGCGGCTGACGGTAACGGCGCTGGCCTGATCCGTCCCGTGGACGCGGCGCAGCCTTGCGTTCCACAGAACAGGCACTCCCGACAGCCGAAGGCGGGCAAGATAGCCAAAGCCGGTCAGGGTCGCAGCCGGATCGGCTTTGGCCATCCTGACCACGTGCGGCAGACTTGCGAGAGAAGGCTCCGGTCCCTCATCTACGACAGCGACCGGCTTGCAGCCAAGCTTCAGCAACTCGACGGCCGTCTGCAGGTTGAGTGGCCCTGAACCGGCGATCACGATCCTCTCGCCAGGCACGACCTGCTGCGAGCGCACCATCCCTTGCAACCCGCCGGTCGTCATCACGCCGGGCAACGTCCAGCCGGGCAGGGGACAGGGCCGTTCCGATGCGCCGGTGGCCAGAACTGTGATCTGTGGTTCGATGACCTGGGCGCGGCCGTCACGGACGATGCCGATGCCGTCCCCCGCCGCCGCGAACCAGGCCGTCGCGCCGGTCCAGATTTCGGCGCCGGACGCGGCCAGCCGCCGCGCAAGCGCTTGCCCTTCCCGGAACTGCCTGTCCGGCTCTTCCCTTGCGGCGACCATCAGCGGTTTGTGGTACTGGCCGCCCACGCTGCCGCGCTCATCACAGACCAGCACCGAGGCCCCGGCTTCGGCCAGTGAACTGGCAACCATCGCCCCGGCCGGTCCGGCCCCGACCACCAGCACGTCCAGCTTGCGCCGGGGCAATGGAGCGACCGGCATGGCGGCAAGCGGCCGGAGTTTGTCCGGTTCCGGCGCGGCGCTGGCGACCGTCAGCCCGGGCCTTGCCTTTTCGAGGCAGGCGCGCATTCCGGCCTGCCCGTCGACTGTGACTATGCAGTCAAAGCAGGCTCCCATGCCGCAGTGCAGTCCGCGGGGGGCGCCATTCCGGGTCTGCCGAAGGCTGATGACGCCGTTCTCGGCCAGAGCCCCCGCGATGGTCTGGCCTTCCCTCGCCGCAATCCTTTGCCCGTCGAAGGTGAAGCTGAAGTCCGGGCCGGTCCTGGCTTCGGGGCTCTCCCCGACCGGCTCACCGTCGACCATTGTGCGTCACCTTGCGTTGCATACACTTGATATACGACATAAGAGTTCCGGCAGTGAAGCGCTGCGGGGAGAACAGGCATGCGACGTTTTCGCGGGACATATACGGTTCTGGTGACGCCGTTCACCGCTGACGGGAAGGCGGTCGATCTCGAGGCGCTGAAGCGGCTGGTCGAGTTCCAGATCGCGGAGGGCATCCACGGGCTCATCCCGCTTGGTTCAACCGGTGAGTTTCTGTCGGTCACGCCTGACGAACGCACCGCAATCGTCGAAACCGTGGTGCGCACGGCGGCCGGTCGGGTGCCGGTGCTGATCGGCACGGGGGCGGAATGGACGCGTGACGCCGTCGCGACCTCGCGCGAGGCGGAGGCGCTCGGCGCCGATGGCGTGATGATCATCCCGCCCTTCTACAGCGTGCCCACCGAGGACGAGCTGTATGTGCACTACAAGACGGTGGCGGATGCCATCTCGATCCCGATCATGGTCTACAACAATCCCGCCACGGCCAATGTCGACCTGATGCCGGATTTTGTGGCGAGGTTGTCGGCCATTCCGAACTGCAGCTACATCAAGGAATCAACGCTGGACGTCACGCGTGTGCGCGACATCGTGCGTTTGTGCGGCGACCGGATGACCGTGTTCGCGGGCGTCCTGGGGTTTGAATCCTTCTGGCTCGGCGCCGAAGGCTGGGTCGCGGTGTGCTCGAACGTGGCGCCGCGCCTGTCGGCGCACTTGTTCGAGGCGTCCGTCGATCGTCGTGATCTGGATGAAGGCACCGCCGTGCATCGCAAGTTGCTGCCGCTGCTGCCCTTTGTCGGAGGCCCGCGCTATGTATCGGGAACGAAGGCGGCCTTCGAGATGATGGGCATGCCGATGGGGCCGCCACGCGCGCCGCGCCTTCCCTTGCCCGAGCGCGACCGTCCGGCGCTGCGGCAGGTGCTGGCCGGAATGGGTCTGTTGCCAGCAGCGGCGTCAGCAGCGGCCAACTAGATCATCCCACATTGAGATGGAAGCCATCTCAATGCGGAAAGATGATCGATTGTCGTAAGTCAGAGCATTGCGTATTCACAAAACCGGTGCCGACTTTTGTGCGCAATGCACTAGGCGTGAATGCTCAGCAGGCGGCGCGGCGTGTCGACCAGCAAGGTGTCGATGTCGCGCTCCTGCCAGCCGCGATCGCGCATCAGCGGGCGCAGATTGGCGAGGATGTGCCGGTAGCCGTGGCCGCCATGCGCCAGAAGCCGCGTCAACGTGCAGATGTCGTGCGAGATGCAGACGCGATCCTGCAGGCCAGCGTCGAACAGCGCCCGCAAGGCCCTGATCCGCATCCAGTCATTGGGCAGATCGACGACGCCCATCCAGTAGTTCGACGTCTCGATGCCGAAAAAGTCGTATTCGACGACGCAGCGGCGCGCGAGGGCAAGCACGGCGTCGACATCCTCCGGATGGGTGCGGTCCATGTGGCTCATGATCACCCGCGACAGGTCTGCGCCGGCGCGCTCCAGCACATCGCAGATCTGCATGCAGGCCAGCGGGTGGCGGCCCGGATGAACGTTGATCGCCGCGCCCGTGGTGCCTTGCGCCCGCGCCGCCGCCTTGAGGCTGCGTTCCTCGAACGCCGTCATCGGCCATGACACGCCGATCTCGCCGATAATGCCGCAGCGGACCGATGTGCCCCAGGCTCCTTCGGTCACCTGTCCGATGATCGTCTCGGCCAGCCGTTCGACCGGCCATGCCTTGACGTCGTCGGTGACATAACCGTCAGTATAGAAGCCGGCCCCCAGAACGATGGCGACGCCGGTGCGCTCCGACAGGCGCTTCAGGCCTTCGGGGTCGGGTCCGATGCCGCCGGTTGTCAGATCGACGACCGTGCCGCCGCCGGCCTCCCGGAAGGCTGCGAGGTCCGCAGCCGCGACTTCCTCGTCGCGCAAGCGGTGATGGCCCGGTACCATCGGCCTGTAATCGAGCGCGAAGCGGTTTGACAGCGTTATGTCGAGCACAGGCGGCGGATCGCTGCGCCAGGCCGGGTTCGTGAGGTCGCACAGCACATGTTCATGCATCAGCACATGGCCGAGTTCCTCGGGGGCGACAGGTCCGGTCACGGAGATCGCTGCGGCCTGTCGGTGCGGTCCTGTCATTGTCTGCCGTCTTTCTGGTTCATGGGCGCATCCTGCTTGCCCATCGCATCCTATTCGGCATACGCTATGCATACAATAATCCCGGACCGGGCGGGCGCAGGCGCATCGTCAGGTTCCGGGCAGGTTTCCGACGTCGCCGTCGCGCTGCCCGCGGTGCCTCCTTTGGCTCCAGCCGCGCGTCCTGTTTCACACCCAACGATCACAGAGGTTGCTCCATGACCAAGACCCTTTCCGGACCATCAGGCTTGATTTCCCGGCGCGGCCTGATGCTCGCAGCCGGCGCAGCCGGACTGCTGCCGCGCGCTGCACTGGCGCAGGCGAAGGTGGCCGCAGCCAACCTGATCAAGCCTGGCACGCTGGTGATGTCGATGAACCCGACCCTGCCGCCGCTGCAGTTCGTCGACGACCGGGGCCAGCTGCAGGGCATGCGCTGGGAGCTGGGCAATGAAATCGCCAAGAGTCTTGGCCTGACGCCGGAATATGTGCGGATCGAGTTCGCTGCCATGGTTCCCGGTCTTGCCGCCAAGCGCTGGGACATGATCAACACCGGCATCTTCTGGACCGAAGAGCGCTCCAAGCTGATGTACATGGTGCCCTATGAGCGCGCCGCCGTCAGTTTCCTTGCCGCGCGCGGCAATCCGCTCAAGATCGAGAAGTGGGAAGACCTCGCCGGCAAGGCGGTCTCGGTCGAACTCGGCGGCATCGAGGAGCGGCGCACCCGCGAGGTCGACGGCATGCTGAAGGCCAAGGGGCTGGCGGGCATTGACATCCGCACCTTCAACAACTTCGCCGAATCCTTCCAGGCCCTGCGCGCCGGCCAGGTGCAGGCCGCGACGGCCATCGACGCGACGGCCATGTTCATGCAGACGCGGGGCGACTTCACCCGTGCCGTCGCCGGCCTGTTCCCGCAGGTGGCGACCTTCGCCTTCGCCAACAAGGCGCTGGCCGAAGCCGTCGTGGGCGCGCTCAACGACCTCAAGAAGTCGGGTTACTACGACACGCTGTTCGACAAGTACGGCGTGCTCAAGATCGAGGGCTCGACCTTCAAGATCGAAGGTCCGGGACCAGCCTGACGCGGCAGTCCGACACCTCCGGCAGCGACCTGATGCGGGATCGAGGGGGCAAACCTTTCGATCCCGTGCCGGTCGCGCCTCCAGACCCAAAGGAGCGGCTGCATGCGCGTATGGAACTGGGAGGGCTTCTTTGGCTATTTCGCCAACCCCTATCTGCTGCAAGGCGCTCTCGTCACCCTGTTTCTGACCGCTTCGACGCTGCTGTTCGGCTTCATCCTCGGACTGATCCTGACCTTGATGCGGCTGTCGCCCAACCGGTTCATCCAGGGGGTTGCAAAGACTTATGTCTGGGTTTTCCGCGGCACGCCGCTGTTGGTGCAGCTGATCATCATCTACACCGGGCTGCCGCAACTGGGGTTGGTCAGGCTCAGCGTGCTGCAATCGGCCATGGTGGGGCTGGCGCTCAACGAAGCCGCCTATCTGTCCGAGATCCTGCGCGGCGGCATCCTGTCGGTTGGCCAGGGCCAGCGTGACGCGGCCCGTTCCCTCGGCCTGAAGCGCGCGCAGGGCTTCTACCTCATCGTCATGCCGCAGGCGCTCAGGGTCGTGATCCCGACGCTTGGCAATTCGGTGAACGGTCTTTTGAAGACAACCTCGATCGCCTCCGTGATTTCGATGGAGGAGTTGCTGCGCCGCGGGCAGATCCTCATGCAGCAGCGCTTCGAGGTCCTCGAGGTCTTCATGGTGGTGGCGATTCTCTATCTGGCGATGACGACGGTCTGGGACGCGGTGCAGCGACGGATCGAAGCGCATTACGGCAAGGCCTATGGGCCTGTGATCAACAAGCTTCACACCCGCGATGACCATTGACATGAGACCGTCGCACCGTCTTGGTTCGAGCCGTCACAAGGCCAAAGCCGATGAACACCATGCGGGCGACTGACGATCAGGACCATCAGCCAGACGAACCGCGCGTCATGGCTGGCTTCAACCTGTCCAATCTCGCCTACCGCGCCATCTCCGAGATGATCCGGGATCGGCGCCTCAAGGGTGGCGAGCAGATTGTCGAGGCAAGGCTGGCCGATGTGCTTGGCATCTCGCGCACCCCTCTGCGTGAGGCGCTCCAGCGGCTGGAAGGCGAGGGCCTTGTGCGCAAGTTCGCCAATCGCTCCTATCTGGTGCGCAGTGTGGACCTGGCCGAGTACCTTCACAGCCTGAAGGTCCGCGAGATCCTCGAGGCCGAGGCGGCCGCGCTCGCCACCGGGCGCATTTCAAAGGAACTGCTGGCGGTTGTTCGGCACGAGATCGAGGAGCTTCGCGCCTCGACGACCTACCACACCGCATCTCATTGGCAGTCCGACGACAACCTGCACGGCATCTACATCAACCATTGCGGCAATCCGGTGATCGGCGAACTCATCAACGCGCTGCGCGTGACGACGCGGCTGTTCGAGATCGCCAAGCTGAAGGATCGTCTCGAGCCTGATTCCGTCGAACATCTGGCCATTCTCGGCGCCCTTGAAGTGGGCGACGCGAAGGCAGCGCGTCAGGCCGTGACAGCCCATATCCGCAGCCTGCGGGATTTCGCGCTCGAGACCGTCCGCTGACGGGCAGGGGCCTTGCGGTGCCCGCGAAAGCGCTTGCCGTCCTGCACGGATTGTACAACAATCGTATACAAAGCTGCCTCAGGGGGACCTTGCCATGACCGACCAAACCACGCCGCGCCTTTCGCGCAGGAGCCTCGTCGCCGGCGTCGCCGCAGGGACGGCGGGCGCCCTTCTCGGGCTTGACGCGCTGGCCAAGCCGCTGGCCGACGTGCTCGCCGGCAAGAAGCTGCGGGCCGGCATCAATCCGACCCTGCCGCCGTTCGGCGTCTTCAACGCCCAGAACCAGATCGATGGCTTCGATGCCGACATCGCCCGCGAAATCGCGCGGCTGATGAAGGTCGAGCTTGAGATCGTGCAGGTCGGCAGCCCGGATCGGATCCCGTTCCTGCAGGCCGACCGGATCGACATCGTGCTCGGCGCCATCACCCGCACGGTCGAGCGCGCCCTCGTGATCGACTATACGGTGCCGCTGCACACCCAGAGCGTCGTGGTTCTGACCAAGGCCAGCGGCACCAGCGTGCCGATCAACAAGCCGGCAGACTTGGCCAACGCCCAGGTCAAGCTTGTGCAGGTGCGCGGCACGGTCGGCATTCCCTGGATTCAGGCCAATGCCCCGCAGGCTCAGGTCACCTTGCTCGACAACTATCCCGACACTTTCCGCGCGCTCCAGCAAGGCCGGGCGGACGCCATGGTCGATGTGCTGGAATCGGTCGTCGTGCCGATGAAGAACTTCCCGGGAGTGCCCTGGAAGGTGCTCGACGAGGTGCTGGCCAGCACATGGGTCGGCATTGGGGTGCAGAAAGGCAACACAACGCTCAAGGACGTGCTGAATGTCATGCTGTTCGAGATGCACCGCACCGGCTTTGTCGGCACCACCTGGGAGAAGTGGTTTGGCGTTCCGATGAAGACACCGGTTCCCGTCAACCCGATGTTCTGATCAGGACGGGCGCGGCACGGCGGGCGCTTCGATGCAACTGCAATACGGACAGGTCGTCGGCTACGTTCCTGATTTCCTTGTGGGTGCGGCGATTGCCCTCGGTATCGCCTTCATTGCCTTCGCGCTCGGCATGCTGATCGGCCTCGCCGGCGCGAGCATCAACGCCTATGGGCCACGGCCGGCGCGGCTCGCCGTCAGGGCCTATGTCAGTTTCTTCACCAACACGCCGCAGCTCGTGCAGATCTTCTTCCTGTTCTTCGCCCTGCCGGAGTTCGGCATCCTGCTCAGCCCGATCCAGGCTGTCCTGATCGGCATGACGCTGAACGCCGGCGCCTATCTCACCGAGATCCAGCGCGCCGGCTTCCAGTCATTGCCACAGGCCGAGATCGAGGCTGCCGAAACGCTGGGCTTTTCCCGGCTGCAGACCATCCGCCATGTGATTGCGCCGCATATCGTCAAGGCGCTCTATCCATCCCTGTCGAACCAGTACATTATCATGACGCTCGGCACCTCCATGGCGGCGATCTTCGGCGTGGAGGAACTGACGGCGCGGGCCTTGAACGCCAATGCCGTGAGCTTCCGCTCGATCGAGATCTTCACGCTGACGGCCGGCATCTACATCGTCCTGACGATCGTCGCCTCCGCCTTGCTCTACAGCGTCGGGCGCGGCCTGTTCCGGGTCAAGGCGAGGGCGTTCTGATGGGCGCGTTGCAGCAGCTTGCGCAGGAAGCGCCGCGCTTCTTTACCTACTGGAACATGATATTCCTTGGGCAGGCGGCGCTCAACACCTTGCTGGTGTCCTTCATCGGATGTGCTCTTGGCTATCTGATCGGCTTCGTGATCGCGACGTTGAGGCTGCCGAGGGTCATGCCGTTTGCCGTGGTCAGGGCTGTGCTGATCGCCTGGACCGAGGCGATCCGGCGCATTCCGTTCCTCGTGTTGCTGATGTGTGTCTTCTTCGCGTTCCAGCTGTCCGGCGCCAACAAGACGCTGTTCGTGATCGCCGTCACGGCTGTCAGCCTGCGCATGTCGGCCCTGGCGGCCGAGAACGTCCGGGCCGGCTACGAGGCTGTTCCGGCAAGGCAGTGGGAAGCCGCCGAGGTGCTGAACATTCCGCCCCTCCAGACGCTGTTCCGCATCATCCTGCCGCAAGCCTGGAAGGTGATCCTGCCACCCTCGACCATCCATGCCGTCAGCATGATCAAGGAGACCTCGCTTGTCTCGCAGATCGGGTTCCTGGAGCTGACCTTTGCGGCCCGCATGCTGAACCAGCGCGGGTTTTCGGCGCTGATCTGCTTTGGCACCATCCTGATCCTGTACTTCGTCATTTCGTGGTCGTTCGGACGCATCGGTCACTACGCGGAGCGCCGGCTGGTCACGCAGTCCCCCGGCGCGCGGCCAATGGCCAGACTGGCGTGACCATGCAGGATGCCGACATATCGATCGAAATCCTGCTTGACGGTCAGCCGATCCGCGTCGGCGCCCGCGGCAGCGTGGCCGGGGCCCTGCTCGAAGCCGGTGTCGCCTGGCTCCGGTCGAGCCCGCGAACGCACGGGCCGCGCGGCGCCTTCTGCTTCATGGGGGTCTGCCAGGAATGCGTGATCCTGATTGACGGACGTCTCCAGCAGGCCTGCCTCGTCACCCCGCGCGCGGGCATGACCATCGAGCGCGGCGGGGCGCCATGACGTCCCCGCAACGGTTCGATCTGATCGTTCTTGGCGCCGGGCCTGCCGGCGGACGCGCCGCCCTGACCGCCGCCGCCGCGGGCCTGTCGGTCATCCTGATCGACGAACAGTCCGCAGCCGGGGGGCAGGTGTGGCGCAAACCCTGGGCAGAGCCGGCTCCGGCACGGGCCGATGGCCGGGAGGGCGAGGGACTGCGCGCCGCCCTCGATTCGTCCGACGTAACGCTTGCCTATGGCCGCCGCGTCTGGTCGGTGACCGAAGGCTTCCGGGTCGACAGCCTGGGTCCCGAAGGCTCCATGTCCTGTGTTGCCGACCATCTGATTGTCGCCACCGGCGCCCATGAGCGGGTGATTCCGTTTCCGGGCTGGACGATGCCGGGCGTGATGGGGCTTGCCGCCGCCACGGTCCTGCTCAAGGCCGAAGGCCGCCTGCCCGGCAAGCGTGTCGTGGTTGCCGGGCGGGGTCCGTTGATGGCGCAGGTGGCGGCCGGCATTCTGGCGAAAGGCGGTCGCGTTGTTGCCGTTGTGGACCGGATGCCGCTCACCGGGTGGCTCAAGGCGCTGCCCGCGCTCGCCACGCAGCCGCCGCTTCTGGCGCAAGGCGCTGGCTGGATGGGACGTGTCCTCGCGAGCCGCACGCCCTGGATTTTCAACCATCATGTCGCCGAGGCTCGTGGCACCGAGCGCGTCGGTGAGGTTACCGTCGCATCGGCGTCCGGTGATTGCCACGTCCTGTCCTGTGATGCGTTGGTCATCGGCGATGGCCTCGTTCCTGGAAGCGAAGTGCCCCGGCTTCTGGCCGCCAGAATGCGGTTTGACCGCCTGCGCGGGGGCTGGATCCCTGACCTGACGGCCGACTTCGAGACCAGCGTGCCGCAGCTGTTCTGTGTCGGGGATGGGGCTGGCATCCGGGGAGCGCTCCAGGCTGGAACCTCCGGCGAACTAGCCGCCCTCGCTGTTGCGCGGAAACTGGGGCGGAAGACCGAACCCGATCAGGGCGCCCGTCTGCGCGGCGCGTTCGCACGCGCAAGCCGTTTCAGCGACGCGGTGGCGGCCATGCTGTCGGGACGGACGGCCGATGTCGCCCGCATCGGGCCGGACACGATCGTCTGCCGCTGCGAGGATGTCCGCCGCAGCGAGATCGACGCGGCGACGGCCGAGGGCATGCATGACATCAACCAGATCAAGCATGTCACGCGCTGCGGCATGGGCCCCTGCCAGGGCCGGATGTGCGGCGACACCGTGCAGGAACTGGTGTCGCTCGGCTCTCGGCGCTCGCGCGAGGAGGTCGGCGCTTGGACAGGCCGGCCGCCCCTGCGGCCGGTGCCGCTCGGCGAACTGGTCGGCTCCTTCGACTACGGCGACATTCCCGTGCCGGAGCCTGCGCCGCTATGAGCGCCCGGTACGACCTGTGTGTGGTGGGCGGCGGAATCCATGGCTGCACCGTGGCCCTGTTCGCCGCGCGCGGCGGGATGAAGGTCGTTCTCGTCGAGCGGGGAAGCCTGTGCCGCGAGGCATCCGGGGTGAATGCCGGGACATTGACCATGCAGATGACCCGCGTGGCCCTGATCCCGTACGCGCTTCAGGCCCACGCTATGTGGGCGAGCGCGGCGACATGGCTTGGCCATGACGTCGGCGTGGTCGTCTGTGACGGGCTGTCGCTCGCGTTCACCGAGGCCGAGGCGGCGCTTCTCTCCTATCGCGCCGGCAGGCGCCGCGAGGCCGGCGCGCCCATCGACCTGATCGATGCCAAAGCAGCCCGGCTTGTCGAACCGGGTCTTGGGCCAGGCGTTCTGCTGGCGGGGCATTGCAAGGTCGATGGTTTCGCCAATGCCTACCTGACGGGACTGGCCTATCGCCGCGCGCTGATCGATGCCGGCGTGACCATTCTCGAGGAGACGGCGGCCACTGACGTGCAACGGTCGCAGGGCTGCTTCGAGGTTGATACGATGGGCGTTCCGGTCAAGGCGGCGCGGCTGGTCATCGCCGGCGGCGTGTGGATCGAGGGCATGCTCGGCTGGCTTGGCGTGACCTTGCCGATCAAGGTCCTGGTCAATCAGCTTGCCGTCACCGAGCGCCAGCGTCCGGTGATGCGGACCGTGATCGGGATCGCCAGCGGCCTGCTGTCGCTGAAGCAGTATCCGCATGGTACGACCGTCATCGGTGGCGGCTGGCAGGCGCGTGGGGACCGTGAACGCGGCGGCTACGAACTTCTGCCCGACCGGCTTGTCGGCAATGTCCGCCTTGCCTGCCATGCCATCCCGGCGCTGAAGGAGGCCAGGCTGGCGCGGGCCTGGGCAGGGCTGGAGGCCGAAACCCGAGATGCGCTGCCTGCAGTCGGTCCGGTGCCGGGCGTGCCGGATGCCTATGTCTGTGGCAGCGTCCATTCCGGCTACACCAGCGGCCCCTACCTGGCCCGGTTGCTGGCCGAGCGCATCCTCGGCCGGGAGCCGGCGATGCCGCTCTTCCCGATCGACCGCTTGCTAGATCCCATCGAGAGGGCCGCATGACACAGATCACGGCATCGCGCCTGTCCGGGATCCACGCCGCCACGGTGGTGCCGATGACCGAGCGTTTCGCCATCGACGAGACCCGCCTTGCCCAGCACCTGGCCGACGTCTCGCGTGTGCCCGGCATTCGCGGCCTGTTGATCAACGGCCATGCCGGCGAGAATTTCGTGCTCGGGGCGGCCGAGAAACGCAGGGTGATCGAGATCGCCCGCGCCAGTGTTCCCGCCGATTGCCTCCTGTGCTCGGGCGTGAACGCCGAGTCCAGCCTCGATCTGGGCCGCGAGGCCGCCACGGCCGAGGACGCCGGCGCCGATCTTGTGCTGGTTTTCCCGCCGAACAGCTTCGCGCTCAGCCACGATCCCGAGGCTGCGCTGATCCATCACCGCCATGTGCTGGATGCCTGCAACCTGCCGGTCCTTCTGTATGGCGCGCCGGTCGGCGCCGGTCACCTCGCCTATGACGGACCGACCTTGCGGGCGCTTGCCTCGGCGCCGCGCATCATCGGCATCAAGGAGGGCAGCTGGGAGATCGCTGCCTATGAGGAGCACTTGCGGATGCTCAGGGCCAGTCGTCCTGACTTCATCGTTCTGGGATCGGGCGACGAGCACCTCCTCACCAGCTACATGATCGGCAGCGCTGGCAGCCAGGTCAGTCTGGCTGCAATCGTGCCGAATCTTGTGGTGGCACTCTGGGACGCGTCGCAACGTCAGGACTGGACCGAAGCCATGCGGCTGCACAATCTGCTCTATCCGCTGTCGGTCGCGATTTACCGTGATGCGCCCGGCGGGCGGGCCACGGCGCGCCTCAAGGCCTGCCTGGCGCTGATGGGCAAGCTGCCCTCGGCCACCGTGCGCCCTCCGCAGCCACCGCCCGGCGCCACCGAATTTGCCCGGCTGAGGGCAGCGCTCGCCCATGCCGGGGTTGCGTTGAACGGGTCCGGCCATGGCGCATGATCCCGAGCGTCTGGCCGCCCATCTGGTCGCAACGGCGGAGAGCCGTGCCGACGCCGCCCTGTCGTTCCTGCAGGACCTGATCGCCTTGTCGCGCCACGGCGAGGCGGCAGTTCAGGATCATGTCGCGGCACGGCTTCAGGCGCTCGGCTGCACCGTCGAGCGCCTTGTCTATCGCCCGGAGGATGTTCCGGTCCGCCATGAGTTCGCCTCTGCCGCGGCCATGGATGCCGAGCCGCGCGAGAGTATCGTGGCGCGCTTTGGCGGCGCAGGGACAGGCCGCAGCGTGATCTTCTTCGCCCATCCCGATGGCGAGCCGGTCAGGGCTACGGAGCGTTGGTCGCGTGACCCCTTTTCAGGCGTCATCGACAATGGACGGCTTTTCGGTTGGGGCGTCGCGGACGACCTTGCAGGTGTGGCCGGTTTTGTCGAGGCGCTGGCCACGCTTGTGGCTGCAGGCATCGCGCCAGCAGGCGCCATCACGCTGGCCTCGACCCCGAGCAAACGGCATGCGCGCGGGGTGTTTCAGGTCCTGCATGCCGGCTTTCGCGCCGATGCGGCCGTGTACATGCACCCGGCGGAGTCCGGCGTCGGCATGCACGAGATCAAGGCGGTCGCCTCGGGTCTGCTGGAGCTCAAGGTCACCGTTTCCGGCCGGTTGCCTGAGACGCGCGAGCCTTGCCACACCGCATTCGCCCATCGCGCGGTCAATCCGCTCGACAAGGCTATCCATCTCATCGCAGCCCTGCACAGACTGGGCGAGGAGCGTGCCGCCCGGATCCATCACCCGGCGCTTGAGAGGGCTGTCGGACGGTCGACCAACATCCTCGTCGCGAACCTGATCTGCGGTACGGCAGGGCAATCGACCCGGATCGCGGATCACTGCAGTTTCGGCGTCTCGGTCGCCTTTCCGCCCGGAGAGCGGCTTGAGGATGTCCAATCCGAGGTAGCCGGGGCGCTCGCGGCGGCGGCGCGGGCCGATGAATGGCTCTGCGCCAACCCTCCCGCGATCGGCTGGATCGCCGGCGTGACGGGGGCCGAAGTCGCCGACAGCCACCCGCTCTACCGGACGGTCAGCGGCGCGGTGACGCGGGTCACCGGTCACGCTCCCTTCGTCAACCCGCTTCACACCTCCAGTGACATCCGGGTGCCCATGGTCCAGGCGGGAATCCCGACAGTCGGTCTTGGGCCGTTGGGTGGCGACCTGACCCAGAATGGCGGCCATGACGAATGGGTGGACGTGGCCGATTATCTGCGATCCGTGACGGTCGCGGCGCTGGTCATGGCGGAGTGGTCGGCCTGATGCGATCGGCGCTCAAGGCTGCATGCCGCATTCACAACTCGACTTTGGAAATCAGGGCTCACATGATCATCGGGCAAGGCGGGGGTGTTCATGGGCTATGAAACGAAACGTGATGTCGCGGCCATGCCGGTAGCCTCCGATCCGGTGACTGTCGAGATCGTGCGCGGCGCGATCTCGGCCGCCCAGACCGAAATGGAAGCCCTGATCGAGCGCACCGCGATCTCGGCTTTCATCCGTGAGAAGAAGGACTTCTACACAGCCCTGTTCGACCGCGACGGCGTGATGGCGGTTGGGTCCAACGTGCCGATCTTCGGCGACATGACGACCCCGGTGATCAAGTCCTTTCCGCTCGACAGCATGAAGCCCGGCGACGTCTACTGGTACAACGACTGCTATGGCTCGCGCGGCGCAATCTCGCACTCCAATGACCAGGTCCTGATCGCACCGGTCTTTCTGGACGGCCGCCGCTCGGCCTTCGTCATGGCCTGGGCCCACTTTGCCGATATCGGCGGGCTCAGGCCCGGCTCGATCAGCCCCGACGCGACCGACATCTTCCATGAAGGCATTGTCGTCCCGCCGACCAAACTGATCGATCAGGGTGTCACGAACGAGGCGGCGCTGGCGATTTTCCACCGCAATTCGCGCTATCCGGGCCAGAGCCAGGGCGACATGCGCGCATTGATGGCCAGCATCGATCTTGGCGTCAGGAGAGTTGAGGAAATCCTCTCACGCTTTGGGGCCGACACCGTCCAGGATGTGCTGGAACAGCTGCTGGAGCGTACGCGCCGGCTCGTCCGCACCCGCTTGTCGGAAACCTTCGCCTATGGCACGCACCGCTTCACCGATGCAATCGACTCCGATGGCCATGGCAGCGGACCGTTCCGAATCCGCTTCGCCCTGACGCGCGAGGCCAGCGCGGACGGAGAGGACCGCTTCATCTTCGACGCGACGGAAACCGATGATCAAGCCTATGGTCCGGTGAATTTCCTGATGAATCCGGGCGTGCCGGGGATGGCGCTGGGGCTGTACTATCTCGGCGGAGACCCATCGCAGGTCTGCAACGCGGGGGGGCCGCGTGCGCTCGATGAGGTGCGGCTGCGCGAGGGCTCGCTGCTCTGGCCGAAGTTCCCGGCGCCGCTCGGGATGCGCGGGCTGACCATGATGCGCGTTCTGGCGGCGCTCAACGGGCTGGTCAATGCCGCTGGCGGTGGCGCTCCGGCGGCTCATTCCGCCTATGTGATCACAATGATGCGCGGCGTCTATCTCGATCAGGCCGGCGCGCGGCAGCCCTTCCTTCTCGCTGACGGCATTGGCGTTGGCTACGGCGCGCGTCCGACGGCGGATGGCATCGATGCGGTCTATTTCGTGGCGCAGGAGAACTATCCGGTTGAGTTTCTCGAACTCGGCTACCCGGTCCGGCTGCGCGCCTATGGGGTGGTCTGCGATTCCGGCGGCGCTGGCCGTCACCGCGGCGGCTGCGGCATCCTGCGCGAATACGAAATCCTGGCCGAGGAAGCCACCTTCGGCGTGCGCATCGACAGCGTCAAGAATCCGCCCTGGGGCATCGCCGGCGGAATGGGTGGCGGTGTGGGCCGTGTCACGGTCAATGTCGGCCTGCCGTCCGAGCGAGTGCTGCCTCCCTTGTCCGATGGCCATGTGCTCAGACGGGGCGACATCCTCAGGATCGAGACCGGGGGCGGTGGCGGTCATGGCCACCCCCATGACAGACCACCCGCGGAGGTATTGGAGGATGTGCTTGGCGGATATGTCAGCGAGGCTGCCGCCCGGACCTTGTATGGCGTCGCCATTGTCGATGACGCTGTCGATGCGGCCATGACCGCGCAGCTGCGCGCAATCCGGCCCAAGGCAGGCGCCTTTCACCGCACGGAGTATGTCGATGCGCTCGTCTGACACGGCACTGTCGGTCGCGGTCGACATCGGCGGAACCTTCACGGATGTGGCGCTGCAGGACCGGGCAACCGGTGCCGTCTGGCGCGCCAAGACGCCAAGCGTGCCGTCGGATCCCTCGCAGGCCTTCGTAGCAGGTGTTCTTCTGGCGCTCGCCCAGTCCGGTCGGGCGCCCGACCAGCTCGACCGCGTGCTGCATGGTACCACGGTCGCCACCAACATGATCCTCGAAAGCAAGGGTGCGCGGGCGGCCCTGGTCACCACGGCGGGATTCCGCCATGTGCTCTCGATCGGCCGGCAGGACATTCCGCGCCGCGCCAATCTCTATGCCTGGGTCAAGCCAACCCGTCCGGTGCCGGCCTCGCGGGTGTTCGAGGTGACCGAGCGCATCGCTGCCGGCGGGGCGGTGCTTGAGCCGCTTGACGAGGCGAGCGTGCGCCGCGCGGCCGAGGCCTGCCGCAAGATGGCTGTGTCGGCTGTCGCGGTGTGCCTCCTGCATGCCTACGCCAATCCTGACCATGAAAGGCGCGTGGCGGAGATCCTGACCGAAGAGCTTACGGGCGTTTCCATCACGGCATCGATCGATGTGCTGCCTGTGGTGCGCGAATACGAGCGAACCCTTGCGACTGCGCTCAACGCAGTGGTGACGCCGGGCGTCTCGACCTATGTCGGCCGGCTTGAGGACCGTCTGAAGGATCTGTCGGTCGCCGCTCCGCTGATGCTGATGCAATCCAATGGCGGCGTGGCCGGCGCGTCGCGCATCCGCCAGGCGGCGGTCACAACCGCGCTGTCGGGTCCCGCGGCGGGCGTCGTTGGCGCGCGGCAGGCCGCAGCCGCCTGCGGCATCGACAACATCATCACGGTCGACATTGGCGGTACGAGCGCCGACATCTGCCTGATTGAGGCGGGTCGGATTAAATTGACGCAGCATGGGCAGGTCGGCAACTGGCCGTTGCCGCTGCCCATGGTGGACATGGTCACCATCGGCGCCGGCGGCGGCTCGATCGCCCGCGTGAAGAATGGCGGGTTGGTGGTCGGCCCGGAAAGCGCTGGCGCTGTCCCGGGCCCCGCAGCTTATGGCCGGGGCGGGCAGGTCGCGACGGTCACCGACGCCCATGTGGTGCTCGGCCATTTGCCCGACAGCTTGCTCGACGGGGGCATGGGCCTCGATGCATCGGCAGCCCGCGATGTGGTCGCCACGACGGTTGCGGAACCGCTGGGCCTGTCGCTGGAGGCTGCCGCGCGCGGCATCCTTTCGGTGGTCGACAACCACATGGTTGGCGCACTGCGCGTGGTCTCGGTCGAGCGCGGTTACAATCCGCGCGACTTCACGCTTGTCCCCTTTGGTGGGGCCGGCCCCCTGCATGGCTGCGCCCTCGCCAGCCTGCTGGGCGTCACGCGTGTGATGATCCCGGTTGCGCCGGGCGTTCTGTGTGCCGACGGTCTTCTTGGCGCCGACATCCGCGCTGAATTCAGCCGCACGTTGCCGCGCGCCGGCACGGTCGACATCGATGTCGCGGAGGCGATCTTCGCGGAACTGGACGCCAAGGCGGAGGCATGGCTGGTCGGCGAGCGGGTCGCTGTCGATCAACGCAGCTCGACCCGGACAGCGCTGATGCGCTATCGCGGACAGGGCGGCGAGGTTCCGACGCAGTGGGTTGGCGAGGCCCGTGCGCTCGAAGCAGCCTTCGAGGCGACGCACAAGGCGCTTTACGGCTTTACGCTTGATGCGCCGATCGAGTGCGTCACCTTGCGTGTCGAGGCGGTGGGCGCTGTCGCCAATCCGCCACGACAGAGCTGCCCGCCCGGAAGCGGTGCAAAGCCCGTCGCGCATCGCTCCATGCTGGTCGGCCGGGCCCTGGCCATGGTCCCGGTCTATGATCGTGGAACGCTGGGCGCCGGAGACCAGTTCAGCGGACCTGCCATCGTCACCCAGCTCGATGCGACCACGCTGGTCGAGCCGGGCTGGCTGGTCACGGTGCACGAGAGCGGCGCCCTGCTGCTGACCGTTTCCGGCTAGGGCGTCAGGTGTCCGGTCACTGCGTGTCTGTGTCCCAACGAACCGAAAGCATATCCGATGGCGCCACCTGTTGAGCTTTCTGCGGCAGGCCGTTCTGAAGCGGCTCTGGCGGACGTCTTCGCCCATATCGACGCGCACCGCGACAGCTTTGTTGCGCGCGTCATGGACTATGTCCGCCATCCAAGCATCAGCGCCCAGAACATCGGCATTGCCGAAGTCGGCGCCATGCTGCTTGAGATGCTGAACAGGCTCGGGCTGGAGGCGCAGTCGATTCCGACGGCACGGCATCCGATGATCCTCGGGCGCTGGGACAAGAAGCCCGGCGCGCCGACCGTGCTGCTTTATGGCCACTATGACGTGCAGCCGCCGGAACCGCTTGAGCTCTGGCTCAGTCCCCCGTTTGAACCGACGATCCGGGATGGCCGCATCTGGGCGCGCGGAATCGGCGATAACAAGGGTCAGCATTTTGCCCAGTTGATGGCGATCGAGGCGCACCTCGCGGTGACCGGCACGCTGCCGTGCAACATCGTGGTTCTGCTCGAAGGCGAGGAAGAGATCGGAAGCCCGCACATCGCCGACTTCGTCCGGGAGCATCGCGATCTGCTGAAAGCCGATCTCGTGGTCACCGCCGATGGACCGCTGCATACGTCGGGCAAGCCGGTCGTCACCTTCGGCGTGCGCGGGGTCGCGTCCTTCGAGCTGCGGGCGAGGACGGCCAATCGGGACATGCACTCAGGCAACTTCGGCGGCGTCGCCCCCAATGCCGTGTGGTCATTGGTGCATCTGCTTGCGACGATGCGCAATGCAAACGGCGAGATCACCATCGACGGGCTGCATGACAGGATCATTCCGCCGACCAATGCGGAGAGGGAGATCGTGGCCGGGCTGCCGCTCGATCTTGCCGGAACCATGGCGGAGCTTGGCCTCAATAGCCTTGATGCGCCGGCGGACAGGCCCTTCTATGACCGGCTGATGTTCCATCCGACGCTGACGATCAACGGGCTCCATGGCGGTTATGGCGGGCCAGGCAGCAAGACTGTGCTGCCCTGCGAGGCGATCGCCAAATGCGACATCCGCCTCGTCGAGGCCATGACCCCGGACGATGTGTTCGACAAGGTCGCGGCGCACGTGAAGCAATATGCCCCCGATGTCGAGTTCATCGCCCTCGGCGGCATGCTGCCGTCGAAAACCTCCTTCGAAAATCCGTTCGCGCCGGCCGTCATCGAGGCCGTGCGGCTTGGCAATGGCACGGACCCCCTGCTCTTCCCTGCTCTGGGCGGAAGCCTTCCCGATTATGTCTTCACCAAGATCCTCGGCCTGCCGGCCTTCGGAACGCCCTATGCCAATGCCGACGAGGCCAATCACGCGCCCAACGAGAACCTGAGCCTCGACTGCTTCCACAATGGCATCCGGACCGGGGCAGCACTCCTCGCTACGCTGGGCCGGATGCAGCTCTGAGGCATCAACGCCGCTAAAGGGCGCCGTCGACCACGCGGACCGCTTCCCGCATCGCGGCGGTGAATCGGTTCTGGCCGCGCAACAGCTGGGTCTTGGCAAAGCCGGCCTGCACCGGTTCCGCGCCGGAGAGCGTCGTGGCTTCCGCCAGCATCGGCAGGGGTGGCAGCGCATAGGCCGGGTCATGCCGGAAGCGGGCTTCAAGCGTGAAGTTCACCGGCACGAGAATGCGCGCCAGGCGCATCAGGGCATCATTGACGCGTCTTTGGTCCATCGTTCCGGACGTGATCTTTGCGTGCAGCGCGTCAAGGCGTGCCGCCAGGGCCGCCGCCGCAGCGCGTGAGGGGCCAAGATCAAATGCGGCTCCGGCCGCTTTGGCATAGGTGTCGATGGTGGCCAGGAACTCCGCGACAGCTGCCCGCCAGTTCACTGGCAGGACATCGGCGTTGGCATGCCGCAGAACCGACAGCAGATAGATCCGCATGTCGGTCATCAGCACATCACGGTCGGCGATCTCGAGCGTGTCGTTCTCGGTGTGCCAGGCGATGTTCCCGCCGCAGCCGGACACGGCATAGTAGTTCTTCTCGGCCCTGAGCGCGTCCGGCATGGTCGAGGACAGCATGAAATAGCTGGAGATTCCGATGTTGTTGAACGAGTAGTCACCGGCCTGGTTGGGCCGCTTGAACACCGGCATCTGGCCGGCGATCTCGCTGATGACGGCCGCCACATGGTCCCGCGTCTCGGTCATGGCGGTGGTCTGATGATAACTCGTGGCCCAGCGGCAGCCCGGCGAATCGCAATTGATCTGCGCGACGCAGGCCTCGTCGAGATCTGCGGCGAAGTGGTCGGCAAACCAGGTCGAACCGGCATAGCGCCCGGTCGAATGGCCCGGCCACCAGGCGATCCGCACCGAACGCCTGAGCTTGCCCCGATTTGCATGCAGCACCCGCGCCAGTTCCAGCAAGGTCGCATCGCCCGTGGCATTGTCGCCGACGCCGACATCCCAGGAATCGTAGTGTCCATGGACAAGGACGAAGCGATCCGGCTCGATGCTGCCCGGAATGGTCACCACGGGCACTTTCTGCGGATACCAGCCCTCGATGAGTTCCGTGGACACGCGCGCCCTCTGCCCGGCCTTCGCGGCGGCGATCAGGCTCTGGCCGTCCGGATTGCTGACCGCGACGACCGCGATCTTTGGCTTGCGCGGCAGATCATCAAGGTCCGGCGAACCCCAAACCGTGGTGCAGGTTCCCCAATGGATATCGACGCCGGGATTGATCGCGATGGCGGCGATCGCGCCCCATTCCTCCAGCAGCGAGCAGGTGCCGGGGTTGGCGAAGCCGTTCAGGATGGCGATCTTGCCGCCGACCCGGGTCGGTCCGTCAACGCCGCCATCCTTGAAGATTTCCTTCGGGTCACGCGTATAGGAGCGGAACTTCTCCTCGTCGGCATCAAGATAGACCAGTTCGCCCTCGACTCCGCCCGGCGCCGAAACGGACATGGACGGTGGCTTGGCGCGCAGCACCTTGCCGCCAAGCGTGACCGAGGCGCTGATGGGAACGGACAGATAGATCGACGGCTCGTGGACATCGACGGGAATGCCCAGCTTCTTCAGCCGTTCGACAATTGCGTCGGCGCCAATATTGACCTCCTCGGGCAGCCAGCGCGGCATGCGCGAGAAGGTTTCGACAAGCTCCCAGGGCGTGTCGAGGGAGATATCGCCAAGAATGGCGGCTTCGGTGGCGGAAAGGGGCATGGCTGGTCTCGTGCGTTGTCGGGTTCGGGTTGGTTGCGGTGCGTTCAGCCTGCTGCGGCAACGAGCGCTTCCGCCTCGCGCAGGGCGGCGATGTATCGGTTCTGCCCGCGAACCAATTGGGTCCTGGCGAAGCCGAGGGTGGTCTTGTCGAGACCCTTGAGGTCGAGCGCCGTCGCCAGCGTCGGCAGGGCGGGCACCGGGATCGCGGGATCATGCCTGAAGCGCGGCGCGCGCGTGTAGTTGATCGGCACGAGGATGCGCGCGAGGCGCTGGATCGTATGATTCGCCGACCGGGGGCTGATCTTCCCTTTCCGCGCCGCTGCGTAAAAGCCGGTCAGAGCCTTGCCCAGGCTCTCCGTCGCCGCAGCAGCGGGTCCAAGATCGAAGGCCTTGCCGGCCGCCTTCTGATATCGGGCGATCGTCTCGCTGAATTCGGCAACCTGCGCCTTCCAGTCGAAGGGCAGGATCTCGGCGTCGGCAATGCCCGCCACCACTTCCAGATAGACCTTCATGTCACGCAGCAGGATGTCCTTGTCGGCGATCTCGAGCGTGTCGTTCTCCGTATGCCAGGCGATGTTCCCGCCGCAGCCGCCGACGGTATAGTAGCCCTTCTTGGCCCTCAGCTCATCCGGCATGGTCGAGGACAGCATCAGCAGGCTCGAAATGCCGATGTTGTTGAACGAATAGTCCCCGGCGCGGTGTGGCCGCTCGCCATGCGAGGCCAGCCCGGCCACCGACTTGATGACGTCCTGGGCAAAGCCTTCGGTTTCCTTCATCCACGAGACGTCCTTGAACTCTGTCGCCCAGCGGCAGCCCGGCGAGTCGCAGTTGACCTGCGCCACGCAATTGGCGTCGAGATCGAGGCCGAAGTGGTCGGCGAACCAGGTCGAGCCGGCGTAGCGGCCGGTGGAATGGCCCGGCCACCACGCGATCCGGACGGACCGCTTGAGCTTGCCGGCGTGCTTGGTCAGCACACGGGCGATCTCGAGCATGGTGGCGTCGCCGGTGGCGTTGTCGCCGACGCCGACATCCCATGAGTCATAGTGCCCATGCAGCAGCACGAACTTGTCCGGTTCCTCGCTGCCGCGGATCTCCACCACGGGGACTTTCTGCTTGAACCATCCCTCCTCCAGATGTGTGGCGAGGGTGGCTTTCTTGCCGGTTCCCGCCAGCGCGATCAGGGCCTTGCCATCCGGATTGTTGACCGCCAGCACGGGAATGCCCGGCTTGCGCGGCAGATCGTCGAGATCGGGCGTTCCCCAGATCGACGTGCAGATGCCCCAGTGGATGTCGATGCCGGGGTTGACGGCGATCACGCCGACCGCCCCTGCAAGCTCGAACTCCCTGATTTTCTGCGGAAAGGCGAAGCCTTCCGAAATCGCGATCTTGCCGCGCAGGGACTCAAGATCGGACTGCTTCTGGTTCTTCTGGAACAGGGTGCCGATCGAGGCGGAATAGACGGCCGGCACATAGACGATCTCGGCTGTCACGCCCTCGGTCGGACGTGAATAGGCTGGAGGCTTGGCCCGCATCGTGGTCTTGCCCACGGTCACGGACGCCTCGAAGGGCACGGAGAGATAGATTTCGGGCTCGTGGACGGTCACCGGCACGTTGTATTTCTTCAGGCGCGCCACGATCATGTCGGCGCTCTTGTTCACATCCTTCGGTTTCCAGCGCGGCGTCTTCGCGAACAGCTCGACCAGTTCCCACGGGGCATCGAGGCTGACGTCCTTCAGCATGTCCTTGTGCGTTTTCATCGTTCGCTTCCCTGTACAGGCTTGTTGTTCTAGGCGAGATGGCAGGCGACCTGTCTGCCTTGGCCGAGGTCACGCAGCGGCGGCTCCTCCTCGGCGCAGCGCGCGACGGCCATGGGGCAGCGGTCGCGGAAACGGCAGCCCCTGGGTTGGCCGCGCGCATCCGAGACATTGCCGATGATGGGAAGCGCCTCGTGGCTCTGGTCGACGCGCGGCACCGGCACGGCATTGACCAGGGCGCGCGTGTAGGGATGCAGCGGCATCTTCAGAAGGTCGGCAGTCGGCCCCTGCTCGACGATCTTGCCGAGATACATCACCAGCGTGGTGGAGCAGACATAGCGCACCAGCGCGAGATCATGGGAAATGTAGAGCGCGGCAAGGCCGAGCGTGGCCCTGACTTCCCTCATCACGTTGAGGACACCGGCGCGGACCGATACATCCAGCATGGAGACCGGCTCGTCGGCCACGATGAAGTCCGGCTCCAGCACCAGCGCGCGCGCGAGCACGATGCGCTGCAACTGTCCGCCGGAGAGCTGGTGCGGAAACAGTCCCTCGAACCTGGACAGCGGCGGCAGCCTGACCTGCGCCAGGGCTTTCTCGACCTTGTCGCGGTGGCTTGCCCGCTCGACGCCGGTGTTGACCAGCGGCTCCGCCAGCACGCGCTCGATGGTGAAGCGCGGGTTCAGTGCATCGAACGGATTCTGGAAGACAAGTTGCGCGCGCTTGCGGAAGGCCGTGAGATCGTTGCCCTTGAGCGTGTCGATGGCGACGCCGTCAAAGGCGATGCTGCCGGCGGAGGGTTCGGTGAGTTTCAACAGCAACCGACCGGTCGTGGTCTTGCCGCAGCCTGACTCCCCGAGCAATCCGACGCTCTCGCCCTTGCCAATGCACAGATCGATCCCGTCGACGGCGTAGATGTGCGGTCGCTGCCCGTTGAACAGGTCCGACAGCCTGCGCGGCGCGGCGAAGCGTTTGCTCAGGCCGCTGGCCGTGACGAGCGGATGTGTCGGCGTTTGCGCGGAGGTCATTGCGGCCTCTGCCATGTGGCGATGTCACGCGAATGGCGCCGGAGCAGATCGCTCTCCGCGTGGCGATGACAGGCGAAGCGTGCGCCGGTCTCGGCAACCTCCGTGCGCGGATCATCGCTGCTGCAGACCGGCAGGGAAAAAGGGCAGCGCGGCTGGAAGCGGCAGCCGACCAACGGCTGTGACAGATCAGGCGGGCTGCCGTCGATCGGAACAAGCTCATGGGCCGCGCTCTCGAGATCGGGAAAGGCGTTTGTCAGGCCCATTGTATAGGGATGGCGCGGCTGTTCGAGGACTTCGCGGGTGCTCCCGCTTTCGACCACACGGCCGGCATACATGACCACCACCTGATCGCACAGGTAGGCCACCACGCTGATGTCATGCGTCACCAGGATCATCGACAATGACAACCGCTGCTGCAGATCGCGGATCACGTCGAGGATCTGGCGCTGCACGATGACGTCGAGCGCCGTCACAGGCTCGTCGGCGATCACGAGGCTCGGGTTGAGGGCCAGCGCCAGCGCGATCGCGACGCGCTGGCGCATGCCGCCAGAGAACTGGTGTGGATACTCATCCAGCCGCCCTGGATTGAGGCCCACCATCTCGAACAGCGCGCTGGCGCGCGCCCTGGCCTCGGCCCTTGTCTTGCCGCCGCGATGGACCAGAACCTCCTCGATCTGGCTGCCGATGCGATAGACCGGGTCCAGCGAGTTCATGGCGCTCTGCGGCACGAAGGAGATTTCGCGCCAGCGCGCGTCCAGCCAGGCTTTCGGCGGGCCGCTGACAAGGTCGCGGCCATGCAGCAGGAGTTCGCCGCCTGCGATCCTTGCGCTCTGGTGGAGGACGCCGGTGATGCTCCGCGCCACGGTCGTCTTGCCGCAGCCGGACTCGCCGACAAGGCCGAGGATCGCGCCTTTCGGCACCGAAAAGCTGATCCCGTCCACCGCGCGCACGACGCCGCGGGCCGTCCTGTATTCGACGCTCAGATCCCGGATCTCAAGGACAGGCTGCTGATCCGCCATCACGACCTCAGCTTCGGGAAGAGGACATCCTCCGCCCCGCGCGCGATGAAGAAACCGGCGATGACGACGAGAATGATGCACAGGCCCGGCGGCACGAACCAGTGCCAGCTGCCCCGCGACAGGGCCTGCGACACGAACGCATCCTGCAGCATGTAGCCCCAGGAGATGTTCTTGGCATCGCCAAAGCCGACGAAACTGACGGCGGCCTCCGTGAGAATGGCCCAGCCGATCGCCACCGAGCCATAAAGGAACGTCAACGGCAGGATGTTCGGCGCGACATGGACGAACAGGATGCGGGCGTCGGATGCGCCGGTGACGCGGGCGGCCTCGACATAGGCGCGCTCCTTCACGGTCAGGACCTGGGCGCGGATGACGCGCGCCGTGTTGGGCCAGAGCAGAAGCACGACGGCGACAATCACGTTGGTCGTGCTGGAGCGTGAAAAACCTGCCAGCACGATGGCGAAGGGCAGGAACGGGATCGCCAGCGCCAGATCGGCGAGCCGCATCAGGATGGCGTCGAGCTTGCCGCCGAAATAGCCGGCCAGCAGCCCGATCAACGTGCCGAAGGCCGCCACGCAGATCGCCGCGGTGAAGCCGACGACAAGCGCGATCCGTGAGCCGCCGATGAGCTGCGAATAGACGTCCCGGCCCAGATTGGTCGTTCCAAGCAGGTAGGCGGCGCTGGGAGGCTGGTTCGAAGCGACCCGCCCGTTGGCGCGGAACAGGATTTCACCGGGATCATGGGTCATCAACTGGTCGGCGAACACGGCGACGATGATCAGCACGGCGTAGATCGTCAGTCCGGCCACGGTGAACGGGTCCCGCAGCAGGCGCGCCAGCTTGCCGGTCAGGCCGGGCGCCGCTCCGGCGCGGCCCGCTGCCATGTCAGGAGCGGCCATGCGACACCCGCGGGTCGAGGAGGCCGTAAAGAACGTCCACCACCAGGTTCAGGACGATCAGCACGACCGCGATGACGAAGAACGCTCCCTGCGCCAGCGGATAGTCGCTCTGGGAGACGGCCGTCACCAGGAGCCTCCCGAGGCCGGGCCAGGAGAACACGGTCTCGACCACCACATTGCCTCCCAGCGTGGCGCCGAGGCCCAGCGCGAAGGCTGTCACCACGGGCAGCAAGGCGTTCCGCGCCGCATGGTGCAATGTGATGCGCCATTCCGACAGGCCCTTGATGCGCGCCATGGTCACGAACTCGTCATGCAGCACTTCAAGCATGGTGGACCGCATCAGCAGCAGCGGCAGGCCCTGAAGATAGAGCGCGAGCGTGACGGCCGGCAGGATCAGGTGCAACAGGAAATCCCGGCTGAAGATACGGTGCAGTTCGCTGTCGAAGAACATGCCGGCGCTGTTCGCTCCGCCCGCAGGCAGCCAGCCGAGCGAAAAGGCGAAAACCGTCAGCAGGATCATGCCAAGCCAGAATTCCGGCGCGGCGCGCGTCGCCAGCGCCATCGGCACGAGGATGCCTTCCGCCAACGTCCCGCGCTTCGTTGCGAGCCATGCGCCTGCGAGAATCCCGAAGGCATAGGCCAGCACAAGCCCGGTCATGGTCAGGATCAGCGTGTTGGGCAGCGCCGACAGGATGATCGACCAGACCGGTTCGCGCCGGAAGAACGACGTTCCCAGATTGCCCTGGGCGAGGTTCCAGACATAGAGCAGGTATTGTTCATGGAGCGGCCGGTCGAGGCCGAACTGCGCCATGATGAGTTGCTGCTGCTCGTCGTTGAGCGCCTCGCTGATGTAGGCGGCCATCGGATTGCCCGGCATCAGCCGGAACATCAGGAACAGGATCGTGACCACCGCCCAAAGCAGCACAAGACTGTGGGCAAGGCGCTGCAAAAGATAGCTCAAGTCAGCGTCCCCGCCCTGTCCGGTTCCATGAACGCTGCATCAACCCGGGGGCTGCAGGGTTTCCTTGACCCCGGCGGGATAGCGCAGGCGGCCGCCTTCGACCTTGTATCCGGCCTGCTCCAGCATCGTTCTGGCGGCGGCGATTCCGCCCGGCGCCGGCTTCACATCGGCTGAGTGCCAGAAGCCGATGGCTGGCGAGACATGGCTGACGGACCTGACAGCGTAGCCGTTCCAGGCTGCTGAGACCAGAACGTTGCGGTCGATGGCCGCCGACAGCGCGTTTCGGAACTTCACATCCGAGAAGGGCAGCCGGCGGTTGTTGAAGGCGAGGAACTCGATGCCGACATCGGTTTCCTGCGTCAGCTTGATGTTGGCGTTGTCCTTGGAGAGCTTCTCGAGCACGTCCGGATCGCCGCCATACTCCGACAGCAGGTTGATGTCGCCAGAGCGCAGCATGCCGACGACGGCTTCTGCGTTCGGGATCACCCTCAGCACAAGACGATCGATCTTCGGCGCGGCCCAATGCTCGGCGAATTTGTCGAGCACGATTTCCTCGTTGAGGCGCGCGCGCACCTGCTTGAACGGACCCGAGCCGACATTCATCGCGTCGCGGATCGATTCGAGGTTTTCCGGCTTGCCCTCGACGCTCTTCAGGTGCGGCTCCCAGATATGCTTGGGCACGACATAGACGCGCCCCAGCGCCGTGGTTGCGAAGGCTGCGTTCGGCCGTTTCAGGTGGAAGCGCAGCGAGAATTCGCCAGTGCGCTCGATGCGGTCGATGTCCGTGACGAACGGCTTGTACATCGGCGACTTGTCGGTCGTCATCGGCGCTTCATAGGAAAAGATCACATCCTCGATGGTGACCGGCCTGCCGTCATGGAACTTCATGTCCTTGCGGATCACGATGTCCACCGTCTTGTCGTCGGTGAACTTGAAGGACTCCGCCGCCCATGGCCGCGGCAGACCGTCCGGCCCGATCCGGACAAGACGGTCCCAGATCAGTTCGTTCATCCAGCTGTCCGGCGCGCCGGCGATGTAGAGTGGGTGGATCGCCTGAAGGGCCGTGCCGCTGTTGATGATCATGGTCTTCTGGGCGGCCCGCGGCGCCGCGCCGATGAAGGTCCAGAAATTGCGAATGCCGACACCCTTTTGCACCACGATGCTGGCGGGGTCGAACACGGATTGGTTGAAGGCCTGGAGCGTGTTCGGATGCACTAGGAAGGCGTAGGGCTGGTCGCGGTTGACGATCTCCTGCGCTGTCCGCACCAGTTTCTGCCGCGCGGCCGGATCGACTGTCTGACGCTGCTCTTCGGCGACCTTGTCGTATTCGGGATTGTTGTAGCCGACGAAGTTGAACCCGCGCGGGGCGGTCGACGAGTGAAACAGGTTAAACGTCATTTCATCGGGGTCGCTTCGTTCGGGCCGGCCCACCATGCGCCACATGGTGGTGTCCCACTTGTCGCGGTCGAACCAGACAAGCTGGGTCTGGGCCTGCCGCGCCATGGGACGAACTTCGACGTCAAGGCCGAGTTGCTTCCACGCCTGCGCGATGAGCTGGGCGGCCTGGAACGCCTGCGGCACGGCGCCTTGCGTGTCGGAAATCAGCACGATCTTGCGGACCGGATCGCCGGCACCTTGCGCCAGGGCGAGATGCGCCGGACCGAGGGCGGCCATCATGACCCCGGCGCCGATCGAGATGGCAGTCTGACGGCGTGAAAGCTTCTGCACCATGACCCTGGACACTCCCCTTGTTTCGACGTTGTCTGATGAAAGGAAACTGGAACCCTGGACGTGATTGAAGCACACCCCGGCAATTTGTAAATCCGTATTCGCGGCAGTCTGTAGACAGGCTGTACACAATCTGCGCAGTCGGCCATGCGTGCCGCGCAGCACCATCCGGCTCACAGGCGTTTCGAGACAGAATCTGTGCAGAAAGGGCGCTTCGACACGGGATTGTCATAGCGAAGGCAGGTCCGGCATGGCGGCGAGGAGCATCCGCGTGTAGGTATTCGCCGGGTTGCGGAAAACGTCTTCAGCCTGCCCCGTCTCGACGATTTCGCCACGGTTGATCACGGCAAGGCGATCGCAGATGTAGCGCACGACCGACAGGTCGTGACTGATGAAGACATAGGTCAGCCCGAGACGCTGCTGCAGCCCGTGCAGGAGGTTGAGCACCTGAGCCTGGACGGACACGTCGAGTGCCGAGGTCGGCTCATCAAGGAGCAGCATCGCCGGCCCGGTGGCCAGGGCGCGGGCGATGCCGATCCGCTGGCGTTGGCCGCCGGAAAACTCATGCGGATAGCGGTGCAGGTGCTGTTCGGCGAGGCCGACCATGGCAAGCAGTTCGGCGGCGCGCGCCGTCCGGGTCCGCTGGTCGAGACCCAGGGTTGCGCGGTGGATCAGCATGGGCTCCGTGACGATGTCGTGAACCGTCATGCGGGGATTGAGCGACGCATACGGGTCCTGGAAGACAATCTGGATGCGGGCGCGCAGGCGGCGCATGGCCGCAGCCGACAACCGCGCCATGTCGTCGCCTTCAAACAGGATCCGCCCGGATGTCGGCATGTCGAGCCGCAGGATCAGGCGCGTGAGCGTGGTCTTGCCGGAGCCTGATTCACCCACGATGCCGAAGGTCTCGCCCCGTTCGACGGCAAGGCTGATGTCGCGCAGGGCGCTGACGGTCCTGCCGGAGGTGAACAGGCTGCGACGTCCGCGGAACTCCTTGGACACCCGTTCCAGCACAAGCATCAGGCCGCCTCCGCCGCCGGGCCAGGTTTGAGGCAAGCCGCCATGTGACCGCCACCGATATCGACCGGCCGGGGCGGCCCGGCCCGGCAGGCCTCGGCGGCCTGCGCACAGCGCGGCGCAAAGCGGCAGCCGCGCGGGGGCTTGATCAGGTTCGGCACCTGTCCGGGCAGGCCCTTCAGTTCACCGCGGCGGACTCCGCTTGTCGGGATCGACGACATCAGGGCCCGCGTATAGGGGTGCGACGGCTTTCGCAGCACCGCAGCGACCGGTCCGCTCTCGACGATCACGCCGGCATACATCACGGCCACATGGCTGCAGGCCTTCGCCACCACGCCGAGATTGTGTGTGATCAGGATCACACCCATGGCGTGGTCCCGCACCATGCCGGCCAGCAGCGCCAGGATCTGGCTCTGGACCGAGACATCAAGGGCGGTCGTGGGTTCGTCCGCAATCAGCAGGTCGGGCCGGCCGATCAGCGCCATCGCGATCAGGACGCGCTGGCGCATGCCCCCCGAAAACTCGTGGGGGTAGGCGTCGATCCGCTCTGCCGCATCGGTGATGCCGACCTCGGCAAGCGTCCGGACCGCAAGATCGCGGGCTGCCCGGCGCCGCGCGCGCCGCCCTGCCCGCGCGGCGACGCCAAGAATGTCCGGATTGCGGCGATCGGCAGCGAGTGCGACGTCCACCAACTGCTCGCCGATCCGGAAGGCCGGGTTGAGGTTGGTCGTCGGGTCCTGGAAGATCATGCCGATGCGATGGCCGCGCAGATTGCGCATCCCTGCCTCATCAAGGCTCAGCAGGTCGCGGCCATCGAACAGGATTTTGCCGCCCAGGTAGCGGGCGGGCGGACTTGGCACGAGGCGGGAGATGGACAGGCCGGTCAGGGACTTGCCGCAACCTGTCTCGCCGACAACGCCCCAGACCTCGTTGCGGCGTACCGATAGATTGACGCCGGCCAGCACATGCGCCTCGCCATCGAAGCTGGTCATCGACAGGTGCAGGTCACGGATGTCGAGCAGCGGCGGTTCGGTCATGGTCAGCGCCGCGCCTTGGGGTCGAAGACGTCGCGAAGGCCATCGCCCAGCAGATTGAAGCCGAACACGGCGATGAAGATCGCAAGGCCGGGGAAGATCGCCGTCCACCAGAAATCGGGCATGTAGTTGCGCGAGACCGAAAGCAATGCGCCCCATTCCGGCGTCGGCGGCTTCACGCCGATGCCGATGAAGCCCAGCGACGCCACGGTCAGAATGGCAAAACCCATGTCGAGCGACATCTTGACGATGATCGGCGTCATGACATTCGGCAGGATATGCCGGAACAGGATGCGCCCCGGGCTGGCCCCGAGCGCGCGTGCCGCCGTGACGAACATCTCCTCTTTCTTGGCCATGACCTCGCCGCGCACCAGCCGGGCGTAACCCGGCCACCAGCCGGCGGCGATCGCGATCACCATGTTGACGAGGCCGGGCCCCAGCGCTGCTGCGATCGCCATCGCGAAGATCAGGCCGGGGACCGTCAGCTTGAGGTCGCTGAGACGCATCAGCACTTCATCGACCCAGCCGCCCGCATAACCCGCGACAGCCCCGATCACCGTGCCGACAAAGGCGCCAGCCAGCACGACGGCGAGGCCAGCAAACAGCGAGACCCGCGTGCCCGCCAGGACGAGCGACAGCACATCCTGGCCCAACTCATTTGTCCCGAAGGGATGGGCGACAGAAGGAGGCCGGAAACGGTTCGCCGTGGCGACACTGCCGGTGACATGTTCGGGAAAGGGCACGATCCAGGGACCGGCCACAGCAACGAGCAGCAGACCGAGCACAAGGATCAGGCCGATGATCGACAGCGTGCTCTGGCGGAAACGGTAGAGGCTCCGCCGCCATGCCTGCCCGCTGGCCGAGATTGGCACCGCGATCTCCTGAGCCGAATGGTCGGGAAGAGGCGGCGCGGTCAGGCTCATTCCGTCCGGACCTTCGGGTTGATCACGCCGTACAGGACGTCGACCAAAAGATTGGCGCAGACAAAGAGCGTGCCGATGACCAGCGTGACGCCGATGACCGGCATGAAGTCCTGTGTCACCACAGCCTTGGTCGCGTAAAGGCCGAGCCCCGGCCAGTCGAAGATCGTCTCCACGAGCACCGTGCCGCCGAGCAGCCAGCCGAAATAGAGCCCGATGACCGTGAGTGTGGCGGAAATCGCATTGCGGGCCACATACTTGGTCACGATCAGGCGTTGCGACAGGCCAAGCGCCCGCTCGGTCATGACATAGTCCTGCTGCATGACCTCCAGCGTCGAGGCCCGCATCATGCGCATAATGGTCGCCAGTGGCGACAGCGACATGGCGATGGCCGGCATTGCGAGGTGCCGGCAGGCTGTCCAGAATGCCGAAAGGTCCTGCGCGATCAGGGCATCGACCGTCAGAAAGCCGGTGACAAGCCGCGGCGGATCGTCGGTCAGGGGAAAGCGCCCGCCGAGCGGCAGCCAGCCGAGCCACATGGCGAAGGCCAGTTGCAGCAACAGGCCAAGGAAGAAGCGCGGCATCGAAATCGCGCCCAGCGCCGCCACGCGCGAGAGATAGTCGGGCCAGCGGTCACGATAGACTGCGGCGGCAAGGCCTGCCGGGATGCCGATCAGGATTGCCAGCGCCATGGCCGCGAAAACGAGTTCGAGCGTGGCAGGCGTATAGGCGATCAGGTCCTCGATCACCGGCCGGCGGGTGAAGATCGACACGCCGAAATTGCCGCCCAGCAGACCGGTCAGGTAGCTGGTGTATTGAACCCAGACCGGCCGGTCGAGGCCGAACTCCCGCGCATAGGCGGCGATCTCGGCCGGTGTGGCGTTGGGGCCCGCCGCCAGCGCGACCGGATCGCCAGGCAGCAGGCGGCCGATCGCGAACACCAGCACGGTCAGCCCGAGCAGCACAGGGATCGTCAAAAACATCCGCCTGATGACAAAGCGCAGCAACAGCCACCCCGGTTCGAGAAGAAGGCCGGAGCCTGGCCCTTTGCGCGCCTCGCGGCCCCGCGATGGCGCGCAGCAGGCCCGGCGCCGGATCAGGTCAGCGACAGCGGAAACAGCTCGATGGCATTGGAGGCCACGGGCACGAAGGTGAAGCCCTTGACCTGATCGCGCAAGGCGAGTTTGCGGCGCTCCAGCACGCCGAAAATGTCGGGCGCGTCGTCCACGATCCTGCGCTGCATCTCGCCATAGATCGCGATCCGCTTGGCCTCGTCCGGTTCGGCCCGGCCCGCTTCGATCAATCGGTCGACTTCGGGATTGGCGTAGACGGCGTTCTGCCAGTTGCCGTTGCGCGACGAATGATAGGCGGCAAAGGCGATGTTGTCCGGATCCCCATAATTGGCGGTCTGGTAGACCGGGAAAAGGTCCGGGAAGGTTTCCGGCGAGCGGCAGGATGCGACCATGTCCGGCCAGATCATCGGCTTGATGTCGAGTTCGATGTTGAGCTGCTTGAGGCTGTCGAGCATGACCAGCCCCCAGCGCCTCTGCTGATCGAGGCCCGAGACGTGGACCATGGTCAGCTTGACCCCGCCATTGGGATGCTTTGACCTGGCCAGATGCTCGCGGGCCTTGGCGAGGTCCGTGCGGTAGACGGTCAGCTTCGGATCATGGCCGAGAATGCCGTGCGGCAGCGGGCCGATCATCAGGTCGGCATAGCCGGCGGCGTCGGCAATAGCCTGATAGTTGGTGGCATAGGATACGGCCTTGCGGAACTCCGGATCGGCCATCGGCCCATGGCGGGTGTTCATCTTGATCGAGAAGGTTCGGTATTCGGGCTCGATGATGCTGACCACGCCCGGACGGTCCTTCAGCGCGTCCATGTCTTCGGAGGTCAGATCGACCGCGATATGGACCTCGCCGCGCTGGAGCATCAGCCGCTGGGTGGCCGTTTCCCGTGTGATCCGCCAGATGGCGCCGCTGAGATTGCCGCCGCCTGCCTTCCAGGCATTGGGAATGCGCTCGAGCTCGTAGAGGGCTCCCGCCTCGGCGCGGCGCACCTTGAACGGCCCGGAGGCCGCGAGGTTGCTGCGCAGCCAGGTCTGGCCGTCATCCGTGCCGAGATTGGCTTCAACCTGCGCCTTCGAGACAATCCACGCCCAGGGCAGCACCTGAAGAAACGCGGCGAAGGGCTTCGCGAGCACAAACTTGACGGTGCCGCGATCGACCGCCGTGACGCCTGCCGGCGTCACGACGCCCTGGATCATCCAGGCGTTGCCGCGGTTGAGCCGCAGCAGGCGCTGGAAGGAATAGACCACGTCATCGGCGGTCACCGGCGAGCCGTCCTGAAACCTCGCCGCCGGATCAAGCCTGAAGACATATTCGAGCCCGTCTGCGGATGACGTCCAGGACGCGGCGAGATGCGGCACGGGCTTGGGCGGATTGCTTTCAACCCGCACCAGCGAGTCGTAGCAGTTCCTCAGCAGCATGCTGGCCGAGTAGCCGGTCCCGATATGCGGGTCGAAGTTCGGGATGTCCTGGTTGGAGGCGATCACCAGAATCCGGCGGCCGCCCTGTTGGGCGAACGCCGCTTCGGGGAGCGTCATGCTGGCCAGACCGGCTGCGCCCATCGCCAACATATGGCGCCGGGACAGCGCCTGTGGTGCCTTCGTCATTGTTCTCTCCTCTTTGCGCGTCCAGACCGCCCTTGGCGGCAAAAGTCTCGATCAGGTCAGTGCAGTATCCGTGCCGTGTCTTGTGGCGAGGCCAACGGAGGCCGCGTAGTCGCGCCGGGCGCCTTCCGGCGTCACCAGCCCGAGCGCAAGGTCGCGGGCAAGGTGTTCCGGTCGCCGCTTGGCCGGATCGCCATAGCCAGACCCGCCCGCGAGGGTGATCTCGACGATCTGCTCCGGGCTGGTCAGTTCGACAAGCTCGCCTGTGCCGCAGTTCCGCAGTTCCATGCCGCCCGCATCCACCACCCGGCCCCGGGCCGTGCCGCCCGGCAATCCATCAAACAGCCCATCGATCGGGTTGTCGACACCTTCGGGATAAACCGAGACCTGCGTCGGGAGCCCGTCATCGTGGCGCTTGCGAAGCCGTACGCGTTGGCCGAGACCGCCCCTGAATCGACCTGGGCCGCCTGAATCGGCGAGGTAGGTCTTTTCCAGCACGACGACGGGCACGCGGCTTTCGATCAGCTCGATCGACGTGTTGGCCGCCGATGTGGGCCAGAGCAGGCCGGACTTGCCGTCGCCGGATGCGGAGGCGCCCTGCCCGCCCCCGGAGAACAGCAGGTCCGAATAGTAGCCGCCATGTGCATCCCGGCCATAGATGTTGGCGGCGGTGGGCAAGCCTGTGAAGGCCTGAACGCGGGATGGCACGGCATCGGCAAGCGCGCGGAAAATGTTCGGCGCGAGATACCATCCCGTCCGGGTGCGCAGGTTGACGGCGGCAGGACGGCTGCAGTTGAGGATCGAGCCTTCCGGCGCCTTCACCGAAAACGGTCGGTAACAGCCCGCGTTGCCGCGCACCGACGGCGTCAGCATGCACTTCAGCGGATAGGTGGCATGGGCTTCGGTGTAGTTCAGCGTCGAGTTCAGCCCGCCCTGTCCGACCTGCGGCGGCGCGCCGTCAAAGTCGATCTCCATCCGGTCGCCCTCGACGGTGATGGAGACCGGGTAGCTCAGCTTTGTGCCCAGCGGGTTGTTGGTGATGGTTGCTGCATAGACGCCGTCAGGGATGGCGCGGATCGCGTCACGCATCGCCTTCTCCGAAAGGCCCTGGACCACGGCCGCCAGCGCGCGCAGGTCATGCATGCCGTAATCATCCATGAAGGCGAGGAGCCGCTCGGCGCCGATGGCGTTGGCCGCGACGAACGAGTGCACGTCGCCGATCACCTGATCGCCATTGCGCACGTTCTCGGCCAGAAGCCGCAGGAGCGTCTCGTTCGGCTTGCCCGCCTCGAACAGCTTCATGGGCGGGATCTGGAAGCCTTCCTCGTAGATCTCGCGCGCCTTCAGGGAGTCCTTGGTGCCGCCGATATCGGAGACATGGCCGACCGTCCCCATTAGCCCTACCACCCTGCCCTGCCGGAAGACCGGGGTCACGACCGCGATGTCGAACAGGTGTCCGGCGCACAGCCACGGATCGTTGGTGACGAGCACGTCGCCCGGCGACAACGTCTCGACCGGATAGCGCGCCAGCAGCGCCTTCACGGCGCGCGGCAGGGTCAGGTTGAAGACCGGCATGGCGCGCGGCGAATGCGCGAGAGTCTCGCCTTCCGGATCGAGCAACTCGCAGGCGAAGTCCTGCGCTTCGGAGATGACGAGGGAGAAAGCCGTGCGGCAGACCGTGAGCCACATCTCCTCGACCACGTTGATCATGCGGCTCCACATGATTTCGAGACCGATCGGGTCGGCTTCGATCCGCGTCATGGCCTCGTGCAGCGGCATTTCAGGCGTCACAAGCGCCCGCGCAGCGGCCTGGGATGCAACCGTGATGCGCAGGTTGAGGTTGGTGTCGACCTTGAGGGCGTCGCCCGGCGCGATGACGGTGGTCGACTCACGCTCCTCGATGATGGCCGGGCCGGCGATGGCGTCTCCCGGCCGCAGCGCATAGCGGTCATAGACCGGAACATCGGCGTCGCCGCCCTCGAACCAGGCATGACGCTTGCCCTTGATGGCCTGGGACGGTGCGCCTCCGGCCCCGGACCCCTCGAACGACAGGACGGGCGTCGGACCTGCCGCCCTGACCCTAAAATTCACCGCTTCAATGCGTGCGCCTTCGTAAACCTCCGTGTAGCGGGCGCTGTAGACCTTCACGAAGGCTGCCCGGATCGCCGACAGGGACGCGGCGCTGATCGGGCCGTCCGGCAGCGGGACAGAGATGTCATGCATCTGGCCGACAAGGCGCATGTCGGCGCTGCGTTCGATGCGGATCTCGGCGGGCGCGACGCCGGCCGCGACAAGCCGGGCCGACCCTTCGGCCACGAGATCGGCCAGAACGGCGTTGACGCCCCCTGCGTCGAAACCCTCGACAAAGCGCACTGGATGAGAGCGCACACAATCAAACGACAGCGGTGCGGCCAGAAAGCCGAGCGCCGAGGCCGCGCCGGACGCCGGCGGGATGATCACCTCGGCAACCCCAAGCACCCGGGCGACATTGACCGCATGGGCCGGGCCGGCCCCGCCAAAGCCGACCATGGCATAGTGGCGCGGATCCTTGCCCTTCTCAATCAGGTGCACGCGCGTGGCGGCCGCCATGCTCTCGACGACGACCTTGTGGATTCCCAGCGCCGTCTGCTCGACATTGAGGCCGAGCGGCGCACCGACGGCAGCAATGGCCCGCCGGGCAGCATCCAGATCGAGCTTCATCCGGCCGCCAAGGAAGAAACCGGGGTCGTAGTAGCCGAGCACGAGATTGGCGTCCGTCACCGTCGCCTGCGTGCCGCCGAGCCCGTAGCAGGCCGGACCCGGATCGGAAGCGGCGGAGTGCGGGCCGACCTTCAGCAGGCCGACTTCGTCGATTGCCGCGATCGAGCCGCCCCCGGCCCCGATCTCGATCATCTCGATGACGGGCGCCTTGATCGGCAGACCGGAGCCCTTGGTGAAGCGGTGCACGCGCGCCGCCTCGAGCATCGGCGCGATCTCCGCCCTCCCTCCCTCGATCATGCAGGCCTTGGCGGTGGTGCCGCCCATGTCGAACGAGATCACGTCGGGCTTGCCGGCGAGTTCGCCGAACAGGGCTGTGGCCAGGCCTCCGCCGGCCGGCCCGCTTTCCAGAAGCCGGATCGGCAGGCTGGCGGCGGTTTCAGGCGAGACCAGCCCGCCGGCGGAATGCATCAGTCGCAGCGCGCCGCGAAAGCCGCGCTGCGCCAGCACCCGCTCAAGCCGGCCCAGATAGCGGGCCATCAGCGGTTGAACATAGGCATTGGCGCAGGTGGTGACGGTGCGCTGGTATTCACCCATCTCCGCGACAACCTCCGCCGACAGCGACACGGCAAGGTCCGGGTAAAGCGCCGCGATGATACGGCGCGCTTCCTGTTCGTGGGCCGGGTTGGCGTAGGCGTTGAGGAACGCCACCGCCACCGCTTCGCAGCCCGCGGCCACCAGCGCATGGGCCGCCCGCTCGATGTCGTCGCGCGAGAGCGCGCTCAGGACATGACCGTCGCAATCCATGCGCCCGCGGACCTCCAGCCTTCGGTCACGCGGCACGAACGGGGCGGGAAAGGCGAGAAACAGGTCGTAGATATCGTAGCGCTGCTCTGTGCCCATCTCCAGCACATCGCGAAAACCCTTGGTCGTGATCAGGCCAAGCTGTGCGCCCTTGCGCTCGATGATGGCGTTGGTCACCAGCGTGGTGCCGTGGACGATGTCGCCAAGGTCGGCGAAGCCGAGCCCGCGCATCGCGAGGACCTCTTCGAGGCCGAGAAGCGCCGCCTCCGAGGGGTCCTTGGCCGTGGTCAGCCGCTTGTGCAGCGTGATGCCGCCATCATTGCTGCCATAGAGGACGAAATCGGTGAACGTGCCGCCGATGTCGAGGCCGACGCGCCAGCGTGACGATGTCTTCGAGGTTGCGCTGTTCATGCTGGCCTCACGCCGCTTTCAGGGTCTTGCCGACGAGCGACATCGGGAACAGACGGTCATTGACCAGACCTGCGATTTCCGCGGCCCCGTCGAACAGGTCCTGTGCGATCTGGTCGCGTTCGGCGGGGTCGCAGGTCGCAGCCGGAAACACGATGCAAAGCGACACCTCTTCCCGCTGCCGCTGGTCGCCGACGGCCACCGCAACAGCCGCAACCCCGCGATTGGCCTCATCATGGGAGACAGCGATGCCGCGCCGGCGGATCTGGGCAAGCCGCTCGAAGAGTTGCGCCATGTTTTGCGGCGAGGTCTCTGACGGTCCCGGCGGCAGTCCGCGTGGATACAGCGCCGTGACCTCTTCGTCGGTGAGGCGGGCCAGCAGGCTGCGTCCGGTGGCGCTGGCGAAGGCCGGCAGCTTGCGGCCGATGGAACTGACGACCCTGAGGGCATTGCTGCCGGGATGATCGGTGACGGCGGTGATGTCCAGGCCATCGCGCTGGCTGACATAGCCGGTGTGCCCGCAGGCGGCCGACACCCGCGCGACCACCTCATCGGCGCGTTGCACCAGCGTCGACGCCCGCCGGTAGCTGCGGCCCACATCGACCAGCATCAGGCTTGGCCGGTAGCGCTTGCCGGTGCCCACGCTTTCGAGCAGCCCCGCATCCCGCATCGATCGCAGAAGCCGAGACGCATTGCTTTTGGGCATGCCGAGCCGCTGCACCAGTTCGGTCACAGAGACTTCGGCGCAATCATCGGAGAAGCAGCGCAGGACCTTCGCGGCACTCACCAGAATGGACACCATCGATCTCCAGATTGTTCCATAAAATGGAACTTGATTTTCGATATATGGAATTTACAATCAGATTTTCGTTGAATGCAAGGACTATCGCTGATGACCGGAACGATCGACGCGCAGAATCAGGCGCTGGCTGATTGGCTCGCCTCGCAGGAGGCGGCGATGGTCGACCTGCTCAGGGAGCTCGTCAATGCCGACTCTGGCACCTACGACAAGCCCGGCGTCGATGCTGCCGGGGAGGTTCTGGTCCGGTTCTGGCAATCCCATGGCCTCGACATCCGGCGCATGCCGCATGACCGCTTCGGCGATGGCCTGTCAGCGCGGCTGCCAGCGGCCGGCGGCGCGCTCGACCGCCCCGTCATGCTGATGGGCCATCGCGACACCGTGTTTCCAAAGGGTGAGCCGACACGGCGGCCCTTCACGGTCGTCGATGGGCGCGGCTACGGGCCCGGCGTCGCTGACATGAAGTCTGGTCTGGTGATCGAAGCCTTCGTCATGGCCGCGTTTTCCGCGCTGGGCGGGGCGGACTCGCCGCTGCTGATGCTGACGACCTCAGACGAGGAGATCGCCTCGCCGTCGTCGCGCGGGCTGATCGAAGCCCATGCACGCGAGGCCAGCGCGGTGTTCAATGCCGAGCCGTCGCGTCTTGCGGAAAGCGAAACCGCAACCAGCAACCGGCGCACGCAGGTGATCACGCGCGGACGCAAGGGCGGCGTCTTCATGCGGGCCGAGTTCGCGGGCAAGGCCGCGCATTCGGGTGCGCACTATGCGCGCGGCCGTTCGGCGATCCTCGATCTTGCCCAGAAGGTCGCTCCGCTGCATGCCCTGACCGACCTCGACCGGGGCGTCTCGGTCAATGTCGGCCTGATCGGGGGCGGCCAGACAGTCAACACGATCGCCCCTTCGGCCTGGTGCGAGATCGACCTGCGCTACGTCGAACCGGCGCAGCGCGATGAACTCGTCGCGGCCATCCGGTCCATCATCGAGACTCCTTCTGTCGACGGGACCTCCGCAACGCTGGCCATCCTGGGCGAGTTCCTGCCGCTGACGCAGAGCCCGGCTTCGCTGCAGCTGCTCGACATCTACACCCGCGCCGCATCCCGCTTCGGCATCGACGTCACGGCCGACTTCAGCGGCGGCTGCGCCGATTCAGGCTACACCGCGAACGTCGGATGCCCGACCCTGTGCAGCGTCGGACCATCGGGTGGCGGAGGCCACACGCCGGAGGAGTACATCGAGATGCCGACCCTTCTGAGCAGCGCCCAGACCCTCGCCATTGCCGTGGCCGAGGCGGCGCGTCACGCGCGCCGCGCCAGCCCGTCCTTGTAGAGGACAGCGTCCGGATTTCGCGATGGCGGGCTCCTCAGCTGCGGGATTCGATCGCCTTTGCCGCCTCGGCGAAAGGCAGTGTCAGGATCGGCGCGAACAGGCCGAGTGTGGCCACCGCGCTGTCATCATAGGCGTGCTCGCGGTCGAGGACATTCATCGTGCCGATCATGCGGCCGAAGACGATGACCGGGATGTTGATGCACGAGCCGCAGCCAAGGCTTGCGATCAGTTCGTGATCCGGAAAGGCCCAGCGGATGTCCGCCATTGTGCGGCCATGCCAGGGCTGCATGCCCTTGATCACGTGGTCGCCCCAGGGGGTGGGACCCATCGGCTTGCGGCCTGTCAGCTTGTAGGCCACCGGATCGGACGAGTAGATCCGCTCGACCTCCGCGCCGCCCTCGACCACGACAAGAAGCGTAAAGAGCCGGTGTCCGACCAGCGTCTGAACGGCCTTGTCGAGGCGGGCATAGAGCGTGCCGGGGCCGTCGGAAGCGACCAGGCTGCGGCTGCAGGCGGTCAGTTCGTCGATGATTGCGCTCATGATGGTCCTCGCTTCATGCTGTCGAAGGTGGGGCTTTCTGGTTCCGCTCGGGCATGATGCCGTTCGGCTTGAGCCGGAGCAGCAGGATCAGCGCCAGTCCCACCAGGATTTCGCGGGTGGCCGCCGCCTGCACCGGACTGACGCCCGGCACGATCTCGGCCATGAAGCGGGTCAGTTCGAGAAATCCGATCAGCAGGTAGGCGCCGAGGAACGCGCCGGCGGGGCGGCCAACGCCGCCGGCCGTGACGGCGAGAAAGACGTAGATCGTGATCAGCGGCTGGTAGATCTCGGGTGCCACATAGCTGGTGTAGTGACCGTAAATGGCGCCTGCCAGCGCAGCGATTGCGGCAGCAATGGAGAAAGCCTGCGCCTTCAGGCGGATGACGGGCTTGCCCGCGACCGCCGCCACGACCTGATCCTCGCGCACCGCCCTGAGCGCCCTGCCCCACGGGCTTGCCGCCAGATGGCGCACGAGCGCGCAGGTTGCGATGGCGAGCACGCTGACGATGGCGAGCATCGTGACATGGTAGCCCTGACCCCAGGCGCGCGGAACAATCGACGGCACGCCGGCAATCCCGTCCGTTCCGCCGGTCAGCCAGATCTCGTTCGAGGCGACAAGGCGGACCACTTCCGCGAAGCCGAGGGTGACGATGGCCAGGTAGTCGTCGCGCAGTCGCAAGGTCGAAATGGTCACGATAAAGCCTGTGAAGAGGCCAAGGACCGTTGCCGCCAGCAATCCAAGCGGGATCGGCCAGCCGCCCCACTTGGTCGTCATGGCGGAGGCATAGGCGCCGATGGCGAAGAAGCCGACGAGGCCAAGGTTGACGAGGCCGGCCAGACCCCAGGACAGCGTCAGCGACTGGGCCAGCAGGGCATAGACGCCGGCGACCACGAGGATGAAGATGATGTAGTTGACCATCAGCCGGCCCTCTCGCCGAACAGGCCTGACGGCCGGACCGTGAGCACGATCAGGATGACGGCGAAGCCGATGGCTGTCCGGTAGTTGGGGGCCAGCAGTAGCACTGTCAGTTCTTCCACCATGCCGATGATTAGGGCGCCCAGCACAGCGCCCGGGATCGAGCCCAACCCGCCAAGGACTGCGGCCGCGAAGACCGACAGGATCAGGCGAAACCCGGTGAGCGGATCGGCCGCAGTGTCGAGCGCGACCAGCATCCCGCCAATGCCGGCAAGGCCGCCGCCGACCATGACCGTGATCGCCGCCACGGTGCCGGGCTGCACGCCCTTCAGTCTGGCGAGATCAGCGTTGTCAGCGGTTGCTCGCATGGCGCGTCCCATCCGGGTCAGGTTCAGCGCCGCCCAGAGCAGCGCCATCAGGAGAAGCGCGACCGCGAAGTTCTCGACCTGCTGGGGGGAAATGCGCAGATCGCCAAAGCGGATGTCGCGCATCAGCGGCACATTGAAGCCGCGCGGTTCGTTGCCGAAGGCGAAGCGCACCATGTTTTCCAGAACGATTCCGACAGCGAGCGAGCAGATCGCCATCATCAGCGCGCCGCTCTTCTCGAGG
This sequence comes from Hyphomicrobiales bacterium, assembly GCA_027483505.1. Classification (GTDB taxonomy): domain Bacteria; phylum Pseudomonadota; class Alphaproteobacteria; order Rhizobiales; family Beijerinckiaceae; genus Allobosea. Next base: position 108,279 of record JAIXUP010000001.1, read on the forward strand.
GGACGCACCGCCAGCCATTCGGCCGCCAGCGTCGCGATCCCGGCCCCGAGGAAAGCCAACCCGAAACTGGCTTCGAGCGGCCATCCAAGCCGGAGATTGGCGAACCAGCCCGCATAGGCCCCGATGGTGGCCAGCGAGCCGATCGCGAAGTTGGGATAGCGCAGCACTGCGAAAATGGCGGTGAAGCCGATGGCCGGGACCGCCAGAATGGTCCCGGACACCAGCCCGTTGAGCAAGGCCTGAATGATCGATGAGAACATTCCCCGGGCCGGATCAGGCGATCCGGACCAAAGCCATCTTGCCCGCCTTGACCTGCTCGTAGCGGAACTTGACGTCGGTGATGTCGCCAAGGTCGGTAAAGTCGCAAGGGCCGGATGCACCGTCATAGTCGACCTTCCGGCCGGCGGCGATCGCTTTCAGGCCGTCGACCGCATTGTCGACCTTCTCTCCGCCGCCTTGGCTGACAGCCCGCACATTGTCGCGGATGGCCTGCCCGCTGGCGTCCCTGGCCTGCGCCATCGCCATGATGGCGAGGTTGATGTGGTCATAGATCTGGCACGAAAACGGGTCCGGGCTGGCCTGCTTGGTCAGGTCCGCAACCTTCTTCCAGCCGTTGGAGCCCTCCTGCGGCGAGGGCAGCATGCCGTAGGCGCCTTCCGTTGCCTCCGGCTGGCCCACCGATTCGACCAGCTTCTGGTTGATCGAATAGCCGGGGCCGACGATCTTGCCCTTGAAGCCGGCCCGGAACAGGTCCCGCAGCAGAACCGTGGTGTCGGTCAGGTAGCCGCCGACGAAGATGCAGTCGGCATTGTAGCGCATGGCCTGGTCGACCTCGGTGCGCAGGCTCGGCTTCTTGTCGTCATAGATCAGCAGTTCGGTGGCGCCGCCGACCTTGTCGTAGGCGATCTTGAAGTTGTTGAAGGTCGACTGGGTGAAGGGTGTCTGCGGCATCATGAAGAAGGCGCGCTTGCCGCCCGAGACCTCCAGGCAGAACTCGGCGAACTTGCGCCCCTGCAGCGTGGTGTTTGGCTGCGTACGGGCGAGCCAGCCATTGTGCGGCAGTTGGGTGATCGAGTCCGCTCCCGACACCGTGAACAGGAAGACCTTGTTCTCCCAGCACAGCGGCGCGACCGCCGTGGTGACAGCCGAGGCCCAGGTGCCGAGTATGGCGTTGACCTTGTCGACATCGATCAGTTTGCGGGCTGCCCGGACCCCTGCTTCCGCATTGGTCTGGTCATCTTCCGAGATAATCTGGACCTGACGGCCGAGAAGCCCCCCTGCCGCGTTGACCTCATCAGCAACGGCCTTGACGACATTGGCCATGACCGGACCGTACAGGCCGCCCGAGCCTGTCAGCGGTGTGAGCGTACCGATTCTGATCGGGCCGGCCTGCGCGCGCAGGATGGCAGGCGAGGCCATCAGGGCCGTTCCGGCAGCTGCGCCGGCCATGAACCGGCGGCGGTTGATCAACAATGACATGGTCCCGTCTCCCTTTGTCTGGCCCATCCATGAGCCGGCTTTCAATCACATCATCTTCATCTGGTCGCGACGGCATGCTGCGCCTTGCGGCCTCCCAGGAACAGCCGCCGGATGTCTTCATCGGCCATGATGCCGCCCGCCGAACCCTCGCGGACAACCCGCCCGTCCACCAGCACATAGCCACGATCACAGGCGCCCAGCGCCTCGATCGCATTCTGTTCGACCATCAGTACTGCGACTCCATCTTTCGCAAGAGCCCTGATCGTGGCGAAGAGTTCGGCAGCCGCCATTGGGCTGAGGCCGGCGGTTGGCTCGTCGAGCGCGAGCACCTTCGGCTGAGCCATCAGTGCGATGCCCATCGCCAGCAACTGCCGCTGGCCTCCCGACAGGGTGCGCGCCAGCGCCCCCCGGCGTTGCGCCAGCAAGGGCAGCCTGGCATAGACCGCCTCGCGCCGTTGCCGCATCAGGGCAGGCGTGGTGAAGGCTCCCATGGCAAGGTTTTCCGCGATGTTCAGCGCGGCAAAGACATTGCGCTCCTGCGGCACCAGCACAAAGCCTGCCGCCAGGACGCTCTGCGGGGTCGCAGCAGTAATGTCCGCGCCGCCGACCGAGACCCGTCCCGCCGTGCAGCGCAGCAGTCCGGCGGCGAGCTTGAGCGCCGTGGATTTGCCGGCTCCGTTCGGCCCGATGATGGCGACCATTTCGCCGGCGTCGGCAGACATGGACACGCCCTTCACGATATGGTCGGCGCTCGCATAGCCACCGGCAAGCCCGTCGATGCTGAGGATGCTCATGCGGCCAATTCCGCCCTGACGCCGAGATAGGCCCTCTGGACCTCGGCATTGTCGCAGACCGCGTCGAAGGAACCTTCGGCCAGCTTGCGGCCCAGGGCCATGACGATTACATGGTCCGCAACGCGGCCGACCAGCGCCATGTCGTGTTCGATCAGAAGCACGGTGCGTCCCTCCGCGGCGATCGCGCGCAACTGGTCGCCGATCGTCTCGGCCAGCGTCGGATTGACCCCGGCTGCTGGCTCATCGAACAGGATCAGCCGCGGCTCTGCCATCAGGGCGCGGCCGATTTCCAGGAGCTTCTTCTGACCGCCCGACAAGGCCGTCACGGGATTGTCGATCAGGTGATCGAGGCGCATGCGACGTGCGACCGCCAGCGCCTTTTCCGACAGTTCATCCTCGCGTCGACGGACGGCGGATGGACTGGTCATCACCATCCAGAGCCGCTCGCCCGGCTGGTCCGGACCATAGAGCATGAGATGCTCGAACACCGTCATCTTCGGCAGGCCGCGCGCGATCTGGAAGGTGCGGACAAGGCCGAGCCGGCTGATCTGGTCAGGTGGCAGCATTGTAAGGTCACGGCCGTGCCCGTCTTGCCCGGCCAGGATCACCGTTCCTGCGTTGGGCTTGAGCAGGCCCGAGATCACATTGAACAAGGTTGTCTTCCCGGCGCCATTGGGGCCGATCAAGGCTGTCACGCCGCCGGTCGGGATGCTCAGCGATGCTCCGTCGAGCGCGCGCAGGCCGCCAAAGGCCAATTGCAGATTGTCGACGACAAGAACCGGAGCCGATCCATCCATCATGGTAACATCACGGCGAAGTTCGAGACGGTCAACAGGAAAGCCGCAATGCCTTGACAGTCTTTTCCCCCGCGCCGACAGACCGCCTGCAATCTTGTCCACGGTGCGGGTGACTTTGGCCAGCCCATCCGGGGTCGGGTCCCCGACAACATGTGTCGATGGGCAATGAAATGCCCGAACCGCCGGTCAAACCGGTTGCTGGCTGCTCACGGCTGATCGCAGACATGCAGTCTCAGCTCACTTTCGTCCGGCGGATTGCCTCAAACAAACGCATGGCCGCTGCGGCGTCGGCGAGGGATGGACCGCGCTGCATGCCGGTGCGGACCATCTGGACGAAATCACCGAGCAGCGCGTGGTAGCCCTTGTGGTCCTCATTGGCGGCAA
>JAIXUP010000010.1 GCA_027483505.1 Hyphomicrobiales bacterium
CACGCCATGCGCGATCGCCGGGTTGATGGTGTATTTCGCCACATAGCGCTTGGCGCGGAAGTTGTCGTTGCCCTTGCCCGCGTCCTGAGGAAGCGCGCCGCGCTGCACCTTCATCTTGTGCGCGGTCTGCCAGGTGCGGGTGATGACCTCGCCGATGCGGCCCATCGCCTGCGAATCCGAGCTCATCATCGAGAGTGCGCCGAGATCGTGCAGGATGTCTTCCGCCGCGATGGTCTCCTTGCGGATACGGCTTTCGGCGAAGGCCAGGTCTTCAGGGATCGACGGATCGAGATGGTGGCAGACCATCAGCATGTCGAGATGCTCGTCGAGCGTGTTGACCGTGAAGGGCCGCGTCGGGTTGGTGGAGGAGGGCAGCACATTGTGCAGCCCGGCCACTTTCATGATGTCCGGCGCGTGCCCGCCGCCGGCGCCCTCGGTGTGGAAGGCATGGATCGTGCGGCCCTTGAAAGCGGCGATGGTGTCGTCGACATAGCCGCTCTCATTGAGCGTGTCCGAATGCAGCATGACCTGAATGTCGTGGTCGTCGGCGACGCTGAGGCAGTTGTCGATGGCGGCAGGGGTGGTGCCCCAGTCCTCATGCAGCTTCATCGCGCAAGCGCCCGCCTCGATCATCTCGATCAGTGCGGCGGGCGTGGCGGCATTGCCCTTGCCGGAGAAGGCGAGGTTCATCGGGAAGGAATCTGCCGCGCGCAGCATCTGCGCCATGTGCCAGGGGCCGGGCGTGCAGGTGGTGGCGGAGGTGCCGGCGGAAGGGCCGGTGCCGCCCCCCAACATGGTGGTCAGCCCGCTCATCAGCGCATCCTCGATCTGCTGCGGGCAGATGAAGTGGATATGGCTGTCGAAGCCGCCCGCCGTGACGATCTTGCCTTCGCCGGCGATCACGTCCGTGCCCGGCCCGATGATGATGGTCTCGTGCGGGTCCATGTTGCCGAACCCGGCCTGGATGTCCGGATTGCCGGCCTTGCCGATGCCGCTGATGCGCCCGTTCTTGATGCCGATATCGGCCTTGACGATGCCCCAGTGGTCGAGGATCAGCGCATTGGTGATCACGGTGTCGGCCGCGCCCTCCGCATTGGTCATCTGCCCCTGGCCCATGCCGTCGCGGATGACCTTGCCGCCGCCGAACTTCACTTCCTCGCCATAGCTGGTGAAGTCTCGTTCGACCTCGATGTAAAGCTCGGTGTCGGCCAGCCTGACCTTGTCGCCGGTGGTCGGGCCGAACATGGCGGCATAGGCATTGCGTGAGATGGTGGCGGCCATGGCGGTCCCCGATTCCGGTAGGTTGGTTCAGATTGCGTTGGCGGCGAGCGCGAGGCCCGCAAGCGCAACGCCGGTTCCCGCGATGCGCACAGGCCAGCCCGCGCCGATCCGCGCGAACATCGCGGCGAAGCCGATGCCGGCAGCGTGCAGCAGCACGCTGGCCATCAGGAACCCACCCGCAAAGGGCAATGGTGCGCCCTGCAACTCCATGCCATGGGCCGCTCCATGCGCGATACCGAAGGCAGCGATGGCGGCAGCGCCCAGCCAGACGGGCGCTTCAAGGCGCAGGGCGATGGCGGAGCCCAGCAGCACGACCGATGCGAGGATCATCGTCTCGATCTGCGGCACCGCGAAACCGGCTTGTGTCAGCCCAAACCCCGCTGCCATGGCAGCCACGAACGCTGCCGGCCAGGCGAGCGTTGCGCCGTGGCCGCGCAGCGCCGCCCAAAGGCCGACGGCGAGCATGGCGAGCACATGGTCAAGCCCGGTCATCGGGTGGGCGAACCCGCCCGCAAACCCGCCGCCATGACCCGGATGGGCAAGCGCGGGCGTGGCGATGAGAAGGAAGGCGAGGGGCAGGATGCGGATCATAATGTGGCCTCTTTGGAACAGGAAAGGATCAATAGGCGAGGGAGGGGTCGGACGCAGGCGCCGGTCAGCATCACGACGTGATCTCCCGCCCGCGCGTGGCCTGGCTGGCGACCAGCTGCCAGGCGTCGTCGCCGCGGCGTGACAGCATCTGCGTCCAGTGCACCGCGTAGGTCTTGCCGTCGGCGGCCCTGATCGGCGTGATGCCGCGCACCACCGCAGCCCAGCCACCGGCGTGGATGCTGATGCTGCGCTCGCTGAAAGGCAGCAGCTCAACCGTCGCTTCGCCGGTCAGCAGCGAGACGATGCGGGCGTCGCGCCCGTCGACCTTCGCCGATGTATGGGTGTGCGTGAAGGTGTCGGCATACAGATCGCGCAGCTTGACCGCGTCCCTGGCCGTGACAGCTGCTTCAAGCGCCTTGTAGAAGGCAATGACCTCGTCAGTGACACCCGCCTGGCTCTGCGGAGACAGGATCGCTGGCGGGTGAGCGAGGGCAGGGGTGGCTGCAAGAAGCACACTCAGCGCGGCCCGCCGCGTCATCCCACCCACCCTGCACACGCCCTTGCCCATCACAGCTTCCCCATCACCTTCTGCTGGAAGCCGAACACCTCGCGCTTGCCGGCCATCTCCACCAGGGTGACATCACGCGTCTGGCCCGGCTCGAAACGCACGGCGGTGCCGGCGGCGATGTCGAGGCGGCAGCCGCGCGCCTTGGCGCGGTCGAAGCTGAGCGCGTCGTTGGTTTCGAAGAAGTGGTAATGGCTGCCCACCTGGATCGGCCTGTCTCCGGTGTTGGAGACGGTCAGCGTCACGGTCTTGCGGCCCACATTCAGCACGATCTCGCCCGGCAACGTGGTGACCTTCCCGGGCTCCAGCGCATGTGTTGCAGAGCGGATCGGCTCATGCACGGTGACAAGCTTGGTGCCGTCCGGAAAGGTCGCCTCGACCTGCACGTCGTGGATCATCTCGGCAATGCCATCCATCACCTGATCGGCCTTGACCACATGCGCTCCGGCTTCCATCAGATCAGCGACGGAGCGGCCATCGCGCGCGCCTTCGATGACGAAGTCGGTGATCAGCGCCACGGCTTCCGGATAGTTGAGCTTGACGCCGCGCTCCAGCCTGCGTCGCGCCACCATGGCGGCCATCGAGACCAGCAGCTTGTCCTTCTCGCGGGGGCTGAGCATCATTGTCGTATTCCTTTAGATCATCAAAATCTGGCGCATTGCGTCCTCACAAAGCCGGTCCCCACTTTTGTGAGCAATGCTCTAGGTCTGCCAACTGCGCGGCAGGGGCGCACCCGTCAGGTGGATCATGAAGCGGGCGAGATCAGCCCGCAAGGCAGCAGCATCAGGCGACAGGAAGCGGGCGATCAGCATGCCATCAAGGCCGGTGACGCCACATTCCGAGACGGCGTCGGCGAGCGCCTCGCGTGCGCCCTCGACGCGTCCCGGCGCGTCCGGTGAAACCATCAGGACAGTGGCCGTGGCCCGCGCGCCCGCCGCGACGGCCTTGCGTTGCAGCGCAAGGTTGACCAGCCCGTCGAGCTTCACATCCTCGGCAAAAATGAGCCTGCCCCCGCGCCGGATGCGCCAGCGATCGCGCAGGCTGGCGCGTTCGAGGATTTCGCCCATCGCGAAGCGCCCGAAATACACGCTCTCGCAGGCGATGAGCGTTGCATCAGCGGCGATATCAGCCTCCAGCGTGCGGCGAAGGTTGGCGCGCGCGAACAGGATCGCCTCCTGCGGCAGCCAGTTGAGGCTGGCTCTGCCGCCGACTGTCAGATAGGTCGAAACGAGGGTCTCCGGCCCCTGGCTGCGATAGATTTTCTCTGCCGCCTGTGTGGTGACGATCGCGCGTGCCCCCTCGTCGACGGCAATGCGCGCGTCAAAACGATCGCCGCCGGTGAGGCCGCCGCCGGTGTTGATCAGCACGGCCTCACAGGTCTCGTTGAAGGTGCTCGGAAAGCGCGCCCGGTAGCCGCCGCCCTCGGCAACCTCGGTGCGCACCGTGCGGTCGCCGGCCAGCGCGAACCGGACCCGGACGCCGCCATCGGCGCGCACATGCGCCGGTATCAGCGCCATGGCTGATGCTTCTACCGGAGCGCTGGCCGCAAGATGGAATGGCCGGTCAAGCATGCGAATGATCTGAAGTCCCCCTTCAAATCATCGCGCCTCGGGATTTCAGGTGCAAGGGGAGGAGAAACCGGCGGCTGCACGAATTTTGGGCAAGCGGCCGGATGATGCTGTCATGGCGAAGCCCCGGAACGTCCGGGGCCTCGTTGCGCTGCTGCCGCTGCCGGTCAGAACTTGTAGGAAACGCCGACCCGCACCACGTGATCGGAAGGGTCATGCCGGTATGTGAAGCCCGGGAAGGCCACCAGCGACGCATTGCGGAAGCGTCCATAGTCCGAATAGCGGTACTCCACCCTGGCGGTCAGGTTGTTCGTGAACGCGTATTCGACGCCCGCGCCGATCGTGTATCCCGTCCGTGTCTGGGTGAAGCCCTCGCTGATGGCGCCGTTGAAGTAGCTGTGCCGGATCTGGGCGAAAGCTACACCGCCCGTGACATAGACGAGCATCCTGTCAACCGGCGTCACGCCGAGGCGGGCGCGAACCGAACCCTGCCAATCCGAGCGGAAGCGTGTTCCGGTGGGCGCGACGTTCGTGTAGCCGCCGCGATAGCCGGATGCCTCGATGTCGGCTTCAACGCCGACGACCATCGCGCCGAATTGCTGGTTGTAGCCGGCGTGAAGGCCGCCAATGACGCCCTTCGGGCTGAATCCGCGGTCGAAGCCCGAGGCAAGGCCGGTGGCCGTGACGAACTCCGTGGTTCTGTCAGAACCCCACTTGTAGCCGACCTGGGCGCCGACATAGAAGCCGGTCCAGTTGTACGCCGTGAAGGCGGGCGGGATCGGCGCCATGGCCCGCGATGGCAGGTCAGCCGCCTGTGCTCCGTTCATGGCCAGCGCAAGGGCCATGGTAGCGCTTGCGGCCAGGGTCATTTTCAGTCGAGACATCACAATTGCCCTCCAGGATGTGGTGCGCGGCTGGAAAATGCGCCGCCGGCAATATGTCGCCGCGAGCCCTGGGAAGGTTCATGGCCACTTCTCATTCCATCAAGGGATTGGAATTTTGGCGCTATGTTGCCCGGGGGCTCCGCATCCGCGTCTCGGCCGCCAGGCAAAGGATCGTGAACAGCATCTGTGCGCCGCAATGGGCGGTGTTGCTGGTGCCGTCATACTGCGGCGCGACCTCGACCACGTCGCCGCCGATGATGGTGGCGCCGCGCATGCCGCGCAGGATCGCGAGCGCCTCGCGTGGCGTCAGCCCGCCGACCTCGGGTGTGCCGGTGCCGGGTGCATAGGCCGGGTCAAGCGAGTCGACATCGAAGGTGATGTAGGTCGGACCGTCGCCGATCACGGCGCGGGCCTTGGCGATCACGGCATCGAGGCCCATGGCGTCGACCTCGTTGGCGTGGATCATGGTCATGCCGCTCTCGGTCGAGAACTCCCAGAGATATTCGGCGCCGCCGCGGATGCCGATCTGGATCGTCCGCTCCGGGTCCAGCACGCCCTCCAGCACCGCCTGCCGGAAGGGCCCGCCATGGTGGAACTTCGTGCCCTCATAAGGCCCCGAGGTGTCGGCATGGGCATCGATGTGCAGCAGGCCGATCGGCCGGTCCTTGCCCAAAGCTTTCAGGATCGGCAGCGAGATCGAATGGTCGCCGCCGACGGCAAGCGGGATCACCCCGGCTGCATGAATCTTCGCAAAATGCGCCTCGATGTCCTCATGGCATTGTTCGAGGCTGTATCGCGAGCGGAACGGCACGTCGCCGATGTCGGCAACGGCAAGATCGACGAAGGGCGCGGTGCCCATCACATGGTCCATCGGCCCGATCCGCTCGACCGCCCGCACCGCCCGCGGCCCGAGCCGTGCGCCCGCGCGGTTGGTCACGCCGAGATCCATCGGGACGCCGCAAATGGCGATGTCGAGCTTGCCGAAATCGGGCAGCGAAGCCGCATCGGGCCGGTAAGGCGCGCCGCAGAACGTCGCCACATCGGCGAAGGGCCATTTGCGCTGCGCGCCCTTGAACTGGCCTGCCGCGATGCGGGCAAAGGCCGGATCGAAAATGTCGGCGCCCCCGGCCGAGCCATAGCGCTCCCTCAGGCGGGCAAGTTTGTCGTTGGTCATGCCGATGTTCCCCGGTCCCTGTCCATGGCTCCAGCATGATGCAGCGCGTGGTGACGTGGCAAGGCCCCGGCCATGATTCCGGTCGCGGCAAGCATCGCCACCGGCTGCCGGTGGCTAAAAGATTAAATGACTTAAGTATTTGTTTTTATTAAGAACTGACGTTACGTCATAAGTGAACATACCTACAGAATCTTCGTGTGTTTTAGCTTGCGCCCATGCACGCAATTCGTATTGATGGAAGAACTCGTCAAAGCTCCGCCGCAAATGGCCGGGCGCGGGGGTTTTTCATTGGGAGAGAGATGACCATGAAGCGTCGCCAGTTTCTGAAGACCGCTGCGGTAGGCGCAGCCGCAGGTGCAATCGCCAGTCCCGCGATCGCGCAGTCCATGCCAGAGGTGAAGTGGCGCGTGACGTCCAGCTTCCCGAAGTCGCTGGATACGATTTTCGGCGCGTCGGAAGTTCTGGCCAAGGCCGTGGCCGAAGCCACCGACAACAAGTTCCAGATTCAGGTCTTCGCGGCCGGCGAGATCGTTCCCGGCCTGCAGGCGGCCGACGCCGTGACCAATGGCACGGTCGAGATGTGCCACACCGCCTCGTACTATTACGTCGGCAAGGATCCGACCTTCGCCTTCGGCACGGCGGTTCCGTTCGGGCTCAATTCCCGTCAGCAGAACGCCTGGTTCTACCATGGCGGCGGTCAGGCGCTGATGAATGATTTCTACAAGAAGTATAACATCTACTCCCTGCCGGGCGGCAACACCGGCTGCCAGATGGGCGGCTGGTTCCGCAAGGAAATCAAGACCGTCGCCGACCTTCAGGGTGTCAAGATGCGCATTGGTGGCTTTGCCGGCCAGGTCCTGCAGAAGCTCGGCGTCGTGCCGCAGCAGGTCGCCGGCGGCGACATCTATCCGGCTCTCGAGAAGGGCACGATCGACGCGGCGGAATGGGTCGGCCCCTATGACGACGAAAAGCTCGGCTTCAACAAGGTTGCGCCGTTCTATTATTATCCGGGATGGTGGGAAGGCGGCGCGCTGCTCCACTTCTTCATCAACCAGGCGAAGTGGGATTCGCTGCCGGCCACATACAAGTCGATCCTGACCACGGCGGCGGCTCTCGCCAACGTGGACATGCAGGCCAAGTACGACGCCCGCAACCCGGCCGCCCTGAAGCGGCTGGTCGGCGCCGGCGCACAGCTTCGCCCCTTCACCGGAGAGGTCATGGAAGCATGCCTGAAGGCCGCCAACGAGGTCTACGCCGAGACTGCGGCCAAGAACGCCGACTTCAAGAAGGTCTATGACGCCATGGTGCCGTTCCGCAACGACCAGTACCTCTGGTGGCAGATTGCCGAATACAACATGGACACCTTCATGATCCGCGCCCGCGCCCGTGGGTGAGAAACCGATCGGCGCTTGCGCCGATCAGAAGCGCCGGTGGCGCTTCTGAAGGTTTCGAACGCACCGCCAGCGTAAAGTGGCGGGGCCGGCAATGAGCGCTCGGCCGCGCTTTGGCGGCCAATGGAAGGTTACGAAGTCAAACCCCGGCATCATTGCCGGGGTTTTTTCATGCACGCCGTCGGCGGGCCGTGCTATGGACAACGGGAGGATGTCGCCGATGCTGCTTCGCTTTCGCTCCACCTGCCTTGTTGCCGCTCTCGCCAGCGCGGCCTCGGCCGTGCCAGCCGCCGCGCAGCAACTCGCCGAGCCGATTCCGCAACGCCGTGACGCCATCGCTCGGCCCATGAAGCCGCAGCCACAGCGGAACGCCATGGTCCCCTGTCCCGAATATGGTCCCGGCTTCGCCCGCCAGCCTGGCGGCAGCACCTGCGTGCGCGTCAGTGGCCAGGTGCGCGGCGAGGTCGGTCTGCGGGATCGCCGTTCGCGCCTCAATGACAGCAGCGGCTTCAACTCGCAGGCGCGCCTGATGCTCGACAGCCGCACGCCGACCGAATTCGGCACGGTGCGCGCTGTCATGAGCATCCGTGGCCAGGCCGGCTCCGGGTTTCTGAACAACCTGCGCTGAACGCGGACCCTGCGCCGGCCGGCCTCCGGCATTGCCGCAGAACGAGGCCGTCAACGACGCCAGCGAAAAGCCCGGTCTCGCGACCGGGCTTTGTCTTGGGTCGGGGCTGAAGCCGCCGCTTACTGGATCTTTGGCGGCTGGGTCAGATCGAGCGGGGGTAGTCCGCCCGGTGCCCCGCCCGGAGCGTCGAGCCCCGGAATGGCGATGTTGTTGAACTGCTGGTCGATCTGCTGCTGGTTCAACTGCACGGTCGATTTCTTGTAGTGCATCACCATCTGCGGGAATGTGATGACGAGGCCCACCATGATGCACTGGATGATCACGAAAGGCACAGCCCCCCAGTAGATCTGGCCTGTTGTGATGGGCTCCATCGACTTGCCCGTGATCTTGTCGGTATAGGCGAATTTCGGCGCCACCGAGCGCAGGTAGAACAGCGCAAAGCCGAAGGGCGGGTGCATGAAGGAGGTCTGCATGTTGACCCCCAGGATGACGCCGAACCAGATCAGGTCGATGCCGAGCTTCTCGGCGGGTGGCCCGAGCAGCGGCACGATGATGAAGGCCAGCTCGAAGAAGTCGAGGAAGAAGGCCAGCAGGAACACCAGCACGTTGACGAAGATCAGGAAGCCGGTCTGGCCGCCAGGCAGCGAGACCAGCAGATGCTCGACCCAGAGATGGCCGTTGACGCCGTAGAACGTCAGCGAGAACACACGGGCGCCGAGCAGGATGAACAGCACGAAGGCTGACAGCTTGGCCGTCGATTCCGTCGCCGAGCGCACGATGCCCCAGTTGAGGCGCTTCGGCTCGTTCGCCATGAAGCGCTTCAGGCCGGCCAGCAGGATGGCTCCTGCAGCGCCCATGGCTCCGCCTTCCGTCGGCGTGGCGACGCCGATGAAGATCGTGCCCAGCACCAGGAAGATCAGCGCCAGCGGCGGCACCATGACGAAGGTCACCTGCGTTGCGATGCGGCTCATCAGGCGGAAGCCCGTGGCCTTCTCGATCACGCCGACGATCGTGGCGTAGAGCGCGCCGGCGGCAAGCGCCTCCGAGAGCAGGGCCCAGGACGGGTAGCCGTTGGCCTTCAGGTAATACCAGCCCGCGGCCAGCGCGAGCGTGGCGAGGGCTGTGAGAACAACGCGTTGCGGGCCGAACAGCTTGTTGAACAGGGCGCACAGGAAGGACACGACCACGCCGACCGACATGGTCAGGATGACGAAATCCGCGCCGCTCTTGATGCTGGTCTGGCTGATCACATAATAGCCGACGACGCCCGAGAACAGCACGAGCACGCCCAGCTGCCAGACGCCCCGCGAGCCGTCCGGCTCCTTGAAGCCGATGTCGGCCACCGGCAGGCCCGGCACGTAGGACGGGCGGAAGATCGAGACGAGGAAGATGAAGCCTGCATACATGGCCGACAGCACGAGGCCCGGCACGAACGCGCCCTCATACATGTCGCCCACCGAGCGGCCGAGCTGGTCGGCCATGACGATCAGGACCAGCGATGGCGGGATGATCTGCGCCAGCGTGCCCGACGCCGCGATGACGCCTGAGGCGACGCGCCGGTCATAGCCGTAGCGCAGCATGATCGGCAGAGAGATCAGGCCCATCGAGATCACTGAGGCCGCCACAACACCAGTGGTGGCTGCGAGCAACGCGCCGACGAAGATCACGGCATAGGCAAGACCGCCGCGGATCGTGCCGAACAGCTGGCCGATGGTGTCGAGCAGGTCTTCCGCCATGCCGGAGCGCTCCAGCACCAGGCCCATGAAGGTGAAGAACGGAATGGCGAGCAGCACGTCATTGTTCATCGTGCCGTAAATGCGCTCTGGCAGCGCTTGCAGGAAGTTTGGCACGAAAAGGCCAAGCTCGATGCCGATGATGGCAAAGAACAGCCCGTTGGCGGCCAGCGCAAAGGCCACCGGGTAGCCCAGCAGCAGGAACACGACGAGCGCCGCGAACATGATCGGCGCCATGTTATCCTTGACGAAACCGGCAAGGCCGCCGCCGGCGGTGGCAGCGAAGGCGTCGGCGGTGTGGAAGGACAGGAGCAGCACGACGGCGGCGAAAGCCAACCCGAACGCGCGGCGAAGAAGCGATGAGGTCATCGGTCGATCTCCGGAATGAGGACGCGTCAGGCGTTCAGGTGCTGGACTTGCCCGCGCCATGGATTGGCACGGTTTTGGTGATCGGCGCGATGCCGTCGGCTTCGGCCTGCTTCAGCAGCCGTTCTGCCTCGGCGAGCGCGGCAGCCGCGTGGCCGCCGTCATGGGCGGTGTGTGTGTTGTCCTCGATCAGCCCGCGCATGATGGCGATGCGCTTGATGATTTCGGAAATGCCCTGCACCGCCAGCAGGAAGAAGCCGATGACCACGAGCGACTTGGCGGGCCACTGCGGCAGGCCGCCGGCATTCAGCGATTGCTCATTCACATTGTAGGAGCGGGTGAAGAAGGGCCAGCCGTCGATCACCATGATGATGGCGAACGGCATCAGGAACAGCACATGGCCGACCAGATCGATCGTCTGCTTCAGCCAGCGCGGAAACAGGTTGTTGACGATGTCGATGCGGATGTGCTCCTGGCTGATCACCGTCCAGGGCGAGCACAGCAGGAACACGGCCCCGAACAGCACCCATTGCAGTTCGAGCCAGGAGTTCGACGAGATGTCGAACAGCTTCCGGATGATGGCGTTGATCGTCGACACGCCGATGGCCACCAGAATGAGCCACGCAACTGTACGCCCGATCAGCGTGTTCACCGCATCGATCATGCGGCTCAACGATATCAAACCACCCAAGGTCATCCCCTTTGTTTTTTTGTCATTCGGCTCGTTTGGAGCCGTTCTAGCACAGCGCAGAAATGTGAAACCCTTCGTGTGATAACGCACGATCGAAGACGCGACAAGCGGTCGAAAAGTCTTTGTCCGCAATCATTTGGTTTCAGTTGAAACGATTGAGCCGGATCAGGGCTGTGGCCCCCAGCGTGCAGACCAGCATGATCATCAGGAAAGCCGGCGGCCACAATGGCGTCAGCGTTCCCGCAAGGTATGCGGCGAAAGCGCCGATGCCGAGTTGCACGAAACCGGTCAGCCCCGCTGCCGCGCCCGCCAGATCCGGGCGGACCGAAAGCGCCGAGGCCGTGGCCGAGGGAATGCACAGCCCGTTGCCGATGCCGTTCAGCATCAGCGGCAGGAAAAGCAGTGCCGGCTGCCATGTGAACAGGAACGGCATCGCAGCGGCGATGCTGACGGAGATCGCCGACAGCACCAGGCCCAGCGGCATCAGCCGCGCCGTGCCGATGCGCTGGCCGAAACGTCCGGTCAGGAAGTTGCCGAACATGTAGCTGCCGGCCATGGCTACGAAGAACAGGCCGTAGACTTCCGGCCCGGCGCGCATGTGCTCCACGACGGCATAGGGCGCGCCAGCGATGAAGCTGAAGAAGGTCGAGGAGACCAGCGTCAGCACGCCCGCAAAGATGACGAAGCTGCGCTCGCGCATCAGGATCGGAAAGGCGCGGAACACATCGCTGACGCGCTGCGGCGGTCCGTTGCGATGATGGGTCTCCGGCAGCTTCAGGATGGCGCCGGTCGTGGCGACCACGCCGACCACCGCCATCAGCACAAAAATCGCGCGCCAGCCCTGGGTCTTGTAGATGAACCCACCGATCAGCGGCGACAGCATGGGCGCCACCACCATGGCCATGGTCACGTAGCCGATGATGCTGGCGGCCTCGTCGCGTCCGGCCATGTCGCGGGCGATGGCGCGGGTCAGCGCGAAGGCCGAGCCTGCCCCGATGGCCTGCAGCATGCGCGCGACCAGCAGCATCGGCAGGTCTGCCGCCACAAGCCCGACGAGCGAGCCCAGCGCGAAGATCGCCAGACCTCCGATGATGCAGGGACGGCGGCCGAGCCGGTCCGAGAGCGGCCCCACAACTAGCTGCGCCAGCGCGACGGCGAACAGGTAGAAGGTCAGCGTCAACTGGATGGCGGCGTAGTCCGTTCCCAATGCGCGGGCGATCGACGGCGTGGCTGGTGCCAGCACGTTGAGCGCGAAGGGCTGCACTGCGCTGCACACGACCAGGATCGCCAGCGACGGCCGGACCTGCACGGGCCGTGCCGCTTCTCCGGTCATGATGCGGTCACCTCGGATGCACGCACGCGTTGGCGATGCAGGGTGTAAAGGCCGCTGCCGACAATCAGACAGGTGCCGAACAGGGCCGGCAGGTCGGGCAGGTCGCCCCAGACGAGCGCGCCGAGTGCGATGGCGAAGACCAGAACCGTGTAGCGGAAGCCCGACACCAGCGACACGTCGGCATCGCGGAAGGCGACGATGATCGCGTAGTTGCCGGCCGCCACGAACAGCGCGGCTCCCGTGAGATAGAGCAGTTCGCGCTGCCCGACCGGTTGCCAGGTTTCGGTCAGGCCGATCACCCAACCGGTGATGCAGACGACGATGGTCGTGGTGAAGGTCACGACCGTGGATGGCACGCCGGCGCCGATCTGCCGAGTCACCAGGTCGCGCGCCCCGACCAGCACTGCGCTCGTGAGCGCGACCAGGGAGTACACCGTGAAGCCCTCTGATGACGGCCTGACCACGATCAGAACGCCGATGAAGCCCACGGCCACGGCAGCCCATCGCCGCCAGCCGACCTTCTCGATGCCGAGGACGGCCGCCATGGCCACGAGGATCAGCGAGGCTGCCTGCAGGATCGCTGTGATGTTGGCGAGCGGCAGATGCGTCAGTGCCAAGATGAAGGTGAAGGCGATCGCCGATTCGAGCGCACCGCGCAGCGCCACCATCGGGTGGGCCATCGCCTTCAGATCCGAGAAGCGGCCGAACATGCGGACGAGCACGAGGCTCGCCGCAACCGCGAACAGCCCCCTGATGGCCAGGACCTGACCGGTCGGCAGCGTCTGGGTCGAGAGCTTGACCAGCACGTCATTGACCACGAACGTGGCCATGGCAGCCACCATCGCGATGACGCCGCGGCGGTTGCTGGCGGCGCTCGCGCTGCGGGCCGGTGTCAAGGTCGTGTCCCTTGTCCAGTCACGCGGCACGCATGAAGCGGCTGAGGCTGAAGGGAGACAGATCGAAGCGGGACGCGCCGGTGATGCTGAGGTCGGCCAGGATTTCGCCGATGGCGCTGGCGAACTTGTAGCCATGGCCGGAACAGCACGAGGCGAACACCACCTGTTCGGCGCCCGGAATGGTATCGATCACGAAATGCTCGTCCGGCGTGACGGTGTAGATGCAGCCCTTGAGCGCCAGCGGCTCCGGGCTTGCGTCGGGAAAGTACTTCTCGATGGCGTCCTTGAGGAAATTGGCCTGCCGTTCCGTGGGCGTGCGGTCCGGCTGCGACGGGTCGATCGGCTCGCGCCCGAAATGCGGCCCTCCGAGCTTGAATCCGGGGTGTTCCCAGAGCGGAAATCCGTAGAAATTGCCTTCATCGACAGTCAGGATGAACACGGGGAAATTGCCGATTCGGAACGGCTCCGGGTTCCTGACCGTATACCAGCCGATCGCCTGCCGAACCGTCTTGATATGGGGAGCAAGCGCGGGATTGAGCGTGTCCATCCAGGCGCCCGAGGTCAACACCAGTCGCCCGGCGGTGTATGTGCCCCGCGCCGTGGTCACCTTGACTCCGCCATGGGCCGTCACGCTCCAGTCGAGCACAGGCTCGTTGGCGCGGATCGTCGCGCCCGCCGCCTGTGCAAGGCCCACATGGGTGTAGATGGCGCGTTCGGAGGCGACGAAACCGCCATCGGGCTGCCACAGGCCGACATGGCCGCTGGGCAGGCTGAAGGCCGGAAAGCGCGCCTTTATCTCGGCATGGTTCAGCAACTGATGTGTCAGGCCGTGGTCCAGGCAGGATTGGTGGGAGCTTTCGACAAAGCCGGCGCCTTCCGGCGCGAGGTCGACCGATCCGGTCACATAGAGCAGTTGCGTGTCGGCGCGCCTGCCCGTCTCCTGCCACAGTTCATGCGCGCGGCGCACGATCGGCACATATTGCGAGCCCTCGAAATAGGCGAGCCTGATGATGCGCGTCATGCCATGCGAAGAGCCCATGGCGTGGCCGATGTCGAACCGTTCCAGTCCCAGGACGCGCTGGCCGCGCTTGGCCAGTTCCCAGCATGCTGCGGAGCCCATGCCGCCAACCCCGGCCACAATCACATCGTAATGGTCGCTCATCGCCAGCCCTCGTGATCCCTGTGGTAAGCGCCGGACTTGCGATGGTCCATCGGCGTAGCCTCATGGCGGCATGACAAATCCGCGCATGTCGGCGGATTCAGCCGCCATTAACCATCCGTAAGACCTTTGCGTCTACCACTTCAGGTGCGTTCAGACATGGTGAAGCGTCGATGGCTTGTCGTTCAGTTCCGGTCGTTGCCTGCTTGACCGCCGAGACCTTGCCCGTCCGCCGCGCTGCGCAGCAGACGGGCGGGATGATGGCGGGCCGATGACCAAGCCAGCCGTCCAACCCACAATCGCACGGCCAGAGCCGCCGGATGTCGCCACGGCGCAGCCCGGCGAGGACGTGTCGGCGCAAAGGTCCCCGCTGAACAGGCTGCTGGAACGGATCGCCGCCGGGCTGGGGCTGGCCGCGCAGCGCCCGGTCGCCGATGCCAGCAAGCCCGCCGCGCCGCCGGCGGCGCGCGCAAGCCTCGATGCCGACGAGATCGATACGGTCCTGCGGAGCCGCCATTTCCGGCAGTCGATCGACACCATCGAACATGACGTCAGCGGCGCCCTGTCCCGGCTCAACGCCCTGATCGAAACGTCGGGCATGCTGACCACCGAGACCGCCGCCGATCTTGAGGTCATCCACAGCAGCATGTCGGCGCTGCGGGCAGCGGCGAGCCATGCAAGCCGCGACGTGGCCCAACTGGCGGAAGCCTCGGTGCAGGTCTCGAACAGCGCCGAAACCGTGAGCAGCAACATCCGCACCGCGAGGGTCAGCGTCGATCAGGCTGCCGGGGTCGCAAACTCGACCACTGATGTCATGCTGTCGCTCTCGACGGCGTCGGGTGAAATCTCCGGGATGGTCGACACCATCGCCATGATCGCGCGCCAGACGAACCTGCTCGCACTCAACGCCACGATCGAGGCGGCGCGCGCTGGCGAGAGCGGCCGCGGCTTCGCCGTTGTGGCCCAGGAGGTCAAGGCCCTGTCGATGGAGACGGCGCGCCGCGTCGCCGACATCCGGACACGTGTGGCGGACCTCGAGAGCGCAACCTCGAAATCATTCGCTGCTATGTCCGAGATCGCCATGCTGATCACCTCGGTGAACCCGATGGTCTCTGCCATCAGCGATGCCATGGCCGAGCAGGCGCAGTCGGTGTCCGAGCTGACGCGGCGCACCAAGATGACCGCCGGCTTCATCGACAGCGTGGCCGAACGCGTCGAGAGCATCGAACAGATCACCTCGACCGCGAGCGGGCGCAGCACGGCGGCCACCGAAGCCGCGGCCGAAGCCTCCCGCGAGGCAGACCAGGTTTCGCATTTCATCGCCGCCATCCGGCAGGCCGGCTTCGCGGCGCGCCGACGCCATGACCGCTTCCCGCACGAACGGCAGGCGCGGATCACGGACGGCATGCGCAACTGGCTCACCACAACGATCGACATCAGCAGGGGCGGCGTCCTGCTGGTCCGTCCTGACAATTGCGACCTCGAAAGCGGCCATCCGGTCGGCGTCACCTTCGCCGACATCGGCGACATCGCATCAACTCTGGTCGGAATCAGCCCGCTCGGTCTGCATTGCTCGTTCCAGTCGATGGATGACGCCACGCAGGAGCGGCTTCTGGCGGCGCTCGAGCACGTCAAGCTGGGCTACAGGCCGCTGATCGAGCGCGCCCAAGCCGTCGGCGCTGAGGTCATGGCGGCGATGAACGACCTGCTGAAGGCAGGCGCTCTGACCGACGCACAGCTTTTCGATGGCGGCTACATGCCGGTCCCCGACAGCGACCCGCCGCAGTTCGAGACGGCCTATCTGGCTGCGCTGCGCCCGCACCTGGCGGCGATCTGCGAGGCACCGCTGAAGCTGGACGCCAGTTTGGTCTATTGCGTCGCCGCCGATCGCAACGGCTATGTCGGCGTTCATCATCCGATGGTGTCACAACCGCAACGCAAGGGTGATCTCGCCTGGAACCAGGCTCACGCCCGCGACCGCCGATTCTACAATGACAATGCGGGCATGACCGCCGCGCGCTCGGTCCGGCCCTTCGTGATCCAGACCTACCGGCGTGACATAGGCGGCAGCAAACTTCAGGTCATCCGCGAAATCTCGGTCCCGATCTTCGTCGCGGACCGGCATTGGGGCGGATTGAAGATGGGCTACCTGCTTTAGCCGCCGGTGACGCTCATGTGGCGGCCGACAGCAGGCCGATTGGCGCGGCGGTCGATGACAAAGTCGTGACCCTTCGGCTTGCGCGCGATAGCGGCCTCTATGGCGGCATGCAGCGGCGCATCGCTCTCGCTGCTCCGGATCACGCCGCGCAGGTCGGCAGCGTCCTCCTGGCCGAGGCACATATAGAGCGTGCCGGTGCAGGTCAGCCTGACCCGGTTGCAGCTTTCGCAGAAGTTATGGGTCATGGGGGTGATGAAGCCCACCAGCCCACCGGTTTCGCCGACCCGCACATAGCGGGCCGGCCCGCCGGTGCGGTAAGGGTCCTCGACCATGGTGAACTGGTCCATCAGGCGTGCCCGGACGACCGAGAGCGGCAGGAACTGTTCGATCCGCATCGGCTCGATGTCGCCCAGCGGCATGACCTCGATGAAAGTGATGTCCATGCCGTCGCCATGGGCCCATCGGATGAGGTCCGGAATCTCGGCCTCGTTGACGCCGCGCAGCGCGACAGCATTGATCTTGATCCTGAGCCCTGCCGCCCGCGCCGCTGCGAGGCCCTCATGCACCTTGCCAAGGTCGCCCCAGCGCGTGATGGCGCGGAACTTGTCGGCGTCCAGTGTGTCGAGCGAGACGTTGATGCGCTTGACGCCGCATTCCGCCAGTTCGCTGGCGTATTTCGCCAGTTGCGAGCCGTTGGTGGTTACGGTCAGCTCTTCCAGCCCCTGGCCGAGATGGCGCGACAGCGACCGGAACAGGCCCATGATGTCGCGGCGCACCAGCGGTTCCCCGCCGGTGATGCGGATCTTGCGCGTGCCACGCGCGATGAAGGCCGATCCGATCCGGTCAAGCTCTTCCAGCGTCAGCAGGTCACGCTTGGGCAGGAAGTTCATGTCTTCCGACATGCAATAGACGCAGCGGAAGTCGCAGCGGTCCGTCACGGAGATGCGGATGTACTCGATGGTCCGCCCGAATGGATCGACCAGCGGCGCGGTGACGGGGGCTGTCATGTCGGTCATGGGGCATCCAGAGTGCGACCGCGCCATCGGCAGACGGCAGCGGCAATCATTTGGCCGTCAGGACAAATCGGGCTTGCATCGGAACGCTCCCCGTCCATAAACGTGCCCTCTATGTGGAAGATCAGGGCCGCGCCGTCAATGTGCACGCCTGACGCAGCAGCCAAGGCGGCATCGCAGCATGAGCAACCAGCAGAACTGGCCCACCGAGATTCGACTGAGCAAGGATCGCCGCACGCTGAGCGTCAGCTTCGAGAGCGGCGAACGCCACGATCTCGCGGCGGAGTACCTCCGGGTCGAGAGCCCCTCCGCGGAAGTTCAGGGACATGGCCCCGGCCAGAAGAAGACCATCGCCGGCAAGCGCAACGTCGAGATCATTGCTGTCCAGCCGGTCGGCAACTACGCCGTCAAGCTGGTCTTTGACGACCTCCACGACACGGGCATCTACGGCTGGGACACGCTGGCCGAGATGGGGCGCCTGCACGCCGCGCGCTGGGCCGTCTACCTCGAAAGCCTGTCGGCGGCGGGCCTGACCCGCGAGCCGCCGCCGAGGGGCGGCAAGGCCTGACGCCTTCCGCATCGGACGGCGCCCCGCAGAGCCCTGTACATGAACAGCCGACCGCATCTTGCTGCAAAGTTTGTCGCGCTTGCTCCGGCTGAAGTAGTTTTAGGATAGTTTGACGAAATATTGTGTCGAATCGTGCTTCTTTCCTTGGATGTCCTGTTAAGGCTAATCGTAATCTGATGATTGCCATTACCATCCGTTAAGCTTGGAGGGCCATCTTGGCGTCGGGTTGAGTCAGGAGCTTCCGACATGCAGGCACGTGTGATGGATCATCCGCTTGAAGCGGGTGGCGGCGAACGCCGCAGCGCGCGCCAGCCCAGCGAACGTATGATCGGTCGGGTTGTTGCCTGTGACGGCTCACGCGCCACGATTTCGGCCTCGGCCACGAGCCTGGTCGGAACGCAGACCGATTTCTGGTCGATCGGCCGGTTGATTTCCATCAGCATGGGCAACACCCGCGTGGTTGGCCTGGTCTGTGAAATGAACGCCTGCAACGGGCTGTGGGATGAGGGCCTGCAGAACGAAATGCAGGTCCGGATCGAACTCGTCGGCGAGATCATCGACAGGGGAGACGGCAAGGTCGAGTTCCGCCGCGGCATCAGCAACTACCCCTATCTGGGCGCGATCGCCCACCGGATTCGGATTGCCGACCTGCTGGCCATCCATGACATCGGCGATCGTGCCGGCATCGAGGTGGGCTGGCTTTCTCAGGACAGCACCATCCCGGCGACTGTCTCGGTCGAGGATCTGCTGCGCTGTCACTTCGCTGTGGTCGGCACCACCGGCGTCGGCAAGTCGAGCGCCGTCGCCATGCTGCTGCGCGAAGCCGTCGCCAAGAAGCCCAATCTGCGCGTGCTGGTTCTCGACCCGCACAACGAATACGCCCACGCGTTCCGCAGCAATTCAGTTTCCCTGGATTCCACCACGCTGGAACTGCCGTTCTGGATCTTCAGCTTCGAGGAAATGACGGACGTCGTCTTCAGGGGGCGCCCGACGGTTCAGGAAGAGGTCGACGCCCTGCGCGAGATCATCGGGGCCGCGAAGGGGCGCTACCGTGTCACCGGAGAGGTGGCCCTGTCGTCGACGCTGATCCGCAAGCCGCTCGACGTCGCCAATTTTTCCGCCGACACGCCGGTGCCCTACCGCATGTCGGATGTGTTCAAGATCATCGAAGAGCTTCTGGGCCAGCTTGAGCCTCGCTTCAGCCGCTTCCATGTCCGCAGCCTGCGCAGCCGCATCGAGAGCCTGAACAGCGATCCGCGCTACCGCTTCATGTTCGGCCGCGCGACCGCCGAAGACTGCCTCGACCGCGTGATAAGCTCGATCTTCCGCGTGCCGCACGAGAACCGCCCCATCACCGTGCTGCAACTCGCCGGCATCCCGTCGGAAGTCGTGAACTCCGTGGTCTCCGTGCTCGCCCGCCTGGCCTTCGACATCGCGACGTGGAGCGGCGGCGAGTTCGAAGTGCTGGTGCTCTGCGAGGAAGCCCACCGCTATGTGCCGAATGACTCGTCCCTCGGCTTCGGTCCGACGCGCGCCGCCATCGCCCGGATCGCAAAGGAGGGCCGCAAATACGGTTGCTATGTGGGCATCGTGACCCAGCGGCCAGGCGAGCTTGACCCCACGATCCTGTCGCAGTGCTCGACTGTCTTCGCCATGCGGCTGGGCAACACGCGCGACCAGGACATCATCAGGGCGGCCATTGCCGACTCCTCCGCAAGCACGATCAGCTTCCTGTCCTCGATCGGCAACCGCGAGGCGATCGCCTTCGGCGAGGGTGTCGCCACGCCGATGCGCATCACATTCAAGTACCAGTCGGAGGCTGAATTGCCTGCCGCAGAGCACGGCGCGAAGGCCGCCCGCAACGGCGCCGATCGCGAAATCAACCTGCGCGAGATCATCGGCCGCATGCGCGGCGGCAGCGAAACGATTGACTATCGCTGAGGCGAGACTGCGGCATCTGTCGCATCCGGGCCCGTCCTGCGACCACAAAAAAAGGCCGGCGCGAAGCCGGCCTTTTCAGTTTTGGGCCTGAAGCCAGGAAATCAGCGCAGGACCACCACGCGCGTGCCAACCTTGGCACGCTCGTAGAGGTCGATGACATCCTCGTTCAGCATGCGGATACAGCCAGACGACACGGCCTGACCGATCGTCTCCGGCTCGTTCGAGCCATGGATGCGGTAGAGGGTAGACCCCAGATACAGGGCGCGGGCGCCCATCGGGTTTTCGGGGCCGCCGGGCATGAAACGCGGCAGGTCCGGGCGGCGGCGCAACATCTGGGCCGGCGGCGTCCAGGTCGGCCATTCGGCCTTCCGGGTCACGGCCTTGGTGCCGGACCATTCGAAGCCTGGCCGACCGACGCCGACGCCGTAGCGGATCGCCTGCGTGCTCGACAGCACGAAGTACATGCGGCGCTCGCGGGTGTCGACAAGGATCGTTCCAGGAGCGTAGCGTGAATTGTAGGTGACGGTTTCGCGCGGAATGGCGGTTGCTTCCGGCTTGAAGCCTTCTGGATTCATCAGGAGCGGCTGACGGGTCAGCGGATCGATTTCGGCGGAGGCCGGGGCTGCGATGACTGCGCCAAGCAGCGCTGCAGCGACCGAGAGAACAAGGCGGCGCATGTGACCCTCTGGGAAAAAGAATGACGGGCGATAGCTGCCCACAGCATGTGGAAATGTCTGATTTCTGCCGCAATGGCAATCCGCAGAATCCACATCACAGGAAAGTGAAGAAAGGCTCACTGGACGCGTGACCGATGTGCAACATTTCGATACGCCGAAAGATCGTACCGATGCGTGGCCCCGTGCCATCCATGCCCACAGCACGAAGCCCTCGCCAGCCTGTCTTGACGGGGCGGCATGGAGCGCTTATCCCACCGGCCATCGGGCGCGTAGCTCAGCGGCAGAGCACTCCCTTCACACGGGAGGGGTCACAGGTTCAATCCCTGTCGCGCCCACCATTCCGTCACGATCAGCCGGCTCGGCACCCCCCGTCGCGCTGCTGCCTGACAATCCTGAGCAGGCTGTAGACCCGCCCAAGGCCCAGCGGCGTCGGCTCGTGCATCGTGCAATCCGCCTTGGCGTCGCACCAGGCCTCGATGCGGCTGACTGGAAAGTCCGGCCTCAGCCCGACCCCTGCGATCAACGGCGCCACCGCGCTCTCGAAGGCCGCCAGATAGCGGTTTCGCGAGCGGAAATGGCTGACGATGATGATCTCCCCTCCCGGCTTCAGCATCCGGAGGCTGTTGTCGAGCGCTGTTTCGGGATGGGAAACGAGCGTCAGCACGAAAGGGAAGACGATCGCATCATAGCGCTCATCCGGATGCGCCATGGTGTGGATGTCGGCGATGTCGAGCGCCTGCACATGCCGCAGGCCCTCGCGCTCGACCCGTTCCTGCGCCTTGAGGAGCATGGCGGGGGACAGGTCCACGCCCGTGACCCGGAGGTTGCGGCTGTAAAGCGGCAGCAGCAGCCCGGTTCCCACGCCAACTTCCAGAACCTCGCCGCCGACCCGGTTGGCCGCCTCAGCTGCGGCGACATGGGCCGGCTGGAACAGGTGCTTGCACAGGCCGTCATAGACATGGGCCCAGCGCCCATAGGCTTTCGCGACCATGCCGGTGGGAAGGTCGCGGGCGATGACAGGCATGGGGCAACTCCGGTGATGACAAGCCGATGTCAATTGCGCTGATTTCCATGACATTCCTTTGACGGCGCTGCCGACTGTCACCTGCGTCATCAAACCGTGATGAAGATGGGCGATCCGGAGCCGCAGTCGCCGCAGCGGTCGGCGACGATTCGCGGCCGATCATTGCCGTCAGGCGCCAGAGCAAGGCATTGCCGATGACCGAACCCCAGACCTACCGGACATTGTTCATCTCGGACGTGCATCTCGGCACGAAAGCCTGTCAGGCCGAGGCCCTGCTGGGCTTTCTGCGCGACCACGACGCCGAGACGGTCTATCTGATCGGGGACATCATCGACGGCTGGGCGCTCAAGGGCGGCTGGTACTGGCCGCAGGCGCACAATGACGTGGTGCAGAAACTGCTGCGCAAGGGGCGCAAGGGCGCGCGCATCATCTACCTGCCCGGCAACCATGACGAGTTCCTGCGCGGCTACTACGGCACCCACTTCGGCGGCATCGAGGTGCAGGAAACAGCAATCCACGTCGGGGCGGACGGCAAGCGCTACCTGGTCCTGCATGGCGACGCGTTCGATTTCGTCATCC
This sequence comes from Hyphomicrobiales bacterium, assembly GCA_027483505.1. Lineage (GTDB taxonomy): Bacteria > Pseudomonadota > Alphaproteobacteria > Rhizobiales > Beijerinckiaceae > Allobosea. The sequence goes on from JAIXUP010000010.1 coordinate 22,221, forward strand.
GCCACGCCCGCTGGCTGGCCCACCTTGGCGACACCGCCTATGACGCCGCGATCTTCCTGAACCGGATCGTCACGGGCGTCCGCCGCCGTCTGGGCCTGCCATATTGGTCGCTGTCGGCCTGGGCCAAGCTGAAGGTCAAGAATGCGGTCTCGGTCATCTCGAAATTCGAGGACGCCCTGACCCGCGAGGCCGAGCGCCAGGAGGTGCAGGGCGTCATCTGCGGCCATATCCATCATGCGACGTCGCGCGAGATCGGCGCAGTCCATTATCTCAACAGCGGCGACTGGGTCGAAAGCTGCACCGCCATCGCGGAGCATCATGATGGCCGCATGGAGGTCATCCACTGGATGAGGCAGGGGCCGGGTCTGGCCTCAAGGCGCGCCCGCAGCGCACCCGAGCCGGACGAGGCGGACGCCACGCCCGTGCCGGTCGCTGCCAGGCAATGGGCCTGACCTCAGCAAAGCAGGATCACGCTCAACCATGAAACTGCTGATCGCCACCGACGCGTGGTCACCCCAGGTCAACGGCGTCGTGAAGACGCTGGGGTCTTTGGTCGCCGAACTGAGACGGCGCGGCGTCGAGATCTGCGTGATCAGCCCAGACGACTTTCCGACCATGCCCTTGCCGACCTATCACGAGATCAAGCTGGCCTGGCCTTGGCCGTCGGTGATCCGCGAACGGCTCATTCAGTTCAGGCCGGACCACATCCACATCGCGACAGAAGGCCCGATCGGCTGGGCGATGCGCCACGCCTGCCTGCATGACGGACGCGTCTTCACAACAAGCTATCACACCCGCTTTCCCGAGTACCTCCTGGCGCGCGCCCCGATCCCGCTCGATGTCAGCTATGCCGCCCTGCGCGGCTTTCACAATGCGGGTCATGGCGTCATGGTATCGACCCGCTCGATCGAGAATGACCTGGCGGCGCGCGGCTTCACCAATCTGATGCGCTGGGGCCGTGGCGTCGACCTGGGGCGCTTCTCGCCGGATGCGCCGACCGACGCCTTGCCCCACTGGCCGCGGCCCGTCTTTCTGACCGTTGGCCGGCTCGCGCCCGAAAAGAACATCGATGCGTTTCTGGCGCTTGACCTGCCAGGCACGAAGGTAGTCATCGGCGATGGCCCATCGGCAGGCGAACTGCGCGAACGTCATCGCCAGGCGGTCTTTCTGGGCCAGCGCGGCCATGACGAACTGCCGTCGCTTTATGCCCATGCCGACGTCTTCGTCTTTCCGAGCTTGACGGACACCTTCGGCCTCGTGCTGATCGAGGCGATGGCCTGCGGCCTTCCCGTTGCGGCCTTCGATGTCGCCGGGCCGCGCGATGTGATCGGCAACAGCGGCGCCGGTGTGCTCGGGCCGGATCTGCGGGCGAATGCGCTGGCCGCCCTGCGGATCAGACGCGAGATCTGCCGCGAGCATGCGCTCGGGTTCACCTGGGAAAAGTCCGCTGACGAGTTCCTCGCCAATGTCGAGGCCGCTCAGCACGCAAGGCGCCGGGAACTTGAATCGGCGGCCTGATCCGGGCTGCGCCACGACGCCGCAGCGGTCCTGATTTGTCGATGCGGCTGGCCTAACTGATCGCGTGGAACCTCACACGCCGGACCCTCCCGCATGCTTCAGACCTTCTGCCGTTTCGTTGCGCTCGCCGCGCTGCTTGGGCACGCAGATGTTCAACCGGCTTCGGCACAGACGCCGGATAGCGTCAGGCTTGGGTCGTATGCGATCGATCGCACCGAAGTCAGCATCGGCCAGTTCAGGCGCTACGCGCAGGTCAAGGGCTTCGTCACCGCCGCAGAACGCGAAGGCGGCGGCTTTGAATTCGCGGCCGGCTGGACGCGCCGCCCCGGCTGGACCTTCCAATCACCGCAGGGAAGGCCGGGCGCCGACAATGAGCCCGTCACCCATGTTACCTGGCAGGAGGCCAGCGACTATTGCGCCTCCCTCGGTGGACGCCTGCCAACCATGGCTGAATGGCGGGCTGCTGCCTACACCGAACAGCGCGATCAACCGACCGACGGCTTCGTCAAAGGGCGCACCTATCCCTATCCGGTCGGCGAACAACCGGACGGGATGAACAACAATCGGCGCGCACATGTCCCGGTCGGCACGACCAGGCGCGGGGTCAACGGATTGTTCGACATGGGAGCCAATGTCTGGGAGTGGATCGCCGACCGGCGGGGCAGCGACGCCCTCACGGCCGGCGGGTCGTGGTGGTATGGCCCGGCCCAGGCGCGCGTCGACGGGGCCCAATGGAAAGCCGCAAGCTTCTATGCGGTCTATGTCGGCTTGCGTTGCGCCTATGATGTGGCGGGCTGACGGGGTTGCAGCCGTGATCGGGCGTCTCCGGCCCTGAGCCCACGACGCTCAGCCGCGCCTGCGGCCATAAAGCTCCAGCTTGTGCCGCACGATGTCGAAGCCGAGTTCCGCGGCGATTTCCGCCTGTAGCTTCTCGATCCGTTCCGACCGGAATTCGATGACCTGACCGGTGTCGACGTCGATCAGGTGATCATGGTGGTCGGTGTCGGCATTCTCGAAACGGGCACGCCCGGCATCGAAATCGTGACGCTGGATAGCGCCGTGATCTTCCAGCAGCCGCAAGGTCCGGTAGACCGTCGACAGCGACACGCTGCCGTCCAGCACATAGGCGCGGTGGTACAGCTCGTCGGCGTTCGGATGGTCATGCGCCTCGGCCAGCACCTTGACGATGACCTTGCGCTGCTCGGTCAGCCTGACGCCGGCAGCCTTCAAATCCGTCAGGAACCGCTCATAGCGCTGTGCAGGCGTGATCATGATGCGAAAATAGCCTTGTTGACACTCAGATGCAAACCGATTTGCGAATGATTTGCAATTGCGTTGACAGATGCAAATAATTCGCAATAGCATGATGGCAGCATAGGAGTGTGCGCATGGTCGATGAACCATCTGTCTGGACACGCCGCACCGCCATGGCGGCTCTCGCCGCCGGGGTAGGGGGCCTGTTGGCGATGCAAGCTCCGGCCTTTGGCCAGGGCGCCCGCGCCGGCGGCGCGCCGCTACGGGTGTTGACGACCTTCACGATCATCCAGGACATCGCCCAGAACGTGGCTGGGACTGCAGCGATCGTCGAATCCATCACCAAGCCGGGCGCCGAGATCCATGACTATCAGCCGACGCCGCTTGACGTGGTGAAGGCGCAGTCGGCCGATCTGGTGCTGTGGAACGGCATGAACCTCGAACGCTGGTTCGAGAAATTCTTCGAGAACGTGAAGCAGGTGCCGAGCGCCGTCATTTCCGACGGCGTCGAGCCCATGCCGATCCGCCAGGGGCCCTATGACGGCCGCCCCAACCCGCATGCCTGGATGTCGACCAGCGCAGCGCTGATCTATGTCGAGAACATCAGAAAGGCTCTGAGCGCCGCCGATCCGGCCAATGCGGCGACCTATGCCAGCAATGCCGCTGCCTACAGCGCCCGGATCAGGGCCATTGACGAGCCATTGCGCCAGCGGTTGGCCTCGATACCGGAGACGCAGCGCTGGCTGGTGACCTCCGAGGGCGCCTTCAGCTATCTGGCGCGCGACTATGGCCTGCGGGAGGCCTATCTCTGGCCCATCAATGCCGATGAACAGGGCACGCCGCAGCAGGTGAGGGCGGTGATCCGCACTGTCCGCGCCAACAGGATTCCCGTTGTGTTCAGCGAGAGCACCGTGTCGGACAAGCCTGCCCGGCAGGTCGCGCGCGAGACAGGCGCGCGTTACGGCGGCGTGCTCTATGTCGACAGTCTCAGCGATGCGCGCGGCCCGGTGCCGACTTACCTCAAGCTGCTGGAGGTGACGGTCGACACGATTGCGAAGGGGTTCGGCAAGTGACAGCGTCGCCCAGCGCGGGCTGGTTGGCCTTCGGTCGCCCGGCGCCCGTGGCCCATCCGGCGGCGGCGATCGACGTCGCGGGCATCACTGTGACCTATGCCAACGGCGTCACGGCGATCAAGGACGCCAGCTTCATGCTCGGCTCATCCACGATCTGTGCGCTTGTCGGCGTCAATGGCTCGGGCAAGTCGACACTGTTCAAGACACTGATGGGATTCCTGAGCCCTGCAACCGGATATGTCACGATTTCCGGCATGGCCGTGGCGGACGCCCTGAAACGCGGCATCGTCGCCTATGTTCCCCAGAGCGAGGATGTCGACTGGAGCTTCCCTGTCCTGGTCGAGGATGTGGTGATGATGGGGCGCTACGGCCACATGAACGCCCTGCGCCTCGCCAGCGCCGCCGACAGGCAGGCGGTCGATCAGGCGCTGGAGCGCGTCGGCATGGCGGGCTTCCGCAAGCGCCAGATCGGCGAACTGTCGGGTGGGCAGAAAAAGCGCGTCTTCCTCGCCCGGGCGCTGGCGCAGGGCGGGTCGGTCATCCTGCTCGACGAGCCGTTCACAGGCGTTGATGTGAAGACCGAGGCGGCGATCATCGAACTGCTGCACAGCCTGCGCAGAGAGGGCTGCCTGATTCTCGTCTCGACCCACAATCTCGGCAGCATTCCCGACTTTTGCGACCATGTCGTCCTGTTCAACCGGACTGTGATCGCCGCAGGCCCCACGCAGGCCACCTTCACCGAGGCCAACCTGGCCCGTGCCTTCGGCGGCGTGCTGCGCCATGTCCGCCTCGGCGGGGCTGACCTGCATGATGACGCCGACGGCCGTTCGATCACCGTGCTGACGGACGATGAGCGCCCGCTGGTTCTCTATGGCGAGCAGGATCGGGAGACGATGGTCACCCCCGGCAAGACGGAGCAGGGCGCATGAGCCCCGACGGCTGGCTGACGCTGCTGCTTGAGCCCTTCAGCTATGGCTACATGTCGAAGGCCATCTGGGTCAGCGCGCTGGTCGGGGCTGTTTGCGGCTTCCTGTCCTGCTACCTGATCCTGAAGGGCTGGGCCCTGATGGGAGACGCTCTTGCGCATTCGGTCGTGCCGGGCGTGGCGCTCGCCTACATGCTGGCGTTGCCCTATGCGCTCGGGGCCTTCACCTCGGGCATTCTCGCTGCGCTCGCCATCAGCCTCGTGCGCCGGATCACGCTGCTGCGCGAGGATGCCGTCATCGGTCTGGTCTTCACCAGCATGTTTGCCGCCGGCCTGCTGATCGTCTCGATCAATCCCACCTCGGTCAATGTCCAGTCGATCATTCTTGGCAATGTGCTCGCGATCTCTGACGAGGATGTCGTGCAGGTCATCATCATCGCCGCCGTCTCGCTGCTGATCCTGGGCCTGCGCTGGAAGGACCTGATGCTGACCTTCTTCGATGAGAGTCAGGCGCGCGTCGTCGGACTCAACCCGCAGCGGCTGCGCATTCTGTTCTTCGTCCTGCTCAGCGCCTGCACGGTCGCGGCCTTGCAAACGGTGGGCGCCGTCTTGGTGATCGCCATGGTGGTGACGCCGGGCGCGACCGCCTACCTGCTGACGGACCGTTTCAGCCGGATGATCTGGTTGGCGATGGTCATCGGGGCCGCCACGAGCGCGGTCGGGGCCTATCTCAGCTTCTTTGTCGACGGCGCCACAGGGGGGCTGATTGTCGTGCTCCAGACGCTGGTGTTCCTCGGCGCCTTCGTCTTCGCGCCCAAGCATGGCCGTCTGGCGGCACGCCGCGCATCACGCGTGACGTCGGGAGTGCCGGCATGACCCTGATCACCTGGCTGACCGCGCCCTTCGCCTTTGACTTCATGCAGCGCGCGCTGATCGTGGCCGTTCTGGTTGGCGCCATCTGCGCGTTGCTGTCCTGCTTCCTCGTGCTCAAGGGCTGGTCCTTGATGGGAGACGCGGTCTCGCACGCCGTCCTGCCCGGCATCGTCATCGCGCAGGTGCTCAACCTGCCGCTGATGCTGGGCGCCTTCGCGGCAGGGCTGGGGTGCGCCCTCGCCACCGGCTATCTCAAGCGCAACAGCCGGGTGAAGGAGGATGCGGTCCTCGGCATCGTGTTTTCCGGCATGTTCGCACTTGGCCTTGTGCTGTTCGCCAAGGTCGGCAGCGACCAGCACCTGCTCCACATCCTGTTCGGCAACATGCTGGGCGTGCGCTGGGATGATGTGATTGGCACAGCGGCAGTTGTCTTGCCGGTGGGGGCGCTCGTGCTGCTGAAGCGCAAGGACCTGCTGCTCGCCTGTTTCGACCCGGCCCATGCGCGCGCCATCGGCCTGCCGGTCGCGCTGTATGAGGTCGGTCTTCTGGCCTTGCTGGCGCTGACCATCGTCGCGTCGCTGAAGGCGGTCGGCGTAATCCTGGTGATCGCCATGCTGATTGCGCCGGGAGCCATTGGCTTTATGTTGAGCAAGCGCTTTGACGCCATGCTGGCGATCGCGGCCGGCGCCGCCATCGCGTCGAGCGTGATCGGCACAATCCTCAGCTTCCATCTCGATGGAGCCACCGGCCCGATGATCGTCGTCGTGCAGTCCGTTCTGTTTGCCGCCGCCGTCATCTTCGCCCAGTGGAAGCGCCGCCGCCTGATGGCCGCCTGACCGTTTTCCGTCCTGTCGACACGTGACCGGGCCGCCCCACACCGGGGCGCGGCGTTTACGGGCTGTTAACCATGTCTGCCTAGCTTGAAGTCGGGCACAACCTGGCAATTCGAGGTGGGGGGCATCAAGATGAGCGTATTCCGCCTGATTGGCGTCACGACGCCCCAGGCTGCCGACAAGCTGATCGCTTCGGGCGCGGCGTTGGCTGGCCAGCCCGTGTTCATCACCCGCTATCCCGGCCTCGCCGCCTTGAGGGTCAGGGCCGACGAAGCGACCGCCGGCCACGCCGCCGATTTCCAGCGGCAGGTGGAAGCCGCCGCAATGGCAGGTCCGCTGCTGCCGGCCGCTGCCGACAATCCGCTGATCGACGAGACCGAGGCGTTGCGGGCGCTGGCCATCGGCCATGCGCGTCTGAGCCAGGCGCTCGACCTGTTCCGCAGCCACCGTCAGTACCGCATCACCGTGTCGTGGAACCCGCTGATCGCGATGGCCCATTGCGCCACGCAGCCGGACTTCAAGGCAGCCTTGGGCAAGGTCGACGGCGATGCCGCCGCCCGCAGCCGGATGATCGGCGATCTGATTGCCGCTGCCCGCGACCGGCTGCGCGTGAGCGCAGCGAAGCGCTTCGCGGCAGCGTCGGTGTCACTGGTCGAAACCCCGCCGCCCAGTCCGTCCATGGTGGCCAGCATCGCCGTTCTGGTCGATCAGGCCCGGGAGGCTGCCTTCGACGCCGCGCTTGAAGATGTCTATGCCTCTTTTCCCGATCTGTCGGTCGAGCAGGTCGGCCCCTTGCCTCCATCGGCCTTTGCGAGCCTCGTCATCGAGCGCCCCTCGGCCCATGACATCGCCGAGGCCAGGCTGGCCCTTGGCCTCGATGGCCTGCACAACGAGGCGCTCCACACGGCCTATGCCGCAGCCATCGCTCCGGCCCACTCTGGCGACGGAAATGATCCGGCGCGCGTGACAGCCATCACCAGGGCCTACCGTCTGCTGCAGCGTCTTGATGAAGCCAACAGTGCAGGTGGCGACCGCAATGAGCCGATTCTCGTCGATCTCGTGGGCGCCGGAGGCACGCGTTGGGCCGCCTGATCGGCTGGCCTCGCCGCCCTTGGGCGCTCATGTCCTTCTGAATGTCTGTCCGCCCACTCCGTACCGGTGAGCCACCCCATGCCGCAGCCAGTTTCATCGCCTGATGCTCCGCAGACCGCATCCCTCGGCGCTTTGCCGGCTCAACTGGGCGCGCTCCTGGCGCTCTGCGCCGCTCTGGCCGGGGCTGCCCTGGCGGGGCAGCACCTCGGATCGCCGCAACTGGCCGCCGCAGCCATGCTGGCCGCGCTCTGCCTGCTGACCGGGACCCTGTTGCTGCTGCCGCTGCTCCTGGACCGGGCGGTCCGCAGGCCGCTGGCGACGCTGGCCCGGGGCATGATTTCGCTGACGCCCCAGCACGCCGATGACATCATCCGCCTGTCCGGGCGCGCCGATGCGGTCGGCGAAGTCGCGCGCGCCTCGATCCTGCTGCTCGAACGCCATGACCATGTCGAAGGCATCGCCAGCAGCGTGCGCGACTCCCAGGGCGTCGCCCGCGACCTGCGCAAGATGGCGGACATGCTCAGGGAAGGCCAGAACCAGATTGCGCACTACCTGTTTGGCACCACGCGGGAAATCGAGGCGCTCCGCCGTGCAACCAGCGAGGGACAGGCCGGCCTCAGCGAGACCTGGGCCGCTGCGGCGCAGGAGACACGTCGCGAAGTCGAGGCGCTGCAGGCTGTCCGGCATAGCCTCGCCGCGTCCGGCAGCACGGTCGAGGACGCCGCTAGGCGTCTGCAACGCGAGGCTTCCAGCTTCGGCGCGCACCGGTCGCTGGCCGGTGCATCGCTCGACGCGGTGATCGGCGACCTCACATCCGCCTCCCGTGCCCTCGCCGCCCAGGTCCGGACCCTCGGTCCGGAGGGCCATGACATCGCAAGTGCATTGGTGGACATCGGCGACCGCCGCGCCTCGTTCGTCCAGACGATCGACCAGGTCACCATCGCCGCGCTGCGTCTTGAAGACCTGCTGCGCCGCGTGGATCAGCGCATCCCCGTGGCCGCCGGCGACGCGATGCCTTTCGAGCAGCTCGTCGGGCGCGCCTTGCCGGCTGCAAACCATCCGGAACCTGAGCTTGAACGCGGGGCCGCCTGAGCGCGCCCGTGTGAACGTCGGCCTCAGACGAGGACTGGTGTGACCCGCGCGACGGCGTCGGCCAGCTCATCGAAGTGCTGGATCACCAGATCCGGTTCCAGGCTCTCGATCGGAACATCCGTGTAGCCGAAGGGCACGCAGATCACCGGCAGGCCCGCATTGCGCGCGGTCAGGATGTCTGTCTTGGAATCGCCAATCATGATCGCGCGGCGCACGTCCCCGCCGGCGGCCTCGATGACCATCGTCAGGTGGCGCGCATCCGGCTTGAAGAACGGATAGCTGTCCCGCCCGGCAATGGCGGCGAACCGCTGAGAGACACCCAGCGCATCGAGCAGAAGCCGCGAATGGCGCTCCGGCTTGTTGGTGCAGATGGCCAGGCGGTGGCCGGCGTCGGCCAGCGTGTCGAGGGCGCCGAGCACCCCATCATACAGATGCGACTCGTCCGCCACGCGTCCCGCATAGACCTCGAGGAACACCTGGAACAGGGTCTCGAGCTTCTCGGGCGACAGCGGCCGGTCGTACAGCCTGAAGCCGCGTTCGATCAGGGCCCGCGCGCCCGCGCCCACCAGATCGCGCGCGACCGAGACCGGCAGCGCTGCCAGCCCCTCCTGCGCCAGGACGACATTGAGCGTGCCGATGATGTCCGGCGCGGTTTCGGCCAGGGTGCCGTCAAGATCGAACACGATTGTTGGGGGGGAGGCTGCCCGGATCATGCAGCGGCTTTGCCGGGTTTGCATCACCGGATCAAGCCCAATTGGCGCGCCATCCACCGTGGACGGGCGATTCCGGCGCTCAGACGCCGGGCGCGGCTCTAGCCGCCCGCCTTGCTGCGGAGCCTCAGGGCTGCGTCGATCTCGGCGCGCAGGGCGGTCGCCGCGGCGCGCGGGTCGGGCTTGCCGGCGATGCCCGCCACGACCGCGATCCCGTCCGCGCCGGCCATGATGCAGTCATGCGCTGCGCCAAGATCCATGCCGCCGATCGCCACCAGCGGCCGCCGTGACTGCCGGACGCAGGCCACGAGACCCGCAAGACCCATCGGTTCTGCGGCGTCGGGCTTGACGCCGCGCGAGACAACAGGCCCGACGCCGAGGTGATCAACGATGTCCCACGGCACATGCGCCATCTCGGACGGATCGGTGACCGACAGGCCGATGATCGCGTCCGGCCCCAGAATGGCGCGTGCGGCGGCGGCCGGCAGATCGTCCTGGCCGACATGGACGCCCGCGGCTCCGACGACGTGCGCGACATCGGGCCGGTCATTGATGATCAGAGGCACCTGAAGCGGCGCAAGCGCCGACACCAGCGCGCGCGCTTCGTTGACCAGCGCCCCCGCCTTGGCGGTGGGATTGCGCAGCTGGATCAGGGTCGCCCCGCCCTGCACCGCGGCCAGCACGGTTTCGACCAGACCGGCGCGGGCGCACAGCACCGGGTCGGTCACGAAATAGAGCCTGAGATCGGCTGTGTTCGCCATGGCTGCGCTCACCGGATCGCGGCGATGGCGTCGATCAGCATCGTCGCAAAGCTGCCCGGTCCCGGGGTTCCCGGCTCGGCCAATTCGGCGGCGCGCTTCATCAGGGCAAGGCCCGCGATCGCCGCATCCTTTGGCGGCGCCACCGCGAGAAAAGCGCCGACAAGGGCCGTCGTGGCGCAGCCCGTGCCCGTCACCTGCTGGCTGATCGCGTGCCCGCCTGTCACGGGGACGACATCGTCGCCGGCGATCACATAGTCGGTCGCGCCTGTCACCGCCACGACCGCTCCGGTCAGACGCGACAGCGTGCGCCCGGCTTCGATGGCCTCTTCGCTGCCGGAGAGTGAGTCGACCCCACGCCCGCTGCCCGCAGCCCCGGCCAGGGCCATGATCTCGCCGGCATTGCCGCGTATGACGGCGGGCTTCATCCGGCTCAGGCGCAGGGCGACCTCGGTTCGGTAGCGCGTGGCGCCCACCCCGACCGGATCGAGCACCCATGGCACCTGATGCGCTGTCGCGCTGGCGACCGCCAACTCCATCCCGGCCACGAAACCGGCGTCGAGCGTGCCGATATTGATCACAAGCGCCCGGGAGATGGCCGCGAATGCGCCGGCTTCTTCGGCGGCATGGACCATCGCGGGTGACGCGCCGGCAGCCAGGAGCACGTTGGCGGTGAAATTCATCACCACGAAATTGGTGATGTTGTGGATCAGCGGGCGCTCGGCCCGCAGTTTCAGGAGCGCGGCAGACAGCTCTGCCCTGTGCGATGATGACATCCATCCCTCCGCCGGCATGACCCGGATCAGGTTCGAAGGGTTCGGATTGGTCCGTCTCAGCAAGACCGCGGCTCGGCTTGCACCCCTTGGCTGGGATGAAGCGTAGGACGCGGCGCGCGAAAGCGCAATGCTGCCGCGCGGCCCGGGCTCAGTTGAGCGTCTGGAAGCCCTTGACCGGACGCGTGTCGCCGCCGCCGATCCCGAGGACGGGCAGGGCCCGCGCATCCGGGTTCGCAAGGCTGACAGCTTGCACCGGCGCCGGCGTGTCGCTGGCCCACGCGCCATTGCGCAGAGCGTCACGGGTTGCGTCGCCATCCTGCGCAGCAGCCGCGGAAGCGCCGCCGATCCCTGTCGCGTTGATGGCGCGCCGCAGGCCAACAGCCGTGCCGACGACAGCCGCCCCTACGCCGGGCGCCGGCTTGGCCGCCGCCGCAGGCGATGATGGTGCAGCCGCCGCAGTGGGCTTCGTGCCGGGCAGAAGGCGCGCGCGTTTGGCGTCCGCCGAGCCTGCCGAGACCACCAGCATGCCGGTAACAAGAACGACGAGAGGTGACATGCAACAATCCCTTGAAGCAACAACTCTGCGACGACATCACACAAGTCTCAGGAAACGGTTCGCAAACATCGTTAATGGCCATGGATGACTGTCATGGGCCAGAATTCGGCTTCCCAACGGCAGAACCTCCGCCATGTCGATGCATGGCGGAGGTTCATGGGCGTTTCCTCGGTAATGGTCGTCCGGCTGTTTTTCAGCTCTGCTTGACGACGATCGGGGTCAGAAGATCACCCCAGAAGCCACCTTCATGATGATGGCGGGCGGAGCGCTGCAATTCGACCGACAGTCCGGCGTCGACCGCCTTCATCACCGAGGCGTTGAGCCGGTGCAGGTCGTTGGCGAGCATGCGGATCGCCATCTTCTGTTCGTCATTCATGCTCGACGCAAAGCTTTCGGCGCGTTCTTTCACGGCAGGCTTGGACATGGTCATTCTCCTCTATGCGCGGGTATGGGGGCCGCGGTCTGAGCGGGGTGATAAAGTTCGATCCTCATCCTGAGCCTGCCGAAGGATGAGCTTCAGTGTCATCTGCCGGCTGCCCGGCAGCGGTTTCCTCGTCCTTCGGTGGGCTCAGGATGAGGAAACCTGGGAGGTTGAGCTCACTCGGCCGCCTGCAGCTTCGGCGGGGCCTTCTTGAACTGATCGGCCTCGGTCGAGTCCTTCAGGGCGGTGGTCGAGGATTGGCCGGCCGAGATGGTGACGGCGACCTGGTCAAAGTAGCCGGTGCCGACTTCGCGCTGGTGGCGGGTGGCGGTGAAGCCACGCTCCTCGGCGGCGAACTCGCGCTGCTGCATTTCCGAATAGGCCGCCATGCCACGGTCGCGGTAGCCGTCGGCCAAGTCGAACATTGACAGGTTGAGCGAGTGGAAGCCCGCCAGCGTCACGAACTGGAACTTGTAGCCCATGGCCCCAAGCTCGCGCTGGAACTTGGCGATGGTGGCATCATCCAGCTTCTTCTTCCAGTTGAACGATGGCGAGCAGTTGTAGGCGAGAAGCTTGCCGGGATGGGTCTTGTGGATCGCCTCGGCGAACTTGCGGGCATCGTCGAGATCAGGATGCGAGGTTTCCCACCACAGCAGGTCGGCCACGTCAGCGAAGGCGCGGCCGCGCTTGATGCAGTGATCAAGGCCGGTTCCTTCCTTCAGGCGGAAGAAGCCTTCAGGCGTGCGGCTGTCGGCTTCGATGAACTCGCGGTCGCGCTCGTCGACATCGGAGGTGATCAGGCGTGCGCTTTCGGCATCGGTGCGGGCAATCACCAGGGTCGGCGTCCCCATCACGTCGGCTGCGAGGCGGGCTGCGGTCAGGTTCCGCTCATGCGCAGCCGTCGGGATCAGAACCTTGCCGCCGAGATGGCCGCACTTTTTCTCTGACGCCAGCTGGTCCTCGAAGTGGACGCCCGCCGCGCCCGCCTCGATGAACGCCTTCATGATCTCGAACGCGTTGAGAGGGCCGCCGAAGCCGGCTTCCGCGTCAGCGATGATCGGCGCGAACCAGTCACGCTTGGCACCGCCCTCGGCATGCTCGATCTGGTCAGCGCGTTGCAAGGTGCGGTTGATGCGGCGGCAGAGTTCCGGCGCGGCATTGGCGGGATAGAGCGACTGGTCGGGATACATCGCCGACGCCGTGTTGGAATCCGCTGCGACCTGCCAGCCGGAGAGGTAGATCGCCTTGAGGCCGGCACGCACCTGCTGCATGGCCTGATTGCCGGTCATCGCGCCCAGCGTGTTGACGAAGGGCTCGGTGTGCAGGAGCTTCCACAGCTTGTTGGCGCCGCGTTCGGCAAGCGTGTGCGCAATCGGGAAAGAGCCGCGCAGCTTGGCTGCATCCTCCGGTGTGTAGGTGCGCCTGATGCCGTCATAGCGGCCTTCCGGTGCGGCTGGGACGAGGTCCTTGAACGTCATCTTGCTCATTGCAGTGTCCTTGCGTGGCTCATACAGAGGTTTTACAACTTTGGGATAAGCGCCCGTTTCCGTGCTTTTCCGTTCCGTCGTGGTGGCTTGTATGTGCTGCACAGCGAAATGCGAAACAAGTCAGACATTCAGGGGCGAAGGTCCATCTGAATGCATTTTACTTTTGTCAATTTGTTGATATGTAAAAACTGTATGTGTCACTGCGCTTGCAATGACCGGGGGCGTGCAAGTCAGCACGTCCCTCAAAGGCCCTCATCCTGAGCCTGTCGAAGGGTGAGGGTCCAGTTTGTGCGCGTCTTGAACGCATCCTTCGGCAGGCTCAGGACGAGGATTTGGGGGCGCCATGTCTGACGAAACCGGCCGAAAGATCCTGGCGGGCGCCCGGCTGCGCCGCCTGCGCCGCGAGCTGGCGCTGTCGCAGACCTCCATGGCGATGGAACTCGGCATCTCGGTCTCTTACCTCAACCTGATGGAGCGCAACCAGCGTCCGGTGACGGCGCAGGTGCTGATCCGTCTGGCCGAGGTCTACGATGTCGATCCCCGCTCTTTCGCCCGCGAAGAGGAGATCCGCGCCGCCGGCGAACTGGAGGAGGTGTTCGCCGACCCGCTGTTCCGCAGCATGCCGGTGCCCAAGGTCGAGCTGCGCGAAGCCGCCGACATCGCGCCCTCGCTGGTCAGTGCCATCCAGCGGCTCTACCGCGCCTATGTCGAAAGCCGCGAGAGCGGAGAGGGCGGCTTTGCCGACAACGACCGTGCCGAGGGTGCGGGCGCGGGCCGCGACAATCCCGTCGAGCGCGTGCGCGATTTCCTGCATGCCGCCAACAACCACTTCCCTGAACTGGAAGACATCGCCGAGCGCATGGCGGGCGAGCTCAGCGCCTCGGGCCATGAGATGTTCTTTGCGCTCAGCGAGCGGCTCCGCGAGAAGCACGGCATGCGCCTGCAGGTGCTGCCCGTCGATGTGATGAGCCAGGCGCTGCGCCGCTTTGACCGCCACCGCCGCCGCATCATGATTTCGGAACTGGTCGAACCCTCGGGCCGCACGTTCCAGGCCGCCTGCCAACTCGGCTTCATCGAGGCCAATGACGCGATCGATGCCATCGCCGTCAGGCTTGATCCGACTCAGGGCCCAACCCGTCGCCTGCTGCGCATCACGCTTGGCAACTATTTCGCCGCCGCGCTGATGATGCCTTATGCCCGCTTCCTGCAGGCGGCGGAAGCGCTGGACTACGATGTCGAGGTGCTGAGCGCACGCTTCAACGCCTCGTTCGAGCAGGTCGCGCACCGCCTCACGACGCTCGCGCGGCCGACCGCGCGGGGCATCCCGTTCTTTCTGGTGCGAGTCGACAATGCCGGCAATGTCTCCAAGCGTTTCTCCTCGGGGTCCTTCCCATTCTCACGCTTTGGCGGCACCTGCCCGCGCTGGAACCTGCACCAGACCTTCCGTTCGCCAGGGCGGATCGTCACCCAGATCGTCGAGTTGCCCGATGGCGCGCGCTGGTTCTCGGTGGCGCGCACCGTGCGCCGCACCGCCTCGCCCTGGGGCGAGCCCGAAGCGCAGTTCGTCATCGGCCTCGGCTGCGAACTCAAATATGCCAGCCGGCTGGTCTATTCGCGCGGCCTCGACCTCAAGACCTTCGAGCCGACGCCGATCGGGATCAATTGCCGCCTGTGCGAGCGGCCCAACTGCTCCCAGCGCGCCGCCCCGCCCCTGATGCGGACCTTGCAAATCGACGAGAGC
>JAIXUP010000044.1 GCA_027483505.1 Hyphomicrobiales bacterium
CAGGAAGCCGACCAGCGGCAGAAAGACGATGGCGTGATACATGCCGCTCAGCCCTTCATCATGTTGATGTCCTCAACCGCGATGGTGCCGCGGTTGCGGAAATAGGTGACGAGGATGGCAAGGCCGATGGCGGCCTCTGCCGCAGCGACCGTCAACACCAGGAGCGCGAAGACCTGCCCGACCATGTCGTTGAGATGCGTCGAAAACGCCACGAGGTTGATGTTGACCGCCAGCAGGATCAGCTCGATCGACATCAGGATGACGATGACGTTCTTCCTGTTGATGAAGATGCCGAGCACGCCGAGCGTGAACAGGATGGCGGCGACAGTGAGGTAATGGCCAAGTCCGATCATCGTCGCCTCCTTACACCCCGGTCCGGGAGGGCACCTTGCGGACCTCCATGGCCGTCGCCTTGGTGCGCGCCACCTGCGCCGCCACATCCTGGCGCTTGACGCCGTCCTTGTGGCGGAGCGTCAGCACGATGGCGCCGATCATGGCGACCAGCAGCACGAGGCCGGCCGCCTGGAAGTAGTAGACATACTTGGTGTAGAGCACGAGGCCGAGCGCCTCGGTGTTGGTTATGTCGGCCGGGATCGGTGACGTGCCGGCCTTGAGCGCGCCCGGATCGATGACCCAAGTGCCCAGGACAAGCGTCAACTGCAGCAGGAAGATGAAGCCGACCACCAGACCGATCGGCAGGTATTGCAGGAAGCCCTGCCTGAGTTCGGCGAAATCGACGTCGAGCATCATCACGACGAACAGGAACAGCACCGCAACCGCGCCGACATAGACCACGACGAGGATCATCGCGAGGAACTCGGCCCCCATCAGCAGGAACAGCCCCGCCGCGTTGACGAAGGCCAGGATGAGGAACAGCACCGAGTGAACCGGATTGCGCGAGGCGATCACCATCACCGCCGACGCAATCGTCACCGACGCGAACATGTAGAAGAAGGCCGCGGCTGCGGTCATGATCCCAACGCTCCCCCGCCCGTTTGGCGGCTTGTTCTTGTGCGGCGCAACACGGGTTGCACCGTGAGGTCTATAGTCCCCGACTCACCGGGCAACAACCCGGGAATTGGTCGATTACACCTGCATTCCAGTGTCATGACCGGGCTTGACCCGGTTATCTCGGTGCGTTGGACATCTCGCCCCCCGGGACCGAGATCACCGGCCCAGGGCCGGTGATGACACTGAGAATTCACCTGTACGGCGCATCCATCCTGATGTTCCGTGCGATTTCCCGTTCCCAGCGATCGCCATTCGCGAGCAGCCGGTCCTTGTCGTAGAACAGCTCCTCGCGGGTTTCGGTGGCGAACTCGAAGTTCGGGCCTTCCACGATGGCATCCACAGGGCACGCCTCCTGGCAGAAGCCGCAGTAGATGCACTTTGTCATGTCGATGTCGTAGCGCGTGGTGCGGCGGGTGCCGTCATTGCGGCGCGGGCCGGCCTCGATGGTGATCGCCTGAGCCGGGCAGATCGCCTCGCAGAGCTTGCAGGCAATGCAGCGCTCCTCGCCGTTGGGATAACGCCGCAGGGCATGCTCTCCCCGGAAACGCGGGCTGAGCTGTCCCTTCTCGAACGGATAGTTCAGGGTCGCCTTCGGCTTGAAGAAATAGCGCATCGACAGCGCAAATGCGCTGACGAACTCCTTCAAGAGCAGCGACTTCGCCGCCTGATCCAGTCGAAACGCCATGCGCGTCTCTCCTCTTCCCGTTTGCCGCCTAGCCAAAAAGCCAGTTGGCCAATCCAATACCGGCGACGGAGCCGCCGCCAATCAACACCAGATGCACGATCAGCCAGAACAGCCTGATCCGTGCCCTATAGTCCGCCCGCTCGGCCTCGTTCTGCGATCTGTCCGTCGCCTGCAACGCCTTGATGACGACGCCGGAGATCATGGACGCGTTCACATATCCGAGCGCCGCCCCCACCAATGCGCCGATCAGCGACAGGGTGGACACGGCCTCATCCCCTCACCGGTCCCCAGCCTGTCAGTTGCAGAACCAGCGCGGTCACCACCACCATCGCCAGCGAAAGCGGCAGGAAAACCTTCCAGCCCAGACGCATCAGCTGATCGTAGCGATAACGCGGCACGAACGCCTTCACCATGGCGAACATGAAGAACACCATGCAGACCTTGATGATGAACCAGACCGCGCCTGGCACCCAGGTGAACGGCGCCACCGGCAGCGGCGGCAGCCAGCCGCCAAGGAACAGGATCGTGCACAGGGCGCACATGGTCATGATCGCCACGTACTCGCCGAGCATGAACAGCAGATACGGCGTCGACGAGTACTCGACCATGAACCCGGCCACCAGCTCCGACTCGGCTTCCGGCAGGTCGAAAGGCGGGCGGTTGGTCTCGGCGAGGGCCGAGATGAAAAAGATCACGAACATCGGGAACAGCGGCAGGAAGTACCAGCCGAGAATGCCATAGGGGCTCGCCTGCGCCTCGACGATCCTGGTCAGGTTGAGCGAGCCGACGCAGAGCAGAACGGTGATGATGACGAAGCCGATGGAGACTTCATAGGACACCATCTGCGCCGCCGAGCGGAGCGCGCCGAGGAATGGGTACTTCGAGTTCGAGGCCCAGCCGGCCATGATGATGCCGTAGACGCCGAGCGACGAGACCGCAAACACGTACAGGATGCCGACATTGATGTCGGCGATCGCCCAGCCCGCATTGACGGGAATGACCGCCCAGGCGGCCAATGCCAGCACCACCGTGACCAGCGGCGCGAGCAGGAACACGCCCTTGTTGGCCCCTGCCGGGATGACCGGCTCCTTCAGCACGAACTTGAGCAGGTCGGCGAAGGATTGCAGCAGGCCCCAGGGTCCGACCACGTTCGGGCCGCGGCGCAGCTGCACCGCCGCCCAGATCTTGCGGTCGGCGTAGAGGATGTAGGCGATGAAGACGAGCAGGCAGGCGATCAGGAGCAGCGTCTTGCCGACAATGATCGCGAGCGTGAGGAGCAATTCGGGCATCGGTCAGCTCCTCATTCCGCAGCCTGGGCCATGCGCCCATCAGCCAGCGCCTGGCATTCGGCCATGATGGCGGATGCACGCGCGATCGGGTTGGTCTGGTAGTAGGCCGTCACCGGAGAGGCGAACGGCGCCTTGGCGATCTTTCCGCCGCGCGTTGCCAGCGTGGCAATGCCGGCCCGGTCGCCCGCCGCGATCTGGCCGAGCGCGGCAAAATGCGGGTGGGCGGCATAAAGCGCCTTGCGCAGTTGCGCCAGCGTGTCGAAGGGCAGGACCTTGCCGACAGAACCGGACAACGCCCGCAGGATGGCCCAGTCTTCCTTGGCCTCGCCGGGCGGGAAAACGGCGCGGCTGGTCATCTGCACACGGCCCTCGGAGTTGACGAAGGTGCCGGACTTTTCGCTGTAGGCTGCGCCGGGCAAGATCACATCGGCGCGGTGTGCGCCGCGATCGCCATGGCTGCCCTGATAGATCACGAAGGCGCCAGCTGGCACCTCGACCTCGTCGACGCCGAGCAGGTAGAGCACATCGACCGCGCCGGGGGCCAGCATCGCGGCTGCGCCCATGCCGCCCTCACCCGGCACGAAGCCGAGATCGAGCCCGCCGACGCGCGACGCGGCGGTGTGCAGGACGGCAAAGCCATTCCAGTCTTCCCGAACGGCGCCGATCTGGCTGGCGAACTGCGCCGCCATCGACAGCACCGCAGCGCCATCGGGACGTGCCAGCGCGCCCTGCCCGACAATGACCAGCGGCTTCTTGGCGGTGACGCTGCCATAGGTCTTGACCAGTTCGGACAATGAATCCGGACCTGCGCCGAGGTAGTTGTAATCATAGGTCAAATCGGCCTTCTCGCCGATCACGCCGATGGTCACGCCGCCCTTGAGCCAGCGCTTGCGGATGCGGGTGTTGACCAGCGACGCTTCCTTGCGCGGGTTGGTGCCGATCAGCAGGATCGCGTCGGCATCCTCGATCCCGGCAATGCCGGTATTGAGCATGTAGCCCGCCCGGCCCACGGACGCATCAAGCTGCGCGCCGTCGGTGCGGCAATCGATGTTCGCGACGCCAAGCGAGGTCATCAGCGACTTCAGCGCGAACATCTCCTCGACGGCTGCCAGATCACCGGCGAGCGCGCCGATGCGGGCTGGCGCCGTCGCCTTCAGTTTGTCCGCAACGAGCTGCAACGTTTCGCCCCATGAGGCAGGCTGCAGCTGGCCGTTCTTCCGGATGTATGGCCGGTCGAGCCGCTGGGTCTTGAGGCCGTCCCAGATGAAGCGGGTCTTGTCGGAAATCCATTCCTCGTTCACCGCGTCATTGGTGCGCGGCATGATGCGCATCACCTCGGTGCCGCGTGAATCCACCCTTATGGCCGAGCCGACCGCGTCCATCACGTCGATGCTCTCGGTCTTCTGCAGTTCCCACGGGCGGGCGTTGAAGGCGTAGGGTTTCGAGGTCAGCGCGCCGACCGGGCACAGGTCGATCACATTGCCCTGCAATTCGGAGGTCATCGCCTGTTCGAGATAGGTGGTGATCTCCATGTCCTCGCCGCGCCCGATGGCGCCGAGGTCGGTGCCGCCGGCGACTTCGGTGGTGAAGCGGACGCAGCGCGTGCAGTGGATGCAGCGCGTCATCTCGGTCTTGACCAGCGGGCCGATATACTTGTTCTCGACCGCGCGCTTGTTCTCGGCATAG
>JAIXUP010000035.1 GCA_027483505.1 Hyphomicrobiales bacterium
GCCCCGCCTTACGCTGCGAAGCGCAAGGACTTAGGTTTGTGTGTAATTACCGCTCACGCGGCAACTGCAACACGCGCATTGTTGTCATTGGCAACTATGCTATGGCCCGATGACGGTGGAACCATGCCGAGCAAAAGCCAACCCTTTACACCCTCGTCGATCCTGTTTCGCCCCCGCCTGACATCAGCACGCTGAGTTCAGGTGGAGGCGCCGGGTACCGCCCCCGGGTCCGAATGGTTTATTTCGATTGCCGTTTATCACCATAGCCGGATTGCTCCGGCGCTCCTGATATAGCGATCAACCGTGCTGGATGAAAGGCCGCTGGCGCACGTGGTGTAACAAAGCCTTCCTTCGGCCGAATCCCTGTCATCGCACGGCTGCAGCGGAGGATAACATCATGGCAAAGCCTGTTTCACGGCGGACGGCGCTGACCGTCCTTGGCGCTGGGGTGCTGGGCGCTGCGTTCCTGACCGGCCGCTGGACATCGCCAGCGCGAGGGTCCGAAATCTACACCGATCTTGTTCGCGGCGTCGGGGCCGGCGGGCATGATGTGGTTGCCTATTTCACGGCCGGGCGGCCCGTGCCGGGCTCCAGCCGGATCACGCATGCGTGGAATGGCGCGGTCTGGCGTTTCGCCAGCGTGGCCAACCGTGATGCCTTCGCCGCCGCTCCGGAACGCTACGCGCCGTCCTATGGCGGGCACTGCTCCTGGGCGGCAGCGCAGGGTTACAAGGCCAAGGGCGATCCGCAGAACTGGAAGATCGTGGGCGGCCGGCTGTTCCTGAACTACAATGCCGATGTCCAGAAGACCTGGGAGACCAACATCCCGGGCTTCATCGCATCAGCTGACGGCAACTGGCCGGGCTTGCGCCAAAGATGATGGGGATTGGCCCGCAAAGGGCTGCGAATCGACAGCCAATCGCCTATATCTGACGGCATGAAAGCTTATCATGATCTTCTCAGGCGCGTGCTCGACGAGGGCGTCGCTAAGCATGACCGGACCGGGACCGGCACGCTGGCCGTGTTCGGCCACCAGATGCGCTTTGATCTCAGCGATGGTTTTCCGCTGGTCACGACCAAGAAGCTGCATCTGAAATCGATCATCCACGAGCTGATCTGGTTCCTCCGGGGCGACACCAATGTGCGCTACCTGCAGGAGAACGGCGTCAGCATCTGGGATGAATGGGCCGACGTGAACGGCGATCTCGGCCCGGTCTACGGCCGGCAGTGGCGTTCCTGGGCCGCACCGGACGGTTCGGTGGTCGACCAGATCGCCTGGGTGACCAACGAAATCCGGACCAATCCCGACTCTCGCCGTCTGATCGTCTCGGCCTGGAACCCGGCTGACATCCCGAAGATGGCGTTGGCGCCCTGCCACTGCCTGTTCCAGTTCTTCGTCGCCAATGGCAGGCTGTCGTGCCAGCTCTATCAGCGCAGCGCGGACGTGTTTCTCGGCGTGCCGTTCAACATCGCCTCCTATGCGCTGCTGACCCACATGATGGCGCATGTCACCGGGCTTCAGCCGGGCGAATTCGTGCATTCGTTCGGCGACACGCATCTTTACATCAACCATCTCGACCAGACGCGGCTGCAGCTCAGCCGCGAGCATCGCGCGCTGCCGACGCTCAGGCTCAACCCGGCGATACGGCGGCTCGAGGACTTCCGCTTCGAGGACATCGTGATCGAAGGCTATGACCCGCACCCGGTCATCAAGGCGCCGATCGCCATATGAGCCTTGTCATCCGTCCTGCCACGCCGGCCGATGCCGGCCTCGTGCTCGCCTTCATTCGCGAACTGGCCGAATACGAGAAGCTGCTGCACGAGGTCGAGGCGCGTGAGGACGATATCGCGCGCGACCTGTTCGGCCAGCAGCCGCGCGTGTTTTGCGAGATCGCCGAATGGGGCGGCGAGCCCGTGGGCTTCGCGCTCTGGTTCTACACCTATTCGACATTCCAGGGCCGGCATGGCCTTTATCTCGAAGATCTGTTCGTGCGCCCGGCGCAGCGGGGCAGAGGCATCGGCAAGGCGTTGCTGGCGAACCTGGCAAGGCGCTGTCTCGATGAAGGGCTCGGCCGCCTGCGCTGGTGGGTACTGAACTGGAACGAGCCTTCGATCGCCTTCTACCGCTCGCTTGGGACTGAATCGCGCGAGGAGTGGACAACGTTCGATCTGTCCGGGGAGGCGCTCCGGCGTCTGGCCGCCACACAAGGACCGGCAACATGAGCGTGCCTCTCATCGCTGTGGCGGCATTGGCCGACAACCGCGTGATCGGCAATGACAACAGGCTGATCTGGCGGCTGAAGACCGACCTCAAGCGCTTTCGCGGGCTCACCATGGGTCGGCCGCTGATCATGGGCCGCAAGACGTTCCAGTCGATCGGCAAGGCGTTGCCGGGCCGGCACACGGTGGTGCTGACGCGTGATCCGCAGTTTGGCGCGGAGGGTGTCACGGTCACCCACACGCTTGAGGCGGCGTTCGCCGCCGGGCAGGATCTTGCGCGGCGGCACGGCGCGGATGCCGTGGTCATCGGCGGCGGGGCCGACCTTTATGACCAGACCTTGCCGATGTGCGACAGGCTGCACCTGACCTACGTGCATGCCGAGCCTGAAGGCGACGCGCTGTTTCCGGCCTTTGCCCGCAGCGAATGGCTTGAAGCCTGGCGCGAGGACCATCCCAACGGGCCGGACGATGAGCATCCGTTCACCTTTCTTGATCTCAAACGTCGCATCTGACGTCTGATCGGTTGACGGCAGGGCCTTTCATGCCCAATTCACAGCACGACGCGGCGTGCCGGATGCGCGCGCCACAGACTACAATCAACAAAGGCGGTTTGCGATGCCCTGGAGCAATCAGAGCGGCGGTGGCGGTGGCGGCGGCAGCGGTGGCGGTGGCGGCGGCCCCTGGGGCAATCGCGGCGGCGGCGGTGGCGGCGGCAATGGGGGCGGTCCCTGGGGCGGTGGCGGTGGCGGCGGTCCTTCGGGTCCGGGCGGTGTTCCGCCCGATCTGGAGGCGATCCTGCGCAAGGGCCAGGACCGGCTGAAGAACATCTTCCCGGGTGGTGGCGGCGGCGGCGGCGGCATGAGCGGCAAGGGCGTCGTGCTGATCGGCCTGCTGGCCGTGTTCGGGTGGCTGGCGACCGGCTTCTTCACGGTCCGTCCCGACGAGATCGGCATCAAGACCGTGTTCGGCAAGTATACGACCAAGACCGGGCCCGGCCTTGACTGGAACTGGCCCGCACCGATCGGCACCGTGATCAAGCCGCGGGTGACGCAGATCAACCGCATGGAAATCGGCTCGGCGCTGGTCGTGAACCAGCGCGGCCAGCAGGTGCAGCGCATGGGCAATGAAGACAGCCTGATGCTGACCGGGGACGGCAACATCGTCGATGTCGCCTTCCAGGTGCAGTGGCAGATCGACCCGGCGCGCCCGGAGAACTTCGTGTTCAACATCCAGAACCCGGAAAGCAACATCAGGGCCGTGGCGGAAAGTTCGATGCGTGAGGCCATTGGCCGCCGCTCGATCCAGCCGATCCTGACCACCGATCGTGTGCCGATCGAAACCGAGGTGCGCACGCTGCTGCAGGACACGCTCAACTCCTACAACGCCGGCGTGCTGGTCAGCGGCTTGCAGATGCTGAAGGCCGATCCGCCAGCGCAGGTCATTGAGGCCTTCCGCGATGTGCAGGCCGCCCAGCAGGACCAGAGCCGCCTGCGCAACGAGGCCGAGACCTATGCCAGCCGCGTCGTTCCCGAAGCGCGCGGCCAGGCGGCGCGCCTCGTGCAGGAGGCGGAAGCCTATCGCGAGCGTTCGGTGGCGGAGGCAACCGGTCAGGCCTCGCGCTTCAGCCAGATCTACGAGCAATACAAGCTGGCGCCTGCCGTGACGCGCGAGCGCCTGTTCCTTGAAACCATGGAGCGTGTGTTCGGCGGCATGGACAAGGTGATCATCGACCAGAGCGCCGGCGGCAACGGCAATGGCGTGGTGCCTTTCCTGCCGCTCGACCAGCTCCAGCGCCGCGCGCCGGCGACCAATCAGCCCCGGGGCACAACGCCATGAACAGCACAGTCAGACTGATTTCCATGATCGTGCTTGGCGCGGTCGCCCTGATGGCGAGCCTGTCGGCCTTCGTCGTGCAGCAGACCCAGCAGGCGCTGGTGCTTCGCCTTGGCGCGATCAACCGGGTGGTCACCGATCCGGGCCTGAAGTTCAAGGTGCCGTTCATCGATTCGGTGATCACGATCGACAAGCGCGTGCTGGACCTGGACCTGCCGGTCCAGGAAGTGCTGGCCTCCGACCAGAACCGCCTCTCGGTGGACGCCTTCGCGCGCTACCGCATCGCCAACGCGCTGCTGTTCTTCCAGACCGTCAACAACATCAATGGCGCCAACGCCCAGATGAACCGCATCGCCAACTCGTCGATCCGGAACGTGCTGGCGGATGCGACCTACGCCTCGATCGTGCGCACGGACCGCGCCGCCCTGATGAACCGCATCCAGGACGATGTGAACCGCCAGGCCCGGGCCTTCGGCATCGAGATCGTCGATGTGCGGCTGACCCGCGTGGACCTGCCGGCCGCCAACAGCCAGGCCGTGTTCCAGCGCATGCAGACCGAGCGCCAGCGCGAAGCGGCCGACCTGCGTGCCAACGGCTCGCAGACCTCGCAGGAGATCAGGGCGCGTGCCGACCGGGACGTGCAGGTGCTGCTCGGCGAGGCAGGCCGCAAGTCCGACGAGACGCGCGGCCAGGGCGACGCCGAACGCAACCGCATCTTTGCGGCGGCCTTCAGCAAGGACCCGGAGTTCTTCTCGTTCTACCGCTCCATGCAAGCCTATGAGTCCGGTCTCAAGGCCGGCGAGACCCGCATGGTGCTGTCGCCGAACTCCGACTTCTTCCGCTTCTTCAATGATCCGCAGGGCCGGCCACGCGCCGACGCCAAAAAGTGAGAAGCGGTCCGGCCGGCTGACGGGAAGCGCCCGCGATGACAGATTTCCTCGTGGCCGTCGGCCTCGTCCTTGTCATCGAGGGCGTCCTGTTCGCCTTGCTGCCCGGAAAGGCCCAGGAGGCGATGCGCAGCGCGGCGGAGACTCCCGCCGACATCCTGCGCCTCGTCGGGCTGGTCTCGGCCGTGGCCGGCGTGGCGGTGATCTGGGCCGCGCGGCGATTTCTGGGGGTCTGATCCGGGTCCGTCGCATCACGATTCCGCGTCCGGGGCGTTCTGGCGCAAATTCAAGCCGCGCCACCCCTTTCACCCGCCGCGGTTTGGCCCCATTTTCACTATCAATCGAATGCAGCCGCAGATAGCCTGCGGCTCCGCGACCATTCCCGTGAGGACCTCGATGAGCCTGATTGCTGACCGTCTGAACCACTCTCTGGTGACCCCGGCGCTGCGGCGCTTCGGATCGGTGGCCGTGAGGGCGCTTGTGGTTGCGGCGATCGCCGTGCCGGCTGGCGTCCAGCCGCTGCTGTTCTCGGCGCAGCCCGCGCAGGCGCAGGGTGTGCGGGGCTCGGCCCTGCCCTCCGTCGCCGACCTTGCCGAACAGGTCATGGAGGCGGTGGTCAACATCTCCGCGCAGACCACCACCGAAACGCGCAACCGCACGATGCCGAATGTGCCGGGCCTCGGGCCGGACACGCCGTTCGGCGATCTGTTCGAGGAGTTCTTCAACCGCCGCCGCGAAGGACAGCCCGGTCAGCCGGGCGCGCCGGGTCAGCCGCCGCGCCAGGGCGAGAACCAGGCCCCCGGCACGCCGCGCCAGCAGCCGGAGCAGCGCCGCGGCCAGTCTGCCGGATCGGGCTTCGTGATCGATCCGTCGGGCATCGTCATCACCAACAACCATGTCATCGGCGAATCCAACGACATCACGGTGATCTTCTCCGATGGCCGCCGCCTCAAGGCCGAGGTGGTGGGCAAGGACCCGAAGGTCGATCTGGCTGTCCTCCGGGTCAAGTCGGACACGCCGCTGAAGTCGGTGAAGTTCGGCGACAGCGACAAGGCGCGAATCGGCGACTGGGTGATGGCCATCGGCAACCCGTTCGGCCTGGGCGGTTCGGTGTCGATCGGCATCGTCTCGGCCAAGAACCGCCGCATCGAGAGCGGCCCCTATGACAGCTACCTGCAGACCGACGCCGCCATCAACCGGGGCAATTCGGGCGGCCCGCTGTTCAACATGGCCGGCGAGGTGATCGGCATCAACACCGCCATCCTGTCGCCTTCGGGCGGCTCGGTCGGCATCGGCTTTTCGGTGCCCTCGGCGCTCGCCATGCCTGTGATCGACCAGCTGCGCCAGTTCGGCGAGACGCGCCGCGGCTGGCTCGGGGTCAGGATCCAGAATGTCGATGACGCCACCGCCGAAGCGCTTGGCATGGGCCGCGCCCGCGGCGCGCTGATCGCCGGCATCGACGACAAGGGTCCGGCCCGTCCTGCCGGCCTCGAAACGGGGGATGTGATCACCCATTTCGACGGCAAGGACGTGAAGGAGTCGAGCGATCTGCCGCGCATCGTCGCGGCCACTCCGGTCGGCAAGGAAGTCGATGTGCGCATCATGCGCAAGGGCAAGGAAGAGACCCGCAAGGTCACCCTCGGACGTCTGGAGGATGGCGAGCGCCAGCAGCAGGCGGCGCTGGGCAGCCAGCCGAACCAGCCCAGCGCCCCTCCGGCCACAACCTCCGTCCTTGGCATGGACCTCACTGCCGTGACGGATCAGGTGCGCCGCCGCTTCAATCTGAAGGACGGCGTCAGGGGCGTGGTCGTCACGCGGGTCGATCCCAATTCGAACGCGGCCGACAAGCGCCTGGCCGCCGGCGACATCATTCTCGAGGTCGGCCAGGAGCCGGTCGCCACGCCGGCGGATGTGAGCCGCCGCGTTGATCAATTGAAGAAGGACGGGCGCCGCGCGGCCCTTCTTCAGGTGCAGAACGCCGCCGGCGACGTGCGCTTCGTGGCTGTTGCGATCAACTGAACAATGGCTGGATTCCGGAGAAAAGGCGGCCTTCCCGGCCGCTTTTTCTTTTGGAAGGCGATGGCTTCGTGATCGCCTTGCTTCGCGCGCACTGACGGCCAATCAAGCTGTCGTGAACTCGTCGGCACGGTAGCCCTGCGCATAGAGCAGCGCCGTCAGGTCGGCATGATCGATCCGCGCATGGGCTGCCGCCGCGACCGCCGGCTTGGCGCGGAAGGCGATGCCGAGACCCGCTTCACCCAGCATGGCCAGATCATTGGCACCGTCGCCGACGGCCATTGTCTCCTCGGCGAGGAGACCGGCCTTGCCACGCAACTCGACCAGGGCAGCGCGTTTGGCCTCCTTGCCGAGGATGGGCTCGCGCACCGTGCCGCCCAGCTTGCCATCGGTGATGTCGAGCCAGTTCGAGCGGTCCTCGTGAAAGCCGATCATCGCGCCGATGCGCGAGGTGAAGACGGTGAAGCCGCCGGACACAAGCGCGGTGTAGGCTCCCTTGGACCGCATGGTGCCGACGAGCGCGCGTCCGCCCGGTGTCAGCGTGATGCGGCTGGCGATGATCTCGTCGACCACGCCGACCGGCAGACCCCTGAGGAGCGCAACCCGTTCGCGCAAGGCGGGCTCGAAGGCCAGTTCGCCGCGCATGGCGCGATCGGTGATCTCGGAAACCTCGGCCTTCAACCCGACGAAATCGGCCAGTTCGTCGATGCATTCCTGCCCGATCATGGTCGAGTCCATGTCGGCCAGGAACAGCTTCTTGCGGCGATGGGCGATGGGCTGCACGATCACGTCGATGGGACCGGAGACCGCCGTCCGCACGCGCGCCGCGATGTCTGCAAGCGCGGCATCCGGCCTTGCAAAGGGCAGGTCCGCTGCGATACCCGGATTGAGCCAGGTTGCGGCGCCCGCATGGGGCAGGGCCTGGCTGGCGTGCGCCAGCATGGCGGGCGTCAGGGCCTTCTCGGCCGGGTGTGAGACCAGTGTCGCGACGTAGGCCATCGAAGGGGATTCCGAAGTTGCTTGACGCGGTGCTCATTGCAGGTCCGACCGCGAGCGGCAAGTCAGCATTCGCGATCGAGCTGGCGCGCGCGACCGGAGGGGTGATCCTCAATGCGGATTCGATGCAGGTCTACCGCGATCTCAGCGTGCTCACGGCGCGCCCTGCGCCGGAGGAGGAGCAGCAGGCCGAGCACCGGCTCTACGGCTTCGTCGACGGATCCGAGAACTTCTCGGTGGGCCGCTATGCCGATGCGGCTTCTGAGGCGATCCGCCAGTGCTGGGCCGAGGGCCGGCTTCCGATCGTCACCGGCGGCACCGGGCTCTATTTCCAGTCGCTGGAGCAGGGTCTGTCGCGCATCCCCGCGCTGCCACAGGCCGTGCGCGAGGAGGTCCGGGCGGCGTGCGAAGGTGTGGGGACGGCCGACCTCCACGACCGGCTGGCCCGGCTCGATCCGGCTGGCGCGGCAGGCCTGCGGCCGAGCGACCGGCTGCGGGTGATGCGGGCGCTCGAGGTCTTCACGGCTACGGGCCGGTCCCTTTCGAGCTTCCATGGCGAGCGCGAGCCGGGGCTGCTGGCCGGGCGGCACCTGCTCAAGCTGTTTCTGGCGCCGGAGCGGGCCGAGGTGCATGAGCGCATCAACCGGCGCTTCAGGCTCATGATCGAGACTGGCGCGCTCGACGAGGCGCGGGCGCTCGCGGCGCGCGGCCTTGATCCGCTGCTGCCCGTCATGCGCGCCCATGGCGCGCCGGCGCTGATGGCGCATCTGCGCGGCGAGATGAGCCTCAATGACGCCATCCAGCGCGGACAGGCCGACACGCGCGCCTATGTGAAGCGGCAGTTCACCTGGTTCAGGAACCAGATGGAGGGTTGGCGGTGGCTTCAGGGTGATGCGGAGCGGGCGGCCGTGCTGGCTGAATTGCCGGCTTTCGGCGCGGCATCGGGCGCATCCACAGCCTGAGCGTGTCGAAGGATGAGGATTGGGGGTCGGACGCCGGAAGATGCTTGACGGTTTGATGGCCGCCCGGCCTTGACGCTGCCACACCGTTCCGCTAACCAAACAGTCATGAACAAGCTTATTGTCGTAGTTGTGCGCCGGTCGAGGGCGGTCTGAGGACCGTCACCCTCTTCGCCGGCGCGCAAGCTCAGGTCCCTTCCGGGGCCTTTTTTATTGCCTCAATCCACCAGACAGACGACCCCGAGGAGACAGGACCATGAGCGAGATGATGACCGGCGCCGAGATGGTGGTCCGTGCCCTTCGCGACCAGAACGTCGAGCATATCTTCGGCTATCCCGGAGGGGCCGTGCTGCCGATCTATGACGCGCTCTTCCAGCAGGACAGCGTCCAGCACATTCTGGTGCGGCAGGAAGGCGGCGCTGTGCATTCCGCGGAAGGCTATGCCCGCTCAAAGCCCGGCAAGGTCGGCGTGGTGCTCGTCACCTCGGGTCCCGGCGCGACCAACGCGGTCACCGGCCTGACCGACGCGCTGATGGACTCGATCCCGATCGTCTGCATCACAGGACAGGTGCCGACCCACCTGATCGGCTCGGACGCCTTCCAGGAATGCGACACGGTCGGCATCACACGCTCGTGCACAAAGCACAACTATCTGGTGAAGCGCATCGAGGACCTGCCGCGCATCCTGCACGAGGCCTTCTACGTGGCGTCCAATGGCCGGCCCGGCCCGGTGGTGATCGACATTCCGAAGGACATCCAGTTCGCCAAGGGTCTGTATTCGCGCCCGACCAACAACCAGCACAAGACCTACCGTCCGACGGTGAAGGGCGACCTTTCCAAGATCAAGGCCGCCATCGACCTGATGTCCAAGGCCAAGCGCCCGGTGTTCTATACTGGCGGCGGCGTGATCAATGCCGGCCCGCACGCCTCGGCGCTGTTGCGCGAACTGGTGCGCCTCACGGGCTTTCCCTGCACGTCCACGCTGATGGGCCTCGGCGCCTTCCCCGCCGCCGATCCGCAATGGCTCGGCATGCTCGGCATGCACGGCACCTATGAAGCCAACCTTGCCATGCATGGCTGCGACGTGATGATCAACATCGGCGCGCGCTTCGACGACCGCATCACCGGCCGCATCGATGCGTTCTCGCCGGGATCGCGCAAGATCCATGTCGACATCGACCCGTCCTCGATCAACAAGAACGTCAAGGTGGAGATTCCGATCGTCGGCGACTGCGCCCATGTGCTGGAGGACATGGTCCGGCTCTGGCGCGAACTCAGCCCGCAGGTCGACAAAGCGGCGATGAAGAGCTGGTGGGGCCAGATCGACGAATGGCGCGGGCGCCGGTCGCTGGCCTATGCCGGTTCGGACAGCATCATCAAGCCGCAATATGCGGTGCAGCGGCTCTATGAGCTGACCAAGAACCGGGACACCTACATCACCACCGAAGTCGGCCAGCACCAGATGTGGGCGGCGCAGTACTATCAGTTCGAGGAGCCGAACCGCTGGATGACATCGGGCGGGCTCGGCACCATGGGCTATGGGCTGCCTGCCGCCATCGGCGTTCAACTGGCCCATCCCAAGGCGCTGGTGATCGACATCGCCGGCGAGGCCTCGATCCTGATGAACATGCAGGAGATGTCGACGGCGCTGCAGTACCGTCTGCCGGTGAAGATCTTCATCCTCAACAACGAGTACATGGGCATGGTGCGGCAGTGGCAGGAGCTGCTGCATGGCGGGCGCTACTCGTCTAGCTATTCGGAAGCGCTGCCGGACTTCGTCAAGTTGGCGGAAGCCTATGGCGGCCACGGGATCCGCTGCTCGGACCCGGCGAAGCTCGACGACGCGATCATGGAGATGATCGACACCCCGAAGCCGGTGATCTTCGACTGCATCGTCGCCAAGGAAGAAAACTGCTTCCCGATGATCCCGTCAGGCAAGGCGCACAACGAGATGATCCTCAACGACTTCACCGGCGACACCAAGACCGTGATCGATGCGAAGGGCCGGGAGCTGGTGTGACAGACCATCACCGTCCCTGATCCCACACTTCACCAGAATGCGTGGGCACGGGCACGGCGAAACTGACATTCTGCCGGCTCGACCCCACGGAGACACACCATGAGACTCATCATCGCCAACAAGCTGCACTCCTCCTGGTCGCTTCGGCCCTGGCTGCTGCTGAGTGCCTTCAACATCCCGTTCGAGGAAGTTCTTATTCCGTTCGGGCCGACCTTCGATGATCCAGACTGGAAGGCCAAGGTCAAGGTCCACAACCCGGCAGGCAAGGTGCCGGCACTGGTCGATGGCGAAACGCAGGTCTGGGAGTCGCTTTCGATCATGGAATACATCGCTGACACGCATCCGGAATTGGCCATCTGGCCGCGTGACCGGGCAGCGCGGGCTTTTGCGCGCAACATCTCCAGTGAGATGCATGCGGGCTTCTCCGCCCTGCGCAATGCCTGCCCGATGAACCTCGGCAAGCGGCATGCACCCAAGGACCGCGGCCCGAAAGTGGCCGCCGATGTGGCGCGCGTCACGGCGATCTGGAACGAGGCGCGGGCGAGCTGGGGTTCGGGAGGCCCTTTCCTGTTTGGCGCGTTCACGGCGGCCGATGCGATGTATGCCCCCGTCGCCACGCGGCTGCGCAGCTATTCGATCAGCGTCGATCCGGTGTCGGAAGCGTATTGCGATGCGATCTATGCCCACCCGGCCTTCGTCAGCTGGCGCAAGGCTGCGCTGGCCGAGCCCTGGATCGTGCCGGAAGA
This sequence comes from Hyphomicrobiales bacterium, assembly GCA_027483505.1. Lineage (GTDB taxonomy): Bacteria > Pseudomonadota > Alphaproteobacteria > Rhizobiales > Beijerinckiaceae > Allobosea. The sequence continues at coordinate 11,678 of JAIXUP010000035.1, forward strand.
CGAGGCCGACGAACCCGTCCTCGAGAACTACCGGCCCCATCTGGCCAAAGCCTGAAGCACTCCTCACCTCCGAACGGACATCCGCCATGAGCGTCTCGCATTACCCAGCCGTCAGCTTCGACCAGACCGTGCGCCGTCACACCCTGTCGGTGATTGTCGACAATGAGCCGGGCGTGCTCAGCCGCATCGCTGGGCTGTTTTCGGGCCGGGGCTACAACATCGAAAGCCTCACGGTCTCCGAGACCGAGGCCGAGAAGCACCTGTCGCGCATCACCATCGTGACCTCGGGCTCGGAAAAGATCATCGACCAGATCAAGAACCATCTTGACCGGCTGGTGCCGGTTCACCGCGTGGTCGACCTGACCCTTCAGGGCGAGTCGATCGAGCGCGAACTGGCGTTGCTCAAGGTCGTCGGCAAGGGCGATGGCCGGATGGAAGCGCTGCGTCTCGCCACGGCCTTCGGCGCGCGCACCATCGATGCCACCGTGACCTCGTTCGTGTTCGAACTGACAGGCGCGACCGACGACATCGAGCGCTTCATCAAGGTGCTCGGACCGTGCGGCCTGGCGGAAGTGTCGCGCACCGGCATCGCGGCCATGGGGCGCGGCGCGGAGGTGATGTAACGCCGTGACCGTCGATCTCGACCTTCTCGCCAAGTTCTGCGCCACGCTGGGCTTTGGTCTGTTCCTGTGGCCGATCATCCAGCGTGTGCGCGGACTCGACACCGAGCAGGCGGCGAAGGAGCGCTCGCAGCTCAGATCGCGCCAATGGTGGATCGGTTTCGTGCTGATCTGCCTCGCGCTGCTGTTCCAGCGGCTGGCGTCGCAGCAGGGGGGAGGCTGAGGCGATGTCGCCGGAGATGTTCGGGGCGCTCGTCGTGTTCGCGGCCGTGATGTCCGGCACGCCCGGCCCCAACAACATGATGCTGCTGGCGTCAGGGGTGAATTTCGGTTTCCGGCGCACGATCCCGCACATGCTGGGCATCAGCTTCGGTGTGATGCTTCTTCTTCTGGCCATCGGCTTCGGCCTGCACGAAGTCCTGCAACGCTGGCCACTGATCTTCACGGCGATCAAGTATGCGGGCGGCCTGTACCTGCTCTGGCTGGCCTGGATGATCGCCAATGCCGGCCTGCTGGAGGATGGGACGGGCGAGACAAAGGGACGCCCCATGAGCTTCATCGAGGCCGCCGCGTTCCAGTGGGTCAACCCAAAGGCCTGGGTCATGGCGGTGGGCGCGATGGCGACCTACACGAGCGAGAGCGCCTACACGCTGACGGTGATCATCGTCGCACTTGTCTTCGCCGTGGTCTGCGGCCCCGCAACCGGCACCTGGACAGTGTTCGGCGTGGCGCTGAAGCGCTTCCTTCAGAACCCGAAGGCCAACCGCGTCTTCAACATTGCCATGGCGCTGGCGCTGATCGCCTCGCTCTGGCCGCTGCTGCGCGAGTGACTGTGACGACGCCCATGCGCCGCGAGCATGATCCGCGCTTTACGGCGCGCAAGCGCTCCACTAAAGCACCTGTCGAACCTGCCCACGCTTTCCAAGTGCAGCCCTGAAGCTGCCGAACCACCCGAGAGGACATGCCCATGCGCGTTTATTATGATCGTGATGCCGACCTGAACCTGATCAAGGGCAAGAAGGTCTGCATCGTCGGCTATGGATCGCAGGGCCACGCCCACGCGCTCAACCTGCGCGATTCAGGCGTCAAGGATGTGCGCATCGCGCTGAAGGCCGGCTCGCCGACCCGCGCCAAGGCCGAAGCCGCCGGCTTCACCTGCATGACGCCGACCGAGGCCGCCAAGTGGGCCGACCTGATGATGATGCTGACGCCGGATGAACTCCAGGCCGACATCTACCGTGATGAATTGCACGCCAACATGAAGCCCGGCGCCGCGCTGTGCTTCGCGCATGGCCTCAACGTGCATTTTAACCTGATCGAGCCGCGCAAGGACATCGACGTGTTCATGATCGCGCCGAAGGGCCCGGGGCACACCGTGCGCTCCGAATACCAGCGCGGCGGCGGCGTGCCGACGCTGATCGCGATCCATCAAGACGCGACCGGCAACGCCCATGACCTTGGCCTGTCCTATGCGTCTGCCAATGGCGGCGGCCGCGCCGGCATCATCGAGACCAGCTTCAAGGAAGAGTGCGAAACCGATCTGTTCGGCGAGCAGGTCGTCCTCTGCGGCGGCCTCGTCGAGCTGATCAAGGCCGGCTACGAGACGCTGACCGAAGCCGGATACGCGCCCGAGATGGCCTATTTCGAGTGCCTGCACGAGGTGAAGCTGATCGTGGACCTGATCTACGAAGGCGGCATCGCCAACATGAACTACTCGATCTCGAACAC
>JAIXUP010000076.1 GCA_027483505.1 Hyphomicrobiales bacterium
CCGGCCGATGCTGCCGGCACACCACGAGTTCCCGTACACGCTGCGCCTTGTCTCCGAGATCACCGAGTCGAACGGCTCGTCCTCGATGGCCACGGTCTGCGGCTCCTCGCTGGCGCTGATGGATGCGGGCGTTCCGCTGAAGCACCCGGTGGCGGGCATCGCCATGGGTCTGATCCTCGAAGGCAAGCGCTTCGCCGTGCTGTCCGACATCCTGGGTGATGAAGATCATCTCGGCGACATGGACTTCAAGGTGGCGGGCACCGAGAACGGCATTACCTCGCTGCAGATGGACATCAAGATCGCCGGCATCACCGAAGAGATCATGCAGGTCGCCCTGACCCAGGCCAAGGATGGCCGTCTCCACATCCTCGGCGAAATGGCCAAGGCGCTGACCAGCGCGCGCTCGCAGCTCGGCGAATTCGCGCCGCGCATCGAAACCATGAAGATCCCGGTCGACAAGATCCGTGAAGTCATCGGCTCGGGCGGCAAGATCATCCGCGAAATCGTCGAGAAGACGGGCGCGAAGATCAACATCGAGGATGACGGCACCGTCAAGATCGCCTCGGCGGATGGCAAGTCGATCGAGGCGGCCATCAAGTGGATCAAGTCGATCGTGTCCGAGCCGGAAGTCGGCGTGATCTACGAAGGCACCGTGGTCAAGACCATGGAGTTCGGCGCCTTCGTCAACTTCTTCGGCGCAAAGGATGGCCTGATCCACATTTCCGAGCTGGCACCGGCGCGCGTCGCCAAGGTCACGGACGTGGTCAAGGAAGGTGACAAGGTCAAGGTCAAGCTGCTTGGCTTCGACGAGCGCGGCAAGATCCGCCTGTCCATGAAGGTGGTCGACCAGGCCACCGGCGAGGACATCACCGAGAAGCTGAAAGCGCAGCGCGACGCCGAGCGCGCCGAGCGCGGCGAAGGTCCGGAAGAAGAGCAGCCAGAGCGCACCGAGCGCCCGCGCCGTGACGATCGCGGTGGTGATCGTGGCGGTCGCGAGCGCCGCCCGCGCCGCGACTGATCCCTCCCGCGCCTGTGGCGCACAGACTGCATGCGGTGGCCGGGCTTGTCCCGGCCATTTGCTTTGGTACAGGTGGGTGGTGAAACTGCAGCCCAACACACTCGCCATGACGGCGACGCTGGCGATGCTGACCTCGCTGGGTCCGCTCTCGACCGACTTCTACCTGCCCTCCGTGCCGGACATCGCCCGCGTCTTCAACGCCGGGACGGCGGGCGCGCAGGCGACGCTGTCGGCCTTCCTGTTCGGCTTCGCCGCCGGCCAGCTGGTCTACGGGCCGCTGTCGGACAGGCTCGGGCGAAAGCCGGTCCTTCTCGCCGGCTTTGCGCTGTTCCTCGTCGCCACGCTGGGCTGCGCGCTGGCCGTTTCAATCGACATGCTGATCGGCGCGCGTTTCTTGCAGGCGCTTGGCGCCTCGGGGCCGATCGTGCTCGGCCGCGCCATGGTGCGCGATCTTTATGAGGGTCCGCGCGCTGGGCAGGAACTGGCCCGGATGGGCATGATCATGGGCGTGGTGCCCGCGATCGCGCCGGTGCTCGGCGGCTTTCTGCACGATGCCTTCGGCTGGCGCTCGACCTTCGTGGCGACGCTTGGCTTCGCTTCCGCGCTGGTGCTCTGGATCGTCCTGGCGCTGCCCGAGACGATCCGGCAGAAGCTCGACGAGCCCATGTCCGTCGTCGCCATCATCAAGGGTTTCGGCGTCCTGCTGAAAAGCGCGCCCTATCGCGTCTACGTGGCGCTGGTGTCGCTCGCCTATGGCGGGCTCTTCGCCTTCATCTCAGGCTCGTCCTTTGTCCTGATGGGTGTCTATGGCCTGACGCCGGTGCAGTTTGGCCTGTCCTTTGGGCTCGGCGTCCTCGGCTTCATCTCCGGAACGATCCTGGCGCAGAGGCTGGTCGGCTCGCTCGGGCTCGACCGGGTGATCGGCCTCGGCGTCGCCTGCCTTGCCTCGGGCGGCCTGATCATGCTCGCGCTCACGCTGATCGGGACAGGCTCATCGCTCGAGATCAGCGTGCCGATGGGCCTCTACGCGGCCGGCGTGGGCCTGACGATGCCGCAGGGCCAGGCGGCGGCGATGATGCCCTTCCCCGAACGGGCGGGCACGGCCTCGTCCTTTCTGGGCATCTGCCAGATGACCTTCGCCGCCTTTGTGGGTCTTGCCATCGGGCGGCTCCTGACCGGGTCGGCCCTGCCCCTGCCGCTGATCATCACGGCGATCGGGGTCGTCGCCTTGATCGTCTTTCACCTCAGCCGTAAGGTCCGCGCCGCCGGCTGACTGCATTCGCACGGCTGGGGACAGTTCTGTGGACAGCCTGTGAATCACTGTGGATCGCCTTCAGGAAAGCCCGCCTTCGCACGGCAGAGGCTCGGCGATTCCGGCAACGGCGCAGATTCAAGACTGGTCAGGTCCCTGTGGACAACTCTGCCGCCAAATCAGCCCAGATCATCGGTCAGGAGCATTGCGCGCCCACAAAGGCCGGATCCCACTTTTCTGCGGGACGCTTCAGCCGCCAAAGAGCCGTTCGAGGAAGCCGCGCTCGGCCGGCAAGTTGCGGACCACATCGCTGTCATGGGTTGTCAGGGGCGCAGTTCCGGGCCTGCGGCCGCTGGCGGGCGCAGCGCTGCCCACCGGTACGCCAGCCGCATCGGGCGGGACGCGCCACAACCCGCCAGGCAGCGGCAGCGGCTGCGCGCCGGCCAAGGCGGTCCGCATGAACCGGCCCCAGATCTCGGAGGGCAGCCCGCCGCCCGAAACGCGCTTCATCGGACTGTTGTCGTCATTGCCCAGCCAGACTGCGGCCACGAGGCGACTGGTGTAGCCGACAAACCAGGCGTCGCGGAAATCCTGCGTGGTTCCCGTCTTGCCGGCGGCTTCCCAGCCCGGCACGTCGGCCTTGCGACCAGTTCCGGTCAGCAGCGTCTCGCGCAGCATCCCGTTCATCATCGGCAGCCGGTTGCGGTCGACGACTGTGCCAATTCCGGAGCCGTCGCGCTTGTACAGGACCTTGCCGCTGGCGGCGCGCACCTCGCGGATGACATAGGGCGTGACGCCCTGACCGCCATTGGCGAAAGCGGCATAGGCGGCGGTCAACTCCAGCGGCGTGACCTCGGATGTGCCGAGCGGCAACGATGCGTTGGCCTGCAGGGGAGAGGCAATGCCGAGCCGCTGCGCCACGCGCACGACCGCTCTGGGGCCGACTTCCTGACCGAGCTTGACAGCGACCGTGTTCAGGGAAAGCGACAGGGCCGTCTGCAAGGTGACAGGCCCGCGGTAGTCACGCGAATAGTTCTCCGGAGACCAGCCCTTCACCGTGACAGGGCTGTCATCGCGGATCGCGTCCGGTGTCAGGCCGGCCTCCAGCGCCGCAAGGTAGACGAACGGCTTGAAGGACGAGCCGGGCTGACGACGGGCCGACGCGGCCCGATTGAACTGGCTGCGGGCATAGCTGCGGCCGCCTACGAGCGCCTGGATCGCGCCATCCGGCAGCATGGCGACAACCGCCCCCTGGCTGACGGACTGCTTCGCCCCTTCCCGGTTCAGGGCCTCCGTCAGCGCCGCTTCGGCTGCGAGCTGGATGCGCGGATCGATCGAGGTGAGCACGGTGACGTCGCCGTCGATCGAGCCGATGAAGTCGTCGAGCACATCCATGACGAAATCGGCGGCATAGGCGATGGTGTTGGCGCCCTCGCGCTCAACCGCCTCCGCCGGCTGGACGAGCGCCGTCTTGGCCGACGCGTCGGAGATGAAGCCCTGGTCGACCATGGCCGCGATCACCATCTGGGCGCGGCGTTCAGCGGCCTCCGGGTTGCGGTTCGGCGCAAGGCGCGACGGCGCCTGCACCAGCCCGGCCAGCATCGCCGCTTCCGCCACGCTGACCGAGCGCGCCGACTTGCCGAAATAGCGCTGCGCCGCCGCCTCGACCCCGTAGGCTCCCGAGCCGAAATAGACGCGGTTCAGATACAGCTCCAGAATCTGGTCCTTGCTGAAGCTGCGCTCGAGCCACACGGCGAGAATCGCCTCCTGGATCTTGCGCGACATGGTCCGATCCTGCGTCAGGAACAGGTTCTTGGCGAGCTGCTGGGTCAGGGTCGAGCCGCCCTGGCTGACGCCGCGGCTTGTCAGGTTGCGGACCGTCGCGCGCATGATCCCGACCGGATCGAGGCCGAAATGGCTGTAGAAGCGGCGGTCCTCGATGGCGATGAAGGCGCGCGGCAGATGAGGCGGCAGTTCGCGAATGTTGACATTGCGCCCGCCGGTCTCGCCGCGATTGGCGATGAGCACGCCGTCAGCCGCCAGAATGGCGATATTCGGCGGCCGCTTCGGCACTGTCAGCTGGTCGATCGGCGGCAGTTGCGCCGCATGATAGGCGATGAGACCGCCAAGCCCCATCACGGCCCACAGGCCAAGCACTAGAGTCCAGTAGGCGAGACGCCCGATCAGGGACCGGCGCGGCTTGCGGCGCCGCCCCTTCGGCGCAGGCGGCCCGCCCCTGCCGCGCCTGCGCGGCGCGCCGTCATCCTCGCGGTCCCGCTCGGCGCGCTCACGCTGTCGGCCGCGTTGGGGCGCAGCGCGGTCATCGGCGGACAGGCGGATGTCATCGCGCGCCGTGCCGCGCGCCTGTCGGGCCTCACCGAAACTGGGTTCGCGTCGTGCGCCTTCGCGGTCGGCCATGCGCAGCAAATCTCACCTGTTGATCGCTGCCGCAGCACTGGACTGCTGCGGCATGCTTTCCAACACAATGAAACATGGCGCTTTTAAGGGTTGGTTAAGCCTTGCGCCTGTCCGGCCGCTTTTTCAGACCGCCGCGCTGGCGCTGATCCACTTGTGCAGGTCGCTCTTGGGCGCCGCGCCGGCCTTCTGGGCCACGAGCTTGCCGCCCTTGAAGACCATCAGCGTCGGAATCGAGCGAATGCCGAACTTGGCCGACACAGCCGGGTTCTCGTCGACATTGAGCTTCACAACCTTGACCTTGCCGGCCATCTCCGTGGCGATCTCATCGAGCGCAGGCGCGATCATGCGGCACGGGCCACACCATTCAGCCCAGAAATCGACCACGACGGGCTGCGCCGAATTGAGGACATCGGCCTCGAAGCTGGCATCGGTGACTTTTGCGGCGGCGCTCATGGGGGGTCTCGCTGGGTTCTTGTGGGGCGCGGTTCGCCCGCGCGCCTTGTGACTGCAAGCTATGAATGACGCCGCCCGGGGTCAAGCTTCGCGGCGGCCTGCGTCACGGCTCTGTGACTTTCGCACCGAGACCATCGGCCAGCGCCTGGTCAAGCTGAGAGTCATGCGGCGCCAGAACGCGCGGGCCTGCCGTATAGATGACCCAGGTCCGGACGGGCCGGTCCGGATAGAGCTGCCGCAACAGCTGGCGATAGGCCGCAAGCTGCGCGAGCGTGCCGGCGCCGATCTGCCAGGCTGTCTCGGGTGGCCTGAGTGTCGTCTTGAAGTCGGCCAGGATGACTTCACTTGCCGTGACGACCAGCCGGTCGATCCGCCCCGAGACATCCCGGCGCCCCTGGACGGTCTCGATGCTTCCCGCGATCTCGACTTCGGCAAGGCTGCCTTCGCCAAACAGCGCGGCCAGATCGGGCGCCTCGATCAGGCCGCGGGCCTGCGCAACCAGATCGGCATGTGCCGACGCGCCCGCAGGGCGTGTGTCCTTGCCCAGCAGGCGCAACCCCACACCGTGACGCGCCTCGGGCGCGATCTGGGGCAACCATTGCAGCAGCCTGTGAACCGCGCGCCCCCGGGCTGCGGCGATGGCGAGCAGCGAGCCCTGCGCCGCCGGATCGCCCGGCCGCGCCTCCGCACCTGCCGCCGACAAGGCATTGGCCGGCGCGAGCGGCGGAGCGGCTTCAACCTCGTCAGGCAGCGGCGCATGAACCCACACGGGCAGGTCGGGCAACGCCACATCAGGCGCGGTGACCACCGTGGCCGGGAACCGGAGGCCGGCTTCCGGCGTGACCTTGAAGCGCCACACGGCCAGGCCGCCTGCGGCGTGCGGCGCGGCGACCAGCCCTGTGACAGTGGCCGAAAGCCCGCTCTCGATCAGGCCATACCACGACCCGGCCGGCAGCTTGCCGTTGGCCGGACGGATGCCGCAGACAATCAGCCGGTCCTCGGCCCGCGTCATCGCGACATAGAGCAGCCGGAGGAACTCCGCGCGCTGGCCAGCATCGCGCTGCGACCGCGCTGCTGCGGCCGGGGGTGCGTCATCGCCCTTGCGCGACGACCAGACGGTGGCGAAGGCAAGGCCGGCGCCCGCCGTGCGGCTTTTCAGCGGGATGTCGAGGAACGGTTCGTTGGCGCGCGAGGACGGCGCGGCGCCGATGTCCGCGATGATCACCACCTTCGCCTCGAGCCCCTTGGCGCTGTGGACCGTCATGACCCGCACTTCGCCGCGGGCTGTCGCCAGATCGCGCCTGACGTCATCGAGGCTTGCCTCGACGGCGTCGAGAAAGCGGCTGAGCGATGGCCCCTCGCGCTGTTCGTGTTCGCGGGCGCGGCCCAGAAAGGCGTCGATCACATCCGCAGCCTCGGCTCCCAGACGCGACAGCATCAGCCTGCGGCCGTCCAGCAGCGACAGGATCGCGCTGTAGAAGGCGAACGGGCCGGCCGATGCGGCCAGCGCCTCGATCCGCTGAAAGCGCGCATGCGCCGCCATGTCCCGTTCAAGCGGCGACGCGGCCAGCGCGGCCCGCAGCGATCCGGCCCGGCCAGGGGCAAGACGCAGCAGGTCGTCGTCGTCATAGCCGAAAATCGGACCCTTGAGCATGACCGCAAAGGTCAGATCATCGTCTGGCAGGAGGGCGACCCGGCCGAGCGCCACCAGGTCCTGCGTTGCGATATGACCGGCAAGCTCGATGCGGTCCATGCCGGCGACCGGCACGCGCTCATCCTTCAGCGCGCGCACGATCGCCGCGAAGGCCGCCTTGCGCTTCGGCAGCAGGATCAGGATGTCGCCCGCGCTGATCGGTCGGCCAAGATCATCGACACCGGCGTCCAGCCAGGACCGCGCGGTGCGCGCAATGGTGCGCGCCAGTTGCTGCACGGACGCCTGGCGTTCGGGCGCGTCGACAGGCCGGTTCCAGACCACCTCGATGTCCTTGGCCGGCGGCTCGACCAGATCCCACAGATCGACCGCGCCGGAGGCGTCGCCGCGCACGGTCTCGTGGACCATGGGGCCGGCGCCGCCGTCCGCACCAAGAGCCGCAGCCGGCTGGGCAAACACCGCATCCACCGCCTCGATCACGTCCCGCGTCGAACGGAATGACACGTTCAAACGGACATCATGAAATGGCCGCAACAGCGACCTCGACCGCTCGCCAAGCGCGGCGCGCTGCTGGCCGAACTCGGCGGGAGCCGCGCCCTGGAAGCCGAAGATGGACTGCTTCTCGTCGCCCACCGCGAAGATGGTGCGCGCAACCGCGCTGCCGCGCTGTCCTTCGCCGGCGAGGAACTCCGCCGTCAGCGCGTTGAGTATGGCCCACTGGTCGGCGCTGGTGTCCTGCGCCTCGTCCACCAGAAGGTGATCGAGACCGGAATCCAGCCGGTAGATCACCCAGGCTGCCTCAATGCGCGTGAACAACTCGCGGGTGCGCTGGATGAGGTCGGCATAGTCCAGCCGCGCCTCCTGCCGCTTGGCGGCGCTGTAGCGGGCCAGCACAAGCCGCGCAATCTCGAACAGGGCGAGGCTCCGGTGATAGGTGCGCAGGGCGCGCAGGCGTGAACGGACCTCGGCGCAGATCACGGAAGCAGCCTTCAGCGCCGTCGCAAGATCGGGCGCGGCAGCGACAACCTTCGTCGTGACCATCTCCCCCTTGCGCGGCTGGTCCTCCTTCGTGAGCAAAAGGCCGCACCACAGGTCCAGTCGCGTCGATGGCCCCGCCGCCGGGTAAGCCCGGGCTGCTGGTTCCCACTTCGCGATATCGTTCTTCGTGCCATGGGCCGCCACCAGGCGCATGACCAAGGCCATATCAGCCAGCCGCTCGACCGTTGCCAGGGCCGAGGCTTCGAGTTCCGCCTCCCGCCAGCGCGGATCGACTTCAAGCGCGTCACGCAGGTCCGCCTCGATCGCGTGGAGCGGCCGCACTTCGCCGTCCTCATCGACAAGGAAGCGTGCGCTCGCGATGGCCTTCACGACCACACCGCGAAAGCCGCTGTCGTCGACAAGGCCGGCCAGATGGTCCAGCGAGACCTTCAGGCTGCCGGCGTCCGCGCTGGCGAGGGTCAACACGGCGGTGATCGCATCGTCGATGGCGGCCGCCTTGTCGGTATCGGTGATCACCTCAAAGCGCGCCGGAATGCGTGCCTCGAACGGCGTCGCCTGCAGGACCCGCGTGCAGAAGCCATGGAGCGTCTCGAACTTGAGGCCGCCGGGCGTCTCCAGCGCCCTGACGAAAAGCTGGCGCGCCCGGGCCAGTTCAGCCGCCGCTGGCGCGCGGTCGAGGACGAGGGCCAGCGCCTCGGACAACGCGGCTGGCTCGAGCCTGACCCAGTCCGCCAGCATGCCGAACAGGCGGCTTTCCATGTTGGCCGCAGCAGCCTTGGTATAGGTCAGGCACAGGATGCGGGCGGGATCGACGTCGGCGAGCAGCAGCCGGAGCACCCGCCGCACCAGAACCGTGGTCTTGCCGGAGCCCGCATTGGCCGAGACCCAGGCGCTGGCAGCGGGATCGGAGGCCCTTGCCTGAAGGGTCCGGGTTAGCTCAGGAACCTGCCGGACGGACGCGGGTTTCTGGCTGCTCATGCGCCGTCCTCGCCATCGTCATCGGCGGCAGCCGACCATTCCTTCACGCGGGCCAGATGATCAAAATCGCCCTCAAAGCGCATGAACTGGGGTGCAAAGCGCGAGATGAACGGACGCTGCCCGTCCAGAAAGCCCAGAACCATGGTGCGGAAGCCCTCGAGATTCTCGTCCGCCCGCGCGCCAAGCTCATCCGGTTCCGCCACCTCGGCCTGCCTGAGGCCATCGCCGGGCTTCAGGGTGACATAGGCGGCGCTCGCCACCCTGGCGGGGCCGAAAGCGGGCTGATCCCGGTCCCGGATCGAAGCGAAGCGCCCCAACGGACCGAGAGCCGCCTCCAGCAGCAATTGCGGCGCAAGGCCGGCCCCGATCTGGTCCTGCGATGGCGTGGCGCCAGACTTGAAATCGATGATGGCGAGGCGCCCATCTCTCAGTTCCTCCACCCGGTCGGCCCGGGCCGTGAGCCTGACCTCGCTGCCATCGGCAAGACAGATGGGCGCAGCGATGCGGACCTCCGTTCCGATCCGCACCAAGGCTCCGCGCCGGGCTGTTTCCCACGCGACGATGGCCGGAACAAGCTCGACAAAGCGCGGCCACCAGAAGGCCTCGACATCAGGTTCATCCGCCAGGTCCGCAAACACCTCCCTGCCGATCTCGATCAGCTTCCCGCCGGGTTCATCGGGCAGTCCTGCAGGCCAGGCGCTGGCGAAGCGCTCCATGACCGTGTGCAGGAGCATGCCGCGATCGGCCGCGCCAATGTCGATCTGAAGCGGCTCAAGCGGGCTGAGTTCGAGAATGCGGCGGGCATAGATGGCATAGGGATCCCGGTACAGCGTTTCGACTTCCGTGACGCTGTAGCTGGTTGGCTGCAGGGCGCGGTCAGGCATCGGCCGCGGCCGGCGCGCGGCGGCGATCTGTGCAGGCTGGTCGAGCTGCCCTGCAATGGCGCCGATTTCCGCGCCGCGCCGCTCGGCGTCATCCCACAGCGCCGGCGGCACAACCGCCTTCAGAACCTGCCAGAAGCGCGACGCCAGAGCCTCGGCGCCGCCGACCTTCACGGCCCGCGTCAGAATGACCTCGGCGGCGCCGAAGGCCTGGATGAAGTCATGGGCGCTCTGGCCGATGCGGCGCTCGGGGGATGACAGACCGATTTCGGCCCGCATACCGCGGTTGAGGAAGGGATCGGTCGTCGCCTTCGGGGGCCAGGCGCCTTCGTTGAGGCCGCCGAGAATGACCAGATCAGGCGACATCAGGCGGGCCTCGAGCGCGCCAAGGATCTTGACGCGGGGATGCCCGCCCGGATCGGGCTGAATGACGCGCTCCGCCATCAGAGCACGGCAGATGCGGGCGAGATCCGCCGTGGTTCCCGGGACCCCCGCCGTGGCCAGCGCGAGATCCTCCAGCATCGTCTGAAGGGCCTGGCCATCCGCTCCGGTGAAGATCGCACTTTCGCTCTCGCCTGTCCTTGACAGATGATCGAGCACAGAGCCGAGCAGTCCGACCGCCACTCCGAGATCGTCCATGGTCGTAGCACCGGCCTGGAGCAGAGCATCCAGTGTGTCGGCCAGGCGCTCAACCAACGTCGCCACATCGCCCAGGTCACGATCGGTCAGACGCTTGCGCGGGACCGGCGCCCGCGGATCGGCGCGCCGGTCCTGCATCGCCGCCACCGCCCGCCTTAGGCCCTCAAGACCGGCGAAGCGCCTTGCGCCGCGCAGCGCGCCGATCTCAAGCGCCTGCCGGACGCGCGACATCTCAGCCGCGCCAAAGCCGAGGCGCAGGCGTGGATGGTGCAGCAAGGCAAGAAGGCTGTCCGCGCTGCCTCTGCTGACGGCAACATCGAGCAGCAAGGACAAGGCCTGGCCGGCCTCGGTGCGCGCGAGGGACTGGCCGGCTGAGTCGGCGACCGCGATGCTCCAGCGGCCAAGCTCCAGCACCACGCGCTCGGCGAGCGCCCTGTCGGGCGTGACGAGCGCAATGGTCCGTTCCGGCGCGGCCAGCGCCTTCTTGACCGCCAGCGCGATCGCCAGCGCCTCGAGCCGTTCGTCTGCGGCCGCCACGATCGTGACATCGCCGAAGGCAGCCGCGAGGGCCGACGGCTCAAGCCGCTGGTCCAGGGTCTGCCAGTCCTCGGCCGCATCGGCGGGGCACAGGGCCTCATGGGCGAGCCGTGCCCTGTTCGTGCCGGACTGCAGCGCCGGCGGCAGCGGTGCGGGCATAAGGCTCCGGACATCCGATCGTGCGGCCCGCATCTGGCCGAGCAGCTTCAGGAGTTGGGCCTGTGGATGAGACGCAAAGCGGTCGGGCGCGCGCGCGGCGAGGGCTGTGAGCGTGCGCCAACGATGGTCGGCCATCGCCAGATCGAGGTCAGGCAGGACGACCGCTCCGGCCGGCCGGGAGGCGACGGCGGCCATCAGCCGCGCCGTGGCCGGCATCGAGCCGGTCGAGCCGGCCACGATCACCGGATCAGACGTGGTCGCGGCAGCCAGACGGTCGGCCTGATCCTGCAGTCGCCTGTTGCGCCAGGCGATCGGGTCGACCTCGCCGCGCTCGTCGAGGATCTGTGGCCAATGCTCGCCGAGAATTGCCAGGAAGCGCGCCGTCAGTTGCCAGAGTTCGTCAAAGCGCGCGGCGTCGAGGCCAAGAAGCGCCGCATAGGGCACGCCCTCGGCCTGCATCGCATCGAGAAGGCTGGCGAGATCCTGCGCCAGCGCGAAGGCCGTGCCCAGCGATGATGCCGCCATCCCGCCGCCCGCCACACCCTCGGCCAGCAATTCGGCGTCGCGTGACCGGCTGGCTGCGAGGATCTGGCGGGCCAGCAGCATCCGGCGCGTCAACGGATGGATGGGCAGGCGTGCGTCGCCCGCCGCATCGGAGAGGGAGGACGGGTCGAGAATGTCCTGCAGTTCCGCTTCCGCGGGATCGCCGAGCGGCACCAGACGCGGCAGGATCACGGCCTTGCGCCCGCTGCGCCCGACCAGTTCGGAGGCCAGCGCGCGCGCCGCGCGCCGCGTCGGCAGATAGATGGTCAGCCGCGCCAGCGCTTCGGGCGTCGCGATGGCGACGCCGAGGTCAAGCCTGCCGCTGAGGATGGCTTCCGCCAGCGTCGGCAGGAAAGGGACGCCGGCGGGGATCGTGAACAGGTTCGGGCGGGCCCGCACAGCCGCTTCGGGGAAGCGAGGGGGCGCGGCTTCGCTCATGCCTGCCCGTGAGCCGACGCCGCAAAGCGCGCTTCTGCCTCGGGAATGGCGTCCGGCGTGCCGACATGCAGCCATTGCCCCTTCATCGGCTGGCCGAACAGGCGCCGTTCGGCGATCAGGCGGTCGAACAGCAGGTTCAGGGACCATTTGCCCGCCGGCGCGCCGTCGAGCAGGGACGGCTTCATGATGGCGACGCCGGCATAGATGTGCGGCGCCTGCCCGCTGGCTGTCCGCCGCGTCAGCGCGCCGTCCCCGGCGCGGTGGAAGTCGCCGGCGCCGTCATAGCCCATCGCCCCGTCGCGGTCGGCCAGCATGAGCAGCATGTCCATGCGCGCCGGCTCCCAGGCCTGCGCCAGCAGTTTCAGGTTGGACACGCCGCGCTCGACCCAGAGCGAATCGGAGTTGAGATGGAAGAAGGCGTCACGGCCCAGATGCGGCAGGGCCTTGGTGACGCCCCCGCCGGTCTCGAGGAGCATGGCGCGCTCGTCCGAAATCGTGATGGACGGGTGGGTCCTTCCGGCCAGGTGGCGCTCGATCTGGTCGGCGAGATGGTGGACATTGACCACCGCATGGCCGACGCCGATGGCGGCAAGCCGGTCGAGCGCGTGATCAAGCATGGCCTTGCCGCCAATGCGGACGAGCGGCTTCGGCAAGGTGTCGGTGACTGGGCGCATGCGCTGCCCCAGACCCGCCGCTAGCACCATTGCATGGCCCGGAATCCATCCGCCCGTCATCGCCGTCAGCCCGTTCCGGCGCACCCGCTGCGCCACCGGCCAGAATCATGCGGCCGTGTCAGGCAGTCTAGAGCATTGCGGACGGCGGTGGATACCGGCCTTGGATGCGTTGAACTCAGCCCGGCTCAAAAAGACGCGGCAGATGGGTCTCGTACCAGCCCTTGAGGCCGGCGAGTGCCGGATGCGCGAGGTCGCGGCGGAGATAGCCCTCGATGCGGGGCAGATGCCTCAGATAGGCAGGTTTGCCGTCGCGCTTGTCGAGACGGGCGAAGATGCCGAGGATCTTGGTGTTGCGCTGCGCGCCCATGATCGCATAGGCGGTGGCGAAGGCGGCCAGGTCGAAGTCCGGATCCTGGGCGCGCCGCGCGGCGGCATAACGCGACAGAACCCGCATCTCGAGAGCGGGGTCGACATCGACGCGGGCGTCCTGCCCCAGCGAGACGACATCATAGGCCGGATGGCCCATGACGGCGTCCTGAAAATCGATCAGGCCCATCCGCCGCAGGCCCGATCGCTCCGGCAACCAGATCAGGTTCGGCGAATGATAGTCGCGCAGGACCCAGGTCCGCTGTCCGGCCAGCAGTGTCTCGAACAGCGGCATCCAGTGGCGCGCGAACTCGGCGCGGGCGACCTGCGCAAGCGCAGTGCCGGCAATGTGCGGCACATACCAGTCGAGCAGAAGCTCCGTCTCGATGGACAGCGCCTCCAGGTCATAATCCGGGATAAGGTGCTCGCGGCCGTCGGTGACGGGCAGGATGGTCGGCAGCGGCCGCGCATGGATTGCCGCCAGAACCTCGGCAGCGACATCATAGCGTTCGGCGACGGGACGACCATCCTCCAGAACGCTGCCCGAACCCAGATCCTCGATCAGGAGCAGGCCGTTGGCCAGATCGCTGGCGATGATCTCCGGCGCGGAGAGATCGAGCGCCCGCAAGCCCCTGTCCATCGCAACGAAAGCGTCGACCCGTTCGGCCAGCCGGGCGATGGCGCTGTAGGGCTTGCCGGCGCGGATCGGCGGGCCGTCGGCTCGCGCCGGCGAGATCATCAGGATGGCCGTTTCGCCATTGGGGCGGACCAGCCGCTCATAGGCGCGGGTCGATGCGTCGCCGAGCATGTGGACCCGCGTGGCGTTGCCCCAGCCGGCCGCATCGATCAGCTTGCGGGCCCCGAGGGTCAGCCCCAGACGGTCGGCCCAGCTTGCGCCGGGCAGCAGCGTGACCGTGCGCTCTTCATCGCCGCCGGCCGGGTTGAGGGCAAAGACGATGTCGAGACGCCTGTCGGCGTCGATGAAGTCGCCGCCGCGGTCAGGCCATTCGATCAGGCTGATGGCGCCGTCCATCGCCTCGACGAGGCCAAGCTCGGCCAGTTCGGCGCCGCTGCGCAGGCGGTAGAGATCGGCATGCAGGACTTCGCCGCGCGGGGTCGCGTAGGCCTGCATCAGGGTGAAGGTCGGGCTCGGCGCCTCCAGCGCCGGATCATGGGCCAGCTGCCGGATCAGAGCCCGCGCGAAAGTGCTCTTGCCTGCGCCGAGATCCCCGGACAGGGCGATGGCGTCACCCGGACGGACGATGCCCGCGATATCCTCCGCCAACTGCCGCGTTTCATGCTCGGCCGTGAAGGACAGGCTCCACGAGCGCTTGATGGCGCGATTGAGGGATCGTCCGAAGGCCGCCGGATCACTCATGGCGCTACAGCCCCGTTGTCACTCGGCCGCATCGGACAGCGTCGGGCGGCTGACCGGGATGCGGCAGGTGACGACGGTTCCCTCGCCCGTTCTGGACATGATCTCGACGGTGCCGCCATGCAGCGAGACAAAGGAGCGGACGATGGCGAGGCCAAGGCCGATGCCCCGGTGACGCGACCCCAGCGTGTGGGTCTGGAACCGGTCGAACACCCGTTCCTTGATGTCCGGCGGAATGCCGCGGCCATTGTCGATCACACGGAAGACGATGTCCGGACCCGAGCGCTCGGCCTCGACCACGACCGTCTGGCCCTTCTGCGAGAAGCCGATGGCGTTGGACAGGAGATTGTAAAGCGCCTGCCGCAGACGCTTGGCGTCGCAGACGATCGCCCCGAGGCCCGGAGCGATCTCCTGCTTGAGCGTGATCCCCGTCTCGGCCAGACGTTCCTCCAGACCGCGGGCCGCGCCGGCCACGAGATCGGCCACATCGGTCTCGGCCAGTTCAAGCACGAGCTCGTCATTGTCGATCGAGGCAAGATCGAGAATGTCGTTGATGATGGTCAGGAGCGTGCCGGACGAGCGCAGGATGAGCTGGGCGTATTCGCGCTGGCGCGGGTTGAGCGGGCCGGCGATCTCTTCGCCGATCAGCTGGGCGAAGCCGATGATCGTCGTCAGCGGCGAGCGCAGCGCATAGGAGACATGGTGGACGAAGTTGTCGCGCAGCCGCGCCGCCATTTCCAGCGCCTCGTTGCGCTCGGTCAGGGCCCGTTCGACGTTCACATTGTCGGTCACATCCGCGAATGTCAGCAATGATGCACCATCCGGAAGCGGTGCCAGGGCGCAATCGACCACCGAGCCGTCCTGCCGCGTCATGCGCGAGGCATGGTCCTCGCGCCGGTCGCGCACGCCGACAATGGCCCCGCGCAGCATGTCCCAGGCCTCCGGGGAGGGGGAGAGCAGCTGGCAAAGCGCCAGAACGTCGTCGACATGGGGGTGGTCGACCAGGAACTTCGGCGAGAGCTTCCACATCGACGCAAAGGCCGGGTTGCTCAGCTTGAGCCGCCCGTCGGAGCCGAACACCGCGACGCCCTCGCGCAAGCCATCGAGCGTCTCGCGCTGGGTGCGGGAGAGCGCGTTGACCTTCGATTCAAGCGAGAAGCGTTCGGTGGCGTCATCGAAGAGATGGATCACGCCGCCTTGCGGATTGGGACTTGTCGTGACCTGGATGGCGCGACCATCGGGCAGGTACCACCAGTCCTCGCTCGTCTCGAGCGCGGTATAGGCCTTCAGCCGTTCGGATTTCCAGTCCTTGTAGGCGCCGGCCTCGGGAAGACGGCGGGCCGTGCGCAGCCGGTCAAGAATTTCGCCGTCGGTCGGCATCGTGTCGAGCCAGGCTGGATCAAGCGACCAGAGCTTTTCATAGGCAAGGTTGCGGTAGGCGATGCGCTGGCGCGAATCAAATGCGGCCACGGCCGTGGGCAGCCGGTCGAGAACCTTGACATGGGCGTCCATCTGCCGCGCCAGATCGGCCCTGACGGCTTCCGTCTCGCTGACATCGATGGCCTGGCCGGCGAAGCCGTCGGCGGCCCGTGCCTCGCGCACGTCGAGGAACAGGCGCTGGCCGCTGACCACTGTCGGCGCCCGGCTGTGAAACATCTCGCCGCGCCGGCGGGCCAGCGCAGCTCGCTCCCGCTCCTCGCGATCCATCAGCTCTGCCCCTGCCTTGACCGCCGCCTGCGGCGAGGCGGCCTCGACAGCCTGCGCGTAGGCGGCGTTGACCCAGATCAGCCTTCCATCCCTGTCGCGCAGCCAGGCCGGGGAGTTGCTGATGTTCATCAACCCGGTCAGCCGCTCGTTGAGCAGCTTGAGCTCATCACGCTCTGCCGCAGCCTCGATCAAGGCGCGCCGTGTCTGCGACACGTCGCGCAGATGCAGCACTGCGCGGCCGGTGACAGCACGGCCGCGCGCCTCCACGATGCGGCCGTCACGGGTCGACAGCCCCATGTCGAACGGCTCGCCCCTGGCCTTGAGCGCATCGACCGCGTCGCCGAGCGGCTTGACCTGCTCTGACACAACCCAGGATCCAAAGGCCAGCGGAGAGAGCCGTCCGGCATTGTGCAGCAGAAACTCACCAGCGCCCGTGATCACAGCCTTGGCGGAGGGCGCGGCCCAGCTGATGACGACCTGGTCATCGGTCTGCCCGAAAACCTCGGCCTGCTCCGCCCGCGCAATGGTCTGGTTGAGTTCCGCCGCAAGGGCCTGCTCGCGCGCAGTCCAGCGCGAGCGCTCCCGGATATAGAGAACTGCGGTGGTGGCAGCGAAAACACCCAGTCCGATCACCATCGACAGGCCAAATGCGCTGACCGCATCGGGGCCGATCTGGCGAAGCTGGTCGAACCCGGTAGCCTTTGCGGTGGAGGCGAAGCAGAGCGAGGCAAGGCCCGCGGAACTGCCGAGCAGCCTGCGCCTCGTGCCGACGCTGGCCTGTGCCCTGTCCTGATGGTGCCTCGCGCCCCGCATTTCGATCGCAGCCGCTTCTTCTCGGTTGGGTGGACGTGCGGTCGGCGATGCCAGCAGCCCCGGCGACACCGGAGCCATTGCCATCACGCACGCCCACAGGAGGGAACTGTTCGACCCGGAACCACGCCACGCCAACGGCACGCCACACACGAACCCCGGCGCATGCGCCGGACCCGCCGTCCGAATCACCCGAACACACTAACCAGCCTTCGATTCCGCCGGGAAGTGGTTAAAGCGCGGTAAACATGACGACGGCCGCCGCCCCTCAGGGGCAGCGGCCGCGCGAAAAACCATATCTGGTGTCAGGGGCCGAAAAAGTCCCCAGATGTTGTCAGTAGCGGTAGTGGTCGGGCTTGAACGGACCCTTTTCCGGCACGCCAATATAATCGGCCTGCTCCTTGCTCATCCTGGTCAGCTTCACGCCGATCTTTTCGAGGTGGAACATGGCGACCATTTCGTCGAGATGCTTTGGCAGCGTGTAGACCTTGCGCTCGTACTTGCCGGGGTTGGTCCACAGTTCGATCTGCGCGAGCGTCTGGTTCGAGAACGAGGCCGACATCACGAAGGACGGGTGGCCCATGGCGTTGCCGAGGTTCACGAGGCGGCCTTCCGAAAGCAGGATGATGCGGTTGCCCTTCGGAAACTCGATTTCGTCGACCTGCGGCTTGACGTTGTTCCACTTGAAGTTCTTGAGGCCCGAGACCTGGATCTCGTTGTCGAAGTGGCCGATGTTGCAGACGATCGCCCGGTCCTTCATGGCGCGCATGTGGTCGACCGTGATAATGTCCTTGTTGCCGGTCGCGGTGACATAGATGTCGGCGCGCGGGAGGGCGTCCTCGATGGTGCAGACCTCATAGCCTTCCATGGCGGCCTGCAACGCGCAGATCGGATCGACTTCCGAGACCAGAACGCGCGCGCCGGCCTGGCGCAGGGACGCCGCCGAGCCCTTGCCGACATCGCCGAAGCCGGCGACGAAGGCGACCTTGCCGGCCATCATCACGTCGGTGCCGCGGCGGATGGCGTCCACGAGCGACTCGCGGCAGCCATAGAGATTGTCGAACTTCGACTTGGTGACGGCGTCATTGACGTTGATCGCCGGGAACAGGAGCTTGCCCTGCTCGGCCAGCTTGTAAAGGCGGTGCACGCCGGTCGTCGTCTCTTCCGACACGCCCTTGATGGCTGCCGCCACTTCGGCGAACCAGCCCTTGGGCTTGTCCTTGAGCAGCTTCCGGATCAGCGCGAAGAAGATTACTTCTTCATCGGACTCCGGCTTGTCGAGGAAGGCCGTGTCGCCCTGCTCGGCCTTGAGGCCGTAATGCACGAGCATGGTGGCGTCGCCGCCATCATCGAGGATCATGTTCGGCGTGCCGCCGCCATGCCAGTCGAACAGCTTGGCGGTGTAGTCCCAGTACTCGTTCAGGGTTTCGCCCTTGTAGGCGAAGACCGGGATGCCGGCGGCGGCGATCGCGGCCGCGGCGTGGTCCTGCGTCGAGAAGATGTTGCACGAGACCCAGCGGATGTCGGCGCCGAGCGCCTTCAGCGTCTCGATCAGCACGGCGGTCTGAATCGTCATGTGCAGCGAGCCGGCGATGCGCGCGCCCTTCAGCGGCTGCGCCTTGCCATAGGCTTCGCGGATGGCCATCAGGCCCGGCATCTCGGTTTCGGCGAGGTCGATTTCCTTGCGCCCGAAGGCGGCCAGCGAAATGTCCTTGACGATGTAGTCGGTGAAAATGGCCATGATGTCCTCGTTGGCGTCGGAAACGGAAAAGCGCAGACCACGCGGGTTCACCCATGCGGCATTGCGGGGGCCTTTACCATGAGCTCCGAAGCGAAGCAATAAAGACATAAAGATTTCTTTATGTGCTTCGGATCGGAAGGGTGGCCCTACTCGCCTTCGCCGAAACGATCGTCGACGAGCGCGGCGATGGCGGCGATGGCGGCTTCTGCGTCATCACCTTTTGCCGCGATGGAAATCGTGGTTCCGATGCCTGCGCCAAGTGTCAACAGGGCCATGATCGAGCGCCCGCCGACGACCTCGCCGCAGCGCGCGATCCAGACATCGGCCGAGAAGCGCTCCACCGTCTGCACGAGCTTGGCGGTCGCGCGGGCATGCAGGCCCTTGCGGTTGACGATCACGACGTCGCGGACGAGCGCCCCTTCAGGAAATTCAGCGTCCGGGCAGTCGTCGTCGAGAGCCATCAACGGTCTAGCGTCCGGCAAGCAGTCGGCTGGCGATGTTGATGTATTTGCGGCCGGCTTCCTGGGCGCAGCCGACGGCGTCCTCGATCGGTTTGTCCTCCCGGACGCTCGCCAGCTTGATCAGCATCGGCAGGTTGATGCCGGCCAGAACCTCGACCTTGCCGCCATTCATCGCAGAAATCGCCAGATTGGATGGCGTGCCGCCGAACATGTCCGTCAGCACGACCACGCCCTGGCCCGTGTCGACCGCATGGATGGCCTCAAGAATGTCCATGCGGCGTCCCTCGATATCGTCATCGGGGGCGATCGCAATGGTTTCGATCTGTTTCTGGGGGCCGACAACGTGTTCCAGTGCGGAACGGAATTCCGTCGCCAAATGCCCGTGCGTCACGAGGACGAGGCCGATCATGTCAAAACCTGTTGGGCACAACGGCGCGCCCTAAAGCCGCCGCTATATGGGCCAGTTACAGCCCCGGCGCAAGACCGGCAAAGGCCTAATTCACCGGCGGCCGTTCCAACGGGACTCCGGGCGATGTGTCCTTGTCAGGCCGGTTCAGCAAACAGGGACAAAGCCGCCAGCACCAGCGCGGCATCGCCCGCGCCCCGCGCGCATTGCAGGCGCGGTAGCACAACACCGCCGATTTCGGCGACCAAGTCGGCCGGCTCGGGCAGGCGCGGCGGGGCATCCGGGGTGCAATCGACAATCATGCGGACGCAGGCGGCGGCCTCGTGGGGACACGGCACCAGCCCTAGTCCGCGGCGTTCGACCAGTCCCGCGACGGCCGGATGCGCGCGTGCGAGCAACTGGCGCCCCGCGCGGCGGACGATGACGGCGTCATCGCAGACCAGGCGCGCGAAGGTGCCGCGGCTCAGCGCAAGCTCGATCAACGCGAGGCATAGCGAGGTCTTGCCGCTGCCGGCGGGGCCACGGATGAGCACAGCACCCTCGCCGACCAGAACACAGGTGGCTTGCAGGCGCAGGCTCATGACGTCCCGCGGCGCGGGGTGGCAGGCGCGGGCGCGGCGGGCAGCGTCACGGTGAAGCGCGCGCCCTCGACCGGCCGGACAGCGTCGGCACCCGGCGCGCCAAGGCGGTTCTCGGCGTGGATATGGCCGCCATGCACGTCGATGATCTGCCGGGAAATGGACAGGCCGAGGCCGGAATTCTGGCCGAAGCCGTGTTCGGGCCGATCCGTGTAGAAGCGTTCGAAGATCCGCTCGATGGCGTGGTCCGGGATGCCCGGTCCGTCATCGTCGACGATCAGCGTCAGCGTGCGCACGGTCCGTGACAGCTGGACGCGGACATCGTGGCCGGGCGGCGAGAAGGACCGGGCGTTGTCGAGCAGGTTGACAAGAACCTGTCCGAGCCGGCCGTCATGGCCCTGCACCATCCAGCCTGCCTTCGCGGGCAGGTCGCGGCCGGGCGCCGGATCAACGATCCTGAGCCGGATCGGCGCCTGATCCGGCAGCCTGATCTCGTTCTGCATGCCGACGACGGTTTCCACGAGGCGCGCCATGTCGACGGGACTGGTCTCGCCGCGCGCCAGTTCGGCATCAAGGCGCGAGGCCTCCGAGATGTCGCTGATCAGCCGGTCAAGCCGGCGCACGTCATGATGGATCACCGCGAGCAGCCGTTCGCGCGCCGCGTCCGTGCGCGCCAGGGGCAGCGTCTCGACCGCGCTGCGCAGCGAGGTCAACGGGTTCTTGAGCTCGTGGGCCACATCCGCTGCGAAGCTGCCGATGGCGTCGATGCGGGCATAGAGCGCGCTGGTCATCTCGCGCAGGGCGCCGGACAACTGGCCGATCTCGTCATGGCGATCGGTGAAATCAGGGATTTCCTGACGCGACTTGACGCGGCGACGCACCCGTTCCGCCGCTTCGGACAACAGGCGCAAGGGCTGTCCTATGCCATTGGCGAGCAGGACCGAGAGCAGCGTCATCACCAGCCCGGCGACGCCGAAGACCTGCAGGATCACCCAGCGTTCGGAGGCGATGATGGCGTCGATGTCGCCGCCCTGGGTGGAGAGGAGCAGCGCCCCGCGCACCGAGCGCTGGCGCTGGATCGGCACGGCGACCGAGACGATGGTGTCGCCGAGCGCATTGACGCGGACGATGCTGCGCTGCTGGCCAGACAGCGCGCGCGCCACTTCCGGAATCGAGCGGCCGAGCACGGTGTCGCCTTCATCGTAGCTGGAAATTTCCGCGCGGCCGAGACGGCGGCGCAGGCTGTTCCAGGTGCGCTCGATCATCGGCAGGTCGTCGCGCGCCAGCGGCGGCAGGTCGCGCCTCAGAATATCGCCACGGGCGTAGAGCGTGCCTGAATCGATGACGAGAAAGCCTTCGCGGTCATAGACGCGGGCGCGGGTGCGCGTCGGCATGACCAGACGGCGCAGCAGCGGGCCGACCCGCTCGGGATTGATCGAAAACTCGAGAATCGACTGGATGTCCTCGCCGAGCCCGAGGCTTTCGCCTGCCTGCAACTGCAGGAGTTTATCCGGGTCGATGTTGATCGTGTCGGTATCGACCGTGGCCGAGGCGGCAATCGCGCTGGCGATGATCTCGCCCTGGGTCTGCAGGCTCTGCACGCGGGCGTCGATCAGTCCCTCGCGGAACTGGTTGAGATAGAGCAGGCCGAACAGAAGCACCACGAGGCCAGCGAGGTTGAGCACGACGATCCGCCGCGTCAGGCTCGAGGCGAGGCGCGCGCCGAGGAACTGCACCGCACGCTTGCGCAGCCGCGATGCGGCGCGAAGGATGCGCGCCAAGCCGTCCTTGCGCGGCGTTTCATTGCGAAGCGTGGTCACGCCCGTGCCATCCTTGACTGCGCCTGCGGCGAGACGCCGGTCAACCTTCCTTGAAACGGTAGCCGACGCCGTAGAGGGTTTCGATCATCTCGAAATCATCGTCGACCATCTTGAACTTCTTGCGCAGCCGCTTGATGTGGCTGTCGATGGTCCTGTCGTCGACATAGACCTCGTCGTCATAGGCGGCGTCCATCAGTGAATTGCGGCTCTTGACCACGCCGGGTCGCTGCGCCAGCGACTGCAGGATGAGGAATTCCGTCACCGTCAGGACGACCTGCTCGCCCTTCCAGGTGCAGGTGTGGCGCTCCGGGTCCATCTTCAGATGGCCGCGTTCCAGCGCCTTGGCGTCCTCGGCCCGCGGCGCGGCCGGCAGGTCCTTGGCGCCGACGCGGCGCAGAATGGCCTTGACCCGCTCGACCAGCAGGCGCTGCGAGAACGGTTTGCGGATGAAATCGTCAGCCCCCATCTTCAGGCCGAACAGTTCGTCGATCTCCTCATCCTTCGAGGTCAGGAAGATCACCGGCATGTCCGATTTCTGGCGCAGGCGGCGCAACAGCTCCATTCCGTCCATGCGCGGCATCTTGATATCGAAGATGGCGAGGTCGGGCGGGTTCAGCTTCAGGCCCTCGAGCGCGGAGGCGC
Organism: Hyphomicrobiales bacterium; assembly: GCA_027483505.1. Taxonomy (GTDB): domain Bacteria; phylum Pseudomonadota; class Alphaproteobacteria; order Rhizobiales; family Beijerinckiaceae; genus Allobosea. The sequence goes on from JAIXUP010000076.1 coordinate 22,547, forward strand.
CGTCGGTATAGGTGTTGATGCGGAAGCCCTCGGCTTCGAGCGCGATGGACACCGACGTCAGGATGTTGCGGTCGTCATCAACCAGAGCAATTGTTGGCATACGGAAAATCCCATGTCAGCCGCGCGGCAATTGTGGCGGCGAACTCTGGTTTGACGCCGACAGCGGCGAAACCATGGCCACAATCTAGCGATCCGGCGACCAAAGCGCTACGCTGCTGATCGACGACCGGAAAAAATGCTGCCGCAGCAGCGCCTGAGGGCCAGGAGAAGCGCTTGTGAGCACGACCCAGACGATCCGGACAACCGATGACGCTGCCCGTCTGCTGGCGCAGGAGCTGGTCCGGGCGAGCACCTCGGCCAGCCTCGCCAGCCTGTCAGGCGACGGCTACCCGCTTGCCTCGCTGACCAGCATCGCGACCGACATGGCGGGCCATCCGGTGATCCTGGTCTCGCGCTTGTCAGGGCACACCGGCAACCTGCTGGCCGATCCAAGGGCCGGCCTGCTGTTCGCGCGGACCGGCAAGGGCGACCCGCTGGCCCATCCGCGCATTTCGGTCACAGGCGATGCGCAGATCATCGAACGGGACAGCGAGGAGGGAGGCCAGGTGCGCCGCCGCTTCCTCAGGCGTCAGCCAAAGGCCGCGCTCTATGCCGATTTTCCTGATTTCCTGTTCATCCGCATCCGAATCCGGCAGGCCAGCCTCAATGGCGGCTTCGGCAAGGCTTTCGAGCTGACTGCCGCCGCTCTTGTGAGCCCGCTGGACGGGGCCGAAGAGCTCCTGGCCGCCGAAGACGACATCCTCGGCCACATGAACGCCGATCATGCCGAAGCCGTCGGGCTATACGCCACGAAGCTTGGCAAGCGCGAGGGCAAGGGCTGGTCTATGGCGAGCCTCGACCCGGACGGGTTCGAGATCGCCAATGCCTCCGAAATCGTGCGGATCGGCTTCGGCAGGCGTGTGCTGACCGCGGATGCGGTTCGCGAATGCCTCGTTGCCCTGGCGCGCGAGGCGCGGGCGGCCTGAAGCGCGGCTGTTCACCATTCCGGCGCAAAACACGGTGGAAACAGCGGATTTGGGCGGTTGCAGCGGGCGATGCCCTTGAGCCGACCGGCAAGCGGGCGTATGAGCACGCTCAAGAGTCTGCCATCCCGGACTCTTGCTATCCCAGGCGCACGGACCTCACAGATGCGCCGCGCAGGAGGAATGCCCCATGGAGACTATTGGCCCGTTCAATCCAGCCCATGGCGCCGAGGCGTTCGGGTTCCGCAAGCTCAAGCGCGTCTACTGGAACCTTGAAGCCCCGATGCTGGCTGAGGAATCGCTGCGGCGCGGCGAAACGCGGCTTGCCGCCGGCGGCGCGCTGGTGGCTGACACAGGCTCCCATACGGGCCGCTCGCCCAAGGACAAGTTCACGGTCCGGGATGTGACCACCGAGAACACGGTGTGGTGGGACAACAACGGCGCCATCGAGCCCGGCCAGTTCGACACGCTTCTGGCGGACTTCCTCGCGCATGCGGAAGGCAAGGAGCTGTTCGCCCAAGACCTGCACGGCGGGGCGGACCACGGCCACCGCGTGAAGGCGCGCGTGTACACCGAGTTCGCCTGGCATTCGATGTTCATCCGCAACCTGCTGATCCGGCCACCGGCAGACGAACTGGCAGCCTATGTGCCGCAGCTGACGATCGTCGACCTGCCCTCGTTCAAGGCCGACCCCAAGCGACATGGCTGCCGCTCCGAGACCGTCATCGCCATCGACTTCACCCGCAAGATCGTGCTGATCGGCGGCACCTCCTACGCCGGCGAGATGAAGAAGTCGGTGTTCACCTATCTCAACTTCGCCCTGCCCGCCGCCAATGTCATGCCGATGCACTGCTCGGCGAACGTCGGCGACAAGGGCGACGTGGCCGTGTTCTTCGGCCTGTCCGGCACGGGCAAGACCACCTTGTCGGCCGATCCGAACCGCACCTTGCTCGGCGATGATGAGCATGGCTGGTCGACCGACGGCGTCTTCAACTTCGAGGGCGGCTGCTACGCCAAGACAATCCGCCTCAGCCGCGAGGCGGAGCCCGAGATCTATGCGACCACCGAACGCTTCGGCACCGTTCTGGAGAACGTCACGCTCGATCCGCTGACGCGCAAGCCCGATTTCGACGACGCCTCGAGGACGGAGAACACGCGCTGCGCCTATCCGCTCGACTTCATCCCGAATGCGAGCGTTACCGGCCGGGCCGGGCATCCAAAGAACATCGTGATGCTGACCTGCGACGCCTTCGGCGTGCTCCCGCCCATCGCCAAGCTGACAGGCGCGGAAGCCATGTACCACTTCCTGTCGGGCTACACCGCCAAGGTCGCCGGCACGGAGAAGGGCGTGAAGGACCCCGAAGCGACCTTCTCGACCTGCTTCGGCGCGCCGTTCATGCCGCGCCACCCATCGGTCTACGGCAATCTGCTGCGCGACCTGATCGAACGCCACCATGTCGATTGCTGGCTGGTCAACACCGGCTGGACCGGCGGCAAGTTCGGGGCAGGCCGGCGCATGCCGATCCGGGTCACGCGCCGTCTTCTCACGGCCGCGCTCGACGGATCGCTGACGCGCGCCGACTTCCGCCGCGACCCCTATTTCGGCTTCGCGGTGCCGACCTCCGTGCCCGGGGTCGAGCCGCATATCCTGTATCCGGTCAAGACCTGGCAGGACAAGGCAGAGTTCTCGGAGACCGCCAAGAAGCTCGTCGCGATGTTCCGCGAGAACTTCAAGCGCTTCGAGGCCCATGTCGATGACGAGGTGAAGGCCGCCGCGCCGACCAATTCGCTGGCCGCCTGAGTGCCGGGATGGGGCGCGCGGCCCGTCTGCTGACGCGCGCCGTGCTGCTGCTGGCGACGGCCGCCCTTCTCCTGCTGGCGCTCTGGGGCGTGCTGGCGCTGTGTTATCGCGCGCCGTACCCCTTCGCTTTCGTCACGGTGTTCGGGCTCCTGGCCCTGACCGGGATTGTCCTGCTCTGGCGGGCCGTCCCGCCCTTTTCGGCGGCGCTTCCGGCGCTTGGACTGCTGGCCGTCAGCTTCGGCGCGCTGTTTGTCTGGTGGAGCACGATCGAGCCGCGCGCTGACCGTGTGTGGGCCGCGCCGCTGGCGCGAAGCCCCTCCGTCAGCATCGACGGCGACCGCTACACGATCCAGAATGTGCGGAACTTTCGCTGGCGCGCGAAGCCCGGCGGCGACAACACGGAGGAGATCGCCGAGGAGCGCTGGGAGACGCGGACCTACGACCTCGGCAAGGCCGCCGGCGTCGATCTGTTCTTCTCCTACTGGACCGGCCCGCTGATCGCGCACCTGCTGGTGTCGGTGACCTTCGACGAGGCCCCGCCGCTGACCTTCTCGATCGAGATCAGGCGGGAGAGGGACGAGGTCTATTCGGCGCTCGCCGGCTTCTTCAAATCCTATGAGCTGGCCATCGTCGCCGCCGACGAGCGCGACATCGTGCACCTGCGCACCAATGTCTGGCGCGAGGATGTGCGGCTTTACCGGCTGAATGTGAGCCGCGAAAGCACCCGCAAGCTGCTGGTCGCCTATGCCGCCGAAATCAACGCGCTGGCCGTGACCCCACGCTGGTACGACACGCTGGGGGCCAACTGCACGACAGTGGCCTTCCGGCTGGCCCGGCAGCTCTGGCCGGGCCTCAAGCCCGACTGGCGCATCCTGGCGGCTGGCCGCGCGCCGGACTACGCCTATGACATCGGGGCTGTCAGCACGCAGATCCCGCTTGAGGAGCTCAAGCGCCGCGCCGCGATCAGCGCGATCGCGCGGGGCTTGCCGGAGGGGGCGGATTTCTCGGCGGCGATCCGGGCAGCCGTGCCGGCGCCGTGAGCCGGGCCTACGCATAAACCCTGATGACCCTTGTTCGCACTTCATTTCACAGCACGAGCATGTAACTTTTGTCGCTCAAATCGTTTGAGGCCCAGCTGCGGCCACGGGGGGAGACGGGATCATGAAGCGGCATTTTCTGATGGGCGTGGCGGCAGCCGCCATGCTGTCCTTGCTTCCGGGCGCCGCACAGGCCCAGGAGAAGCTCAAGATCGGCTTCATCTATGTCGGCCCGGTCGGCGATTTCGGCTGGAGCTACCAGCATGACCAGGGCCGGAAAGCCATCGAGGCGGCCTTTCCGGGCCGGGTCGAGACCACCTTCATCGAGACCGTGGCCGAGCCGACCTCCGACCGCGTGATCGAGCAGCTGGCCCGCACCGGCCACAAGCTGATCTTCACCACCTCCTTTGGCTACATGGAGCCGACGCTGCGGGTGGCCGCCCGCTTCCCGGACGTGAAGTTCGAGCACGCCACCGGCTTCAAGCGCGCGGCCAACGTCGCGACCTATTCGGCCAAGTTCCATGAAGGCCGCTACATCGCCGGGCAGATCGCGGGCCGGATGACCAAGTCCAACACCATCGGCTATGTCGGGGCCTTCCCGATTCCGGAGGTGATCGCCGGCATCAACGCCTTCTATCTCGGCGCGAAATCGGTGAACCCGAATGTCGAGATCAAGACCGTCTGGGTCTCGTCCTGGTTCGATCCGCCGAAGGAGGCCGACGCCGCCAAGGTGCTGCTCGATCAGGGCGCCGACGTGATCACCCAGCACACGGACTCGCCGGCCCCGGTGCAGGCGGCGGCCCAGCGCGGCAAGTTCGCCTTCGGCCAGGCCTCGGACATGACGCAGTTCGCGCCGAACAACATCCTGACCTCGATCATCGACGACTGGAACCCCTACTACATCGAGCGCACCCGCGCCGTGCTCGACGGCACCTGGAAGTCGCAGGACACCTTCGACGGCCTCGCCAAGGGCAAGGTCAGGATGGGCCCTTACGTGAACATGCCCGCCGACGTGAAGGCGATGGCGGAAGCCACCGAAGCCGCGATCAAGGCCGGCACGCTCGACCCGTTCAAATGCCCGGTGATCAACCAGGCCGGCCAGACGGTCGAGTGCAAGGGCAATGGCAAGCTCTCGGACGAACAGGTGTTCGGCATGAATTTCTATGTGCAGGGCATCAAGGATCAGCTGCCGAAGTGACCCGCCCCTTGCGGGTCATCCCGGACGGCGCAGGGCGCCGATCCGGGATCACGGCGGGATTGGCGCGCCTCGGGTTTTGGCGGAGACGTGCTGTTTGACCGTCGCGCGCCGGAGTATCCCTCCGAGATCGGTGCTGTCAGGACAGATATCCCGCTGGAAGAGCTGAAGCGCCGGGCGGCGATCAGCGAGATCGCGCGGGGGCTGGCTGAGGACGTGGATTTCTCGGCGGGGGTTAGGGCGGGGGTGCGCTAGTCATCGGCAGTGCTAACGTGAATAGGCTCAAGTGCTACTGTCGTCCTAATTTGCCGCATCTCGAAAAACGACGGCTTCAACCATTTCTGCGCCAAGAAAATCGATCAACATATTCGTACTTTTAGTATCCACTTTATTGAGTGATCCGATTGCCTGCCCGACCACAACCTCCCAAGGCTTTCTGCAATCGATGATAGAGCAGATAAGCTGTCTAATACTCTTAATTTTGCCATGACGCAGGCGAGTGTCCGATCCAATCACCTCAGTGACCAAAGAGATATCTCGATGGTTTGGATTTTCTCCTAACCATCGATTTGCCGCAGCTACAAAATCTGGCCATGTTGTCCCCATAACTTCCAAGCATGGATCGGTCAGAAGTACGTTTTCAATCGCATAACACTTCAAGCGATAACGCTTGATAGGTGGTCGATGTTCGAGCGTCTCGTCAACTACGCCATCGCCGTCCCGTAGAGAGAAGGCTACAGGATTATCGTATAGAGTGTTAAGTAGATCGATGCAGAAGGCTTCCAGTTTATCCTGCTGATCAACGCTGTTCGACATCACAGGAAAAACCTTAATCCTTCCATGCGAAGTCCGGGCTGCTTGTTGCCAGACGCGTTCATCATCTTCGCCTTCCACAATAAGCGCGGCGTCGTCGCTCAATAACAGCGAAAGAGGATGGCCGAAAAACGGTGCGATTTTTTGGAGTTCGGCGCTGCTTGGCTTCAATATCACGCTATCAACACCAAACCCTTTTGTGCCGATAGAGACATATGGCGAAGGGGCAAGAGAGCAAACCAGCGGAGTGCTGTGCGTCGATAGACACACGGCAATCCTATCAGCTTGCGATTTGTACTCATCGAGCATTGCGATGATCAGTTTTCCAAGTCTCGCTTGGAGGTCTGGATGAAGATGAACGTCAGGCTCATCAAGCAAGAGTAGATTGAATTTTGAATCATCGATAGTGTCAAAAAAATACAAAATCTCAGCAGCCAATGACACAGCCTCTGATTCACCGCTGCTGATTTCGTCTGGACTAATAATTTGACCGTTAATTAATGACCGAAATTCGAAATCGGCGTTGCCCATTTGTAATGAGATATTGGTCAAAAGCTTATTTATTTTATTTAATCTATCTGTTTCGAAGTTGCGACTTGCATCCCTCCGTATATCTGGGTTTGAAGCCAAACGACGCAAATAAAGTGTCTCTGCTTCTCGAAACAACAGAGCGGATGCAGCTTTAAAATCTCTAGCTTGATTCATCGCACGCGTCATCGGCAACCAACCGGGACTATTACTCATATTTGTGAGTACGCTACCATCTCTTTTGAATGTACCGGCCCGCTCGGGACTTACATATCGAACATGAAAGGTATCTGGTTGGTTTCGAGCTATTTGATCAATATCACGAAGAAAGCGGCTCTTGCCTGCACCATTTCGACCCATAATTATGTTGATGTTGTTGAGTCCAGAAAGGTGCGCAACCTGCCCTCTCAGTTCACTTGCTCTCAAAGGCATTCTAGCCCCTCAATATTCGACCGTGTTCAAACGCAATGGCAAGCGAATAGGAGGGTTAGAACGGTTGAACCGCCATCCACCCCTCACCTGAAAAACACCAGCGTCACCAGCACGAAGATCGGGATCAGGATCGCGCCGCTCCAGAGCATGTAGCCGAAGAAGCTGGGCATCTTGACGCCCATGTCCTTGGCGATGGCGTAGACCATGAAGTTCGGCGCGTTGCCGATATAGGTGTTGGCGCCCATGTAGACCGCGCCGGTGGAGATCGCGGCCAGCGTCAGCGCCAGCCTGCCCATCAGCTCCTGCGGGTTGCCGCCGGCCAGCTCGAAGAACACCAGATAGGTCGGCGCATTGTCGAGGAAGGATGAGAGCGCGCCCGTCAGCCAGAAATACATGGCGTTGTTGGGGCTGCCATCGGGATTGGTGACCAGCGCCACCAGCGGAGCGGCGGCACCCGTCTTGCCCGCGGCAAGGATGGCCAGCACCGGCACGATGCAGACGAAGATGCCGGCAAACAGCTTGGCGACCTCGAGGATCGGGCCCCAGTTGAAGCCATTGGCCTCGCGGTATTCCTTTTTCGCGAATTTCAGCGAGGCGAAGGCGGCGCCGAGCATGACCAGGTTCGAGACGATGTCCTGCAGCGCGAGATCGACGCCCAGCACCTTGAAGCTGATGCCCGGCTTCCACTCGGCGCGCATCAGCACGGCAGCGATGATGATGGCGACGAAGACGAGGCTTTCCAGACCCATGACGCGGACGCGCGAATCCGGCGTGCGGTCGGGCGCGATCACGCCCTCCTTTTTGTAAAGATAGCTGTCGAGCGCATAGAACAGCGCCAGCAGGATGCCGGCCACGAACAGCGTCTCGGCCATCAGGTGTGTCGTGGTCCAGAAAAAGCTGATGCCTTTCAGGAAGCCGACAAACAGGGGCGGATCGCCCAGCGGGGTGAGCGCGCCGCCGACGTTCGAAACCAGGAAGATGAAGAACACCACCACGTGCACATTGTGGGCGCGGTTGTCATTGGCGCGGATGATCGGCCGGATCATCACCATCGAGGCGCCCGTGGTGCCGACGAAGCTCGCCAGGATCGTGCCGATGGCAAGGATGGCCGTGTTGGTCATCGGCGAGCCGTGGATGTTGCCGCGCACGAAGATGCCGCCCGCCACCGTGTAAAGCGCGAACAGCAGGATGATGAACGGCACGTATTCGAGCAGCATGGCGAAGGCGATGCCCTTGGTGGCCGCCGAGGCATCGAAGCTCAGATAAAGCGGGATGATCACCATCGCGGCCCAGAAGGCCGAAATCTTGCCGTAGTGATGCTCCCAGACATGGGTGAAGAGCAGCGGGCCGGTGGCAATGCAGAGCAGCAGGCCGGCGAAGGGAATGACCCAGAGCAGCGACATGCCGCGCCCGTCGATGGCGGCAGCGGCGAGCGCCGGCTCGGGCAGGAGTGCGATCATCAGCGCGCAGACCGCCACCATCCATCGTGCAACCATCGTCAGCCCTCCCAAGCCCGTGCAGCGCCCGCGCTGTCGCCTGCTTCGCGCCGGCACGGTCCCGCGCCTCGCATAGAGCATGACAGGCGAAAGGGGAACTTGCCGCGACAGAAAAATCGCCACCTGCTCCTGCCGGGAGCGACGCGCCAAGACAGGCCCTGACCGGGTTTGGGCCCGATCAATCATTCCCGAAAAACATCTGGCAATTGTGCGACGAACATTGCAAGAGCTGTCATGCGCAAGCATTCGCGGACGAATATGCTTCACGCCCGTCACGAGGAGATCATCTGTCATGTATCGTTGCGTTGCCGTCCTCGCATTCATGTTTGCACTGCCGATCCCGACAGCGTCTGCGCAGGTGGCCGTCAGCGACATCCGCCTGCAATTGTTCAAGGAACGCTCCGGAACGCTGTCCGAAAACATTGCCGGGTCAAAGCAGACATTCGTGAATACCCCTTCCGGCGGCGGCGATGCGGGCGAGCCAGCCGAGGCCATCCTGGTCACGCTGGTGATCACGGGCCCGAAGAACAGCAAATCCTCCGACAAGGTGGCCCGCGATCTCGCCTCGATCACGGTGACGCAAACCGCGAAGACGGGGCCGCGCGTGCTGCTCAAGCGCGCCTATGGCGGCTTCCAGTTCGGCGAAGACGGCAGGAGCCACAAGGCCTTCCTGCTCGAGAACGCGACCTGCGCGCCGCTCGAGGTCGATGTCCGGCTCGGGCGCTCGCGCAAGACCGTGAGCATCCCGTTCAGCTGCGACAGCTGACGCCCTTCACCGGCTATTCATCGCTTTGTGGGCATCATAGGCCATTGACAACGGCTTCGGCCGGTCTGGACGCCAGACCGCACGGGCCGGATGACGCGGCGATCTGACGGGGGGTTCACGCATGTGCCGCTTTCTGGCCTATCAGGGCGTTCCGGTTTTCCTCGACCAGTTCGTCTCGGCCCCGTGCCACTCGCTGGTGCACCAGTCGATCCACGCCACCGAAGCCAAGACCGGGACGAATGGCGACGGCTTCGGGCTCGGCTGGTATGGCGACCGGGCCGAGCCGGGGCTCTACCGCGAAATCCGCCCGGCCTGGTCTGACGAGAACCTCCTGTCGATCGCGCGCCAGGTCCGCTCGCACCTGTTCTTCGCCCATGTCCGCGCCGCCACCGGGACGGCCTCGACCCGCGCCAATTGCCATCCCTTCGCGCATGGCCGCTGGCTGTTCATGCACAATGGCCAGATCGGCGGCTACGCGCAGGTCAAGCGCAGGCTCGAGGCGCTGATTCCGGACGCCCTTTATGGCGCGCGCACCGGAACGACCGATTCCGAAGCGCTCTTCCTGATCGTCCTGGCCCATATCCGCGAGGGCAAGGACCCGGTCACCGCGATGTCCGCGGCGCTGGGCGATGCGGTGTCGCTGATGCGGCAGGCCGGCATCACCGAGCCCTTGCGCTTCGCCGCGGGCCTGTCCGATGGCGAGACGCTGCACGCCTTCCGATGGTCGACGGATTCGAGGCCGCCGACGCTCTATTTCTGCGAACAGCCCGACCATGTCGTCGTAGCCTCCGAGCCTGTGGACGAGCGGCGTGACTGCTGGCGGGCGATCCCGCCCAATTCCTGCCTCGTCGCCCGACGGGGCCGGGTGGAGACCAGATCCTTCGAGATCGCGGAGCTGCTGGCGGCCTGACAGGGCGCACCGGCCCGGGCTGGCAGGCTGTCTGCTCCGGCAGCGTCGGCCCTTGCGCCGGCTGAGCCTGCGGGGCAGATGAGCTGCGATGCGCGCCTTCGACACAGCCCTGCCCATTGACGATGCGCTGCCTGCGCTCGCGGCGGCGTTGCGCGCCGGTCCCAACGCGGTTGTCGTGGCCCCGCCGGGAGCCGGCAAGACGACGCGTGTGCCGCTCGCGCTGCTCGACGAACCGTGGGTCCGGGGCGGGCGGTTGATCATGCTCGAACCGCGCCGGCTGGCGGCGCGCGGCGCAGCGGAGCGCATGGCGGAAACCCTGTCGGAAAGCGTCGGGCAGACCATCGGGCTCCGGGTGCGTCTCGGCTCGAAAGTCAGCGCCCGCACCCGCATCGAGGTCGTGACCGAGGGCGTGTTCGCGCGGATGATCCTCGACGATCCCGAACTGGCCGGCATTGCCGGCGTGTTCTTCGATGAATTTCATGAGCGCTCGCTTGACGCCGATCTCGGCCTGGCGCTGGCGCTCGACGCCCAGGCCGGCCTGCGCCCGGACCTGCGGATTCTCGTCATGTCGGCAACGCTTGATGGCGCCCGGATTGCGAGCCTCATGGGCGAGGCGCCGGTGATCCGCAGCGAGGGCCGCGCCTTTCCCGTCGAGACACGCTATCTGGGCCGCGACCCGCGCGCCCGGATCGAGGATGAGGTCGTCGCGGCCTGTCTCGGCGCCCTCGCTGGCGAAACTGGTTCCCTGCTGGTGTTCCTGCCGGGGCAAGGCGAAATCCGGCGGGTCGAGGAGCATCTCGGCGAACGCCTGAGGGACAACACCGTCGACATTGCGCCGCTGCATGGCGCGCTCGAGATGGCGGCGCAGGATCGCGCGGTCAAGCCGGCGGAGCCGGGCCGGCGCAAGATCGTGCTGGCCACCGCGATCGCAGAGACCTCGCTGACCATCGAGGGCGTGCGGGTCGTGATCGATTCGGGACTGGCCCGCGTGCCGGTCTACGAACCCGATGTCGGCGTGACGCGGCTTGAAACCGTCAGGGCCTCGCGGGCCGCCATCGACCAGCGGCGCGGGCGCGCCGGGCGGACGGCGCCGGGCGTCTGCCTGCGCCTGTGGGAGGAGGCGGCCACGGGCGCCCTGCGCGCCTTTGCCACGCCGGAGATCCTGAGCGCCGACCTCGCCCCGCTGCTCCTCGACTGCGCGGCCTGGGGCGTCACGGATCCGCGTGGTCTGCCGTTTCTCGATCCGCCGCCGCAGCCGGCCTTGCGCGAGGCGGGCAAGATGCTGCGCGAACTGGGTGCGATCGACGGCGACGGACGCATCACCGCCTTGGGACGCCGCCTGCGCGACCTGCCGCTGCCGCCGCGGCTGGCGAGCATGGTGCTGAAGGCGAGCGACATCGGCGCGGCGACAGATGCGGCCCGCCTGGCCGCCGTCATCGTCGAGCGCGGCCTTGGCGGCGATGGCCGCGACATCGCCGACCGCGCTGACCGCTTTTTGCGCGACCGCGGCGCGCGTGCGGAGGACATGCGGCGGCTCAGCGCGGGTTGGGCCCGGACGGCCGGCGGCGCGGTCCGGGATCACGGCCTCAGCGCCGGCGCGCTTCTGGCTCTCGGCTTTCCCGACCGGATCGCCAGAAGCCGCGGCAAGGCGGGCGCCTATGTCCTGGCCAACGGGCGTGGCGCGGAGCTTGAGGCGCATGACCGGCTCGCCCAGTCGCCCTGGCTTGTCGTGGCCGAGATGGCGGGCAGCGCGGCGGCCGCCCGCATCCTCGGGGCGGCCAGCATTGCGGAGGACGAACTGGAACAGGTCGCGGGGCATTTGATCACCGCCTTCGACGAAACCGCGTTCGACGCGGCGGCGCGCGCCCTGCGGCGCAGGGCTGGACAGAGGCTGGGGGCTGTCATCCTCTCCGAGCGGACAATGCCTGTCACCGGCAGCGAGGCGGACGCCGCCATCCTCGCACGCGGCCTGTGCGCCCTCGGCACGGACAGCCTGCCCTGGAGCAAGGCGCAGCAGGCGCTGCGCGGGCGTGTCGCCTTTCTGCGCAAGGCGGAAGGGGACCCGTGGCCCGACCTCAGCATGGAAGGACTTGCAAGCGCAGACGGAAGCTGGCTCGCCGACCACATCGTCGGCAAGACCAGTCTGGCGGCCATCAACGCGGATGACCTCGGTGCGGCCCTTGACGCGCTTCTGCCCTGGGAGCTGCGGCGGAGACTGGATGCTGAAGCACCAAGCCATTTCGAGGCGCCGACCGGCAACCGGGTTGCCGTCGATTACGGGGCGGAAGCGGGCCCGACCGTGTCGATCCGCGTGCAGGAACTGTTCGGCCTGAAGGCCCACCCGGCCCTCGCGGGTGGGCGGGTGCCGCTTGTGCTCGAGCTGCTCTCGCCGGCGCACCGCCCGATCCAGGTCACACGCGACCTGCCCGGCTTCTGGAAAGGTTCGTGGGCAGCGGTCAAATCCGAGATGAAGGGGCGCTATCCGCGCCATGTCTGGCCAGACGATCCTGCGGCAGCCCTGCCGACCGCGCGGGCCAAGCCGCGCGGCACCTGACCCGGTCAGTTCCCCATCCGGTTGCGCATCATCTCCTCGCCGGCCATGCAGGACATGCGTGGTGCGCGCGCCTGCGCCCGCATGATCAGCCGTGCAGGTTCGGCCGGCGCGTCCGATATCTCCATCACCAGCTTGGTCTTGATCGTCTGAACGAACTGGCTCTTGTCAGTGATCGAGATCACGAACGCGCCCTGGCCGCCGATGACGCAGTCCTCGTAGTAGATATCGAGATCGGCAATGTCGAAATAACCCGGCGCCTTCACCGTGATCGGCAGACCGTTGATCGAGATGCCCTTGCGGACCGCCTCGTCGCGCGCGACCGTGACGGGACGGCCGGAATTGTTCGGACCGTCGCCGGAAATGTCCATGACCCGGCGCAGGGCCCGGCCCGGCATGTCCTCCAGCAGCTTGACGCCGAAGTCGATGGCGCCCGAGACAGAGGTGCGTCGGCCGCGGCGCGTGGGCTGCTTCTCCAGTTCTGCGGCGAAGGCGAACGCGGCGGCCGGGGAATCGATCACCGTCCAGGGCACGAGATGATGCTGCACATCATTGCCCGCCCATTCAAAGAAGGTGACGGCGATGCGGCCTGTCGCGCCATTGGCGATGGCCTTGTGCACCTCGGGCGAGCGCAGGGCCTCCACGTAGCCCTGGCGCTGCAGGGCGAGTTCCTCAAGGTCCATCGAGAACGAGATGTCGACCGCCAGAACCAGCGCGATGTCCACTTCGGAGACGGGCTGGGCGCGAAGGGACGCCGGCCAGATGTCAGGCAGGAGCAGCGCGGCCATGGCCAAGAGCGCGACACGGACTGATCTGAGCATGGACGGCCCCCCGATCGCATCAGGCCCCTGACCTGATGATCCTGGCAGCATCGCCGATCAGGGCGCAAAGGCAAGCCCGGATGTTGGGCGCTTCGTGGCCGGCTACGCAGTTGTGATCCGGTCCATCACCAGCCTGGCCGCCTCGGCGAAGGCCTCCTCGATGCCCAGGCTTGAGGTGTCGAGGATGAAGGCGTCCGGCGCAGCCAGGAGCGGCGCGTCGGCCCGGCCCGAATCGCGTGCATCGCGCCGGCGGATGTCGGCGAGCACGGTGCCGAAATCCGGCGCATCCGGCTTCTGCGCCAGTTCGCGATGGCGGCGCGCGGCCCGGATCTCGGGCGAAGCGGTCACGAACAGCTTCACGGTGGCGTCGGGACAGATCACCGTGCCGATGTCGCGCCCGTCGAGCACGGCGCCGCCGGGCTGGCCTGCAAAGCGCCGCTGCATCGCCGCCAGCGCCTGTCGTACCTTCGGAAAAGCCGCCACGACCGATGCCGCCTCGCCCATCTCGGCGCCGCGCAGGCGTTCCTCGTCAAAGCGCGCCGGATCGAGCGCGGCGGCGGCAGCAGCCCCGGCGAGAGCGTCATCAAGCGGCTGCCCGGCGTCCAGCAGGGCGCGGGCGGTGGCGCGGTAGAGCAGGCCGGTATCCAGATGCGGCAGGCCGAAATGGGCCGCCAGCCGCCTGGCGAGCGTGCCCTTGCCCGAGGCGGCGGGACCATCGATGGCGAGCACGAGGCCCCTGGGGGCCGCTGGCCTGCCGTCAGCAGGGGCTTCTGTAACAGGAGGTGGAAGATCGCGGGACACGTGAAACCTTGCCGGTTTGCCGGAGGCGGGCCCTGCGGCGCGCGCCGGCGCATACCATGCCCGCAGCGCCCGCGCCAACCGGGTTTCCCCGCTCGGGCTTGGAAAACAATTGACAGCGCGGCCTTTTCGGGACTAACGCCACGGCTCATTCAAAAACCAGATGTTCAGGAAACGAAACCGTGGCCAAACCGGAACTCGGCATCAAGCGCCTTTGCCCCGTGACGGGACGCAAATTCTACGATCTGAACCGCGACCCCGTCGTGTCGCCCTATACGGGCCAGTCCTATCCGCGCAGCTTCTTCGAACCGCAGGCCAAGGTCGTCGCCAATGACGACGAGGAAGAGGAAGTCGAAGCCGCTCCGGTCGAGTTGGTGGCGCTCGAAGAGGCCGACGCTCCCGATGCGGCGGCCAAGGATCCTGTCGTGGTCGAGGACATCGACGAGGACATCGTGGCGGACGAGGAAGATGACACCTTCCTCGAAACCGAGGACGAGGATGACGACGACGTTGCCGACCTGATCGACGGCGACATCGTCGATGACGAAGAGACCTGATGAAAGAGGCTTGATGCCTGACAGCAGGGCGTGTACAGACCGCTCCGCGTCAGGGTGTCCATAGCCACCTGCACGTGACGACCGGCGCCGCACCCCAAGGCGGCGCCCTGATGGGGCCATAGCTCAGCTGGGAGAGCGCCTGCATGGCATGCAGGAGGTCAGCGGTTCGATCCCGCTTGGCTCCACCAAACCTTCACCCCTCCCTTTTCCGCATCATCTCGGAGACGACCTTCGCGGTGTAGTCCACCATGGGCACGATGCGGGCGTAGTTGAGCCTTGTCGGGCCGATGATGCCGACGACGCCGACGATCTGCTGGCGTGAATCGCGGAAGGGCGCGGCGATCAGCGAGGAGCCGGAGAGCGAGAAGAGCTTGTTCTCCGAGCCGATGAAGATGCGGACGCCGTCGGCGCTCTCGGCGCGGGACAGCAGTTCGATCACCTCCTTCTGGGTTTCGAGATCGGCGAAGAGCAGCCGGATGCGCTCCAGATCCTCCTGCGCGTTGAGATCCTCCAGCAGGTTGGCCTGGCCGCGCACGATGAGCTGGCGCGAGGCCTCGTTGCCGACGCTGACGGCGAGCCCGGCCTCGACCAGCTTGGCGGTGAGGGAATCCAGTTCACCATGCAGTTCGGCGCGGTGCGCTTCGAGATCGGCGCGGAGCTCGGCGATCGTGCGCCCGCTCAGCCGTGCATTGAGGAAATTGGTGGCTTCGATCAGCGCGGAGGCGGGCAAGCCCGGCGGCAAGGCGACGATGCGGTTCTCGACCTGGCCGTCCTCGCCGACCAGCACGACCAGCGCCCGCGTCGGGTCGAGCATGACGAATTCGACATGCTTGAGACGCGCATTGGCCTTGGAGGCCAGCACGACGCCGGCGCCGCGCGACAGGCCGGAGAGCAAGGTGGACGCCTCGGCCAGCACGCCATCGAGCGGGCGGCCCGAAGCCGCCTTGACCTGCGCCTCGATGGCGGCGCGCTCGTCGCCGGTCGGATCGCCGATCTCCAGCATCGCGTCGACGAAGAAGCGCAGGCCCCGCTCGGTTGGCATGCGGCCGGCGGAGGTGTGGGGCGCGAAGATCAGCCCGGCTTCCTCCAAATCGGACATGACATTGCGCACCGAGGCCGGTGACAGGGTCATCGGCAGGATGCGCGACAGGTTGCGCGACCCCAGCGGCTCGCCGTTGGCGAGATAGTTCTCGACAATGCGCCGGAAAATCTCGCGCGAGCGCTCATCGATGCCGCCGCTGGCAGCCGCGAGGACAGGAGGTCGGACGAGTTGGCTCATGGCGTTCCGATCACGGAGCCGCAGAACGGGCGACAGGGCCTGTCCTTTTGGCGACACCACCCTATCTGGGCATTCCAAGGCGCGGCAATCAAGCCGATGTCACGGGTTTTTCATGCAGGGCCCGCAAAAGATGATGAGTCGCGTTTCGCGTTGCATCATCCCCGCCCCTGATGATATTGCAGCGCAACGAATTCGGGGGGCGTGCGCCAGGCCTTGATGTCCTTGCGCGCGCCTCCCTGTTGTTTTTGTCCCGACCCGGTCCGTTCCTGTCCGTCCCTTGCGGCGTCAAGCCGCCTTCCGTTTGCAAAGACCAGCCCATGTCCCTTCGCAACATCGCCATCATCGCCCACGTTGACCATGGCAAGACAACGCTTGTCGACAAGCTCCTGCAGCAGGCCGGCTCGTTCCGCGACAACCAGCGCGTGATCGAGCGCGTCATGGATTCGAACGATCTCGAGAAGGAGCGCGGCATCACCATCCTGGCCAAGTGCACCTCGGTGGTCTGGAAGGACATCCGCATCAACATCGTCGACACGCCGGGCCACGCTGATTTCGGCGGCGAGGTCGAGCGCATCCTCAACATGGTGGATGGCGTGATCGTGCTGGTCGACGCCGCCGAGGGGCCGATGCCGCAGACCAAGTTCGTGGTCGGCAAGGCTCTGAAGCTCGGCCTGAAGCCGATCGTGGCGATCAACAAGATCGACCGGCCCGACGCCCGCCATATCGAGGTGGTGAACGAGGTGTTCGACCTGTTCGCCGCCCTCGACGCCAACGACGAACAGCTCGACTTTCCGATCCTCTACGGTTCGGGGCGCGACGGCTGGATGGCGACCGCTCCGGAAGGTCCGAAGGATGAGGGCCTTGCGCCCATGTTCGACCTCGTCCTGTCGCATGTGCCGCAGGCACGGACCGAAGAGGGTCCGTTCCGCATGATCGGCACGCTGCTGGAGGCCAATCCCTTCCTGGGCCGCATGATCACCGGGCGCGTCACCTCCGGCTCGATCAAGCCGAACATGCCCATCAAGGCGCTGGCGCAGGACGGGACGCTGGTGGAAAGCGGCCGTGTCTCCAAGATCCTCGCCTTCCGCGGCGTCGAGCGCACGCCGATCGACGAGGCCGTGCCTGGCGATATCGTCGCCATTGCCGGCCTGTCCAAGGGCACCGTCGCCGACACCTTCTGCGCCCCTGAAGTGACCGAGGCGATGAAGGCACAGCCGATCGACCCGCCCACCGTGTCGATGTCATTCATCGTCAACGACAGCCCTCTGGCCGGGACCGAGGGCGACAAGGTCACCAGCCGCGTCATCCGCGACCGCCTGCTGAAGGAGGCGGAGGGCAATGTGGCGCTGAAGATCGAGGAGAGCGCCGACAAGGATTCATTCATCGTCTCCGGGCGCGGCGAACTGCAGCTCGCCATCCTGATCGAGACCATGCGCCGGGAAGGCTTCGAGATTGGCGTGTCGCGTCCACGCGTGGTCTTCCAGAAGGATGCTGATGGCAACCTGCTGGAGCCGATCGAGGAAGTCCTGATCGACGTCGACGAAGAGCACTCGGGCATCGTCGTGCAGAAGATGAGCGAACGGAAGGCGGAGATGCTGGAAATGCGCCCGTCGGGCGGCAACCGGCTCAGGCTGGTGTTCCACGCCCCGACGCGCGGGCTGATCGGCTACCAGTCCGAACTCATGACCGACACGCGCGGCACGGCCATCATGAACCGGCTGTTCCATGCCTATCTGCCCTATCGCGGGGAAATGGCCGGACGCATCAACGGGGTGCTGATCTCGAATGACGCCGGCGAGGCTGTTGCCTATGCGCTGTGGAACCTCGAGGACCGCGGCCCGATGGTGATCGAGCCGGGCTGGAAGGTCTACCAGGGCATGATCATCGGCATCCACTCCCGTGACAATGACCTTGAGGTCAATGTGCTGAAGGGCAAGAAGCTGACCAACATCCGCACCACGTCCAAGGACGAGGCGGTGCGCCTCACCCCGCCGATCCGCATGACGCTGGAACGCGCGCTCGCCTGGATCCAGGATGACGAACTGGTCGAGGTGACGCCCAAATCGATCCGGCTGCGCAAGATGAAGCTCGATCCGAACGAGCGCAAGCGGGCCGAAAAGCAGAAGGAAGCGCTGGCCAGCTAGGGCAGCGCGCACAGGAGCGGGTCCGGCTCTTGCACCGCCGCAAGACCGGACTTGTCGTCGCCGCCAAGGACAGGCGCCCTCATGCATGACACAATCAGCGCGCCTTGATGGCACTGAGAGGTCTGTCCATGTCCGAATCCGTCACGCTTGAAGCCCTGAATGGGCCGGCCCATATCGGGTCTGTCGCCCTGCACGTGCGCGACCTTGAGCGGGTGAGCGCGTTCTACCGCGATGTGCTGGGGCTGATGATCGTGGCCCATTCCGCAGATGCAGTCTCGCTGGCTGCGGCGGACGGGACACTTCTGCTCGAGCTGATCGGCAAATCAGGCCTGAAGCCGGCCGATCCCTCCGCGCCCGGCCTGTTCCATACGGCCTTTCTTCTGCCGACGCGGCGCGACCTCGCCAACTGGGTCGCGCACGCGCAGGCGCTGGGCGTGAGGATCGAAGGCGCGTCGGACCATCTGGTCAGCGAGGCCATCTATCTCACCGATCCGGAAGGCAACGGCATCGAGGTTTATGTCGACCGGCCACGGGCCCTGTGGGGTCAGGACGGAAGCATGGTCAAAATGGCGACCCTGCCGCTGGACGGCGCCTCGCTGATGGCGGAGCAGGACACCTCTGCCGGCGCCTGGCGCTTTCCGGCGCTGGGCCGCATCGGCCATGTGCATCTGAAGGTGGGCGATCTGGCGGCTGCGGAAGCCTTCTACCGCGACCGGCTCGGCCTCACCGTCATGGCCCGCTATCCGGGCGCGGCCTTTCTCGGTTGGGGCGGCTATCATCATCACATTGCGGTCAATGTCTGGCACAGCAGGGGCCAGCCGGCCCGGACAGCGGGCAGCGCAGGACTGGCCCGGGTCGGGCTGGTCATGCCGGACGGGCAGACCCATGGCGAGCTGACGGATCCGGCAGGCAACCGGCTGGTCAGCGGTCCTCAGGCCAGCGCGTCAATGTCCTGATCGCTGAGATGGCCCGGCACGATGGCGAGCGGCACCGGGAAATGCCCGGATGACCGGCCGGCCAGATTTGTGACCAGCGGACCGGGACCCTCACTGTCTGTTCCGGCGGCCAGGATCAGCAAGGCGACATCCTCATCGCCGGCGATGATCTTGAGAATTTCATCGGCCCGGTTGCCCTGGCGGACCACACGCTCGGGTTCGAGGCCGGCGACGGCGCGCACGATGGCTGCTGCGCTGTCGAGCTGGCGGTCGGCCAATTCCAGCGCCTCGGCCTGCATGACCTCTTCGACGCCGCGCCATTGCGAGATCTCGACCGGCGGAATCACGGCAGCCAGAAGAACGCCCGAACCGATGCGGGCCGCGCGCCGCGCCGCGAAGCGGACGGCGCGGCTGCATTCGTCCGTGTCGTCGACAACAGCCATGAATTTCGGCCGGTGGCCCGGTTCATAGGCCCGCCGTGTGGGTGTGCTCATCGTTGGGACGTCCGCCGCATAGGCTTCAACTTGACGACACGCGCGCGGCGAAAGCAAGGCCGGCGCGCGCCGCTCGGGTCAACGCCCGCGCACGAAGCCGACGATGTCCTTGACCTCGGCCATGGTCACGACCGCGATCTCGCGCGCCCGGTCCGCGCCGTCAGCCAGAAGCCGGTCGATTTCCGCGGGGTCGGCGAGAAGCCGCTTCATCTCGCCGTTGATCGGGCTGAGCTTGTCGACGGCCAGATCGACCAGGGCCGCCTTGAAGGCGGAGAACTGGGCGCCGCCGAACTGATCGAGCACGGCCTGCTTGGTGGTGTCGGCGAGGCCGGCGTAGATGCCCACGAGATTGTCCGCCTCGGGGCGTGCCTCGAGTCCCTTCTCCTCCGATGGCAGAGCGTCCGGGTCGGTCTTGGCCTTGCGCACCTTCTGCGCGATCGTGTCGGCGTCATCGGTCATGTTGATGCGCGAGTAGTCCGAAGGGTCTGACTTCGACATCTTCTTGGCGCCGTCGCGCAGCGACATGACGCGCGCGGCAGGACCGCCGATCATCGGCTCGGTGAGCGGGAAGAAACTGTCGCCGTAGCCGCGCGCGGCAATCCGCCCGGCGAAGTCGTTGTTGAACTTCTGGGCGATGTCGCGCGTCAGCTCGAGATGCTGCTTCTGGTCCTCGCCCACCGGCACCGCCGTCGCCTTGTAGAGCAGGATGTCGGCGGCCATCAGCACGGGATAACCGTACAGGCCGACCGAGGCATTCTCGCGGTCCTTGCCGGCCTTCTCCTTGAACTGCGTCATTCGGTTGAGCCAGCCCAGACGGGCGACGCAGTTGAACACCCAGGCCAGTTCGGCATGCTGGCCGACCTGGCTCTGGTTGAACAGGATCGACCGCTTCGGATCGATGCCGGCTGCGATATAGGCCGCCGTGACCTCACGGATCGCACGGGTAAGGTCGTCCGGGTCCTGCCAGACGGTGATCGCGTGCATGTCCACCACGCAGTAGATGCAGGCATGGCTGTCCTGCATCCTGACCCACTGTTTCAGCGCGCCAAGATAATTGCCAAGGTGCAGCGTGTGCGTGGGCTGCATTCCGGAGAAAACCCGGGGGGTGAAGCTGGTCATGACCTGTTCCGGTTCGGGGCGGCGCCAATGCGCGCCGACGGCCTTATGCGCGAAGCGGGCGTGAGCTGACAAGCCTTCTGATCGGCGGACAGGCGCGTGGCGGCTGCGAAACCGCCGCTGTTTCCGCCGCACGCCTCAGAGAATGAACCGCGACAGATCGGTGTTCTTCGACAGGTCGCCGACGCGGGCCTCGACATAGGCGGCGTCGATCGTGACGGTCTCGCCGTCGCGGTCCGGAGCGGTGAAGGAGATCTCGTCGAGGACACGCTCCATCACGGTCTGCAGGCGGCGCGCGCCGATGTTCTCGACGGTCGCGTTGACGTGCACCGCCACCCGCGCCAGCGCATCAACCGCATCCTCCGTGAAGACCACGGTCAGGCCCTCGGTCTGCATCATGGCGACCGACTGCTTGACGAGACTGGCCTCTGTGTCGGTCAGGATACGCTTGAAGTCCTGGACATCGAGCGGCAGCAACTCGACCCGGATCGGCAGCCGCCCCTGCAGTTCGGGCAACAGGTCGGACGGTTTGGCGACATGGAAGGCGCCCGAGGCGATGAACAGGATGTGGTCGCTCTTGACCGGCCCGTGCTTGGTCGAGACCGTGGTGCCCTCGATCAGCGGCAGCAGGTCACGCTGCACGCCCTCGCGGCTGACATCGGCGCCGGAGCGACCCTCGCGCGAACAGATCTTGTCGATCTCGTCGAGGAAGACGATGCCATTGTCCTCCACCTGCCGGATCGCCTCCTGGGTCAGGGCCTCCTGGTCGAGCAGCTTGTCGCTCTCTTCCTGAACCAGCGGCTCATAGGCGTCCGACACGGTCATCCGGCGGGGCTTGGCCGAGCGGCCGAGCGCCTTGCCGAGCATGTCGCCGAGATTGAAGGCGCCGATCGAGGCTCCCGGTTGTCCGGGCAGTTCGAACATCGGCAGACCGGCGCCCGCGCCGGAGGCGAGCTCGACCTCGATCTCCTTGTCGTTCAGCTCCCCGGCCCGCAGCCGCTTGCGGAAGGATTCGCGCGTCGCGGGGCTCGACGTCGCCCCTACGAGCGCATCAAGCACCCGCTCCTCGGCCGCCGCATGGGCCTTGGTCCGGACCTCCTTGCGGCGCGCATCGCGCACCAGCCCGATGCCGATCTCGACGAGATCACGCACGATGGATTCGACGTCGCGCCCGACATAGCCGACTTCGGTGAACTTCGTGGCCTCCACTTTCAGGAACGGCGCGCCGGCCAGCCGCGCCAGCCGGCGCGAAATCTCGGTCTTGCCGCAGCCGGTCGGCCCGATCATCAGGATGTTCTTGGGCGCAACCTCGTCGCGCAGCGGTCCGGTGAGCTGCTGCCTGCGCCAGCGGTTGCGCAAGGCAATCGCCACGGCGCGCTTGGCGTCCTTCTGGCCGACAATGTGGCGGTCGAGTTCGGAGACGATCTCGCGGGGTGAAAAGGTGGTCATGGAAACGGCTCAGGCCTCGTCAAGCTGCTCGATGACGAGCGAATGATTGGTATAGACGCAGATGTCGCCTGCGATCTTCATGGCCTTGCGGACGATGGCTTCGGCGTCGAGATCGCTGTCCGCCAGCGCGCGGGCGGCCGCGAGCGCATAATTGCCACCCGACCCGATGGCCATGATGCCGTCGGCCGGCTCCAGCACATCGCCGGTTCCGGACAGGAGCAGGCCGACCTGCTTGTCCGCCACCAGCAGCATGGCCTCGAGGCGGCGGAGGTAACGGTCGGTGCGCCAGTCCTTGGCAAGCTCGACGCAGGCGCGCATCAGCTGCGTCGGATATTGCTCGAGCTTGGCCTCCAGCCGCTCGAACAGGGTGAACGCGTCCGCCGTCGCGCCGGCAAAGCCGGCGATCACCAGACCCTTGGCGAGAGGCCGCACCTTGCGGGCATTGCCCTTGATGATGGTGGGGCCGAGCGACACCTGACCGTCGCCCCCGATCACCACCTTGCCGCCCTTGCGCACCATCAGGATGGTGGTCGCGTGCATGGTCGATGTCTGGCTATCCTGCTGCATGCGAATCACGCCTTCATCCTGCGGTCCAGACCGCTGCATAGTCCCTTAGATGTTCAGGCTCAAACCCGGGATCAAGGGTGACACAGTCTTGCAGTGGCAATTGCCGGACCGCGTTTTCTTCGCCTGTGGGGCATGCCAGGTTCTGGCCTATGCGTTCTTGCAGCGATGGGCCGGTGCCGGCTTCTCGGCCACTTGGATCAGGCCAAAGCCCGGCTTTACGGGAAACCACATCTTCGTCAGCCGGGCGGACGTGGCATTTGACTATCATGGCTACAGCAGGCGCACCCGGTTTCTTGATCACGAATGGCGCAGCGCACGGCGATGGTGGCCGGATTGGGATGCCGACCTCCTGTCGCTTCCGACTCACGTTCTGATCAACGAGCAACTGTCGCGGACCTATCCCGGCCTCTGGCTCAGACAGCCCGACCAGTTCCTGCACAATGCCTTGCCGAGGGCACAGGTCTTTCTGGATCGGTTCAGCCCGCCGCCGGAAGGGTAGCAAGCGCCGGTCGGCCCTGCTAAAGCGACCCTCTGAGAACTCACGAGGCACCCGCCATGCGCAAGGGCGAGATCAAGCGCCGCACCAACGAGACGGATGTGTCCGTTTCGGTCGATCTGGACGGCACCGGCAAGGCCGACATCAGGACGGGTGTCGGCTTCTTCGACCACATGCTGGAGCTGTTCGCGCGCCATGCGCTGATTGACGTCACCGCGCATGTGACGGGCGACCTGCATGTCGATTTCCATCACACGGTCGAGGACACCGGCATCGCGCTTGGGCAGGCCATCCTCGCCGCGATGGGCGACAAGAAGGGGCTGACGCGCTACGCCGACATCCACCTGCCGATGGACGAGACGTTGACGCGGGTTGCCGTGGATGTGTCCGGGCGGCCCTTCCTCGTCTTCCGCACTGCCTTTCCCACACCAAAGATTGGGGAATTCGACACCGAACTGGTGCGCGAATTTTTCCAGGCTTTCGCGATGAACGCGGGCGTGACCCTGCATGTCGAGACGCTTTATGGGGCCAACAGCCACCATATCGCCGAGAGCTGCTTCAAGGGGCTGGCGCGGGTGATGCGCGCGGCTCTCAGCGTTGATCCGCGCGAGGGCGGGCGCATCCCGTCGACCAAGGGCGCTTTGTGAGGAACTGGGCATGGCTTTCTACACAGCGCTCACGCCGCCCGCCGACCCGGCGCTGCCCCTTGCTGACCAGCTGGGGCGGACGGTCTTCCTCAAGGACGGGTTCTCGCTCTACGCCTTCGTCTTCACCGGCCTGTGGCTTCTGTCCAAGAAGCTCTGGCTGGCCTTCGTCGTGTTCGCGGTGATCTGGGCGGCAATCGGGTTTGGTGGCCGCATGCTCGGCTTCGATCCGCTGGCGCTGACGGTCGTGCAACTCCTGATCGGCCTTTATCTCGGGCTTGAAGGCAATGTGCTGGCGGAGCGCAAGCTTATCGCCAAAGGCTGGACACTGGCCGGGGTCGTCGAAGGCCGCGACATTGACACCGTTGAGCGGCGCTTTTTCGAGAGCGTGCCGGGCCTCGGCGCTCCGACAAGCGTGGGCTCACCCCTTCCCGCCCCGCCCTTGCAGCCACTGCCGGTGCACGGCGTGCTCGGCCTGTTTCCAGACCCGGCCCGGCGCTGACGGCTCTGCAGGACTGACATGACCAGCACCGTCGCCATCATCGACTATGGATCCGGCAACCTGCACTCGGCGGTCAAGGCCTTCGAGCGGGCGGCGCGCGAGGCCGGGCTTGATGTGGCCATCCGCGTCACCAACGATGCCGATGTGGTGCGCAGCGCGGACCGGATCGTGCTGCCCGGCGTCGGGGCATACGCCGACTGCAAGGCCGGCCTTGCCGGCGTCGGCGGCATGATCGAGGCGCTCGAAGCCGTCGTGATCGGGAAAGGCCGCCCCTTCCTCGGCATCTGCGTCGGCATGCAGTTGATGGCCACGCGGGGGCTCGAGCACGTCACCAGCGATGGCCTCGGCTGGATTGCCGGCGATGTCGCGGTCATCACGCCGTCCGACCCCGCGCTCAAGATCCCGCACATGGGCTGGAACACGCTGGATGTCGCCCGTCCCCATGCGCTCCTGTCGGGCATCGAGACCGGCCCCGAGGGCTGGCACGCCTATTTCGTGCATTCCTATGCGATGCACCTGAAACATGATTCAGCCCTGATCGCCAGCACGGACCATGGCGGTGCCGTGACGGCCATCATCGGCAGGGACAACATGGCAGGCACCCAGTTCCATCCCGAGAAAAGCCAGAAGCTCGGCCTCAGGCTGATCACGAACTTCCTGACGTGGACGCCATGATCCTGTTTCCGGCCATCGATCTCAAGAACGGCCATTGCGTGCGCCTCAGGCAAGGCGACATGGACCGCGCCACGGTGTTCAATGACGACCCGGCCGCGCAGGCCGCCGCCTTCGAGCGGCAGGGCTTCCGCTGGCTGCATGTCGTCGACCTCGACGGCGCCTTCGCCGGCAAGCCGATGAACGGGCGGGCCGTGGACGCAATCCTGTCGCGTGTTAGGTTTCCGGTACAACTCGGCGGCGGCATCCGCGATCTCGCCACGGTCGAGGGCTGGCTGGCCAAGGGCGTCGCACGCGTCATCATCGGCACGGCGGCGGTGCGCGATCCGGGCTTCGTGCGGGCTGCGGCGCGCGCGCATCCGGGCAGGATCGTGGTTGGCATCGATGCGCGCGACGGCATGGTGGCTGTGGAAGGCTGGGCCGAGACCTCGTCGCTCAGCGCAACCGAGCTCGGCAAGCGTTTCGAGGACGCTGGCGTCGCGGCGATCGTCTACACCGACATAGCCCGCGACGGCATGCTGGGCGGCGTCAACTGGGAGGGCACCATCGCGCTTGCGCAGGCCCTCTCGATTCCAGTGATCGCCTCAGGAGGCCTCGCGTCGATGGCCGATGTCGAGCGGCTGATGCAGCCCGATGCGGCGATCCTCGCGGGCGCCATCACCGGCAGGGCGCTCTATGACGGCCGGCTCGACGCGGACGCGGCGCTGAAGCTCATCGCCAGCCGGAGCGTCGCGGCATGACCCTGAAAACCCGCCTCATTCCCTGTCTCGATGTCAAGGACGGCCGCGTGGTCAAGGGCGTGCAGTTCGTCAACCTGATCGACGCCGGCGATCCGGTCGAGGCCGCGAAAGCCTATGACGCCGCCGGCGCGGACGAGCTGTGCTTCCTCGACATCAGCGCCAGCCATGAGGGGCGTGGCATCCTGCTTGATGTCGTGACCCGCACCGCCGAAGCCTGCTTCATGCCGCTGACGGTGGGCGGCGGCGTGCGCAGCACCGACGACATCCGCCGGCTGCTGCTGGCCGGGGCCGACAAGGTCTCGATCAACACCGCAGCGGTGACGCGGCGCGATTTCGTGCGCGAGGCGGCCGAGAAGTTCGGCGCGCAATGCGTCGTCGTCGCCATCGACGCCAAGCGCGTCTCGCCGCCGGGAAGCCCCGACCGGTTCGAGATCTTCACCCATGGCGGCCGCACCGCCACCGGGATCGACGCCGTCGGCTTCGCGCAAGAGGTGGTTGCGCTCGGCGCCGGAGAGCTTCTCGTCACGTCCATGGACAGGGACGGAATGAAGACCGGCTATGATGTGGCGCTGACGCGCGCCATCGCCGACGCCGTCAGCGTGCCGGTGATCGCGTCGGGCGGGGTCGGCACACTCGACCACCTCGTCGCGGGCGTCACCGAGGGCCATGCCAGCGCGGTGCTGGCCGCCTCGATCTTCCATTTCGGAACCTATACGATCGGGCAGGCCAAGGCGCACATGGCGCGCGCCGGGCTGAAAATGCGGCTGGACTGCTGAAAAAATTCTTCAAGATTCTCTTTACCGCTTGACTCCTAAGATTCATATTGATGATTCGAAGTGTGGAGACGTACATGCTTACCGGATTGGCACTGCTAGCCCTCGGGGTTGTAGGAGCCGCGATTTCACTGCGGTTTCTACTCACATTGGTGACATCCAAGTCGTCTGAAGTGCGGCGCAGTAACGCGCGAACAAAATCGTGGCGTGACTTGTTTATGGGACGAAGCGCCGTTCAAGACGACTGGCTGCCTGACGCTCGTGTACAAGCGGGCGCTGTTTTCAATAAAAAGGTTGGACGCATCGAAGTTACAGGCCGGATTTCAAATGATACAATCGAGCGGACTTTTCGCTGAGTGCCGCTCTATCAAAGATTTCCTTTCGCGGGCTGGATACCCAATGCTAGTGGGAGGTTATCGTTTCGACAAATCGGTGAGACCCACCATCCAACACGAAGTGTATCTGTCAACTTCAAGTCAAAAAATGCCCGTCATATAATTGCATTTCAAAAACGAAATCTCTCTGACTCTCTTTTTTCCGGGATCACAGACCTCGTATCTGGTCGAGCCGGGTCATTTTGGTTTATGATTATCGGCAGTGACGTTAGCCAGAATGCACGTGGCTCGGACAAGGTTACCGGATCTGTATTGATTTTTTCCACCAAGCAAAGCTGGAAACGTAATAAGCATATCATACGCCAGTCTATGAACGAGATTCGACAAAGCATCTTAAGTGCTGATCTTGATAGAGCTCATCTGCAGTTTCGAGCTGCAAAGCGAATTTGTTACGCCGCAGCCGATATCAAATCCTGTTTTCAGATATTTAGAAATGGTGAATTCTTCATATCATTCCCAAGATTTCGTGACGCAGTAATTGAAGATCAGAGCAGTAAGTATGCCGCAGAGAAAGGTCATGACTTTCGCTATTGGATTGCTAATCAAATGTATTTTTTTGTTCGTGACATATGTCACAATCATCAACATCATGAGGCTAATACGGATACAGTAATAGTATTGCAAGAGAGAGATAGCTCTGATACAAAGTGGCGCGAAAACATCGTCTACTCTTTATTTCATTTTGTTGTAAAATTGAGGCGTGAAAACGATGAGCGACACCTCAATCAGGCGCTGGGCATCTTGGCCTATGCTGACGCCTATATTGGAATAACTGGCCTTAAAGATTCGCCAAATCTTTCTTACCAACGGCAAGCGCTCACATCGTCAATCAGCGCGAAAATTGGCGAGATAGTATCTATCGACCGGAAAATTGATAGTGCTCGTAGTATTTCCAATTCCCATAGAGCATTATATTTCGGTTTTTGGGCTATTCTATTCGCTATAATTGCGATGCTTGTCCAACCTCAGGTTTCGAAAGAAAATAAAGATAAATATATTACACTTATTTACTTAAGTGAGTGGTTTGCACTTTACTTGGGGGAGTTGCTTGTAATATTTGTTTCTTTATCACTTCTTTTTTGGTACTATTCGCGAATTAAATACAACTCGAGATTCATGCGAGACATATTGATATTTGCACAATACAATTTGAAATTGTCGATAACATTATTCATTGTATTCTTCATGATATCATGTTATCTAATTCTGCAGGGGTTTGTCATTGTTATGAATTATGTGTGATGTCATCATGCCTTCGTGCTTTGACTTGGCAAGCCTCGCCGCAATTGTCGCCCAACGGGCAAACGCTTCGCCCGAGGCAAGCTGGACGGCCAAGCTCCTGGCCTCCGGGCCCGAACGCGTGGCCAAGAAGTTCGGCGAGGAGGCCGTCGAGGCGGTGATCGCCGCCGCACAGGGCGACAAGGCCGCACTGACGGCGGAAGCGGCGGATGTGCTGTACCATCTGCTGGTGCTGCTTCAGGTGAGCGGTGTCGCCTTGGACGATGTGATGAGGGAGCTGGAATACCGCACCGGTCAGTCGGGACTTGCGGAAAAAGGCGCAAGACGGTCTAAGTGACGCTCCAAACCCGTCCGGCGGGGGCTTCCGCTGGACGCCCTGGCCCTCTGCCGTTGCGTTTCCAGAGAGAAACATGGACCAGCGTGTCATTCCCGCCGCCGAGGCCGAGCCGGACCTCTCGCCCTACCGGGTGTTCTCGCGCGACGAGTGGGCCCATCTGCGCGCCGACACGCCGCTGACGCTCAATGTCGATGACATCGAGAAGCTGCAGTCGATCAACGACCCGATTTCGCTCGACGAGGTGGTGGCGATCTATCTGCCGCTGTCCCGCCTGCTCTCGGTCTATGTCGCGGCCGCGCAGGGGCTGTTCAAGGCCACGCAGCGCTTCCTGCAGGCCGAGGCCGAGGTCAAGGTTCCCTATGTGATCGGGCTGGCGGGCTCGGTCGCGGCCGGGAAATCGACCACTGCCCGCGTGCTGACCGCCCTGCTGTCGCGCTGGCCCAACACGCCGAACGTCAAGCTCGTGACCACGGACGGGTTCCTGCTGCCCAATGCCGAGCTCAAGGCACGCGGGCTGATGGAGCGCAAGGGCTTTCCGGAAAGCTATGACAGCGCGCGGCTGCTGCAGTTTCTCAGCCAGGTGAAGGCCGGGCACCCGGTGGTGACGGCGCCCGTCTATTCGCATCTTGTCTACGACGTCGTGGCCGGTGAGGAAACCACCGTCGAGCGGCCTGACATTCTCATCGTCGAGGGCCTGAACGTGCTTCAGCCGGCACGTCTGCCCAAGGATGGTTCGGCCATTCCCTTTGTGTCGGACTTCTTCGATGTCTCGATCTATCTCGATGCCGATGAAGAAGACCTGCGGCGCTGGTACATCAACCGCTTCCTGCGCCTGAGGGAAACCGCCTTCCGTGATCCGCGTTCCTTCTTCCGCAAGTATGCCGATCTGTCCGAGCCCGAGGCCCTGACGATCGCCGAAGGGCTTTGGGACACCATCAACCTGCCCAACCTGCGCGACAACATCCTGCCAACGCGCCAGCGCGCCAGCCTGATCCTGACCAAAGGCGCCAGCCATCGCATCCAGACCGTGGCACTGCGGCGGCTGTGACGTCGCTGTCATGGCCGTCACGCCGCGCCTGTGATGGCGGCCGGCATGCTTGAAGGCGCGGCCTCCCTCGCCGGCATGGCGCTGTCCGCATTTCTGGCGGCGACCGTCCTGCCTTTTCCCTCGGAGGCCACCTTTGCCGGGCTGCTGCTGAGGGGGCATCTCAACCCGGTCCTGCTGCTGGCCGTGGCGACCGTCTTCAACACGCTGGGCTCGATGGTGAACTGGTGGGTCGGCAGGATCATCGCCGATGGCGGCATCGAGCGGCTGCCGGAACGGCTGCGCCCGGCGCCGGACACCCTTGCCAGGGGCGAGAGCCTTTTCGGACGTTTCGGCTGGCTCGCGCTGCTGCTGTCCTGGGTACCGGGGATCGGCGACCTCGGCACGGTGGCGGCCGGACTGCTGCGCTATCCGCTCTGGCGCTTCGCGCTCCTGGTCGGCCTTGGCAAGTGCGCACGCTACGCGGCGATCTGGGCCGGCTGGATCGCCGTGGCCGGCTGAACCTGCAGTGTTTGCACAGCGCCGCCAGATCGGCTACGCCCACCTCCGTGACCTCCCATCAGGACAAGGATTTCCAATGAGCATCGAGCGTTTCGGCGTTGGCCCCCGCATGAGCATGGCCGTCGCCCATGGCAACACCGTCTATCTCGCCGGCCATGTCGCCAGCAATCCGAAGGGCACGTCCGTCACCGAGCAGACGAAGGACATCCTCGCCCAGATCGAGGCCCGGCTCGTCGAGGCCGGTTCGGACAAGTCCAAACTGCTGTCCGCCAGCATCTGGCTGACCGACATGTCGACCTTCGCGGAAATGAACGCGGTCTGGGATGCCTGGGTCGTCAAGGGCCATACGCCAGCCCGCGCCACGGTCAGGGCCGAACTGGCGACGCCGGACTACAAGGTCGAGATCGCCGTCATCGCGGCCCGCTGAGGCCTAGCTGCCAAGATGAAAGACACGGCGAGGGTGCAACTCGCCGTGCAGCACCTCGCCGATCGCGACAAGCTGCCCCTGGCAAAACACCGCGACGGCCTCTAGCTCGATCGGCGCATCGGCGCCGCGCAGAAGACAGGATTGGCCGCGCTGCAGACGCCCGGCATCGTTCCGGCTGATGCTCAGCGACGGAATCTCGCTGAGGGCCCGGTCCACCGGGGTCAGCAGCGCCGCGAGGTCGTCACCGGACAGGCCACCGGGCTCGAAGGCCGACAGCGGTGTGGCATGCGCTTCCGTGAAGGGGCCGACCCGGGTCCGGCGCAGCGCCGTGACATGGCCGAAGCAGCCGAGCAGCCGCCCGAAATCCCGCGCCAAAGCCCGGACATAGGTGCCTTTGCCGCATTCCGCCTCGAATGTCGCGGTGTCGTCATCATGGGCGACGAGGCGAAGGCTGTCGATTTCGACCGGCCGCGCCTCGAGCACCACATCCTCGCCGTCGCGGGCGAGATCATAGGCGCGTTCGCCGGCAATCTTGATCGCCGAGAATTTCGGCGGCACCTGCAGGACCGTGCCGGTGAAGCGCGGCAGCATGGCCTCGATGGCGTCCCGCGCAGGCCGCGCCACGCTGGTCCGGATGACCTCGCCCTCGGCGTCATCGGTCGCGGTTTCGGCGCCCCAGGTCACGGTGAAGCGATAGGCCTTGCGCCCATCCATCACGAAGGGCACCGTTTTCGTCGCCTCGCCCATGGCGATCGGCAACAGGCCCGATGCGAGGGGATCGAGCGTTCCGGCATGGCCGGCCTTCTTCGCCTGCAGCGCGCGCTTGACCACGGCGACGGCATGGGTCGAGGTTTCCTGGACAGGCTTGTCGAGGATGATCCAGCCGTTGACATCGCGCTTCTTCGGGCGCGGCTCGCGGACGGGCGTGCCCTGATCGCGTTGTGGAAGATCGGCGTCGCTCATGCCTCGTCGGCCCCGTCATCATCGGCGCGGCGCCGTCCGCCCGGATTGACCAGGTCCTGCCGCACCTTCTCCGAGTAGAGCAGACGGTCGATGCGCAGCGCCTCGTCGAAGGTCTCGTCGCGGCGGAAGCGCAGTTCGGGGGCGTATTTCAGGTTGATCCTGTGGGCGATCTCACCGCGCAGGAAACGCTTGTGGGCCTCCAGCGCCGCGATCACGGGCTTCTCATCCTGTCCGCCGAGCGGCATGACATAGCAGGTCGCGAGCTTGAGATCAGGCGACAGGCGCACCTGGGTGACGGTGATGACATGCCGTGCCAGCACATCATCATGGATCTCGCCGCGCGACAGCATGGCCGCGAGTTCGTGTCGGATCAGTTCGCCGACACGAAGCTGGCGCTGGGACGGGCCCTTGGGGGATTTTGATGCTGGTTTTGCCATGGAGCGCTCTCCGGGATCGGACCGGAAGGACGGAACGGGAAAGCGGGGCTGACAGCGAAGTCAGCCCCGGATGGGAGACGCCGCCAAGACGTCAGAGCGTGCGCTTGATCTCCTCGACGCGATAGCATTCCACCACGTCGCCGGCGCGGATATCCTGGTAGTTCTCGAAGGACATGCCGCATTCCTGGCCGACCTGAACCTCCTTCACGTCGTCCTTGAAGCGCTTGAGCGTTGAGAGCTTGCCTTCGTGGATGACGGTGTTGTCGCGGATCAGGCGGACATGCTGGCCACGCTCGATGGTGCCTTCAGTGACACGGCAGCCGGCGATCTTGCCGACCTTGGTGATGTTGAAGATTTCGAGCATGGTCGCCGTGCCGAGCATGGTTTCGCGCAGCGTCGGCGCCAGCAGGCCCGACATCGCTGCTTTCACATCATCAACGAGGTCGTAGATGATGTTGTAGTAGCGGATCTCCACACCAGCCCGTTCAGCCGCCTCGCGGGCTTCCTTGTTGGCGCGCACGTTGAAGCCGATGACCACAGCGCCGGAGGCCTGCGCCAGCGTGACATCGGATTCGTTGATGCCGCCAACGCCGGAGAGCAGCACGCGCGAGCGCACCTCGTCGTTACCGAGCTTGTCAAGCGCGCCGACAATGGCCTCGACCGAGCCCTGCACGTCGCCCTTGACCAGCAGCGGGAACTCCTTGCGGCCAGCGCTGACCTTGAGATCGCGCATCATGTCGACGAGGCTGCGGCCAGCGCCCGATGTGCCCCGCGCCGCAGCGATGTCGCGCTTCTGGCGGACGCGGTAATCCGTGATCTCGCGGGCACGTGCCTCGGACTCGACCACCGCAACGCGGTCGCCGGCCTCGGGCGTGCCGTTGAAGCCGAGCACCTCGACGGGCATGGATGGCGGCGCTTCCTTGAGGGTCGCGCCGGTGTCGCCCAAAAGGGCCCGGACGCGGCCCCATTCGGAGCCGGCCACGACGATGTCGCCCGGACGCAAAGTGCCGCGCTGGACAAGAACCGTGGCCACCGGCCCACGGCCGCGGTCA
Organism: Hyphomicrobiales bacterium; assembly: GCA_027483505.1. Classification (GTDB taxonomy): domain Bacteria; phylum Pseudomonadota; class Alphaproteobacteria; order Rhizobiales; family Beijerinckiaceae; genus Allobosea. The sequence continues at coordinate 55,481 of JAIXUP010000076.1, forward strand.
AGCTTCGCCTCGATCACCGTGCCTTCGGCCGGCCGGTCAGGGTTTGCGGTCAGGTTGAGCAGTTCAGCCTGAAGGGCGATCGACTCAAGCAGCTTGTCGATGTTGAGCCGCGTCTTGGCGGACAGCTCCACTTCCAGAACGTCGCCACCAAGGCTTTCGACCTGGATCTCGTGCTGGATCAGATCAGTCTTGACGCGCTCGGGCCGGGCATCGGGCAGGTCGATCTTGTTGATCGCCACGATCAGCGGCACCTTCGCCGCCTTGGCGTGGTTGATGGCCTCGATGGTCTGGGGCATCACCGAGTCATTCGCGGCCACGACCAAAACGACGATGTCGGTGACCTTGGCGCCGCGCGCGCGCATCTGCGTGAAGGCGGCGTGGCCCGGCGTGTCGATGAAGGTGACCCGCGCGCCTGATGGGGTCGAGACCTGATAGGCGCCGATATGCTGGGTGATGCCGCCCGCTTCGCCGGACACGACGTTGGTGCGGCGCACGGCATCGAGCAGAGAGGTCTTGCCGTGATCGACATGGCCCATGATCGTGACGACAGCCGGACGCGGGCTCAGGGCGCCGTCATCATCGGGCAGGTTGAACAGGCCTTCCTCAACGTCAGCCTCCGCCACGCGCTTGACGGTGTGGCCCATGTCCTCGGCGATGAGCTGGGCCGTGTCTGCATCGACCACATCCGTGATCTTCAACATCTGTCCCTGCTTCATCAGGAAGCGGATCACATCCACCGCGCGTTCCGACATGCGGTTCGCCAGTTCCTGGATGGTGATGGTTTCCGGAACAACGACCTCGCGGGAGAGCTTTTCCTTCGGCTCGTTTGAACCGCGGTTGCCGCTCATGCGCTGCACGCGGCGACGGAAGGCCGCAACCGAACGGATGCGTTCGGCGTCAGCCTCCAGCGCATTGGTCAAGGTCAGACGGCCACGGCTCTTGTCGCCGCCGACCTTGGGGACGCGGACCTCGGCGCTGCCGGGCTTCGCTGCGCCGCCGGCGCGGCGCACGCCGGAGCGGTCGTCGTCATCGCTGCGCGGGCGTCCGGCTCCGGGAGGAGCGCGCCGCGGCGCACTGAGATCGATGGGGGCATCGCCTGTGCTGGTCCGCAGCATGCGCGGACCCGACGGGGCTCCGAAGCCGCCAGCCGGGCGCGGGCCGCGCGGGCCGTCGCCATCAGGGCGAGGGCCACGAAAGCCGCCTTCCGGACGGGGCCCATCCGGGCGCGGCCTGAAACCACCTTCCGGACGCGGAGCGCCGCCCTCGGGGCGCGGGCCACGGAAGCCGCCTTCCGGACGGGGTCCATCCGGGCGCGGCCTGAAGCCACCTTCCGGGCGCGGAGCGCCGCCCTCGGGGCGCGGGCCACGGAAGCCGCCTTCCGGACGGGGTCCATCGGCCCGCATGGGAGTCCGCTCGCCGTCGGTGCGGACCGGACGGTCTTCACGCGGGGCGCGGGGGCTATCGATGCGAGGCGGACGGCCGTCCATGCGCAGCGGGCGAACATCAACCGCCGGCTGGCGTACAGGTGGCGGCTCCTCGCCGAGACGCCTGACAGCCTCGTCCCGGCCACGGCGGCGGAAATCATCCTCTGCGCGCTTGCGCTCCTCTTCCTCGCGCTGGCGGGCGGCGGCGGCTTCGCGCTCGGCGCGTTCGCGGTCCTCGCGGGCGGCACGGGCGCGTGCTTCTTCCTCGGCCTGACGACGCTCTTCGAATTCACGTCCGCGGGAGTCGGCAAGGGCGCGGGTGCGGGCATCCTGCTCGTCGGGCGACAAGGTTCGCAGGAGCATGCTGGCGGCGGGCTTCGGCACGGCCGCAGCGGGCGCCGGCGGTGGTGGTGGCGTGGGCGCGACCGGCTTTGGCTGGGGGGCCGGCTGATGGTGATGCGGCGCCTCGCCGGGACCGGAAATGCGGCGCTTCACCTCGACCAAGACCGATTTCGAGCGGCCATGCGAGAAGCTCTGCTTCACGGTGTTGTGCTCGACCGGGCGCTTCAGTGTCAGGGTCTTTGGCGGCGACACAGTCAAGGTCTTGTCGCCGGGGGTTTTTTGATCGGTCATTCCGATGTTGGTCCTGCGGTTACATCTTTGAGCTCGCTTGCGCTTGCGGTCAGGGCTGCATCTGGCAGCGGACTTGTCCGAAATTGCACGAGTCGACGCCAGCGACCGAGAAAAGCCTCAGCCGCCGCGCCGTCTTTGAGGGCAGCATGTATCACAAGGTCACGGCCCAACGCCAATGCCAAATCATCGCTGGTGAAACAATCGGCGACGGGAACCTCGCCGGCGCGCTCGCCATGGCGGCGCGTCAGGGCCTGGCTGAGCTTCCGGCGGCCATCATCGGCACCATCGGCAGCCTCGATCCAGACCGCAGGCCGCGCCGCGCCGGTGAGAGCCGCCTCGACCTTGCCGAACCCGGTCACCAAAAGGCCCGCCTTGTTGGCGATCGACAGTGATTGCAGCGCGTCGCGGAGCAGCAGCCGGTCGAGGGCGTCCGCCAGATCCGGCGGCACGTTGACCTTGCCCTTCAGCGAACGCGCGAAGGCCCTGGTGCGCAGGGCATGATCGACGGCCGCGCGGGAATTGGCCGTCCAGACGCCACGGCCCGGCAGCTTGCGCCGGATATCCGGCGTGAGCTCGCCATCGGGCGAGACCACAAAGCGGATGAGGTCGCCGGCTGGGAGGGACAGCCGCGTCGCCACGCAGCGGCGCTCGCTGTCGGCGGCTCGGCTCATCGCGGAGTCCGGCGGCGGCACCGTGCCGGTCCAGCTGGCTCAGGCTTCCACCTCGCTTTGGGTCTCTTCCTGGGGCGCTTCGATCCAGCCGGCCAGAATGCGGGCCTGCATGATCATGGCCTCCGCGTCCTCGCGCGACAGGCCGAAGCTGTCGAGGTAGCCCGGATAGCGGGTGGTTTCTCCCTGCTTGCGTTCGCTGTAGCCGACGAGGTCATCGGTGGCGCAGCCGGCCAGGTCCTCGATCGACTTCACATCATTCTCGCCGAGCGCGACCATCATGGCCGTGGTGACGGCGTTGACGGAGCGCAGTTCGTCAAGAACGCCGAGTTCCTGTCGGCGGGCGTCGAACGTCGCTTCCTGTTCGGCGAGGTAGCTCAGGGCGCGGTTCTGGATCTCGCTGGCCGTATCCTCGTCGAAGCCCTGGATGTTGGCGAGTTCCGAGAGATCGACATAGGCCACTTCCTCGACATTGCGGAAGCCTTCCGAGGCAAGAAGCTGGCCGACAACCTCGTCGACATTCATCGCGTTCATGAACAGTTCGGTGCGGGCGACGAATTCCTTCTGGCGGCGTTCGGATTCCTCCGCCTCGGTCAGAATGTCGATATTCCAGCCCGTCAGCTGCGAGGCCAGGCGGACATTCTGCCCGCGACGGCCGATGGCCAGCGACAGCTGCTCATCGGGCACCACGACCTCGATCTTGTCGGCTTCCTCGTCGAGCACGACCTTGGCGACCTCGGCCGGCTGGAGCGCGTTGACGATGAAGGTCGCAATGTCCTGCGACCACGGGATGATGTCGACCTTCTCGCCCTGCAGTTCGCCGACCACGGCCTGAACGCGGCTGCCGCGCATGCCGACGCAGGCGCCGACCGGATCGATCGAGGAATCGCGACTGATCACGGCGATCTTGGCGCGCGAGCCAGGATCGCGGGCCACGGCCTTGACCTCGACGATGCCGTCATAGATTTCCGGCACTTCCTGGCCGAAGCGCCTGGCCATGCACTGCGGGTGCGTGCGCGACAGGAAGATCTGCGGGCCGCGCTGTTCGCGCCGCACGTCGTAGACATAGGCGCGGATCCGGTCGCCGACCTTGAAGGCCTCGCGCGGGATCAGTTCGTCACGACGCACGATTCCTTCGCCGCGTCCCAGGTCGACGAAGACATTGCCGTATTCAACGCGCTTCACCACGCCGTTGATGATGTCGCCGATCCGGTCCTTGTACTCATCATACTGATGGTCGCGCTCTGCTTCGCGCACCTTCTGGACGATGACCTGCTTGGCGGATTGCGCCGCGATGCGCCCGAAATCGAAGGGCGGCAGCGGATCGGAGATTACGTCGCCGGCCTCCGCCGCCGGATTCTTCCGCCGCGCCTCGGCAAGCGAAATCTGAACCGCGTCGTTCTCGACGACTTCCACGACCTGAAGGTGGCGCGACAGGCGCAGTTCGCCCGTCTTGGGATGAATCTCCGCATGGACATCCGTCTCCGCGCCATATCGAGAGCGGGCGGCCTTGGCGATCGCGTCCTCCATGGCGCCAACAACGATCTGCCGGTCAATGGACTTTTCGCGTGCGACCGCATCAGCGATCTGCAGCAACTCAAGGCGGTTGGCGCTGACGACCATGGCTCAGTTCTCCTCGGGACGGGCAGTTTGGACGGCCTTGCGGCCGCGCACGGGTTTGGCGACGGGTTTGGGCTTCGGCTTGTAATCGGGACGGCTGCGGCTGCGCTCGACCGCTTCGGGTTCGGGCATGGCGGGCTCCAGACCCTGCTTGCCGCGCCGCAGCGATTCGGCGATCAGGTCCTCGGTGAGGACAAGGCGCGCCTCCGACATGTTGGCGATCGGAATCCGTGCAAGCGGGTTCGCCCCTTCGACCGCATCGGGAAGCTCCACGACCGCAGCGCCATCCTCAACCCCGCGCAGCAATCCGCGGAAGCGTTTGCGCCCGCCCAGCGGGACCGCCATCTCGATTCTGGCGTCATGCCCGGCCCAGCGCAGGAAATCCCCGGCACGCACGAGCGGCCGGTCGATCCCGGGCGAGGACAGTTCCAGATTGTAGGCAGTGCTGATCGGCTCCTCGAGGTCCAGCGCCGGCGACACGGCCTTGCTGACCGCTTCGCAGTCATCGACGCCCATCGAGCCGTCAGGCCGTTCGGCCATGATCTGCACGGTGCAGCCATTCTGGCCGTTGACGCGCACGCGCACGAGCCGATACCCGAGTTGTTCGATCACGGGTTCGACCACGGCCGCCACACGCGCGGCGACGCCGCTCTCCCGGATGATCCGCGCTTCGTGATCGACCATCGCTGGCACCGTCATGACGTCCTGTTGCTGGCAAGGCGCTCCGGCCTCGGACCTCGCGGCAACAAAAAAGAGCGGGCCTTTCAGCCCGCTCTTGATTGTGCTTTTCAGCCTTAACCAGAGCTTTGCGCGTGTCATAGTCCAGATCGGGGGGCAATTCAAGCAATCATCGCCGATGTCGGTCCAAGATATTCGCCGATTGGATGGTTTTTCGCCTGCCCTGATAACCGGCTGGTGAGGTTTTGCCACCTAGGATCGCATTGATCTTGGGATTCAAGCCGAATGAACAACGTCGCAACCGTCCTTGCCGAACTTGACAGCGCCATGGCCTCCCATTCGGAAGATCAGCGCGTCCGAACCGTGACCCGTGTCACCGACATGTTCATCAACAGCGCCGAGGCCTACAGCTCTGACCAGATTGGCGTGTTCGACGTGGTCATCGGCCGTCTCGCCTCCGGGATCGGAACCGAAGCACGCGGCGCTCTGTCCGAGCGGCTAGCGGATGTCGCGAATGCACCGCGCGGGGTCGTCCGTCAGCTTGCGCTCGACGAGATCGCCGTGGCCAGGCCTGTCCTGACCCGTTCCGTCATCCTGACCGACCAGGATCTGATCGCCGTCGCCTCCACGAAAGGCAAGGACCACATGCTGGTCATGAGCGTTCGGGCGAACCTTGGCGAGCCGGTCACCGACTATTTGGTGGTCAAGGGCGACAAGACCGTGTCGCATGCGCTTGCTCAGAACCTGTCCGCACGGTTTTCGTCGCGCGGGCTAGGCCTGATGATCACGCGCGCCTTCACCGACGAGAATCTGCAGAACGCGCTGGGCAACCGGGCCGACATTCCGCCGCAGCTCATGGACAATCTCGCCCAGGCCGCACGCGAAAGCGCGCGCCGCCGCGCTCAGGGGGGCCAGCCCAGGACCGGCTCCGCATGGACCAAGCCAGTGCCGGCGCCAGCGCCGGCCCCGACCGCCGCCAAGGCAGAGCGCGACGGCTTTGCTCCCGATGACCTGACAGAGGAAAAGCTCGCCGCCCTCGCGGCCGCAGGCGATACGGACAATGCCATCGCCGGTCTGGCGAAACTTGCCGGGATATCGCAGCAGGCCGCCGAGCAGGCGATCGTCGGCGCCGACCGGGATGCCTGCCTCGTGATCGGAAAGGCCATGGGCTGGAGCTGGCCTACGGTTCGCCAGCTGCTCGGCTTGCGGCCGAACTCCGACCAGATGCCGCACCTCATCGACAAGGCCCAGGAGAACTTCGCCAACCTCGCGCTGCCAACCGCACAACGCGTACTGCAGTTCATGCGGATCAGGGACAAGGCAGACGCCGCAAAGCGTGCCTGAGCGCATCCCCGGCAATCAGAGCCCGGCGCGGCGCATCGTGAGATAGGACGGCTCACGCCCGGCAGCGATCGCCTTCGCCTCGTATCGCGTCCGGACCCAGCCCTCGAAGGGCTCGGTCCAATCCTTCACCGAGACCGGCGCCCAGATGAGTCCGTCCTCGGCCGCTACCCGGCGCAGCGTCCAACCGACGTAATCATCAATGTCCGATGCGAAGCGGAACGCGCCGCCCGGACGCAGGACCCGGCTGATCTGCGCGAGTGTCTCAGGAGAAACAAAGCGCCGCTTGCGCTGCCGTCGTTTGGGCCAGGGATCGGGATAGAACAGGTCCACGCGCGCAAGGCTGGCCGCCGGCAGGCGCAGCAGCAGCGGCGCCGCGTCATCGGGCCAGACCCTCAGATTGTCCAGACCCTCGCGCTGGATCACGACCAGCAGCTTGGCCATGCCATTGATGAACGGCTCGCAGCCGATGAAGCCGACATCGGGCTCGGCGCGGGCTGCGGCAAGGAGGTGTTCGCCGCCGCCGAAACCGATCTCGAGCCTCACCTCGCGCGGCTGCCTGGCAAACAGCGCTCCGAGATCATGGGGCAGGCTGTCAGGAAGGGTGAGCCGCGGCAGGAGCGTCTCGAACAGGTCCGATTGCCCGCCGCGCAGCTTCTTCGCCTTGCGGCGGCCGAAAAAGGAACCGCCCGCACCGGAGGGCGGGCGGGCGGTTCCGGATCGGGCAGGCGTCTCGGGCATCAGGCCAGGGCGGCCTTCAGCGGCTTGACCAGATCGGTCCGCTCCCAGGAGAAGCCGCCATCACGCGTCGCCTTGCGGCCGAAATGGCCATAGGCGGAGGTGCGCGCATAGATCGCCTTGTTGAGGCCGAGATGCTCGCGAATGCCGCGCGGCGACAGGTCCATGACCTTGGCGACCGCCGCTTCGAGCTTGTCGTCGGAGACCTTTCCGGTGCCGTGGCTGTCGACATAGACCGACAGGGGCTGGGCAACGCCGATCGCGTAGGAGAGCTGGATGGTGCAGCGGTCGGCGAGCTTGGCGGCCACGATGTTCTTGGCCAGATAACGCGCGGCATAGGCGGCCGAGCGGTCAACCTTGGTCGGGTCCTTGCCGGAGAAGGCGCCGCCGCCATGGGGGGCCGCGCCGCCATAGGTGTCGACGATGATCTTGCGGCCCGTGAGGCCCGAATCACCGTCAGGCCCGCCAATCAGGAACTTGCCCGTCGGGTTGATCCACCACTTGCAGTCCGGATCGATGGCGAGTTCGCCGAGTGTCTCGCGGATGATCGGCTCCACGACCTTGCGCACGTCGGCGGAGGTCATGCTCTCGTCGAGATGCTGCGTCGACAGAACGATCTGGGTCACTGCGGCGGGACGGCCGTTCTCATAGCGCACGGTGACCTGGCTCTTGGCGTCCGGGCCGAGCTTGCCGCAGCCGCGTTCGTTGGCCTTGCGGTGGCGCGTGAGATTTTCGAGAATCTTGTGGGCGAAATAGATCGGTGCCGGCATGAGGTCCGGCGTTTCCGTGCAGGCGTAGCCGAACATGATGCCCTGGTCGCCAGCGCCGACATCCTTGTTGCCGGATGAATCGACGCCCTGCGCGATGTCGACCGACTGAGGATGCAGCAGCACATCGATCTTGGCAGTCTTCCAGTGAAAGCCGTCCTGCTCGTACCCGATGTCGCGGATGGCGCGGCGGGCCACCGACTTCACCTTGCTCTTCATGGCTTTCTCGTCCAGCGAGGTCCTGACCTCGCCCGCGATCACCACCCGGTTGGTGGTTGCAAGCGTTTCGCAAGCAACACGGACCTGCGCGGCTTCCATGCCAGCCTTGGCGGCTTCCCTGAAGAAGAGATCGACGACTTCGTCGGAGATGCGGTCGCAAACCTTGTCGGGATGGCCCTCGGACACGGATTCGCTGGTGAAGAGATAGCTCGAACGGGCCACGGGAACATCCTCAGGGCTGTTGGTGAATAGGACAGGCACTCTCAGCGGCAACGTCCTGTCTGCGACAAGAGCGCGGCGCGCGCTTCTGCCATTGCCCGCCTTGCGCGTCAAGCCGATTGACCGATGCGCCGGACGTTCGTTCGATTCAAAGAACGGTTCAGGCGTCTGCCGGAGGACCCGCAGCGAGCGCCTCGGCCAGATCGATCAGACGGCGGCGCACCTGGGCATCGGGGATGCGGACGAAAGCCCTGGTCAGCTGAATGCCTTCCGATGTCGACATGAAATCCGACATCAGCTTCTGCTGCGGCATTTCCGCAAAGCCAGCGGCCATCCCGACATCGCCGGACGGGGCGCCGTCAAAAAAGAACTCGACCGGCACGCCGAGGATCTTGGCGATCTGCTGCAGCCGGCTGGCGCCGATCCGGTTGGCGCCCTTCTCGTACTTCTGGATTTGCTGGAAGGTGATGCCAAGCGCCTCGCCCAAACGCTCCTGGCTCATGCTGACAAGCAACCGGCGCATTCGGACGCGTGCGCCCACGTGCCTGTCGATCGGATTGGGAAGTTTCTTCGGTACCACTGACATAACCTGCGCAAACCCCAAGATGTTAAGGCTCCGAGCGTTTCCGCTCGAGTCAAACGTGATCAATCTATCCTCATGCGCCGCATCCGCAGGAAACCGGCCATGGCAAGGCACAACAGCACCAGGGACATGGCAAGCAGATTTCCGACTCGCGAAAAGGTTGTAAGGCCGATCGCACGCGGGAGTCCAGTGTCAAGCACGCCATCGCTACCCAGCGGAAGGCTGCCGATGCTGCGGCCATAGGCGTCGATGACGCCCGATACACCATTGTTGGCCGCGCGGATCATCGGCATGCCCTCCTCGATGGCGCGGAGCCTCGCCTGGCTCGCGTGCTGATGGGGACCGGGCGTCTGGCCAAACCAGGCGTCATTGGTCACGTTCAGCAAAAGCTGGGGCCGTCGTCCCCCGGGCTGGGCGAGGTGCGGCAGAACCTCCGCAGGAAAGATCGCCTCATAGCAGATGCTCGCGGCGACCGGCGGCAGGCCGGGCACGGACAGCGCGACACGCGCAGGCGACGCCGAAAAGCCGCCCGGGATGGCCACGAACGCCGTCAGCCCGAGCGACTGCAGCGCCACGGCGAAGGGCGAGGGCAGATACTCTCCGAAAGGCACCAGGTGATGCTTGTCATAGGACGCGACGATGCCGCCCTCGCGTGTGATGACCTGGATGGCGTTGAAGATCGGCGGATTCTCCTCGCCGGGCAGCGCTACGCCCGCGCGCGCCGCTCCCGTGATCAGGGTCACGCCCGGCGGCAATACGCTGGTGATCCGCGACAGGGCCTGTGGCGTCCGGCCGAGCAGGAACGGGAAGGCTGATTCGGGCCAGACCAGATGGGTCACATCCTGAAGCCCCAGCGTGCGGGGCGACGTCGCCTTGTCGGACAACGTCAGATAGCGGTCGAGGATCTCGCGCGCCTTCTCCGGCCGAAACTTGTCATCCTGAGGCAGATTGGGCTGCATGATCCGGAGCTTGACGCCGGCGACCAGCGGACTTGGCGCCGATGGAATGCGCCACCAGCCGAAGGCAAGCAACAAGGCAAGGCCGCATGCTCCGAACGTGCTGAGAATCCAAGCTGTTTTCGGCGCTTTCAGCGTGATCACGATGGCCGGGAGCGCACCGAGCACGACCGCGACCAGCGTCAGCCCATAGAGGCCGAACACGGAGGCCGACTGCGCGAGCCACAGATTCTCCGCCAGCGCCTGCCCGTGGCTGTTCCAGGGAAAGCCGGTGAAGAGGTTGCCGCGGGCGAACTCCAGCGCCCCCAGCGCGCCGCCGAGCGCGAGCAGCCGCGACGCGCCCGGACGCCAGACAAGCTGCGCCACGACAAATCCCAGCGCGGGAAAGACGGCCAGCAGCGCCGGCAAGCCGAGAACCCCGAGGGGAATGGCCCAGGCGAACTTGTCAGCCTCGACGAGAAAGGCCGCGCCGAGCCACCACAGGCCGGCGACAAAATAGCCGAAACCCCAGAACCAGCCATCGGCGAACGCCTGCAAGGCCCGCCGCCCAACAGACGGCGCTGCAACGCCGTCGAGCAGCCAGACGGCCACCGAAAACTGAATGACGAGCAGCGGCCAGAGCCCGAAGGGCGCCAGCGTGAGCGCGCCGACCGCGCCTCCCGCCACGGCGATCAGCGGGCGCCGCCAGCCCCAGCTCAGCATCACGGCCTCAGCCAGCCGGGCGAGGTTCATCCGCTCTGGTCCCGGCGCCCCGCCGATCCCGCCGATGGGTCCTCCGAAGCGGATGCCGAGGCCCGGTGAATGCGCACCCGCTTCAGGCGGCGCGGATCGGCATCCAACACCTCGAATTCAAGTCCGTCCGGACCCTTGATCAGTTCGCCACGGGCGGGCACGCGCCCGACGATGCTGACGATCAGCCCTCCGAGGGTGTCGACGTCCTCGGCCTGCCGGGCGGAGACGAGATCGAAGCCGAGGCTTTCGGAAATGTCCTCCAGCGGCACCCGCGCGTCCGCCACGACACGGCCGTCGGCCTGCACGGCGATGCCGTTGACCTGCGCCTCGTCGTGCTCGTCCTCGATGTCTCCGACCACGATCTCGACGAGGTCCTCGATCGAGACAAGCCCATCCGTGCCGCCATATTCGTCGATCACCAGCGCCATGTGGGTGCGCGTGGCCTGCATCCTGACCAAAAGGTCGATGGCGGGCATCGAGGCGGGCACATACAGCACGGGGCGCAGAATCCGTGCGCTGGCCAGTTTGGCGGACAGGTCAACCGCGCCGAGATCCGGTCCTGCCGCCTCGCCGCCGGCCTTGCGGCGTCGTTTTCGGCTCGCCTCCGCGCGGGCCGCGAGAAAATCGAGATAATCGCGGATATGGACCATGCCGCGGGGATCGTCGAGCGATTCGCCATAGACCGGCAGTCGCGAGTGGCCGGCCGTGCGGAAGAGGTTCAGCAATTCACCAAGCGAGATTTCCGCCGGCGCGGCGACGATGTCAGCCCTTGGAACCAGAACGTCGGCCACGCGCTTGGTGCGCAGGCTCAGCACGTTCGAGAGCATGGCCCGCTCTTGCGGGGACAACTCGGCGTCGCGTCCGTTCTGGGCAAGCGCGCCTTCGATCTCGTCACGCAGCGACGGGCCGCCCTTCAGCTTGAGTGCGGCCATCAGACGCGCGATGACTCCGCTGGGACTGGCTTGGGTGCGTTCGCTCGTCGGTCGACTGTCGTCGGTCATGGCTGGCGCTGGAATGACCCGAAGCCCGGTGCTTCGTCAAGGCTTATCGTCATAGGGGTCCGCGATCCCGAGCGTCGCCAGGATGTGGCGCTCCTGCTCCTCCATCACTTCGGCGTCCGCGTCATTCAGATGGTCAAAGCCAAGCAGGTGCAGGAAGCCGTGCACCACCAGATGTGTGGTGTGATCGGTCAAGCTCTTGCCTTCCGCCGCCGCTTCGCGGGCCACGGTCTCATAGGCGAGAGCGATGTCCCCGAGCATTGGAGCCGTGGCCACCTTGTCGGGACTGGCAGCCGGAAAGGACAGGACGTTGGTGGGCTTGTCCTGGCGGCGCCAGCTCTTGTTGAGGGCGCGGACGGTCGCGTCGTCTGTCAGGAGCACGCTGACTTCGGCACCCTGCCGGAACGGCCTGGCAAGATGCCGGGCTGAAGCCGCAATGGCATTGGCCGCCAGCGCTTCGATGTCCGCGACCTGCAGCCAGCCGTCACAGTCGACCGAGACATCCGTCTCGGGCAGGGAGGCTCCGGTCAACGCGGCGCAGCCTTGTCAGTCGCCGGTTCGCGCGATGCGTCCTCATAGGCCTTGACGATCTTGCGGACCAGGTCGTGGCGGACGACGTCGCCCTCGCGGAACGTGACATGACCGATGCCGTCGACTCCGGACAGAAGCCGAACGGCCTCCACGAGGCCGGATTTCTGCTGGGGCGGCAGGTCGATCTGGGTCGGATCGCCCGTGATGATCATGCGCGAGCCTTCCCCGAGACGGGTCAGGAACATCTTCATCTGCATGCTCGTGGTGTTCTGTGCCTCGTCGAGCAGGACCACCGCGTTGGTCAGCGTGCGGCCGCGCATGAAGGCCAGCGGCGCGATTTCGATCATGCCGGTCTGCAACGCGCGCTCGACATGGCGCGCCTCCATGAAATCATAGAGTGCGTCGTAGATCGGCCTGAGATAGGGATCGACCTTCTCGCGCATGTCGCCGGGCAAGAAGCCGATGCGCTCGCCGGCCTCGACAGCCGGACGCGACAGGATCATGCGCTCGACCACGCCCTGCTCGATCAGCGAGACGGCATGCCCGACCGCGAGCCAGGTCTTGCCGGTGCCGGCCGGGCCTTCTGCAAAGACCAGTTCGTTGCGCTTCATCGCACGCAGATAGGCGTCCTGGGCGGCGGAGCGGGCGCGCACCGGGCCGCGCTTGCGGGTCACGACCGCATCGAATGAGACGCCGTCGCCATTACCGGGATTCGGAAACAGCGAGCGCTGCTGGGCGCTTTCCTCAATGGCGCCGTCGACATCGCCGGGGCTGATCGGCGCGCCGTCCCTGGCGCGCCTGTACAGCGCTTCCAGCACGAGGCGCGCGCGCTCGGTCGTGTCCGAGGGACCTTTCAGGATGACGCGATTGCCATTGGCATGGGCGACGATCTGCAGCCGTCGTTCGAGATGGGCGAGATTCTGGTCATACTGGCCGAAGACGATGCCGGCGAGGCGGTTGTCTTCGAGCGTCAGCGACACCTCCTGGACTTCCCGCAACTGGGGAGCGGAGACAGCTCCGGGGCCCGTCAGGGAGGGGCGATGCAGGCCTTTTGCAGGCGCAAGATCGGATCGTGCCAAGTGAGCGTGTCTCCTTTGCCCAACCATGAAGCAGCCAAACCACGACGCGGACGCGAATCACGCCACCGATGCAACAGCTTTGTCTGAAACGATTCGTCCGAACAGAGTGTTCGTCGTCTGTGACAGGATGTCCACCGAAACGATGTCGCCGATGTGACAGGCGTCCGTCTCGACCTGGACCGTCTGCAGATAGGGCGACTTGCCGGACAGCTGGCCGGGATGACGCCCGGCACGCTCGAGCAGTACATCGACCCGGCGGCCGATCATCGCCGCGTTGAAGGCCTGGCGATGCTCCTCGACACGCGCCTGGAGAACCGCCAGCCGCTCGGACTTGACCGCCTCGGGAACCTGGTCCGCCGCGTCCGACGCCGGCGTGCCGGGTCTGGGCGAGTATTTGAACGAGAACACGGTTGCGTACCTGACCTCATCGATGAGGCGCATCGTGGCGTCGAAGTCGGCATCGGTCTCGCCGGGAAAACCGACGATGAAATCCGACGACAGCGCGATGTCGGGACGCACCGCCCTCACCTTCGCGATGATGTCGCGATAGCCTGCAGCGCTGTGCTTGCGGTTCATCGCATCCAGAACCGCGTCGGAACCTGACTGCACGGGCAGATGCAGGAAGGGCATCAGCGCCGGCAGATCACCATGGGCCCGGATCAGGCCTTCGTCCATGTCATTGGGGTGGCTGGTCATGTAGCGCAGCCGCCGGATGCCATCGAGGCTGGCGAGCCGTTCGAGCAGCCGCCAGAGCGGCCATGGCCGGCCATCCGGCCCCTCGCCGTGATAGGCGTTCACATTCTGCCCGATCAGGGTCAGTTCACAGACGCCGCCGGCGACGAGGGCCTCCGCCTCTGCAATGATCTTGCCCACCGGGCGGGAGACTTCGGCGCCGCGCGTATAGGGCACGACGCAAAAGGAGCAGAACTTGTCGCAGCCCTCCTGCACGGTCAGGAACGCCGTCACGCCGCGCGCGCGGGTCCGGCTCCTGTCCGGCGCGGGGAGAAAGCCGAACTTGTCCTCGATGGGAAACTCGGTGTCGACGACCTTGCGCCGCTCCGACCGGGCGAGAAGGTCCGGCAGGCGGTGATAGCTCTGCGGGCCGACCACCAGGTCGACGGCTGTCTGGCGGCGCTGGATCTCGGCCCCTTCCGCCTGCGCCACGCAGCCGGCGACCACGATCCGTGTGTCCTTGCCTTGCAGAGCCCTCTGTTCCTTGCCCTCGCGCACGCGGCCAAGCTCGGAATAGACCTTGTCGACGGCTTTCTCGCGGATGTGGCAGGTGTTCAGGATGACGAGGTCGGCGTCGGCCTGATCGGCGGTCTCGGCATAGCCTTCGTTCGCCAGGACATCGGCCATGCGCTGCCCGTCATAGACGTTCATCTGGCAGCCATAGGATTTGATGAAGACCTTTTTCATGGCGCTCGGAGCTGTGAGATGGATTGACCGCCTTTTAGGACCAGCGCGGCCGAAACTCAATCAGCCCGATCCGGTCCGGTCCGCTCGCGGCCCGTGAAGTGCTTCAGCGCGGCCTGCTTCACGGACAGTTCCGCCAGGCGCGCCGCCTCCTTGCGCGAATGCTCGCGGCCCATCCTGATCGGCTCGCCCCAGACGAGCCGGACATCGATCGGGCCACCTGACAGGATTTCCTTCAGATGCGGCAGCAGTTCGGTGTCGCCATACCAGGCGAGCCGCGCCCGTTCAGCGCGGCCGCCGGGAATTCCATGGCGGCCAACATAAAGAAGCGCCAGAGGCTGGACGGTGATTTCGCCGTCATCTTCGGGACCGAGCGCTTCCTTCACGGCCCCCAGAAGCGACGACTTGAAGGGCAGGATGCGCGTTCCGTCCCCCGTGGTGCCTTCGGCAAACAGCACCACGCTCTCTCCGGAGGACAGGCGCTGGGCCATTTCGGAGGCGATCACCGCCGTATGGGTCTTGCGCGCCCGATCGATGAACAAGGTGCGCTGCAGCCGCGCCATCGCGCCGATGCCGGGCCATTCCGAGATTTCGGATTTGGCGATGAACGACAGGGGCCCGGTCGAACCGATCACCGGCACATCGAGCCACGACACATGATTGGCCACGATCAGGGTCCGGGCGGACGGATCGGGCGGCGAGCCCTCGACAACGCAGCGGACACCGATGACTGCGCAGATCATCCGGTGGAAGATTTGCGGCAGGACATGGCTCCTGCGCGGCGCGATGCGGCTGACGAGCGCCTGCGCCGGAATGCCGACAAGGCTCACGGCTGCAATCAGGCCGACCTTGAACGTCGCGCCGGCGCTCCAGCGCGGTCCTTGCAGGGAATCGGGGTCCTTCCGGCTCATCATCCGCATCAGTCCAGATTGCGCTGCAGGATCAGGGCCAGGGCGCGGCTGCCGTCCGCCATCGCGTAGTAGCCGGGCCGCTCGCCCACCTGGGCAAAGCCAAAATGACGGTAAAGCCGGAGCGCCGAGGTGTTGTGCGCGTCCACTTCCAGAAACAACTTCGCCACGCCGCGCCGGGCTAGATGGTCCATATGGCGCTCCAGCAGCAAGGTCGCGAGGCCCTGGCACTGCCTGTGCGATGCGACGCAGATTGTCAGGACCTCGGCCTCGTCGGCGGCCAGCCGGGACATCACGAAGCCGGACGGCTCGCGCTCGCTGCCGGCAAACACGGCATCGGCAAGGATGTTGGCTTCAGCCAGCATGCGTCCGACGTCCGGCTGGTCCCAGCCGCGCGCGAAGCTGGCCTGATGCAGACCTGCCGCCGCGGCCGAATGCGCGGCCCGCAAGGGTTCGATCCGGAGCGTCAGCCGGCCCCGGAGGCGGGCTTTCAACGCGGCGACCAGTTGCATCACCGGCCTCACGGTGCCTCGGTCTGGCGCGGCAGGCGGCCATTGTCCTGCGGTTGGGCGTCGGCCGCCCGCAGGTAAAGCGGACGCGGCAGCGCCGTTTGTTCATCGGCCAGCAGTCCGAGCCGTGCAACCCAGCGGATGTCCGGACCTGCCGCGGCCTCGACCACGACGGCGTCGAGGCCGATGGACCAGGCTTCCTGTGCCACCAGCAGCGCGCCCGAACCCGACAGGCTGACAGGACCCTTCCCGATACTGCGGACGGCGTCACGGACGCTGCATTGCCGTGCCCCGGCGAGCACTGACCCATCTGGGGCGAGCGCCTGGAAATAGACCTGCCCGTGACGGGCATCGATGGCCGCGGCCGTCATGCGCCCGGCCTCGCGGCCGATCATCGGCGCGCAATAGGCGGCGAGGGTGGTGACGCCGACAACGGGCCGGCTGGCGGCGAGCCCCATCGCACGGGCGGCGGAGAGGCCGACGCGCAGCCCAGTGAAGCTGCCGGGACCGACCGTGACGGCGATGCGGCCCAGCGCCGCAAAGCCACCCTGGACCTTGGCCATGACCCGCGCGACCAGAGGCATCAGCGCCTCGGCATGGCCCCGCTCGATGACAAGCTGCTCGAGGGCCAGCGCATCCGGCTGGCCTTGCTCAAGGACACAGGCCGAACAGGAGCCGAGCGCCGTGTCGATGGCAAGAATGCGCATGCGTCCGGCCAGTTCCGTTCAGATGGCCTGGACTTCGCGCACATCCGGGAGGAAGTGCTTCAGCAAATTCTGGATGCCGTGCTTCAGCGTCGCCGTGGACGAGGGGCAGCCTGCGCACGATCCCTTCATGGCCAGGAAGACCACGCCGTCCCTGAAGCCGCGGAAGGTGATGTCGCCGCCATCGCCGGCGACGGCCGGGCGGATGCGTGTTTCAAGCAAATCCTTGATGGTCTCGACGGTCTTGGCGTCGCTCTCATCGAAGAACTCGCCCTCGGTGTCCGGCGTTGCGACATGGCCATGGCGCACGATGGGCTGGCCGGACATGAAATGCTCCATGATCGCGCCCAGGATGGCCGGCTTGAGGTGCTGCCACTCGCCGTCCGCTTTACTGACGGTGACAAAGTCGTTGCCGAAAAACACGGCGCTGACGCCGGGCACCTGGAACAGGCGCTGCGCCAGCGGCGAGGCTGCGGCGGCCTCCTCGTCGCGCATGTCGAGCGTACCGTCCGGCATGACGGTGCGGCCCGGAATGAACTTCAAGGTGGCCGGGTTCGGCGTGGCCTCGGTCTGGATGAACATGGTCTTTCTCCCGCGCATCAAGCCGGTTCAAGGCCGGCGGATTCCGCTGGCTTCAACATAAGCGTCAGGGCAGCGGCTTGCCAGCCCCTTTTGCCGGTGCAGCCCGTCCTCAACGCGCTTTCAGGCGGGCCAGGCGCTCCAGCGCCGCATCGAGGGTCGAATCATGCTTGGCGAAGCAGAAGCGGACCACCGAAGTCACGCCACGTTCGGCATAGAAGGCGCTCACCGGGATGGCCGCGACGCCGTGGGCCGCAACCAGTTCCTTGCAGAAGGCGACATCATCCGCCTGCCCCAGCCCAGTGATGTCGATGTTGACGAAGTAGGTGCCGGCGGAGGGCAGGACCTCGAAGCCGAGCGACGTGAGGCCGCTGCCGAAGCGGTCGCGCGAGCGCTGGAACGCGGCGCGCATGCCGTCGAAATAGGCCGCGTCCTTGCCAAGGCCGAAGGCGGCGGCGGCCTGAAGATTGGGGGGCGTGGTGAAGGTGATGTACTGGTGGGCTTTCGCCAGAACCCGCATAAGCTCCGGCGCGGCCATGACGAAGCCGACCTTCCAGCCGGTCAGGGAGAAGATCTTGCCGGCGGAGGAGATCTTGACGGTGCGCTCGCGCATGCCGGGGCGCGCCATCATCGAGACATGGCGATGGCCATCGAAGACCACATGTTCCCAGACCTCGTCGCACAGCGCGACCGCGTCGAAACGCCGGCAATAGCTGGCCAGCAGGTCGAGATCCTCGTCCGGAAAGATCGTGGCCGTCGGGTTGAGCGGATTGTTGAGCAGGGCAAGGCGGGTGCGCGGCGAGAAGGCGGCGGCGAGAGCCTCCTCCGTGATGCGGAAGTGCGGCGGCTTCAGGGTGACGAAACGTGGGATGCCGCCGGCGCGGAGCACGAGCGGCAGATAGGCGTCGTACATGGGCTCGAACAGGACGACCTCGTCACCCGGTTCGATCAGCGCGAACAGGGCTCCCGCCAGGGCTTCGGTTGCGCCCGACGTCACCATGACTTCGCGATCCGGATCCAGCGCCAGTCCCTGCCAGTGGCGGTAATGCGCCGCGATCGCCTGCCGCAGCTCCGGCAGCCCCATCATCGGCGGATACTGGTTCCAGCCGTGGAGGACGGCATCGGCCGCCTTCTGCCGGACATCGGCTGGTCCCGGGTCGTCGGGAAAGCCCTGGCCGAGATTGACGGCGTTGTGCTCGCGCGCAAGCCGCGACATCTCCTCGAAGACGCTGGTCTGCAGTTTGGCGAAAATCGGGTTCATGGCGCCTCGCGGATGGCTCCGGCCGTCAGAGCAGGCCGTTCTGCCGGGCCAGATCGGACAGGCTGGCCTGCGGCCGTGCGCCGATGTGGGAGATGATCTCCGCCGCCGCCAGCGCGCCAAGCCGGAGGGAATCGCGATGATCCCGTCCCGTCGCCAGTCCAAAGAGGAAACCGGCCGCGAACAGGTCGCCGGCGCCCGTCGTGTCGACCACGCGTTCGACCGGGAAGGCCGGAACCGCCACCGTCTCCGAACGGGTGACCGCCAGCGCGCCATGCTCGGACCGGGTCACGACGCCGATGACGTCCTCCCCGCGCAGGGCCGCGATGGCCGTGTCGATGTCGCCGGTCTGGTACAGGCTCTTCAGCTCGTGTTCGTTGGCGAAGACGATGTCGACCACGCCATTGCGGATCAGGCCGAGGAACTCCTCCCGCCAACGGTCGACGCAGAAGGAATCCGACAGGGTCAGCGCCACCTGCGAGCCGGCGGCATGGGCAATCTGGGATGCCTTGCGGAAGGCATCCTTAGCGGCCGGCGGGTCCCACAGGTAGCCCTCAAGATAGACAATCCGCGAGGCGCGGACGAGATCGGCCTCGATGTCGAGGGTGGACAGTCCCTGACAGGCCCCCAGATAGGTGCTCATCGAACGCTGGCCGTCCGGCGTCACGGCAATCAGGCAGCGGGCCGTCGTCGGGCCGCTGGTGGCGTCCTCGGAACGGAAGGTCACCCCGGTCGCGGTCAGGTCATGGCGGTAGAGTTGGCCGAGCTGGTCATTGCGGACCTTGCCGATGAAGGCGCCCTTGCCGCCCAGCGAGGCGATGCCCGCGATGGTGTTGGCAGCCGAGCCTCCCGAGATCACCTGTCCGGGGCCCATCACGGCGTAGAGTTTTTCGGCCCGATCCTCGTCGATCAGGGTCATGCCACCCTTTTGAATCGCATGCGAAACGAGAAAATCATCCTCGGCGGTCGCGATGACGTCGACGATGGCGTTTCCGATGGCGAGCACATCGTGGTTGGCAGCTGTCATGGCGAGGTCGTGTCCTGTGAGCGCTGAAAGCGCGCCTGTCGCATCCGGGGCGCGCCCGGTCAACCTCCCGCTCGGCCACGGCGCTGCGATTCTTCCAGAACCGCGTCGAGTTCCGCGATCGCGCCGCCATCGAGCGAGGCGATCTCCCGCGCCAGGCGGTTGGCCAGCAAGGTCGCGGCCGGGTCAAGGCCCGCCGTATCAATCACGACGCGCGGAGCGGACAATTCCGCCAGCCTCACCAGTTCGTCTGCCTCGTCCCAGATGACGCCCAGCGTGTGGATGACCCCTTGCACGAAGGCGAAGCTCGGCCGGCCGCGCCGCCCATGCTCCAGCGCCGAAACATAGGCGCTGGATACGCCAAGCTGGCGCGCGAAGGCCTGCTGCGACAGGCCCTGACGCTGCCGGATTTCCCGCAGGCGGGCGCCGAACGGCGTCACGGGCTGTGATCCTTGAGACGGCGCAAGCGGACATACATCGCGCCTGTGCCGCCATGCTGGTGCGCCGCGTCCTCGAAGCCGAGCACCACCGGCCGCAGGTCGGCCATCCGGAGCCAGTGCGGCACCATGCGCTTGAGCACGCCACGCTCATCGCCGTCCATCGCCGTGCCGGCGGCGCCCTTGCCGGTGATCACCAGCACAAGCCGCGCACCGCGCTGCTGCTCCCGCATCAGGAAGCCACGCAGGCGATCATGCGCCTGCGACTGCCGCAGACCATGAAGGTCGAGCACCGCTTCGAGCGATTGCGTACCCCGGCGCAGAGCCGTCAGCGTGCGGCGTTCGAGTGGAACGAGGGGCGCCAGCGCGGGCCTTGGCGGCGCGACAGGGTCGGCTTGTCGCGATGGACGAAGCGCCGCTTCGCCGGGCAGGGAGGGCGCAGCCTCGGGCGCGGCCACATCTTCCGGCGGAAGCGGCAGGGCGCGGCCGGCGAAGGGCTTCACCGTGCGCGCGACATGGCTCCAGAGCTGGATCTCCTCGCCGGTCAGCGGACGGCCACGACGCCTGCGCATCAGGGCAGATCCGCGCGCGGCCACAGGATGGTGGCGTCAACGCCGTGGCGGGTCAGGCCGGCGACGAACCCGGCCTCGGCGCCGGACCCGAAATACAGGTCGAACCGGGCCGGGCCGACGATGGCGGAGCCGGTGTCCTGAATGACGGCCAGCCGCCGCAAGGACTCCGTCTGCCCGCGATCTGCGGTCGGGATGGTTCCGTCCAGCCAGATCGGCAGGCCATAGGGCCAGATGGCGCGGTCCGCAGCCACGCTGCGATGGGCGGTGAGCGGCAGGCCGGCCCCGCCGATCGGCCCGCTGCCCGGCGCCAGTTCGGCTGCGGCGCGAAAAAACACGAACGAGGCGTTGTTCCACATGAAGCGCCTGGCCCAGCCGGGATCGCCCTTCAGGCGCGCCACGAGACGGTCCATGGTGATCTCGGCCGGGGGAATCGCCTCCGTTTGTGAAAGGAGACGTCCGAGCGACGTATAGGGATGACCATTGCGGCCGGCATAGGCCACGCGCAGCACCAAACCATCCGGAAAACGCAGCCGCGCCGAACCCTGCACCTGCATCACGAAGCGATCGACCTCGTCGGCGAGCCAGGCGACGACCGGAAGACCGGGAACGGCGCCCTCCTCAATCTCGCGGCGGGTCGGATATGGGCCCAGTGCTCCATCCGCGGCGCGCCGCGCCGCCTGAAAACCCGTCGGCACTCCTGCGGCCGATTCCCCTTGCCCGAGCGTGACCAGGTCATCGGGCCGGCCGAACAATGGCACGGGAAACGCATCGGTTCGGACAGGTGATCCACGGAATTCCGGCTCGAAATAGCCGGTCAGGAAACCGCGCTGGCTCTCAGGCCGGATGGTGAGAGGGACAAACCTGTTCTCGAAGAAAAGCCGCGCCTGCTGCCTGTCCGGGGCGATCAGGGCGAGGGCGTCGGCGCAGGCCCGTGCCAGGGCAGCGGGCGGCTCAAGGCCCTGTCGCAAGACATCCGCCCTTTGGCAGCCCATGACAAAGGCGGTAAGGGCGGCGGCATGGTCATCCTCATGCCAGCCGGCCAGCGAATCGAATGAACCGCGTTCAAGCTCGGCTCCCGCCACGGTCGACGGAACCTGTTCGACAGAATGGGACGTGCCGGTGGTCAGGCTCATGACAACCGCCAGCAGCCAGCGCCTGATCAATCGTCGGAGCCGGTGGCGACCAGAAGCCAGTTTGGATCTCGCGCGCCGAGTTGACGGGAGAAGGTCCAGGTCTCTGTGACGTCAACCACTGTGTCGGGGCTGCCGTCGATCGTCGCACCGGCCTTGTTCTTCAAAGCCTTGATCAGCTTGGGGGAGAACTGAACGGTGATCATGCCGGTCTTGCCCTTGACCTCGGCGGCCACGATCTCCGCGCTGTCCATCGAGACAAAGGTTGTCTCGACTGTCTCGCCGCGCTTCTCGCGTTCGCTGATCGCCTGGTCGAAGTCGTCATAGACCTCTTTCGACAGCAGGCCTTTCAGCGTCTTGCGGTCGCCGCGGGCGAAACTCATCACGATCATCTCGTAGGCCGCCTTCGAGCCGTCGAGAAAGCCGCGCCCATCAAAGCCGCGCTCTTCGCGCTCGATCGCATCGAGGCCGTTGGCCACAGGTGTTCCCGGGAGCGCGAGGCCCGTCCAGCGGAAGGGTTGCTCCGGCACGGCGTCATTGGCGGCGACACCGGGCAAGCGGATGACATTGCTATCTGCCGCTGGCGCCTGAGGCGGCGGCTTGCGCCCGAAAACGTCCCCCGGCGGCTGCTCGTGGCCGGTCTTCTGACCCAGAACCGAGCGCAGTTTCCAGGCGACGAAGACCGCCAGCGCCAGAAAAACGAGGGTGAAGATGTCAAACGAACCTTGCATCGCTGTCCTTGTCCCGACGATCCCTTGCGGACGCCACGCGCGCCAGCCGGACCATTTCTGAAATCATTGTCGGTTGTCGTACCATCCAGCCCGGCTGCCCACAAGCCGATGCGCCGCGTCATCACGCCCGGGAACAGCGTCTGTGAAACCGGCCCTTGCAAGGCGGCCGGCGTCGGTTTCGATCAGCTCCGGCGATCCCTTCCTTGTCGCAGCGGCCGGATCGTGCTAGCCGCCCTGCCAGTCGGGTTGACCGCAGCGTCCCGCTGAAGACCGATCCGGACCCAGATCAACCCGAAGAATGGCGAACCAGACCATGGCCACTGACGCAACCAACGGCGCCGCCCAGCAGAACAGCGGACCTTCGCTCACCGCACTTGTGCAGTATGTGAAGGACATCTCCTTCGAGAACCCGAACGCCCCGCGTGTGTTCGGCAACGCCCAGCAGAACCCGCAAATCCAGCTCCAGGTCAATGTCGGCGCGACGCAGCTCAGCGAAACCGATGTCGAATCCGTCCTGACGCTCGAGGGCAAGGCCGAGATCGGCCCCGACAAGCTGTTCGTGTTCGAGCTGTCCTATGCCGGCGTGTTCCGTATCGTCGGCGTGCCCGCCGAACACATGTCGGCGGTCGTGATGATCGAATGCCCGCGTCTTCTGTTCCCCTTCGCCCGTCAGATCGTGGCAGATGCCGTGCGCAATGGCGGCTTTCCGCCGCTCTACATCGACCCGGTCGACTTCCAGGCCCTGTTCCAGCAGCGCATGGCCGAGGTGCAGGGGCAGCAGCCCGCTGCCTCTTGAGGCGCAATTGCCATCACTCGGCGGCGGCCTCCTGCTTGGTCAGATAGGCTGTCCAGAGCGCACCGGCACCCGGCGCTGATCCTGCGCTCCGGGCGAGCGCGGCCACGAAGGCTGCATGCGCCTCCTGCTCTTCCGGCGTGATCCGGGGCGCGCGGACACTGGTTCGTTGAATCGCGCGCATTGCGCGGGTGCGGGTTGCAGGCGCCCCGGCCCTCGCGTCGGTCGACGACGGCGTCGCCAGGCCCAGATTGGTCTGCCGGCCTCCGAGAAGTTCAATATAGACATCCGACAGGATCTCGGCGTCGAGCAGGGCTCCGTGCTTCACCCGGCGGGTTGTGTCGATACCGTAGCGGGCGCACAGGGCATCGAGGCTGTTGGACGCCCCGGGATGCTTGCGCCGGGCCATGACCAGGGTATCGACGACCGTCTGGGGTTCGAGCTTCGGCCTGCTGACGCGCGCTAACTCCATGTCGAGAAAGCCGACATCGAACGGCGCGTTGTGGATCACCAGCCGGGCGCCGGCAATGAAATCGACGAAAGCATCGGCGATATCGGCAAAGGGGGGCTTGTCCGCGAGGAAGGCGTCGGACAAGCCGTGGACGGCGAAGGCGCCCTCGGACACCGGCCGGCCCGGATTGAGATAGGTGTGGAAGCTTCGCCCTGTGGGACAGTGATTGACCAGTTCAACGCAACCGATCTCGATGATGCGGTCGCCGTTGCGGGCATCGACGCCGGTGGTTTCGGTGTCCAGAACCACTTCCCGATTCATTGCGCCGGTCCGCCCTGTGTGGATTGCGAATCAGCTGTGAGCTTAGCCACGATCGCGGCGACTTCGGCACGGGCGCTGTCGAAGCCCCGGCTGGTGTCCACAATGAAATCGGCCCTGCGGCGCTTCTCCGCGTCCGGCATCTGGCGTGCGAGGATGGCGGCGAGGCGATCTTCGGTCATGCCCGGCCGGGCGAGAACCCGCGCGCGCTGCACCTCCGGCGGCGCCGTGACAACAACGATCCTGTCGCACCGGGCGGCAGCGCCGCTCTCGAACAGCAGGGGGATGTCGAGGACGACGAGGGGGACGCCGCTCGCCCGTGCCGCCTGCAGGAAGGTCTCTTCCGCCTCCCGCACCAGCGGGTGGATCAGGGCCTCAAGCTCAGCCAGCCGATCCGGCCGGCCCAGAACCTCGCGGGCGAGGGCTTCCCTGTCGACCCGCTGTCCGGCCGCGGCGGCGGGAAAGAGCGCCCTGACCGGCTCGACCGCCGCACCCGCATAAAGTTGATGCACGGCGGCATCGGCATCATGGACCGGGCAGCCAAGGTCCCTGAACATGGCTGCCGTCGTGGACTTGCCCATGCCGATCGAGCCGGTCAATCCGACAACGACGGTCATCAGCCGGCGGTCCGTGTAATGTCGGCGGCGACCATGGCCCAGAGATCAGGCGTCACTTGCGGGGTCGTGCCGAACCAGAAACCGAAAGCTGTGGCGGCCTGATGCAGAAGCATGCCCAGACCGTCGACCGTCCTCGCGCCGCGGCGGCGCGCCTGCAGCAGCAGGTCGGTCTCCAGCGGGACGTAGACAATGTCGTAGACAATCGTGCCGTCCAGTCGCTCAGGCCAATCGAGCGCAAGGGCTGGCTGTCCGACCATTCCCAGCGACGTCGTGTTGATCACAAGCTGGCTCGAAGCCATCGCCGCCGACGGGACAGGCCAGGGCACGATAGCAATCTGAGCGGCGCGGACGAGGCCGCCGAAGGATTCGATCAACGCCTGCGCCCGCGCGGCGGACCGGTTTGTGATCAGAATCTGGCGGATCTGCCGTTGCAACAATCCATAGATGACGGCACGCGCCGCCCCGCCTGCTCCCAGAACCAGGACCTGATCGACGGAACGCTGCCAGCCGGGACAGGTTTCGTCCAGATGCGCGAAGAATCCGGGCACGTCCGTGTTGGCGCCGGTCAGTGCCCCCCGATCCATGAACACCGTGTTCACAGCTCCCAAGGCAGCAGCGTCGTCAGTGAGGGTGTCGAGGGCCGGCAGGGCCGCCTCCTTCAGCGGCTTGGTCAGGTTGCCGCCGAGAAGCTCCCCGTTGCGGACGCGGGCCAGCAAGCCCGGCAGCGCGTCGGGCTGGGCCTCGATCCGAACATAGGCGGCGTCCAGTCCAAGCTCCGCGATCCAGCGGCCATGGATCATCGGCGATCGGGACTGCGCGATCGGTGAGCCTGCAACGAAGCATGTCCGGGTCATGGTTGTCATTCCGCCACAGCGCCGAGGTCGCGCAGCATTGCCAGCACGGCCAGAAGCGGCAGGCCGAGCACGGTGAAGTGATCGCCCGCCACGGCGCTGAACAGGTGGCTGCCGAGACGCTCGAGTTGATAGCCGCCAACGGAGGCCGTCGCCTCTTCGGGGCCGGCGTTGAGATAGCGCCCGAGGAAGTCATCGGAAAGAGCACGCATGGTCATCAACGCGGTGGCGCTGCCCGTGCCCAGGATCGCACCGCCTCTGGCCAAGGCAAAGGCCGAGGTGAGCTGGTGTGTCCTGCCCGACAAGTCCCTCAACTGGCTGATGGCGTCAGCACGGTTGGCCGGTTTGTGAAAGGCGCGGCCGTTCATTGTCAGTGTCTGGTCTGCGCCCAGAACAACCCTGTCCGGGCGCAGTTCGCTGACATGGAGCGCCTTGGCGCTGGCCAGCGTCGCAGCGACGGTGTCCGATGGTGCGCCGGCGTCAACTTGCGCCTGCTCGACCGCGCGTTCATCGATCTGTGCCGGTTGGATGTCCACGGGCAGCCCCGCCGCAACCAGCATCGCGCGCCGCGTGACGCTGGCGGAGGCCAGCAACAAGGGCTGCTCAGGCAGCCATAGCGTGGCCAGTCGGTCTGGAGCATGGTGCGTTGGGGACATGGCCAGGTCACATCGCGATGAATTTGAGGCGGTGGTCGCGGAGATGCTCGAGGATCGCTGCGGCGGTTTCCTCGATCGAACGGCGGGTCACATCGATGACGGGCCAACCCCGGCGCGCGAACAGCTTCCGCGATGTGGCGATCTCGGCCGCGACTGCGTCGTGATCGACATAGGCGGTGTCGTCATCGGCCTTGAGTGACAGCAGCCGGTTCTGCCGGATCTGCACGATGCGCTCCGGCGCGGCCACGAGCCCGACGATCAGCGGCTTGCGCAGGGTTTCGAGCTGCGGCGGGGGCGGCACGCCAGGAACAAGCGGAATGTTCGCGGTTTTGACGCCGCGGTTGGCGAGATAGATGCTGGTCGGCGTTTTCGAGGTCCGGCTGACGCCCAGCAGCACGATGTCGGCACTTTCGAGGTCATCGGTCAGTTGGCCGTCGTCGTGCAGCATGGTGTAATTCATGGCGTCGATGCGCTTGAAATACTCCGCGTTCAGCATGTGCTGCGCGCCGGGGCGGGCCGACGAGGCGGCGCCCAGATAGGATTGGAACAGCGTCAGGATCGGGTTGAGGATCGACATCGTCGGCGAGCCGATCCGCGTGCAGAAGTTTTCGAGCGTAGCCGCCAGATCCTGATCGACAAGGGTGTAGAGCACGATGCCTGGTGCGGTCTCGATCTCGTTCAGCACCCGGTCGAGCTGGGTTCGAGACCGCACCAGAGGATAGACATGTTCGATCGCGGACACGCCTTCGTATTGCGCAGCAGCAGCGCGGCTGATGGCGATGAGGGTCTCTCCCGTCGCATCCGATACAAGGTGCAGGTGGAAATAGCTGCGCATGTGGTGTCCTGCGGGATGGCTGGGTCTGGGCATAACGCTGGGGACGGGTGGGGACAAGTGCATGAGGATACAGGCATGACGCGCCCAGGCGGGCGCAAAACCGTCGCCGTCGCCTTCGATCAGAGGCTGTGGATGAATTGATGTGGAGACGGCGGCGTTGTAAGGACTCTGTGGTTGTTGTTGAGATGAGCCCAGATTTCGATCGGGTTAACAATAGGTTAATGGCAGGATGAGCAATCTGTGTCGCGACAGGCGCGTTTCGGAGATGGGGGGTTCCTGTGAACCGGCTGTTGATGAATTCGCGCCGGTGTTTGCGAGGGCTCCAGCAGAAAAAACAGAAGACCAAGTTCAATTCTATCTATTATAGAGGGCTATCGGGGGACAATGATGACAACGACACTGATGCGCCTCTTCGTAGGGGAGACACTGGCAACGCCGCCCATCTGGCTGATGCGACAGGCCGGGCGCTATCTGCCCGAATACCGCGAAACGAGGGCAAAGGCCGGATCATTCCTCGATTTGTGTTTCAACACCGAACTTGCGACGGAAGTCACGCTTCAGCCGATCCGCCGGTTCGGCTTCGATGCATCGATTCTCTTCTCGGATATCCTGGTGGTCCCGCACGCAATGGGCCAGAAGGTCTGGTTTGAAGAGGGTGAAGGCCCACGACTGGAGCAAATCGAGACAGCGGAGGCTTTGCGCCAGAGGCCGCTGCGGTTTGATCTTGATCGCCTTTCGCCGGTCATCCGCACTGTCGAACGGCTGCGGCGTGAGTTGCCGGCCGAGACGACGCTGATCGGGTTCTGCGGCGCGCCCTGGACAGTGGCCAGCTACATGATTGCCGGCAAGGGCACGGCTGATCAGGCTCCGGCCCGTCTCGTTGCTTATCGCGATCCTGACTTCCTGTCCGCGATGATCGATCAGCTTGTCGATGCCTCGATTGTCTATCTGAAGGCCCAACTGGCTGCCGGGGCTGAGGTTGTCCAGATTTTCGAAAGCTTCGCGAGTGCGTTGACACCGGACGGGCTGGAACGGTGGTCCATCGAACCCATCCGCCGCATCATTGCCGGGGTAAAGGCGTCCTATCCTGCTGCGAGGGTCATTGTCTTCGCGCGTGGGGCAGCGGGGGTCTTGGGACAGTATGCAACGATTACCGGTGCGGATGGGTTCGGGATCGATTGGGGAGCTGACCTTGCGCAGACGGTCAGGCAATTGCCGGAGACGGTTGTCTCTCAGGGTAATCTTGACCCGCTTGCGCTGGTGGCCGGCGGTGAGGCTCTCGACAGGGGCGTGAAGGCGATGCTGGCTGTCGCCCGCAGCCGGAGGCACATTCTCAATCTTGGTCACGGGATCGTGCCTCAGACGCCAATCGCGCATGTCGAACGGATGATGACGCTGGTGCGCGAAGGAGCCGTGTGAGCGACGATGTATGAGTGGATCAAGGTGCTGCATGTCGTTGCCATCATCTCGTGGATGGCGGCGATCCTGTATCTGCCGCGGCTGATGATCTATCACTGCGCCGCCGAGCATGGATCGGGACAGTCCGAGACGTTCAAGGTGATGGAGCGGCGGTTGCTGAAAGCGATCATGACGCCTGCGATGATCGTGGCCTGGGCGAGCGGCCTGTACTTGGCGTGGCGTGGGGCCTGGCTCGTTGCTGGCTGGTTTCATGTGAAGTTGGCGGCCGTGATCGCGCTTTCTGCCGCCCACGGATTTCTGGCCGGTCAGGTCCGGGTCTTTGCTGAAGACAGGAACGAGCGTCCAGCCCGGTTCTTCCGGATTGTGAACGAAGTGCCCACCGTTCTGATGCTGGTCATTGTGGCGATGGTGATTGTGAAGCCGTTTTGACGTGAATTCCGTCTTCTACGACAGGGCTTGAGAGTTTGCGGGAAACGGGGTAGAAGATCGGGTCTTCTCTCATTGCAGATCGAATGAGGTTCGGCGGCACCGTGGTGTCATCGATGTCGATCCCTCCCTTTTTTGTCTGCCGTTCGGTCCAGCCTCCTGCGCAATGGCGCAGGCCTCGCCTGCCGACAGCACAACCATGACCGATACCTTCATGCGCGAAATCAAACTTCAGGACCTCAAGTCCAAGTCTCCGACGGAACTGATCAGCTTTGCCGAGGAGGTAGAGGTTGAGAATGCGGGGACCTTGCGCAAGCAGGAGCTGATGTTCGCGATCCTGAAGCAGCTGGCCGCGCGCGATGTCGAGATCATCGGGGAAGGTGTCGTCGAAGTTCTGCAGGACGGTTTCGGCTTCCTGCGCTCGCCTGACTCAAACTATCTGGCCGGTCCCGACGACATCTATGTCTCGCCGACACAGATCCGCAAATTCGGCCTGCGGACGGGGGACACGGTCGAGGGGCCGATTCGCGGTCCGAAGGACGCCGAGCGCTATTTCGCGCTGCTGAAGGTCAATTTGATCAACTTCGAGGATCCGGAAAAGACCAAGCACAAGGTCAACTTCGACAATCTGACGCCGCTGTATCCTGATTCCCGGCTGAAGATGGAGGTTCCTGACCCGACCCGAAAGGATTTTTCCGCGCGGGTGATCGACATCGTCTCGCCGATCGGCAAGGGCCAGCGCGCGCTGATCGTTGCGCCACCGCGCACCGGCAAGACGGTGCTGCTGCAGAATATCGCGCAGTCGATCACATCGAACCATCCCGAGTGCTATCTGATCGTCCTGCTGATCGACGAGCGTCCGGAAGAAGTGACGGACATGCAACGGTCGGTGAAGGGCGAGGTCGTGTCCTCAACTTTTGACGAACCGGCGTCCCGGCACGTTCAGGTAGCGGAGATGGTGATCGAGAAGGCCAAGCGCCTCGTCGAGCATAACCGCGATGTGGTCATCCTCCTGGATTCCATCACGCGCCTCGGCCGTGCCTACAACACGGTTGTTCCCTCATCGGGGAAGGTTCTGACCGGCGGTGTCGACGCCAACGCGCTGCAGCGGCCGAAGCGTTTCTTCGGAGCCGCGCGCAACATCGAGGAAGGCGGATCGCTGACGATCATCGCCACGGCGCTGATCGACACCGGCAGCCGCATGGACGAGGTGATCTTCGAGGAATTCAAGGGCACAGGCAATTCGGAGATCGTGCTCGACCGGAAGGTGGCGGACAAGCGCGTGTTCCCGGCCATCGACATCCTCAAATCCGGCACGCGCAAGGAAGAGCTCATCACGCCGCGCGACCAGTTGCAGAAGACCTACGTGCTGCGGCGCATTCTCAATCCGATGGGCCCTCAGGACGCGATCGAGTTCCTGATCGACAAGCTCAGGCAGACCAAACAGAACAGCGAATTTTTCGAGTCGATGAACACCTGACCGTCCGCGTCCGATTCGGGTCCGTACCGATCAGGCAGGGAAACGCGCTGTGTCGAATCAGACGATCGTTGCGTTGTCTTCAGGCGCCAACCGGGCGGCAATAGCGGTCGTTCGCGTCTCAGGTAAGCTCGCTCGATTCGCTGCCGATACAATTCTGGACAAAACTCTTCTGCACCGCAGAGCGCAGCGCGCGGTCCTTCGTGACCCTACATCAGGCGCGCGGATCGATGATTGCATCGCCATCCTGTTTATCGGCCCGCACAGCGCTACTGGCGAGGATGTGCTGGAACTTCATGTCCACGGCAGTCCTGCCGTCATCAGCGCCGTCCTGAGGCTTCTCACAGCCCTTTCCGATGATATCCGACTGGCTGAACCGGGAGAGTTCAGTCGGCGATCATTGTACAACGGCAAGCTTGATTTGCTGCAGGTTGAAGCGCTCGGTGAGTTGCTGGTGGCGGAGACTGACGCCCAATTGCAGCAGGCGCAACGTCAACTGAGCGGAGAGTTGGGACGGGTCGCGCGGCGTTGGGCCGATGAACTTGTCAAGGTGCGGTCCTGGATCGAGGCGGAACTGGATTTCTCGGACGAGGGTGATGTGGACGCAGGCGCTTTCGGACGTGCCCGGAACTCCGTAATGGCCTTGCGCGGGGACGTTGTTGCTGTCCTTACCGGTGAGGCCCATGGGCGCCGGATTCGCGAAGGTTTCAGCGTGGTGATCACGGGTCGTCCGAACGCCGGGAAGTCTTCCCTGCTGAATGCCTTGACCGGGCGTGACGTGGCCATCGTCTCCGATAGGCCCGGGACGACGCGGGATGTTATCGAGACGACCGTGTCGCTGGAAGGATGGCCAGTGGTCTATGTGGATTCGGCGGGCATCCAGGAGAGCTCCGATCCGATCGAACAGGAGGGCATACGCCGAGCGTTAAGCCGGTCGCAGCGCGCCGATGTGGTTGTTTCGGTATTCAGCCATGATGTGCCCGAGCTGGACGTGGTGAGCAATGGTGCCTTGGGAACGGTGCGGGTGTGCAGCAAAGCCGATCTTGGAGGTTGTGCTCCTGTAGGCGCCTTGATGGTTTCGAGTCAGACCGGGCAAGGCTTGGAGCTGCTCAAGCTGGAGATCATCCGGAAGCTCAACGCGTCGGGCCCCGCTGAGGCCTCATTGGTCTCCCGGGAACGGCATCGTCGCTGTCTGGTTGAGACGCTGGAATGCCTTGATCGCTCGCTGGCGGCGGGATTGCCCGAATTGGCCGCGGAAGATCTCCGCGGCGCGAGCAGCGCGCTTTCACGGCTGGTCGGCCAAACCGACCTTGACACTGTCCTGGACAGCTTGTTCGAGGGCTTCTGTATCGGTAAGTAACGCGTCGGCAGCGTTGTGCCTTGCGTGATGTTTCACGTGAAACATGTCCGTGTCGATCCTGTTTGCACCCAACTCAGTTCACGAGGGTAAGCCTATGGCCGGGTATGATGTTGTTGTCGTTGGTGGCGGCCATGCCGGCGTTGAAGCTGCGGCTGCGGCCGCGCGCATGGGCGCTTCCACACTGCTGGTCACCCACAGTATCTCGACAATCGGCGTCATGTCCTGCAATCCGGCCATAGGCGGGCTCGGCAAGGGGCATCTTGTCCGCGAGGTCGACGCACTCGATGGGCTGATGGCGCGCGCGGCCGATGCCGCCGGTATCCAGTTTCGTCTCCTCAATAGGCGCAAGGGACCGGCTGTCCGGGGTCCAAGAGCGCAGGCAGACCGCCTCCGCTATCGTGAGGCAATCCAGGGGTTCCTGTTAAGCCAGGGCAACCTGACAATCATCGAGGGCGACGTTGTCAGTTTTGATCAGACCGGGAGAAGGGTTTCGGGCGTCCATCTTGCCGACGGACAGCGATTCGGTTGCGGAACGCTTGTCATCACCACCGGCACCTTCCTCCGCGGCATGATCCATATCGGATCACGGCAGATTCCTGCGGGGCGCATGGGCGACGATCGATCGGTTGGGTTATCGATGCAATTCGATCAGCTTGGCCTTCCGATGGGCCGACTCAAGACCGGCACACCGCCACGCCTGTCCAGCAAGACGATCCGTTGGGATGGGCTCGAAATGCAGGAGGGTGATTCCGACCCGGAGCCGTTCTCTCTCATGACCGATGTGCTCCCGCTGCGTCAGGTCGCGTGTGGAATCACGCGAACAACCAAGGCCACCCATGATCTGATCCGCGCCAATCTGCATGCATCGCCGATGTATGCCGGGTTCATCGAAGGACGCGGTCCGCGATACTGCCCCTCAATAGAAGACAAGGTTGTCCGATTCGGCGATCGCGACGGGCATCAAATCTTTCTGGAGCCTGAGGGGCTGGATGACGACACGGTATACCCGAACGGCATTTCGACATCGCTTCCGGAGGAGGTTCAGGCTGCCTTGCTGAAAACGATTCCAGGGCTGGAGGAGGTGTCGATCCTCAGACCTGGCTACGCGATCGAGTATGACTTCATCGATCCGCGCGCCTTGTACCCCACACTCGAATTGCGTGCCGTCGAAGGCTTGTTTCTCGCGGGCCAGATCAACGGAACGACGGGCTATGAGGAAGCCGCTGCCCAGGGATTGGCCGCCGGGCTCAACGCGGCCCTCAAGGCATCCGGGCGGGATGGGCACATCTTTGACCGGGCGACGTCCTATATCGGTGTCATGATCGATGATCTTGTCTCTCGGGGGGTCACCGAGCCCTATCGCATGTTCACATCGCGATGCGAATTCAGGCTGTCGCTGCGGATCGACAATGCAGATGAGCGGTTGAGCGCGGTCGGGATACGCTATGGTCTTCTGGGCAGCGAGCGTCAAAGGCGGGTGTCGGATCGAGCCGAGAAGATCATGCGATTCGGTTCCGAACTGAAATCGCTGTCCGTTACGCCGACGGAAGGGCTGCGTCAGGGCTTACCGATGAAGCTGGATGGCATCCGACGCAGTGCGTTCGATTTGTTGTCCTATCAAGACGTTACGCTTGAACAACTGACACGGCTATGGCCGCATCTTGCCGAGGTCGAGCCCCGGATCGCCGACCGGGTGGTCTCCGATGCTGTCTACGCGGTGTATATGGATCGGCAACAGGCCGATATCGATATCTTCCGGCGCGATGCCTCCATAGCCCTTCCTGCTGAACTGGAATTCGCGACCATGCCAGGGCTGTCGAACGAGTTGAAGATGAAGCTCGAAGAACGTCGGCCGCCAACGCTTGGTCATGCCGCGCGGATGGAAGGCGTGACTCCGGCAGCTTTGACGATCCTGGCCATTCAAGCGCGCAAGCACCGCGCAAACCTTGCGGCGGAAGCCGCTGGCAGGGATGACAGTCGTGTCGGATGATGTCCGGGGGCGGGCTCTTGTTGCGGCGTCCGCGCATGTTTCACGTGAAACATTGGCGAAACTGGATGTCCTGACGGATGAGTTGGCGCGCTGGCAAGCCATCAAGAATCTGGTGGGCCAGTCCACGCTGAACCAGGTCTGGACACGCCACATCGCGGACTCGCTTCAGCTTCTCGATCACATCGAACAGCCGGGCGCGTGGCTTGACCTGGGGTCCGGGGGCGGCTTTCCGGGGTTGGTCGTCGCGATCGTGCGAACCGCGAGGCGAGATGGGCCAACGCATCTTGTCGAGAGCAACGGCCGGAAATGCGCATTCCTGCGGCACATCTGCCGTTTGCTCGAGCTTGATGCCGTCGTGCATGAGGGGCGAATCGAGAAGGTGCTGCCGAAGCTTGAGCAAGCTTTCTGCGTCGTGAGCGCGCGGGCGCTCGCGCCACTGACTGCCCTGATCGGGTGGTCTAACGAGTTGTTGAGAAGGGGCGCTCTGGGTATCTTTCCAAAGGGACAAGATGTAGAGAATGAACTGCATGAAGCCGCAACATCTTGGGTGTTCACCGCTGATGTGCGACAAAGCCTGACGGACCGGGACGCGCGGATTGTTCTGGTCAGGATGAGCCAGCCAAAGGTGCAGACGGATGTCACTTGAGCGAGAAATTCTTCTCACAGTTCCTTCGCGCAGCGGCGCCAGCCGTGTCCTAGCGCTGGCGAACCAGAAGGGCGGCGTCGGCAAGACCACGACGGCGATCAACCTCGGGACGGCGCTCGCGGCCATCGGCGAACGGGTCCTGATCATTGACCTCGATCCGCAGGGCAATGCATCGACGGGTCTCGGTCTTGACCGCAAGAGCCGCCGGTCTTCAACCTACGACGTGATGAGCGCAGAGCGCTCCCTGCCCGAGGTCGTGCATGAGACGGCTGTGCCAAACCTGTTCATCGCGCCATCGACCCTGGATCTGCTCGGCGTCGAACTTGAGATCGCCTCGCAACGGGATCGGGTGACGCGGCTTCGGAATGCAATCGCGCAATTGCCGACCGGGGAAGATCGATTCGGTTACGTGCTGATCGACTGCCCTCCCTCGCTGAATTTGCTGACGATCAACGCCTTGACCGCTTCCGACGCGGTTCTCGTGCCGCTGCAATGCGAGTTCTTCGCGCTTGAGGGACTCAGCCAGCTGATCGCCACCGTCGAGCAGGTGCGGACGACGCTGAATCCCAGGCTGACGATCCAGGGCGTGGTCTTGACCATGTACGACCCGCGCAACAACCTGTCCGGACAGGTGATGGCCGATGTCCGCCAGTTCATGGGCGACAAGGTTTATGACACCGTGATTCCGCGCAACGTGCGGGTGTCGGAGGCGCCGTCCTATGGCAAGCCCGCCTTGCTCTATGATTTGAAATGCGCAGGGTCGCAGGCTTATCTGAAGCTCGCCTCGGAAGTCATTCAGCGGGAGCATCGCCTGAGGGCGAACTGACGTTACCGGTTGTTGAGTGCGATGATGGCGTCGATGCGTGACCAGGAGAACCGTGATGGCAGATGAACCGGGACGATCGCGTCTGGGGCGCGGTCTGGCCGCCCTGATTGGCGATGTCGGCGACGAAATGGGCGCGGTCGAGCGCGCGCGGGGCCAGCGGCTTGCGCCGATCGAGTTCCTGCGTCCGAACCCGCGCAACCCGCGCAAAAGCTTTGATGACAGCGATCTCGATGATCTCGCCCAATCGATTCGGGAGCGTGGCATCATTCAGCCGATCCTGGTCCGTTCCGTTCCGGGTCTGGTGGACGTGTTCGAGATCATCGCCGGGGAACGACGCTGGCGAGCCGCGCAGCGCGCCGGCCTGCATGAGGCCCCGATCATCCTCGTCGAAGCCAGCGACAAGGATGCGCTCGAGATCGCGATTGTCGAAAATGTCCAGCGTTCGGACCTGAATGCGCTCGACGAGGCGCGGGGCTATGAGCAGTTGTTGAACGAGTTCGGCTACACCCAACTGGATCTGTCGAAGGTGATCGGCAAGAGCCGCAGCCATGTCGCCAACACATTGCGGCTGATGAAGCTGCCGGACAGCGTCCGCAAGAAGCTCGCCGATGGTCAGTTGTCCGCTGGCCATGCTCGCGCCCTGCTGGCGCTGCCCGATCCGGAGGCCGTGGCGCGCAAGGTTGTCGCGGAAGGCCTCACGGTGCGGGATGTCGAGCGCCTTGCGCAGGAGCCTGCTGGCCCGGCTGAGACGTCCGCCAAGGCGAGAGCAGCAAAGGACCCCGACACCAGAGCGCTCGAGCAGGCCCTGGAGGATGTGCTTGGCCTCAAGGTGGACATCGCGCACAAGAGCCATGGCGGCGGGCAGTTGACGATCCGGTACAAGACACTCGATCAACTCGAAGGGGTGTGCCGTCGCCTCAAGAGCTGACGGTTCACTCGCGGGCGCCGGCCCTGGTGAGGTTCCACAGGGCGCGCGCCACCAGCTCTTCCGACAGGGCCGGATGCCGGCGGGCCTGGATCATGGCGCTTTGGAGCGTCCCCAGCGCCCTGATCAGGGTCTCGACCGACCATCGTCCGAGCGCGCTTTCGATGGCGGGACTTCGTGTGAACGACATTCCCCGCATGCCGGCCACCACCTCGGCCAAGGGCGTGCGATCTTGCTCCAGACTGCGCCGCGCGGCCAGAAGAGCCAGCCCGTGCCGGACTGCAAAGCCCAGAAGCACCACAGGGTCCTCGCCTGCCAGCGTGAGGCGTTTCAGCGAGCGGTCCATGCGCTCCATGGACCCGGTGAACAGCCCGTCCACGACATCATCGACATCACGCGCTGCGGCGTCGCCGACGATCATGTCGACATCGGCCACCTCGATTCGTGCCTTGCCCATGCAATAGGCCGCAAGCTTCTCGATCTCGCGGCGCGATAGCTGCCGATCTGCCCCAAGCCGTGATAAAAGCAAGGTTCTCGCATCTCGTTCGATCGATAAGCCATGATCTTGCAAAATTGGATCAATCAATGCATCAAGCGTGCGCCCCGTATCAGCATAGCACGGCACTGCAAGCCCGGCCTTCGCCCGCTCCACCATCACCCGGAGAGCGTGGTTGCGGGCCAGATCGCCGCCCTCGAGCACGATCAGCGCATCAACGGGCGGCGCCGCGAGCAGCGGTTCGACCGCAACCGTCAGCGATCGGGAGGTCGATGAAACCCGGATGGCGCGCTGACCGCCGAACAACCCGATCGTGTTGGCTTCGTCCACCAGCCTCATCGGGTCGGCGGCGACATCCGACCCGTCAAGCCGGACCAGCTGGAACGGATCAGCGCCGCCTGCGACATGCTGATTCGCCAGTGCCTCGGCGCGCTCGCTGACAAGGCCGTGATCCGGGCCGTAGATCAGGACCACACGGATATCCCTGCCGAGCGAACGGAGCGCGCGGTCGGCCTCGTGAGCCTTGACGGCAACCATCGCGGCTCAGGACGGTTCCGCCGCGAGGCGCGTCGCCAGCTGCAGATGAATCTGTTCGGCCAGATGGCGGGCGACACGCTGCTGTGCATCGCGCGCGGCGCGCAGGTTCGAAAAGCGCTGCGGCGTGCGCTCGTAGGTCGCAAAACCCGTGACGCTGCCGTTCAGGATCACGCGGGACTCGTCCGCCGTCAGCAGGCGATAGTTCGCGGTGGCCTGCACGCTGGCGGCGTCGGCGCGCTGGAAGGCGCTGTTGACCACGGTGGTCGCGACGCTCTCGTTGGTGGCGATCAGCAGCTTGTAGCGCTTGGGCGTCTGGCCATTGCGGCCTTCGAGCAGGTAGACCAGCTCATTGCGCATGGTGTGGCCCAGCCCGTCCGGAACCATGGGAACATCGATCGCGGCGAGTGTGGAGCGGATGCTGGCGCCCTGCGTCGACATGGTGGTGTCGCTGTAGAGCGGCCGGATGCATCCCGACAGCGCCAGCGCGGCGGTGACGGCTGCAACCGCGCGGAAGGACTTCCGCCGACCGGCGATGGATTCACCCGACGACATTGACGATCCTCCGTGGCACCACGATGACTTTCTTGATCTGCCGGCCCTCCATAGCCCGAATCACGCTGGCAAGCGAGCGGACAGTGGCCTCAATCGAAGCGGCGTCCGCATTGGCCGAAACCAGAACCTCGTCGCGTTTGCGTCCGTTGACCTGGACCGGCAACAGGATGGTGTCATCGACCAGAAGCGCGGGATCGGCAACGGGCCATGGCGCTTCGGCGACGAAGCCTCCGCAGCCAAGGGCGAGCCAGCACTCCTCACCGAGGTGCGGCATCATCGGCGACACCATCTGGACCAGGAACCCGGCCGCTTCGCGCAAGGCAAAGGCCATGTCCGCATCCGGGTTGTCGGTCGTCATCTGGTCGATCGCCTTCGAGATCTGGTTGGCGAGGCTGTAGATGTGCGCCACACAGCGGTTGAAGGCGAGTTTCTCGAGATCCGTTTCGACGGCATGCAGCGCCTTGTGGGCGACGCGGCGCAAGGCGGTGGCCTCCTCGCCAAAGGCGTCCGGCCTCGCACGGGCGGGCCCGGCCAGCGCCTGGATCTCGTTGGTGAGCCGCCAGAGGCGGTGGACGAAGCGTGACGCCCCCTGCACGCCCTCTTCCGACCAAATCACATCGCGGTCAGGCGGTGAATCCGACAGGACGAACCAGCGCGCCGTGTCGGCGCCGTAGGAGGCGATGATTTCATCGGGGTCAACGACGTTCTTCTTCGACTTCGACATCTTCTCGATCGGGCCGATCTCGATCTCGGCCCCGGTTTCGAGATGGACGGCGCGACGCGTGGTCCCGTCGCTGTCGATCCGGACATCGGCTGGGAGGACAAAGACGCCGGCGCTGTCACGGTAGGTTTCGTGAACCACCATCCCTTGCGTGAACAGGCCCTCAAACGGCTCTTCGACCGTGTTGAGATGGCCCGTCAGCTTCATCGCGCGGGTGAAGAAGCGGGAGTAGAGCAGGTGCAGGATCGCATGCTCGACGCCGCCGATATATTGCCGGACCGGGAGCCAGCCCGTCGGTCCGTCCACCGCCGACAGGGTTGTCGGCGCCTGTGCATTGTCCGGATCGGTGAAGCGGGCAAAGTACCAGGACGAATCACCGAACGTGTCCATGGTGTCGGTCTCGCGTCGCGCCGGCTTGCCGCAGGACGGGCAGGCGCAATGCTTCCATGTCGGGTGATGATCGAGCGGATTGCCCGGCCGGTCGAAGCTGACATCGTCGGGCAGCACCACGGGAAGGCTGGCCCGGTCTGCCGGGACCGCACCGCAATCGTCGCAATGAATGACTGGAATCGGGCATCCCCAGAAGCGCTGGCGCGAAATCAGCCAGTCGCGCAGGCGGAAATTGACCTTGAGCTGGCCGACCGGACGACCGTCGAGTTGGAGCGATTCCAATCGGGCGGCGACAGCATCAAACGCATCCGCCGTGGTCATGCCGTCCAGAAAGCGCGAGTTGATCATCACGCCGTCATCGACATGAGGTCCGTCCTCGACCGAGAATGTGCGGGCATCGGCGTCAGCCGGCATGACGACCGGAATGATCGGCAGGTGGTACTTGCGGGCAAAGTCGAAGTCGCGCTGGTCGCCTGAAGGGCAACCAAAAATCGCGCCGGTGCCGTAATCCATCAGGATGAAGTTCGCCACGTAGACCGGCAGCGACCATGCCGGGTCAAGCGGATGAATGGCCCTTATGCCGGTGTCGTATCCCAGTTTCTCCGCCGTTTCGATCTCGGCAGCCGATGTTCCCATGCGGCGGCACATGTCGCAAAATTCGGACAGGGCCGGATTTGAGTCAGCCGCAGCCTTGGCCAGCGGGTGATCGGGGGCGATCGCCATGAACGAGGCGCCGAACAGCGTGTCGGGCCGGGTAGTGTAGATTTCGAGTTCGGTGAAGCCCGATGGCGCCGTCCCGGCCGCGAGCGCCCAGCGCAGCTGCAGGCCCTCCGAGCGCCCGATCCAGTTGCGCTGCATCAGCTTCACCTTGTCCGGCCAGTGCTCGAGGCCGTCAAGGCCATCCAGCAGCTCCTGGGCATAATTGGTGATCTTCAGGAACCACTGGGTCAGATCGCGCTGCTCGACCACGGCACCCGAGCGCCAGCCCCGTCCGTCGATGACCTGCTCATTGGCGAGCACCGTCATGTCGACCGGGTCCCAATTCACCTTGGCCGATTTGCGCTCGACCAACCCGGCCTGCCAGAAATCCAGGAACAGCGCCTGCTGGTGCTTGTAGTAGGAGGGATCGCAGGTCGCGATCTCGCGCGACCAGTCCCATGACAGGCCCATGTTGAGCAACTGGGCCTTCATCGTCGCGATGTTGGCATAGGTCCATTCGCGCGGATTGACCCTGTTGTCGCGCGCAGCATTCTCGGCCGGCAGACCGAAGGCGTCCCATCCGATCGGGTGCAGCACGTTGAAGCCCTTGGCCCGCTTGTAGCGCGCGACCACATCGCCGAGCGTATAGTTGCGGACATGGCCCATGTGGATGCGGCCCGACGGGTAGGGGAACATCTCGAGCAC
Organism: Hyphomicrobiales bacterium; assembly: GCA_027483505.1. Classification (GTDB taxonomy): domain Bacteria; phylum Pseudomonadota; class Alphaproteobacteria; order Rhizobiales; family Beijerinckiaceae; genus Allobosea. The sequence continues at coordinate 95,625 of JAIXUP010000076.1, forward strand.
GTAGTATTTCGGGCGCGGGTCGTCGTTTTCGGTGCGGTACAGCGACCGCTCATCCCAGGCCTTGCGCCAGCGCGGTTCGACATCCTTGGGGTTGTAACGTTCAGTGCTCATGTCAATCATTCTGTCGCTGCGGGGCAGCCATCCTGGGGTCGCGCAGGCACAGTCCGCCGTCGCGCAAACGCGTGTTGCATGCACAGTGCCGAAGCGACTAGGACACGATCATGTTCCGGTGGTCAACGGCGTTGGGCCGGTTTGCCGGGCCAGACAGCACTTTGAGGGCATCATGGGCGTGATCGAGCGTTTCAACGACGTGAGGGAGATGGTTGCCCGCGCCGCGCGCGATGCCGACCGCGCCGCCGGCGATGTCGCGCTTGTGGCCGTCTCCAAGCTGTTCGATGCCGCCGCCATCACGCCGGTGCTGGAGGCCGGCCACCGGCGTTTCGGCGAGAACTACGTACAGGAGGCGCGGGCCAAATGGCCCGGGTTGCGGGCCTCCCATGGCGATGTCGTGTTGCACATGATCGGGCCGCTGCAGTCGAACAAGGCGCGCGACGCGGTCGAACTGTTCGATGTGATCGAGACCCTCGACCGCGAGAGCCTCGCCAAAGAGCTCGCGAAGGAAATCGCGCGGCAGGGGCGCAGCCCCGCCCTTCTGGTGCAGGTCAACACGGGTGACGAGCCGCAGAAGGGCGGCGTCAGCCCGCGTGATGCGGATGCCTTTATCGGCATGTGCCGCGAGCGGCACGGCCTCGCCATTGCGGGCCTGATGTGCATTCCGCCTGCGGACCAGCCGCCTTCGCCCCACTTTGCCTTTCTGGGGCAGATCGCGCGCAGGCATGGCCTCAAGACCCTGTCGATGGGCATGAGCGCCGACTTTGCCGCCGCAATCCAGCTTGGCGCGACCCATGTCCGGATCGGCAGCGCCATTTTCGGGCAGCGTGCCTGATGCGGCCTGTTACAGCCTGATCACGGCACGCTTCGACAGACGCGGCAGGACCTTGAAGAAGACGTCGCGCGGTGTCGCGATGCAGCCCGCTGTGGGCGTCAGACCGGTGCGCGGCAGATGCCAGAAAATCGCGCTGCCGCGCCCGCGCCGCACAGGTTGGTCGTTCCAGCCCAGTTCGACGATGATGTCGTAGAGATGATCCTCGCGCCAAAGACGCTCTTCCGCCTCGCCGGGCGGCCGCTTGATCAACCGGTTGTAGCGCCGGTCGTGCAGATCGTCGCACCAGGCGTCGGAGCGCGTCATCAGCCGGGCCTTGAGCAGGCTGCGCGGCTTCGGTCCCTTGTCCGGGCGCAGAAAGAGCCGCCGGAGGGGCAGCGAAGCGCGGGGCGTGCCGCCATCGCCTTCACGCTTGTTCACGATGATGCCGGAGCGGCCGAGCGCGCAGGAAAACAGGCTCTGCCCCGCCATCAGAAAGCCGCGCGAGCGGTCCCGCACGGACGGCACGACCCGCAGCGTGCCGAGAAGCAGGCCGCGCGGCGTGCTTCCTGGCTGTCTGCAACGTGAGCGAGGGCCGGCTTGCAATCGATTTCACCTTTCAGCACAAACACTCTATCGTGCCGCAGCTGACGCTTCACGGCATCCCAACCGGTTTTTGCACCACATGTCCCAGACCTACAAGCTTCTGCTCGTCGACGACGAAGACACGCTGCGCGAGACGCTCGTCGACCAGCTCAGCCAGTATGAGGAGTTCGGCGTCCTGCAGGCGGCCAATGCGCAGGCCGCGATCAAACTGGCGAAGACCGAACGCATCGACCTTGTCGTCATGGATGTGGGACTGCCCGACATGGACGGCCGCGACGCCGTCAAGCAGATGCGCCGCGGCGGCTTCAAGAGCCCTATCATCATGCTGACGGCGCAGGGTTCCGACGCCGACACGGTCCTCGGGCTGGAGGCCGGCGCCAACGACTACGTGGTCAAGCCTTTCCGCTTCGCCGTGCTGCTGGCGCGCATCCGTGCGCATCTGCGGCAGCATGAAGCCAGCGAAGACGCGGTGTTCCAGATCGGGCCCTACACCTTTCATCCCGGCTCCAAGCTTCTGATCGCGGCCAAGGGCTCGAAGCTGAAGCTGACCGAGAAGGAAACGGCGATCCTGCGTTTCCTGTACCGGGCCGGGCGCAAGCCGGTGCCGCGCGACGTGCTCCTCCAGGAGGTCTGGGGCTACAACGCGGCGGTGACGACACACACGCTCGAGACCCATATCTACCGGCTGCGCCAGAAGATCGAGCCTGAGTCCGGCCGTGCGACGATCCTGATGACCGATCCGGGCGGCTACAGGCTCGAACCGTGATGGCTGGTTTCTCGTCATTGATGGAAGGGCGCAATGGCGCTTGATGACGACATGGAGCTGCTCGCGCGCCAGCCGCTGCTTGGCCTGATGCCGCGCGAGGCGTTGCGCCTTGTGGCGTTCGCTGCGGAAACCCGTCTGCTGCGGGCGGGCGACATCCTGTTCCGCAAGGGCGAGACCGCCGATTGCGGCTACATCATCATGTCCGGAGCGGTTGCGCTTGATCCGCGCGACGACGGCTCACCGGCGATGGAGGTGGCGACAGCCGGGCATCTTCTCGGCGAAACCGCGCTTTTCGCAGAGATTCAGCGCCCGGCCACGGCCGTTGCGCGCGAAACGACCACCGCCCTGCGCATCAGCCGCCCGGTGATGGCCCGCGTTCTCGGCGAGTTTCCCGAGGCCGCGGTTCTGTTGCACCGGATACTGTCGCAACGGATGCAGGAGATGTCGGGTCAACTGCACGCCGTGCGGCAGCGCATCGTCGCCATCGACAGCTGATCCGCCTGTCAGAGGGCGAGCCTCACCGTGACGGGCACATGGTCGGAAGGCCTCTCCCAGCCGCGCGCTTGTCTGTGGATGCTGGTGGTTTGCAGCTTTGGTCCCAGATCGGGCGAGAGCCAGACATGGTCCAGCCTGCGGCCGCGGTCAGCCGCCTCCCAATCCTGGGCCCGGTAGCTCCACCAGGTATACACCCGCTCCGGCTCCGGCCGATGCGTGCGGATGGCGTCGATCCAGCCATGATCGGCGCGCAGTTTCTCGAGCGTCTGCGTCTCGATCGGCGTGTGGCTGACCACGCCCAGCAGCTGCTTGTGGCTCCAGACATCGGTCTCATAGGGCGCGATGTTGAGATCGCCGACAAGAATGGCGGGGCGCGATGTCGGCGCGGTGCTGCCGCACCAGCGGTCCATCTCGGCAAGAAACGCAAGCTTGTGCGCAAACTTGTCGTTCACGACCGGATCAGGCTCGTCGCCGCCGGCCGGCACGTAGAAATTGTGCACTGTGATCCCGGCGGCCTTGCGGGCGTCCGGCGCGAGGGTGACCGACTGGTGCCGGGCATCCGGCCGTCCGCACATCTGCATCGCGTCGCGCGCGGCGAAGGGCAGACGCGACAGGATCGCCACCCCGTTGTAGCCCTTGTTCCCGACGAAGGCCTGATGGAGGTAGCCGAGGGCCTTGAAGTCATTGGCGGGAAACCTGTCGTCGGGCGTCTTGGTTTCCTGCAGGCACAGGATGTCCGGACGCTCCGCCTCCAGGAAGTCTTTCACGATCGGAAAACGCAGGCGGACCGAGTTGATGTTCCAGGTGGTGATGGCGAGGTTCATGAGCAGCCGTCGGCCCCCGGGTGTGGACAGGGTCGGGAAAACAACAGCGCCCAACCCCGGGGGGAGGTTGGGCGCTTGCGCTGGAACGCGCTGCCGCATGGAGGGGGACTCCAGCGGCGGGGCTGAAGCTCGGGCCGAGACGGGGGAGGTCGGACAGAGCGGTCAGTGGTCCCCGACCATCAAATGTGGCGCCATCAAACCGATTCAAGCACCCGCCTCATGTTTTGAGCGCTTGCATCTGCAAAGAATCCGCTTCCCCACCGGGAGCGTCAATTGCGGGTGTCAAGCACGCGCTCGAGATTGATCCTGAACAGGGCCGGGTCAGGGCGCTGGGTCGTGTCGAGATTGGCGACCTGAACGGAGGTTTCGTAGCCCTGCGGATCAACAATCATCCATTGCTTCAGCACATTCTCCTTGGGATCGAACTGCAAGGTGATGCGCGAGGTGCCGCCGAGGGTTGCGGTGTCCTCGACCGTGATGCTGATCATGTCCGGCGTCGAATTGATGCGTGTGACCTTCACATCGCGCTTGAGGTCAATCTGCTCCTTGAGGAGGAACTTGAGCGGCGTCTGTCCGATCAGGTATGGATCTTGCGTGCCCAGACGCTTGTCGCGCACGGCGACAGTGGTGCCGTCCGAAATGACCTCGATCGTGGCGGGCGGGCGATATTCAAAGCGCATGCGGCCCGGCCGCTGGATGTAGAGCTTGCCGGTGAACTTGCGGCCGTCCGCGCCGATCTGGACAAAATCCGCGATCAGCGTCCGGAAGGAATTCATGTAGGCGTTGACCTTTTCAAGCGCTTCCTGGTCGCTCAGCGGCCCGGCGGCTGTCGGCGCGCGGACCGGCGCGGGGCTGACGCCCGGCGGCATCGGAACCGGCCTGTCCGTCTGCAGACGCATCGGCCCGGTGGCGGAGGCGGGAGGAGCAGCCAGTACGGAGGGTTCGGCGCCGGTGCCCAGGTCAGCGGGCCTGCGCGGCGGCGCGGGGATTGCCTGGGCCATGGCCATATCCGCCGCGCCGAGAAGCAGGAGCAGGGGCAGGATCAACATGCGCTTCATCTTCGGCAGCCTTCCAGCGTCTTCCGCGACAGCGCCTCTTCAGACGCCTGACATTCCGGCATGAACCGGGAGAGGTATCCGGTCCCCCATGGCGATCTGTTACCCTCGTCACATGGTCATTTGAAGGCCGGACTTCAATCGGGATCGTGCGGTCCTTGCCCTTCGACGAGAATGTCGCGCTTGCCCGCATGGTTGGCCGGACCGACGATGCCCTCGTTCTCCATCCGCTCCATGATCGAGGCGGCGCGGTTGTAGCCGATCTGCAGGCGGCGCTGGATGTAGGATGTGGAAGCCTTCTTGTCGCGCAGCACAACCGCGACGGCCTGTTCATATAGATCGCCGCCCCCGGCGCCCATCTCGCCCTTGTCGAAGACCGGGCTGTCGGAATCGCTGCCTTGCGCCGGCGACAGTTCGCCTTCGTCAGCCGTGACGGCGTCGAGATAGTTCGGACGCCCTTGCGCCTTGAGATGAGCGACCACCTTCTCGACCTCGCCATCGGAGACAAACGGTCCGTGAACGCGGGTGATGCGGCCGCCGCCCGCCATGAACAGCATGTCGCCCTGGCCCAGGAGCTGCTCGGCGCCCTGTTCGCCCAGGATCGTGCGCGAATCGATCTTCGAGGTCACCTGGAAGGAGATCCGGGTCGGGAAGTTGGCCTTGATCGTACCGGTGATGACATCGACGGACGGGCGCTGCGTGGCCAGCACCACATGGATGCCGGCGGCGCGCGCCATCTGGGCGAGACGCTGGATCGCGCCTTCGATGTCCTTGCCGGCCACCATCATCAGGTCGGCCATTTCGTCCACGATCACAACGAGATAGGGCAGGGATTCGAGATCCATGTCCTCCTGCTCGTAGATGGCCTCGCCGGAATGGCGGTCGAAGCCGGTCTGCACGGTGCGCGTGATGACCTCGCCCTTCTCGCGCGCCTCGGCCACGCGCTGGTTGAAGCCGTCGATGTTGCGGACGCCGAGCTTCGACATCTTCTTGTAGCGCTCCTCCATCTCGCGGACGGCCCATTTCAGCGCGACGACCGCCTTCTTGGGGTCGGTGACGACCGGGGTGAGCAGATGGGGAATGCCGTCATAGACCGACAATTCGAGCATCTTGGGATCGACCATGATCAGACGGCACTCTTCCGGCTTCAGCCGGTAGAGCAGCGACAGGATCATGGTGTTGATCGCGACCGACTTGCCCGAGCCGGTGGTGCCGGCGACCAGCAGGTGCGGCATCTTGGCGAGGTCGGCGATGACAGGCTCGCCGCCGATGGTCTTGCCGAGGCAGAGCGCCAGCTTGTGCTTGCTCTGCTCGAAGTCGACGCTGGCCAGCAATTCGCGCAGGTAGACCGTCTCGCGCTTGGCGTTGGGCAGTTCGACGCCGATCGCGTTGCGGCCCTGCACCACCGCGACGCGGGCGGAAATGGCGCTCATCGAGCGGGCGATGTCATCGGCCAGGCTGATGACGCGCGAGGACTTGGTGCCCGGTGCGGGTTCGAGTTCATACAGCGTGACGACTGGCCCCGGACGCACCTGCGTGATTTCGCCGCGCACGCCGAAATCTTCGAGAACCCCTTCGAGCAGGGTCGCATTCTGTTCCAGCGCGTCGGCGGAGACATTCGGAACGGACGTCTTCTTCGGTTCGGCAAGGAAGGTCAGCGCCGGAAGCGCAAATTCGTCGCGGTCGAGCAGGGAGGGTTGGGCCTCGCGCTGGATGCGCTTGCCGGGCTTGGGTGGCGGCGGCGGCGCTGCGATGCGCGCACTGACGGTGTTGTCGAGCGGGTCCTCGTCATCGAGGTCCGGCAAGACAGGGGCAGCCGCAACCCTCTGCGAAGCGGTCGGGGCGGACCTGGCATCGGCTCGGACAGCGTGCGGTTCCTGCGCCGGCATCCGTGCGACCGGCGCATGACCCTGCCCATCGGCAAACGCAGGCTCGCGCCGGAGGCGCGTCGACGACATGGCCGGTCGGTCAGTGCCGACATGCCCGGGATCAGGCGAGCCGGCCATGGCGAGCCGACGCCCTCCCATCCAGCGCCGGACCATCCCCTGGACGGTCATGGCGATGTGGGCAATCCCGCCCAGGAGGACCACAGCAAGGCCGGGCTCGAGATCGGAACGGGGCCGCTCGTCATCATCTTCGGCGAGAGCGGCGTCATCGTCGTCATCCTCGTCGCGGGCGAAGGCATAGCCGGCGGAAGCGGTCAGGCTGAGGACGGCGACGGCGAGGTAGGCAAAGCCAAGGAGGCTGCCAAAGGGCGAGCCGGAAAGGCCGACAAGGTTTCGCGCTCCGAGATACAGTGAATCGCCGATGACGCCGCCAAGCCCGGTCGGCAGCGGCCAGCGGCCGGATGGGGGCAAGGCGCTGGCGACCGCAGAAGCTGCGGCTGCGCCCATGAGCCAGAGCGCGACGCGCAGCGCGACGCGCCCCAGCGTTCCGGTGCGCAGGAGCTTCAAGGCCCAGGCGAAGGGCGGCAAGAGCACGGCGATGACGCCAAGGCCGCCAAGCTGCATCAGCAGGTCGGCGACGATGGCGCCGGGACGACCGAGAAGATTGCGGACCTTGCCGTTGGTGGCGTTGTTCAGGCTGGGATCATCGACCGACCAGCTCGCCAGCGCCAGCAGCAGCAGGATGATGCCGCAGAGGATCGCAAAGCCGCCAAGCTCCGCCGCGCGCCGGCTCACGAAGGTGCGGAAGGCTGGCGGAAGATGATCACTCAGGGAGCGACGTCGGATCATGCGCATGGTTTGTGGCCCAGTGTTGAGCGCCATGCGGTCCACAAGGCGCGCAGCCCCCGCAAGCGAGGCCGACAACTCTGTGGACAGTAGCGAAAGGCGGGTTAAGGCCCGCTTAACCCTGTCGTCAGCCTGACGTGTGGGAGTGCCGTTGACCAAAAGAAAAAGCCCCGGCCGCGAGGCCGGGGCGTATGCTGCGATGAGGCGTGCGCTCAGTAGTTGTAGGCGCGCTCACCGTGCTCGGCGATGTCCAGGCCTTCGCGCTCCTGCTCGGTGGTGACGCGCAGGCCGACGATCACATCCACGATCTTGTAGATGATGAACGAGCCGATGCCGGACCATGCAATGGTGAGAAGCACCGCCTTGGTCTGGGCCCAGAGCTGGGTTCCGAGGGCGTAGGCGCCGACCGAGAGCTCTCCGGGCTTGGTGGTGTAGTCCGGGACGCCGGTGCCGCCGAGCGCGGTGTTGACCAGAATGCCGGTCGCCAGCGCGCCGAGGATGCCGCCGACGCAATGGATGCCGAAAACGTCCAGCGAGTCGTCGTAGCCAAAGCTGTTCTTCACCGTCGAGCAGAAGACGAAGCAGACGGCGCCCGCGGCGAGGCCGAGGACCAGCGAACCCATCGGACCGGCGAAACCGGAGGCCGGGGTCACCGCCACGAGGCCGGCGACCACGCCGGACGCCAGGCCGAGCAAGGAGGGCTTGCCCTTCGTGGCCCACTCGATCAGCAGCCAGGAGAGGCCGGCCGCTGCGGCAGCGACGAAGGTGTTGGCCATGGCCAGACCGGCCGTGCCGTTGGCTTCCAGGTTGGAGCCGGCATTGAAGCCGAACCAGCCGACCCAGAGCAAGGCCGCGCCGATCATCGTCATGGTCAGCGAGTGCGGGGCCATCAGCTCCTTGCCGTAGCCGATGCGCTTGCCGAGGACGAGGCAGCCGACGAGGCCGGCGATGCCCGAGTTGATGTGCACGACCGTGCCGCCGGCGAAGTCGAGGGCGCCCCACTGGAAGATCAGGCCTGCATCGGCGGTGACCTTGGCCAGTTCAGCCTCGGCTGCAGCCTTCTTGGCGGCATCCGCGCCGGCTTCGGCGACAGCCTTGGCGGCTGCGGCAAGCGCGTCCGGTCCGGCCCAGTACCAGACCATATGGGCGATCGGCAGATAGACGAAGGTGCACCACAGAACCGTGAACAGCAGCAGGGCCGAGAACTTCATGCGCTCGGCGAAGGCTCCGACGATCAGCGCGCAGGTGATGCAGGCAAAGGTCATCTGGAACATGATGTAGACCAGCTCGGGCACATAGTAGCCGTTCGAGAAGGTCGCAGCCGTTGCGTCGACGATCGTTTTGCCTTCGGGCGCGATGTTCAGGAATGCCTTCGACAGGCCGCCAATATAGTCGTTGAGACCGCCGCCGCTGGTGAAGGCGAGCGAGTAGCCATACGTCACCCAGATGATCATCACCACGCAGACGATGGCGAAGACCTGGGTCAGGACCGAAAGCATGTTCTTGCTGCGGACAAGGCCGCCATAGAACAGCGCGAGCCCCGGAATGGTCATGAGAAGCACGAGGACCGTGCAGATCATCAGGAAGGCGGTGTCGCCCTTGTTGACCGTCGGCGCCTGGGCGAGGGCCGGCGTCGCTGCAATCAGGAGCGACGTCAGCCCGGCGAGGCCTGCTCCTGCAAAACGTGAAATGGACATGGGGTTACTCTCCAGAAAAAAGGCGCGGGCTCAGAGCGCGTCCTGATCGGTTTCGCCGGTGCGGATGCGGACGGCGCGTTCAATTGAGGACACGAAGATTTTTCCATCGCCGATCTGCCCGGTGCGGGCAGCGCCGGTGATGGCGTCGATCACCTTGCCGACCAGATCATTGGCCACGGCCACTTCGATCTTGATCTTCGGCAGAAAGCTGACGGCGTACTCGGCGCCACGGTAGATTTCGGTGTGACCCTTCTGGCGGCCGTAGCCTTTCACCTCGGTCACGGTCAGGCCATGGACCCCGAGAGAGGTCAGCGCGTCACGCACCTCCTCGAGCTTGAATGGCTTGATGATGGCCATCACGATTTTCATGTTGCCTCGCACCCCGTCTGGTTGTCGCCGGCACCCAGGGTTGGAGACCGGACGCTTGATTGCAGCACGGCGACCCGATTGCGCCGGACGCCTCGACTTCAGCTATCAAGGAGCGTGCCAAAGCCGGCGCGGACAGCCCAAGGAATGCGGCCCACAGGGATTCCACGCCATGCCGGCCCCTGGCCTGGTGGCTGGGCGCCTGACCCAGCCGTCACGGACTGCTCAAATTTTCGGCATCTGCTGCTATTCGTGGCAATCGGATCGTCAGGCCAGATCGTCCCGACGCCTGATCAATCCCTCCTGGGCGACAGAAGCGACCAATTCGCCACGCAGATTAAAGATCAGGCCGCGCGCAAAGCCGAGCGCTCCGTGGGCGGACGGGCTGTCTTGCGCGTACAGAAGCCACTCGTCCACCCTGAACGGGCGATGGAGCCAGAGAGCGTGGTCGAGGCTGGCAGCCTGGATCGTGCGCTCGAACACCGTGCGCCCATGGGCGATGAGCGAGGCGTCCAGCAGGGTCATGTCCGAGGCGTAGGCCAGCACGCACTGGTGCAGCGCCGGGTTGTCCGGCAGCCGGTGGCTGGCGCGGAGCCACACATGGAACTTCGGCGGCAGCGGCTCTCCCTTGCGATAGCGGGACAGCTCCACCGGCTTCAACTCGATCGGCCGGTCACTTTCGAAATAGGCGCGGACCTCTGCGGGCAGGGAAGGCAGGATCGTCCGGCGCATCTCGTCAGCGTCGGGCAACTCGTCGGGCCGCGGTACATCGGGCATCGGCATCTGGTGAACATAACCGGTCTCCTCGGCGTGGAAGGAGGCCGACATGGCGAAGATCGCTTCGCCTTTCTGGATCGCCACGACCCGGCGTGTGGTGAAGGAGCGGCCGTCGCGGATTCGGTCCACGTCATAGATGATCGGGATCGACGGATCGCCGGGCAACAGGAAATAGGCATGCAGCGAGTGCAGCTGCCGGGCCTCGACGGTGCGGCAGGCAGCGACCAGCGCCTGCGCCACCACCTGTCCGCCGAAGACGCGGCTCCGGCCGGTCAGCGGGGTGCGACCACGGAACAGGTTGCGCTCCAGAGGCTCGAGGTCAAGGATATCGAGAAGGACGTCGACCGCGTTTGACATGCCGTATGATCCTCCGGTGACTTGCCAGCCGCATCTGGCAGGTCCACAGGGGATGACGTCAAGCTCCGCCGCCATGAGCGGGGCCAGTTCGACGTGGAGAAAGCGACCGTGGCGCAGCGCATCATCATTGCCGGGGGAGGACTTGGCGGGCTCAGCCTGGCGCTGGCGCTGAAGCAGGCGCTCGGAGCGGGCCATGATGTCGTGCTGGCCGATCCGGTTCTGGCGCAGCCCGGGCGCGCCGATGGCCGAGCCTACGCGATCTCCGCCGCAGGACGGCGCATGTTCGCCGCGCTCGGGGTCTGGGGCGCGATGCAGGACGGGGCGCAGCCGATAACCGACATGCTGGTCACGGACAGCAAGACCCGCGATGTCGTGCGTCCCGGTTACCTGACGTTTGCGTACGGCGGGGCCGACGGCGGTGCGGATGGCGGCGAGCCCTTCGCCCATATGGTGTGGAGCCGGGTGATCAATCGGGTCCTGACCGAGGCATGCCGGGAGGCCGGCGTGACGCTGCGTCCCGGCAGCGTCCAGCGTGTCACGGCGGATCAGGACGCCGCCACCGTCAGTTATGCGGATGGCGGGCAGCAGCGGGCCGCGCTGGTCGTTGCCGCCGACGGTGCACGCTCGCGCCTGCGGGAGGGCGCCGCGATCGGCTGGGTCGGATGGGACTATGGACAGTCCGGCATCGTGGCCACCATCTCCCATGAAAGGCCCCATGGCGGGCGGGCGCTCGAGCATTTCCTGCCGGCTGGCCCTTTTGCAGTCCTGCCCCTGCCCGACGACGCAGAGGGGGGCCATCAATCGTCCATCGTCTGGACGGAAGCGACCAGCGACGCGCAGACGCTCCTGACACTGCAGCCGGATGATCTGCTCGACGAGCTGGAAATCCGCTTTGGCCTGCAACTCGGGGCGCTGCGGTTCGCCAGCGCGCCGAGGGCATATCCGCTCTCCTTCGGCATCGCGCGGCGTTTCATTGCGCCGCGGCTGGCGCTGCTGGGGGATGCGGCGCATGTGATTCACCCGATTGCCGGGCAGGGCCTCAATCTCGGCCTCAAGGACGCGGCCTCCCTCGCGCAGGCCGTGGTGGAGGCGGCCCGGCTTGGCCTCGACGTCGGAACCGAGGCCGCGCTCGCGCCCTATCAGGCCGCGCGGCGCTTCGACACCGTGGCGATGGGCGTGGTGACGGATGGGCTCAACCGCCTGTTCTCGAACGACGTGACCCCGGTGCGCCTCGCCCGCGACCTCGGCCTCGGGCTGGTGGACCGCATGCCCGGATTGAAGGCGATGTTCATCCGCGAGGCCTCGGGCAACAGCACAACGCAGCCGCGGCTGCTTCGGGGCGAGGCTGTCTGAAGCCGGGCCTATTCGATCGGTCGCGCTTCTTCCGGCAGCATGATGGGGATGCCATCGCGGATCGGGTAGGCCAGCTTGGCCGCCATCGAGACCAGTTCCTGCCGTGCCGCGTCGTAGACCAGCGTCGTCTTGGTGACGGGGCAGACGAGAAGCTCCAGCAGCTTGGGGTCGGCGCGCAAACCGTTGCCGGCGTCACTCTGGTCCTGGTTCATGGCTGCCCTCCTCCTTGTGCGGCGGTCTAGCGCAGAGTCGCGGCCATGACCAGCTGGCCTCAGCGCTTCGCCGCCGATCGGGCCAGATCGTCCATCAGGCTGGCGGCGACCGAGAGCTTGGCTGGCGTCAGGCCGCTGTCGAGCAGGTCCGCGATCGATGCGCCGAGCTGGGCAACCCCGGCCTGCCGCAGTCCGCGCCACGTATCCAGCGCCGCGCGCCCCTTGCCATGCTGCTTGAGCACATCAACGGACATGGCCCGTAGCGAAAGGTCAATCCGCTCCACTGCTCGGTCAATGGCAAGCCGTTCGAAGCGGTCTGTCGCCTTCAGGGCGGCCCCCGCCTGTTTGAGCTGGCCGGCGCCGAACGCCTCAGTGACGGCGAACAGCATCGACACCGCGTCCGAAACCGTTGCGCCGCTCTGCTCGGCGATCAGCACGCCGTCGGGGGCCGCCTGCAGGGCAGGCAGATCGACGATGCGCGTGGCGAGTTCGTCTGGCACCCCGGCCTCTGTCCAGAGCTTGATGGCGGCGCTGCGCCGTGTCTGGTCCGTGGCCAGGCTCGTGCCTGCCGCCGCAATGGCCGCGACACCGGCGCCGAAACGCGTCACCTGCTCGTCCAGCGGACGGCTGACATCGGCGTTGCGCAGGAACCAGACCATGCGTGCCACCAACGTTTCCTGCACCGCGGCATAGAGCGCCAGCTGGAGCGCGCCGCCCAGCTTCGCATCGAGCCGGTCGATGGCGAGGTTGAGGTCGAGCAGGCCGAAGGCGTCGCGGGTCAGTATATAGGCGCGGGCGATGGCCGAGGCATCCGCCCCGGTCTCGTCCGAGAGCCGCGCCACAACACCCGCTCCGGCGCGGTTGACGACCGCATTGGCCAGCTGCGTCGAGATGATCTCGCGGCGCAGGCGATGACCGTTGATGGCGTCGGGAAAGCGCTCGCGCATCGCCGCCGGGAAATACCGGGTCAGCTCGTTCGCGAGGTATGGCTCGTCCGGCAGCCCACTGGCCAGCAGGTCGTCGTAGAGCGCGAGCTTGGCATAGGCGAGCAGCACCGCCAGTTCAGGCCGCGTCATGCCTTCCTGGCGCTGCTCACGGCCGGCCAGCACGGCGTCGGCGGGCAGGAACTCGACGGCACGGTCGAGGCGCCCTTCCTTCTCCAGCTTGCGCATCTGCGCCCGCGCCAGTGGAAGTTCAGCCGCGCCGCGCCGTTCGGCCAGCGACAGCGCCAGCGACTGCAGATAGTTGTTGCGCAGGACCAACTGCCCGACCTCGTCGGTCATGTCCGCCAGCAAGGCGTTGCGGGCATCGGAGGTCAGGCGGCCGTCCCGCTCGGGTGCTGTCAGGCCAATCTTGATGTTGACCTCGACGTCGGACGTGTTGACGCCCGCCGAATTGTCGATCGCGTCGGTGTTGAGCCGGACGCCGGCGCGCGCCGCCTCGATGCGTCCGCGCTGGGTGGCGCCGAGATTGGCGCCCTCGCCGACCACCTTGGCGCGGATGTCGAGCCCGGTGATCCGGATCGCATCATTGGCCCGGTCGCCAACTTCCGCGTCGGTCTCGCCCGAGGCGCGGATATAGGTGCCGATGCCGCCGAACCAGAGCAGGTCGACCCGGGCCTTGAGGATGGCGCCCATGACCTCCTGCGGTGTGGCTTCGGGCTTGTCGAGATCGAGCAGCTCGCGGATTGTCGCGGAGAGCGGGATCGATTTTGCGCTGCGCGAGAACACGCCGCCGCCGACCGATATCAGCGCGACGTCATAGTCCTGCCAGCTCGAGCGCGGCAGGGCGAACAGGCGCTCGCGCTCCTTGAGCGATACGGCCGTATCGGGGGTGGGGTCGAGGAAGATGTCGCGGTGATCAAAGGCCGCCACCAGCCGGATGGCGGGGGAAAGCAGCATGCCGTTGCCGAACACGTCGCCGGACATGTCGCCGACCCCGGCCACGGTGAACGGCGTCACCTGGATGTCGTGGTCGATCTCGCGGAAGTGGCGTTTGACGGCTTCCCAGGCGCCGCGCGCCGTGATGCCCATCTTCTTGTGGTCGTAGCCCTGGCTGCCGCCCGAGGCGAAGGCGTCGCCGAGCCAGTGGCCCTTTTCGGCGGACAGGGCGTTCGCCGTGTCAGAGAAGGTGGCGGTGCCCTTGTCGGCGGCCACCACGAGATAGGGATCATCGCCGTCATAGCGGATGGTGTTGGCGGGCGGGACGATCCGCTCGCCGTCGAGGTTGTCGGTCAGCTCCAGGAGCGTGCGGACGAAGATCCGGTAGCTCTCGGTGCCTTCGGCGAACCAGGCCGCGCGGTCCGAGGCGGGCGGCAACTGCTTCGGCACGAAGCCGCCCTTGGCGCCGACCGGCACGATGACGGCGTTCTTGACCTGCTGGGCCTTGACCAGGCCGAGCACCTCGGTGCGGAAGTCCTGCGGGCGGTCCGACCAGCGCAGCCCACCGCGTGCAACCTTGCCGAAGCGCAGATGCACGCCCTCGACGCGCGGCGAATAGACGAAAATCTCGTAGAGCGGCCGAGGCGCCGGCAGGCCCTCGACCTTGCCGCTGTCAAACTTGAACGAGATCACCGGACGGGCGAAGCCGTCGGTGCCGATCTGGAAGTAGTTGGTGCGCAGCGCGGCGTCGATCAGATTGGCGAAGCGCCGCAGGATGCGGTCATCGTCAAGGCTGCTGACCGCAGACAGTTGCTCGTCGAGCGTATGGGCCAGGTCCGCTGCGGCGCGGCTGCGGGCGGCCTGCTCGATGCGCGGATCGAAGCGGTTGTGGAAGCTCCTGGCGAGGGTCCGCGTGATGTCGCGGTGACGGGCGAGTGTGCCGGCGAGGTAATCCTGGCCATAAGGGACGCCAACCTGTCTGAGATAGCGGCCCAGCGCGCGCATCAGCGCCACTTCACGCCAGGCCAGACCGGCCTCCAGCACGAGGGCGTCGTAACGGTCGGGCTCTGTCAGGCCGGCGAACTGGGCCATGAGCGCAGCCTCGACCGCCGGTTCCGCAACCGTGATGTCGATTTCTCCGCCCGCTGCCCGCTCCAGGGTCATGTCATGGAGCCAGACGCGTTCGGCCTCCGACGAGCCGGCCGGGACAACGCGGTAGGTGCGTTCGTTGACCACCGTGAAGCCCATGTTCTCCAGCATCGGCACGCGCTGGGACAACGGCATCGGCGTGGCGCGCGTAAAGACCTTGAGATTGACGCGCCCGTTCGGGTCGCCTTCGCGCCGGTAGAAGTCGACGGCGCGCGGCTTGTCGGCGGACAAGGTATCGAGAATCGCGATGTCCCCGAGCGCCTCCGCGGCGGCGAAGTTCTCGCGGTAGGCAGCTCCGAAGGCGTCGGCATAGCGCTCGGCCGAGAGCCTCGCCTTCGCATCGCCCTTCACGCGGGCGAGCGCGTCCTTCAGCCCGTCGGCCCAGGTGCGGACGATCGCCGCGATGCCGGCTTCCAGCGTGGCGCGGTCGACACGCGGCGTTTCGCCGTCGTCCCGCCCGATGATGTAGTGGGTGCGGGCGAGCGGCCCCTCCGGGTAGGCCGGGTAGGCGGCCGACAGCCGGCCGGCAAAGACCCGGCACAGGAAATCCCCGACTCGGCGGCGCACGGAGGTGTCGTAGCGGTCCTTGGGGATATAGACGAGCACCGAGACAAAGCGGTCGAACTCGTCGATCCGCGCCAGGGCGCGGATGCGGGGGCGCTCGGTGAGCTGCTGGATGTCCAACGCGAAGCGGTGCAGCGTCTCGACATTGATCTGGAAGAGCTCGTCGCGCGGATAGGAATCGAGCACGTTCATCAGCGAGCGGCCAGAATAGCTGGCCTGATCGAAGCCCGCCATCTTGGCCACCTGCGCAACCTTGAGGCGCAGATAGGGCACGGATGCCGCTGTTCCCGTGTAGGCGCTCGAGGTCAGGAGGCCGACGATCCGCAGTTCGCCGTCAAGCCGTCCGTCGGCGGTGAAGAGCTTGATGCCGACGTAGTCGAGATGGACGCGGCGGTGCACCCGGCTCTTCACGTTCGCTTTGGTGATGATCAAGGCCTGCGGGCGGTTGAGAAAGGCGCGGATTTCGGGCGTCGTCGCCACCAGCTCGCGCCCGCGCCTGAGCACCATCACGGAGGGATCGCGCAGGATGCCGAGGCCGGTTCCGCCGACCTGGTCCGCGGCCTCCGAGCCCTTGGCGAAGCGGTACTCGCGCATGCCGAGGAAGGTGAAATTGTCCGCGCTGATCCAGTCGAGGAAGCGCATGGCCTCGGCCATTTCCTCCTCGGGCAATGGTGGCGGATTGCTGCGGTAGGCCTGCATGGCGGTTCCGAGCCGCGTGCGCATCGACGACCAGTCATCGACGGCCACCCGGACATCGGCATAGACCCTGTTCAGGCCGGCGACGAGCCGGTCACGCTGGGCAAGGTCGGGAAGGGCCTCGACATGGATATGGATCAGGCTTTCGCGCAGTGTGCCCTCCGGCGCGCGGGCCGACGCGTCGCCCGCCATGCGCACAAGTCCGCCGGCCTCGTCACGGGCCACCGCGACGATCGGATGGGCAACGAGATTCGGCTCGATTCCCTGCTCGGCCAACTCCGAGAGGGTCGAATCGAGCAGGAACGGCATGTTGTCATTGACGATCTCGATGATCGTCAGTTCGCGGCGCACGCCGCCGTGGCTGACGGTCTCGTCGCGCAGGTTCACGCGGCTCGTGTGCGGCAGGCGCGCCGTCCGCAGCTGCGCCAGCGCGCCGTCGGCAAAGCGGCTGAGATCGTCCCCGTCATAGGCGGCGATGTCCTCGGCGGCCACATGGGCGAACAGAAGGTCGGTGAAGGCTTTCAGCTCCGCCCCGGCCGGCATGATGCCCGGGGCGGACCTGACGGGAGGGCTGGCAGTCTTGCCTGACGGCGTCCGGGCCATAATCGCTCCCCCTCATGCACCCATTCGGGCGTCCGTGTTGTCCGACGGATGACATATGCGCAGGTCTTGTGCAACTTTCGTCGCACAAGCCTGCATCACGCCGCCGCCGCAAGCATGCGGTCCTGCCGGCGGGCACAGTCAGCCACCTGAAGGAGAATGCGCATGTCACATGACAAGAAGGCGACGGGCGAGGTTCCGTCCCGGCAGGATCAGCCGGAACATGTCATGGCCTTGCAACTGCCGCAGGCGGCGCTGTCCCCCGACATGGCGGCCTATTTCGCCAAATGCGATGAGAAGATCGGCTTCGTGCCGAATGTGCTGCAGGCCTTCGCCCATGACGACGCCCATCTCAAGGCTTTCGCCGCGCTCTACAACGACCTGATGCTGGCGCCTTCCGGCTTGTCCAAGCTGGAGCGCGAGATGATCGCGGTGGTCGTGTCAGCCGCAAACCGCTGCTATTACTGCCTGACCGCGCACGGCGCCGCGGTGAGGCAGATGTCGGGCGATCCGGTTCTGGGTGAGATCCTGGTGATGAACTGGCGTTGCGCCATGCTGTCGGAGCGGCACCGTGCCATGTTGTCCTTCGCCGACAAGCTCACCGTGACGCCGCATCTGGTGGGCGATGAAGACCGCGCCGCCCTGCGCGGCGCCGGATTCGGCGAGCGCGAGATCTGGGACATCGCAGCGGTGGCGGCCTTCTACAACATGTCGAATCGCGTGGCCTCCGCCACCGACATGCGCCCGAACCGCGCCTACCACGCGACGGCCCGCTAGATATCCTGTTCGCGAAAAGAAAGGCCGGCCCGGGCGAGAACGCCCAAGGCCGGCCAAGGAACCTCGACAAAGTGGCCCGGCCAGATCGAACCCCGGGGGGCTGGGGGGCTGACGTGTCCAGAGCGCAACCAGACCGGGCCGTCGAGGCAACGAGGTTCATTATCGCTGGCAAGATGGTCATCGCTGGGCGTGAAGCGGGCCAAAATGGGGCATCTCCGACAGTCCCGTGAAGCCGTCCGGATCACGGCGCGCCAGCAAACGATCGCGGCTTGCCAGCCGCCGCGTGCGAGCCCATCATGTGCGCAGTCGCAACGTGGCGGAGTCGGCCTGGTGGCGGAAGCGGATATCCCCGAGACAGAGCGCGAAGCCACAGTCGTGCCGCTGCACCGGGCCATGGCAGAGCGTGTTTCGTTCGACCGGCATGAGTTGAGGCTCATCCTCAACCTGTATGGGCGCAAGGTCGCGGAGGGCGAGTGGCGGGACTACGCCATCGACTTTCTCAGGGAGGCGGCCGTTTTCTCGATCTTCCGGCGCACCTCCGAAATGCCGTTGTACCGGGTGGTCAAGAACCCGGCGCTTGCCCGGAAGCAAGGGGCCTACAGCGTCACGACCACGGGCGGCCTGATCCTGAAACGCGGGCAGGACCTCGCGCGGGTCCTTCAGGTTCTCGACAAGCCTGTGAAGCTGGTGCGCTGAGGCCGGAAAGGCCGGCCTGCTCCTCCCCTGGAGCCGGGTCACCGTCGTCAAAACAAAACCCCGGCGCTTGCGCGCCGGGGCGTGTCTCGTCAGCCAGGGCTGAAGAGAATTATTCCTTCTGGCCGAACAGGTTCAGCAGCATCTGGAACATGTTGATGAAGTTCAGGTAGAGCGAGAGCGCGCCGTTGATCGACAGCTTGGCGAGTTCCTCGGCCGTGCCCTCACCGTAGAGGTACATTTCCTTCAGGCGCTGGGTGTCCCAGGCGGTCAAGCCAGCGAAGACCAGCACGCCGATCGCGGAGATGGCGAAGGTGAGCGCGCTCGACTGCATGAACAGGTTGACGATCGAGGCGATCATCAGGCCGATCAGACCCATGATCAGGAACGAGCCAAGGCCCGAGAGCGACTTCTTCGTGGTGTAGCCGAACAGGCTCAGGCCGCCGAAGGCAGCAGCCGTCACGAAGAACATCTGCACGATCGAACCCTTGGTGAAGACCACCAGGATGGTCGACAGCGACAGACCCATCACCGCCGCGAAGGCGTAGAACATGGCGCGGGCGCTCGAGGCCGACATCTTCTCGGCCCGGAACGTGAACAGCAGGATGAAGGCCAGCGGCGCCAGCATGATCACCCACTTCAGCGGGCTGACATAGAGCATCTGGCCGATGGGGGTGAGAACGGTGCGGCCAGCCGCATTGGTGGCGGTGGCGAGCATGTTGGTGCCCATGGCGACCAGGCCGGAGATGGCCAGGCCGAGAATCATGTGATTGTACACGCCGAGCATGAAGGACCGGAGGCCCTGATCGACCTCGGCTGCGCTGCGCTGCTGGGCATAAGGTGTGCCCCAGGCCGAAGCGTTAGGATCGAAATTGCTCATGGAGAAGCTCCACTCCCTTGGGAAGACCAATGGACCAAAAAAACCGCCGGGACTGTCCAGGCCCCGTCGGCGCCGGCAACCGGCGTCGGTGAGGAATATGGGGAAAAGCCACGAAATTTACAAGAGGCTGTCTGAACCTGGCTTACAAAGCGTAAACTCAGCCCGCGTCATCGGAGACAAAATATCCACAAAAGTTATGTGAATTATGTAGTGGGAGTGGTTCTTCATCTATAGAGACCGAAGATAGCTGGCGGGTTTCTTGCCAAGAATATGAAGTGTTCCGACAAGACCAAAAACAACTGCAACAGCCACAGTCGCACATGACAAAAGTATTGCGGAAGACGGCGTGAATGCGAAGGCAATGTTCATGGCGCGTGTCGTCACCGCCCATCCGGCGGCTGTTCCGGCGAGCAGGCCGAACAGCGCGGCGATGAGACCCGTCAGGGCGTATTCAAGGGCGTAGGCGCGCAGGATGCGGCCGCGCGTCGCGCCCAGCGTCTTCAGGATCATGGCGTCGTAGAGCCGCGCGCGCTGTCCGGCCGCCAGCGCTCCGGCCAGCACAAGCAGGCTTGCAGCGACGGCGATGCCGCTTGCCGCCCTGATGGCGAGGGTGAGTTTGCCGACAAGCGCGTTGGCCGCCTCGATCGCGTCCCTGACCCGCACGGCGGTCACCGACGGGAAGGTCTGCGCCAGGGCGCGCAGCAGCGCCGCGTCCTGCGCTGCGGTCAGGGCGGAGTCCTGCGCCCGCTCCGCGGCCGACGGGGTCAGCGTGGCGAGATGGGTGTGGGGCGCGCCCGCGAAGGTGTTCGGCGAGAACAGCATCACGAAGTTGATGCCAAGATTGCGCCATTCGACCCTGCGCGTGTTGGCGAGGCGCGCCGTGATGTTGCGGCCCAGGACGTTGACCGTGACACGGTCGCCGACGACAAGGCCCAGCCCCGCAGCGAGTTCGTCGTCGAAGGAGACGAGCGGCTCGCCGCGATGGTCCTTTGACCACCATTCACCGCTGATGAGCCGGGAATCCTGCGGCAGCGCGTCGGCATAGGTGATGCCGCGATCACCTTCGAGAACCCAGCTGAAACGGTCGGCGACCTTGACCTGATCGACCGGCACGCCGTTGAGGGCGACCATGCGGCCGCGCATCACCGGTACGCGCGCAAGGGCGCCGCCGGGGGAGCGGCTGGAGACGAAGCCGTCGAATTCTGCCGTGCGCGTGCTGGGAATGTCGAGGAAGTAGAAGCTCGGGGCGCGCTCGGGCAGGTTCTGCGTCAGCGCCCGCGTCAGGCTGGAGTCGATGAAGGCGAGCGCCGAGAGCAGCGCCACGCCAAGCCCGAGAGAGAGCACGAGGGCCGGCGTCATGGCGCCGGGCCGGTGCATGTTGGCGATGGCCATGCGCAGGGACGGCTGGCGGGCGCGCGGCAGCGCGGCGGCCACTTTCATGATGCCGGCGCTGACCATGCGCAGCATCACGAAGGCCGCCGCAATGACGCTGATGTAGATCGCGGCGATGCGCGCGTCATAGGCGAACAGGATGGTGATTCCGATCATCACCGCCAGCGCCAACGCGAAAGCTGCCAGATAGAGTCGGCGCGGACGGCGATTGTCCGCCGCCACCGCATCGCGGAACAGGGCCGAAACCGGCGTGTCATGGGCCTGGCCAAGCGGCAGGATCGCGAAGACCAGCGCCGTGATTAGGCCATACAGCGCGGCGACGCCGAGTTGGGTCCAGGCGATGGTGGGCGTGATCGGCAAGGGCAGGCTGTCGCCAAGCGTGGCGGCCAGCACATAGGGCAGGCCGGCTCCCGCCACGAGGCCGATGGTGATGCCGAGGATGGCCACGAGCATGACTTCGGCGAGGTGGATCGCGACGACCTGCGAGCCGGGTGCGCCCAGCGCCTTCAGGGTGGCGAAGTCCATGCGCTTCATGTCGACGAAGCGGCGCACGGCATTGGCGACACCGACGCCGCCAACCAGCAGCGCCGTCAGGCCGACCAGCGTCAGGAACTGGCTGAACCGGTCGATGTTGCGGGCAAAGCGGGGGTCCGCATTGGCGCGGGTCCGGATTTCCCAGCCCGCCTCGGGCAGCGCCATCTTCACGTCGGCCTCAAGGGCGGCCAGCGCCGCGCCGTCCGTGGCGCCGCCAGCGGCCGACAGATCGAGGCGATAGGTCCAGCGGATCATGCTGCCGGGCTGGACAAGGCCCGAGGCACGCAGGCCCGCTTCGGAGGTGAGGAAGCGTGGGCCAAGGCCGATGCCCGCCGCGACCTTGTCGGGTTCGGACTGCACGGTGCCGCTGATCCGGAACCGGGCCGATCCCACATCGACCACGTCTCCGACCCGAAGATCGAGGCGCGCCAGAATCAGCGGATCGGCCAGGGCGCCAAATGCCCCGTCCCGTTCGGCGAGGAGGCCAGCCAGCGGGGCGGCAGGCTCGCTGACGAGTTCGCCGACGACCGGGTAGGCCCCGTCAACCGCCTTGATCTCCACCAGCGCCGCGCCCTTGGGGCCGGCATTGACCATGGCCCGCATGGTCGCCATGGCGGACAGGGCGCCCTTGCCGGCAAGATAGGCGCGCTCGCCAGGCGTCGCCTCGCGCTGGACCAGGGCGAAGGCGGCGTCGCCGCCCAGAATGCGGCGGCCTTCGCGGCTGAGGCCTTCCTCGACGCTGCGGGCTGTGGAGGTGACAGCCGCGATCGCGGCCACGCCGAGGGCAAGGCAGGCGATGAAGACGCCGAAGCCCCTCAGGCCGCCGCGCAGGTCGCGCAGCGCCAATCTCAGCGCCAAAGCCGCCGATGACAGGAGTCCAGGCCGTTTGGCCGTCGCGGGCAGGGTTCCATGCATCGGGTCAGACCTCAGCCAGCGGAGACGCTTCGGGAGCCAGGATCACCCCGGACCGCAGGCGGATCGTCCGGTCGCATTTCGCGGCCAGCCCCGCATCATGGGTGACCAGCACGAGGGTCGCGCCTCTCTCACGCTTCAACGCGAAGAGCAGGTCGACGATGGACGCGCCGTTGGTCTCGTCGAGGTTCCCGGTCGGCTCGTCAGCGACAATAATGGCGGGGTCGGGCGCCACGGCACGCGCGATCGCGACGCGCTGCTGCTCGCCGCCCGACAGTTGCGCGGGATAGTGGTGCAGCCTGTCGCCAAGGCCGACGGCGCGCAGTTCGGCTTCGGCGCGGGCGAAGGCGTCGTTGCGGCCGGCCAGTTCAAGCGGCAGGGCGACGTTTTCGCGCGCCGTCATCGTCGGCACGAGGTGGAAGGACTGGAAAACGATTCCGATGCGCTTGCCGCGGAAGACCGCCAGCGCGTCCTCGCCCATGGCGGCCAGATCGACGCCCTCGATCAGGACCGAACCGCTGTCGGCCCGCTCAAGCCCGGCCATGACCATCAGCAGGCTGGACTTGCCGGACCCCGACGGCCCGACAAGGCCGACGGCCTCGCCCGGTTCAATTGCGAGTGATATGCCCTTCAGGATGTGGACGCGTGCGGCATCCTTGCCCAGACTGAGTTCCACATTCTTCAATTCAATCAGGGCGGACATGGCGTTGATGACGATCTTTCAGGGCGCGGAGACAACAATCCGCTTCGCGCCGGTGTTTCGGCGCTTTCGGCAGGTCATGCTTCGTTACGCAGGTTTCAAGGCATCGGATGGTCTTTTCCGCATGTTGTCCGGGATTGTCGTGTCGGCAGCCATCCTGTCGGCGGCGTCCGGCGGCCCCGCTGCGGCCTCGGACCGGCCTCTCAGGATTGCCGCTTTCGGCGACAGCCTGACGGCCGGCTACGGATTGCCGGCGGCGGCGGCCTTTCCTGTCCAGCTGCAGCGCGCGCTTGCGGCAAAGGGGCGCACGGTGATCATCGAGAATGCCGGCGTCTCGGGCGACACCACCCAGTCCGGGCTTGACCGTCTCGACTGGTCGATCGCCGACGGCGTCGACGGGGTGATCGTCGAACTGGGCGCGAACGACGCCCTGCGCGGGCTCGATCCGGACCAGACCCGGACCGCGCTGGAGGCGATCATCCTGCGCCTGAAGGAGCGAAGGATGGCCATCATGCTCGCCGGCATGCGCGCCCCACCGAACATGGGGCCGCAATACACGTCACGTTTCGACCGGATCTTCACCGATCTGGCCGAGAAGCACGGCCTTGTGCTCTATCCCTTCTTTCTCGACGGCGTCGCCGCCGACCGGGCCCTCAACCAGCCCGACGGCATCCATCCCACGGCCGAGGGGGTCGGGGTGATCGTCGGACGCATCCTGCCAACCGTCGAGAAGTTTCTTGACAGCATCAGGCCTGCCGGCTGATCAGCCAGCGGACGTTCCCGGTCCCCATCCCGTCCTTCTTCCGGAGTTTCCCCATGCAGTACCGCTCGCTTGGCCGCAGTGACCTCAAGGTGTCGGAGATCTGCCTCGGCACGATGACCTGGGGCCAGCAGAACACCGAGGCGGAAGGCCATCAGCAGATGGACTACGCGCTGGATCAGGGCATCAATTTCTTCGATACGGCCGAGCTGTATTCGATTCCGCCGAAGGCCGAGACGCAAGGCTCAACCGAGCGCATCATCGGTTCGTGGTTCAAGGCCCGCAAGAACCGGGACAAGGTGATTCTCGCGACCAAGACGATCGGCCGTTCGGCGATGACCTGGTTCCGCGACCCGCCGCAGGAGGGCCGTCTTGACAAGGCCCAGATGACCTACGCGCTCGAAAACTCGCTGAAGCGGCTGCAAACCGACCATGTCGACCTGTATCAGCTGCACTGGCCGGAGCGGCCGATGCCGTGGGGCTCGAACCCGACACGGTTCAGCGCCGCCGGCACCGCGCCGCTGCCCGACGAGAACAGCATCGAAGGCCAGCTCGAGGTGCTGGATGGCTTTGTGAAGGCGGGCAAGGTCCGCCATATCGGTCTGTCGAACGAAAGCGCCTGGGGAACGATGCGCTTCCTGTTCGGGTCCGAGGCGAAGGGGCTGCCGCGCGTCCAGACGGTGCAGAACGCCTACAACCTGCTCAACCGGACCTATGAGACGGCCATGGCGGAAATCCACCTGCGCGAACAGGTCGGCCTCCTGGCCTATTCGCCCCTGGCGCAGGGCTTCCTGACGGGGAAATACCTCAACGGCGCCAGACCAGCCGGTGCGCGCACCACGCTGTTCGACCGCGCCCAGCGCTACCAGACGCCTGGTTCGGAGGAGGCTGTCGCCGACTATGTGGCGATTGCGCGCAAGCACGGGCTTGACCCCGCCGCGATGGCGATCGCCTTTGTCACCAGCCGCGCCTTCACCACCTCGAACATCATTGGCGCGACCTCGATGGAGCAGCTCAAGGTCTGCGTGGAGGGATCGCTCGCCTGCCGGATCACGCCCGAACTCGAGGCCGAACTCGACGCCGTCCACCAGCTTCGCGGCAATCCCTGCCCCTGAGCCGTGCGCACAAAGGGCGATGCCATCTCAATGCGGGATGATCCAAGCCCGGCACCGAGGTGAATTGACAGCGCCCGGCCGGTTGTCCAGCTTCGTGCGGTGGCGTTGCGTCCGCCGCAACGGCAACTGTCTCGCAAATGTCGCAGGTTTCGGGAAAGCTCGCGAATCATGCCTCGTCTGTTCACCGGCCTCGAAGTCCCGCCTGATATCGCGCTTCTTCTGTCCCTTCACCGCGGCGGCCTCTCGGGCGCGCGCTGGATCGAGCCATCCGATTACCACATCACCTTGCGCTTCATCGGCGATGTGGATCGATCAACCGCCCGCGACGCCTTCGATTTCCTGGCGGACATCCAGCGCGGGCCGGTCACCGTCACGCTTGACGAGATCGCCAGCTTCGGTGGCGACAAGCCCCATTCGATCTTCGCGCGGGTTTTGCCAAGCGCGGCTCTCGCCGAATTGCAGGGCGAACATGAGCGGCTGATGCGGCGTATCGGCCTGCCGGCGGAAACGCGCAAGTTCGTGCCCCATGTCACGCTCGGACGCCTCAAGGGCGCGTCGCCCCTCGCGGTGGCCGATTATCTCTCGACGCGGGCGCTGCTGCGTCCGCTGCAGTTCACGGCGAGCCGGTTTGTCCTGTACTCGTCCCGCGCCTCGACCGGCGGCGGCCCCTACATCGTGGAAGCGGCCTATCCGCTTGTCGAACGTCTCAGGCGGGCCATCTGAGATCCGACAGGTTTCGATCACGGGAGAAGGCCATGGCCAGCAAACTCGATCCGGCAACGCGCAGCCAGGCGCTCGCGTCGCTCAGCGGCTGGGCCGAAGTGCAGGGCCGCGACGCCATCACCAAGCGCTTTGTCTTCGCCGACTTCAACGCAGCCTTCGGCTGGATGACGCGCGTGGCGCTGATCGCCGAGAAAATGGACCATCACCCCGAATGGTTCAATGTCTACCGCACCGTGGATGTCACGCTCTCGACCCATGATGCGGGTGGTGTCAGCGCGCTCGACATCACGTTGGCCAGGGCCATGGACGCGATCGCCTGAGGCTCAGCCCGGCCAGCCGCAGGCGGTGAGGCGCCCGCGCATGTGGGCGGGCGCGGGGGCCTCGACTTGAACCGGGGGCCTGTTCGGATGGAGCGGAATGGTGATCGCGCGGGCATGCAGATGCAGCCCCGGCCCGCCGAAGCGCGGACCCAGGCCATAGACGGGATCACCGAGAATCGGCCAGCCGGAGGCCTGGCAGTGGACGCGGAGCTGATGGGTGCGTCCGGTCAGCGGTTCAAGCTCAAGCCAGGTCAGCGAGCGGTCCTCCGCGCGGCCAAGGACCGTCCAGCGCGTCGCGGATGGCAGGCCGTTCGCATCGACCTTCATCCACCAGCCGCGGGCAGGGTCGAGCTTGCCGAGCGGCAGGTCGATGCGTCCGGCATCTTCCGCGGGCGATCCTTCGACGATGGCCCAATAGGTCTTCGCGATCGCCCCGGCCTTGAAAAGGTCGCCGAGCCGGGTCAGGGCCTGACGGTGGCGCCCGAGGACCAGACAGCCCGAGGTATCGCGGTCCAGCCGGTGCGCCAGTTCCGGCGGTCTGGGCAGGCCAAAGCGCAGCGCGGGAAAGTAGCGGTCGAGCGGCACGTCGGCATGGCCGCCCGTCTTTCTTGCGGCGTTGAGCTTGCTTTGCGCGCTCTCAGGGCCCTTGTGAACCGGCATTCCCGCCGGCTTGTCGATCACAAGCATCATCGCGTCGCGATGAAGCACGCGCGCCAGCATGTCCGCCTCTGTCGGCGGCGTCGCGGGCTGTTGCGCGATGGTGTCTTTCGGTGTCATGCGGAACCGGGTAACGACAGTGAAGGCCTGCCGCAAGGCTGGCAGCGTCAGGATGCAGTGCGCCGATGAGCGATGAGACCAAGAAGCCGGGCTTTCTGGCCCGTCTGTTCGGGCGCGGGGACAAGCCCCCGCCAAACCCGCAGCCGGAACCGGACGTCGCCCTGCCGTTGCTTCCGGAGCCGTCAGGAGTCGCCGCGCCGTCCGCTCCTGACATCCAGGCGCCCCGGAGCGAGAGCCTGCCACCGCCTGCGGTCTTGCCCGTGGCGCGCGAGGCGGCGGCGTCTCCCGCCCAGCCGAAGAAGAGCTGGTGGACCCGCCTCAGCGAGGGGTTGTCCCGCACGTCATCCCAGCTGACAAGCGGAATCACCGACCTTTTCACCAAGCGCAAACTCGATGCGGCGACCCTTGATGATCTGGAAGACATCCTGATCCAGGCTGATCTCGGCGTCGACACGGCCGCACGCGTCGCCAAAGTGGTCGGATCAAGCCGCTACGAGAAGGGCATCAGCGGCGACGAGGTCAGGGCGATCCTGGCGCGGGAAGTCGAGGACATCCTCGCGCCCGTGGCGAAGCCGCTGGTTGTGGACAGCGCCCAACGGCCTTTCGTGCTCCTGATGGTCGGCGTCAACGGTTCGGGCAAGACGACCACCATCGGCAAGCTGGCCGCAAAGTTCCGGTCCGAGGGACGTTCGGTGATGCTGGCGGCGGGCGACACGTTCCGCGCTGCGGCGATCGAACAGCTCAAGGTCTGGGGTGAGCGGACCGGCGCGGAGGTGGTGGCGCGCGAGCAAGGCGCCGACGCGGCCGGGCTCGCCTTCGATGCGCTGACCCAGGCGCGGGCGGCCGGAACCGACGTGCTCCTCGTCGACACGGCGGGGCGGCTGCAGAACAAGACCGAACTGATGGCGGAGCTTGCCAAGGTCGTCCGCGTCCTGCGCAAGGTCGACGCCTCGGCGCCGCATGCGGTGCTGCTCGTGCTGGATGCGACGGTCGGCCAGAATGCGCTGGCGCAGGTCGAGGTCTTCCGCGACGTGGCCGGGGTGACGGGGCTGGTGATGACCAAGCTCGACGGCACGGCGCGCGGCGGCATCCTGGTGTCGCTCGCCTCGAAATTCGGCCTGCCGGTGCATTTCATCGGGGTCGGCGAGGCCGTCGACGATCTCGAGCCCTTCGATGCGGGCGATTTCGCCCGGGCCGTGGCGGGACTGGAGAGGGGACCATGACGGACAAGGCGCGATCCGCACCGGATCATCAGGTCAACCCGCTGCTTAAGCTTGGCCTTGAATTCGGGCCGCTGGCGATCTTCTTCTTCGCCAACTCCTATGGCGACCGCTGGTTCGGCGTCAGCAGCGAGCAGCGCATCTTCGTGGCGACGGGCATCTTCATGGCGGCGTCGCTTGCGTCGCTCGTGCTGTCGAAGATCCTGCTCAACCATCTGCCACGCATGGCGCTGATCAATGCGGTGGTGGTGACCGTGTTCGGCGGCTTGACGCTGGCCCTGCACGACGAACTGTTCATCAAACTCAAGCCAACCATCGTCAATACCCTGTTCGGCTGCGTGCTGCTGGGCGGCCTGGCGCTGGGCCGTCCGCTGTTACCCTATGTGCTCGACAGCGTGATGAGCCTGACCGACGAGGGCTGGCGCAAGCTGACCTTCCGCTGGGGGCTGTTCTTCTTCGTGCTCGCCACCGTCAACGAGGTTGTCTGGCGGAATTTCTCGACCGACTTCTGGGTCGGCTTCAAGGTCTGGGGAATCATGCCGCTGACGGTCGCCTTCGCGCTCAGCCAGACGCCGCTGATCCTGAAACACGAGGTCAAGGACGAGGACCACCAGCCGGGCTGAGCGCCGCTGCCGGGGATGCTTGCCATCGCAAAGCAAGCCGGTGCATGCTGACGCGATCAACAAGGATCCGCGCAGATGCAGTCCATCCCGCCACTGTCATCCCGACTGAGCCGCCGGCGGTTCCTGGCCGCATCGTCGGCGCTCGCGCTGTCCGGTCCCGCCTTCGCGCAGAACGCGTCCGTCTCGGGCCAGATCACGCTGATGGCCTATGCCGGCATTTTCCAGGACAACTACATCCGCACCGTGGTCGAGCCGTTCCAGCGCGCCTTCCCGAATGTGAAGGTGAACTACACCGCCGGCGGCACCTCCGCCCAGATGCTCGGCACGATCCGGGCGCAGAAGGCCGATCCGCAGGTCGATATCGTGATCTTCGACGTCTCGACCTCGGGCATCGGCAATGCCGAGGGGTTGTTCTCGCGCATCACGCCGGAGGAAGCGCCGTCGCTCGCCGAACTCTACCCCGAAGCGCGGGCCGTGGGCGGCCCCTTCGGCCCGGCCGTGACCTATGACCACCTCGTGCTGGTGTTCGACCGGCAGAACCTCACTCCGCCGCTGACGAAGCTCGCCGATCTGTGGCGGCCGGACCTTCGCGGCCTTCTGGCCATTTCGGCGCCACCGAACATCCAGGGCCTCGCCATGACAGCGATGGTCACGAAGATGGCGGGCGGCGACCACGTGCGCAGCATCGATCCGGGCATCAGCAAGCTGCGCGAGCTGGCGCCATCGATCCAGACCTATGATCCAAACCCCGACGGCTACACTCTGATCCTCAACGGCATCGTGCGGGTCGCGACCGGATGGAACGCGCGGGCCCAGCTCTACTCGGATGAAACCAACGGCCGGCTGGGCGTCGTCCTGCCGCCGGAAGGGTCGGTGTTCCAGATCAACACCATCAACATCCCCGAGGGCGCGAAGAACCGGGCCGCTGCCGTGGCCTTCGTCAATTATGCGCTCTCGCGCGCAGCCCAGAAGGCCTTCACCGAACGCATGTTCTACGCGCCGACCAATGCGCAGGCCGATGTCGCGCCCGCAGCGCTGGCGCGGACGGCTGCTTCGGCGGAAAACCGGGCCCGGATGATTCCTGTCGACTGGGCCGAGATCGCCAAGGTGCGCGATCAATGGAACAACCGCTGGCGGCGCGAAATCATCAGTGCGCGCTGACCCGCCGTATGTCGCACCTCACCCTGAACCGGCTGTCGAAGCGCTATGGCGAGACGGTCGCTGTGGCGGATGTGTCGCTCTCGGTGGCGAGGGGTGAGTCGGTCGCGCTTCTCGGCCCGTCCGGCTGCGGCAAGACCACGACGCTGCGCATGATCGCCGGGCTGATCCAGCCCTCTGCCGGAGCGATCGAGGTGCTGGGCGTCGACGTGACGCAGGTTCCGGCGCACCGGCGCAACATGGGCTATGTCTTCCAGTCCTATGCCTTGTTTCCGCACATGTCGGTCGCGGCCAATGTCGGCTTCGGGCTCGACGAGCGTGGCGTCGGACGCAGCGAGCGTGACCGGCGGGTCGCGGCGGCACTGTCCCAGGTGCGGCTCGAGGGATTGTCGGCCCGAAAGCCGCGCGAACTCTCCGGCGGCCAGCAGCAGCGGGTGGCGCTTGCCCGCGCGCTGGTGATCGAACCGGATGTCCTGCTGCTCGACGAAAGCCTGTCGAACCTTGACGCCAGGCTGCGCGACGCCATGCGTCTTGAAATCCGCGACCTGCAGCGGTCGCTCGGCATCACCACGCTGTTCGTCACCCATGACCAGACCGAGGCGCTGACGCTGTGCGACCGCATCGCCGTGATGCACGCGGGCCGCGTCGAACAGATCGCCGATCCGGTCACGATCTACGAGCGTCCCGCCTCCCGCTTCGTGGCTGAGTTCGTCGGCCGCAGCGTGGTCCTGCCCGTCGAGCGCAGCGAAGCGGGCCTTGTGCTGGGCGGCCGTCCCGTGCGCACAGCCCATCCCGTGCCCGAAAGCCGCGCGCTTGAGCTGTTTCTGAGGCCGCAGCGCATCGCCCTTGCCGGCCCGGAGACGGAGGCCGGCGCGCACAACCGCCTTGGCGGCGTGGTGCGGAGCCATGTCTTCGTCGGAGACCGGCTTGAGGTGCTGGTCGACACGCAGGCCGGCCGCGTGACGGTCGAGACTTCCGGGGCCGGCGCTGTGGCGCAACCGGGCGACGCGGTGTCCCTGATCTGGTCGCCGTCGGACACGCTGGTCTTCGCAAGGGCCGCCCCATGAGCGGGCGCCAGCGCGAGCAGCCGCTCCGCGGGCGACTGACCGGGCTTGCCCTGATTGCCCCGGCGCTGGTTCTGCTGGGCGCGATCTATCTGTGGCCGATGCTGGGCCTTGGCCGCATGGCCTTCAACGAAACCGGATCGACGGGCGCAATGGCGCCGGCTTTGTCGCTGGCCACGTTCAGGAGCCTGTTCGAGGACCCGTTCACCCTCGAAACCACCTGGAATTCCGTCTGGCTTTCGTTTGTCGCGACGCTGCTGGCGCTTGTCCTGGCCTATCCGCTGGCCTTGTTCCTGCACCGCACGCAATCGCGCTTCCGCTCCCTGCTGACGGTGCTCGCCGTCGCGCCGATGCTGGTGTCGGGCGTTGTGCGGGTTTTCGGCTGGCTGGCCCTGCTTGGCGATCGCGGCCTGATCAACGCCGCGCTGATGGGATCGGGGCTTACAGCCCAGCCGACACGGCTGGTCTACAACTATTTCGGGGTGACGCTGGGGTTGGCGGAGAGCCTGATGCCCTACATGATCCTCGCCCTTCTGGCTGGCTTCGGCCGGCTTGACCGTGCCTGCGAGGAGGCAGCCGCGACGCTCGGCGCGCCACCCTGGCGTGTGTTCCTGAGGGTGACACTGCCGCTCACCGTTCCGGCCATCGTGCTGGGTTTCCTCCTGTGCTTCGTGCTGGCGATGAGCGCCTACATCACGCCCAAGCTGCTCGGAGGCGGCCGGGTTTTCCTGCTGGCGACCGAGATCTTCGATCATGCGATCACCAACGCGAACTGGCCTGCGGCTGCAGCGCTGGCGCTCTACACGCTCGTGCTGGTGCTGCTGCTGGTCGCAGCCTATGCCGCCCTGACGCGGAGGGCCGAGGCGTGAGGGAGGGGGCCGGCCCATGGCTCGGTGCGGCTGCGGCGCTGGTCTACGTCGTGCTGCTGGCGCCGGTGGCGGTGGTGGTGTTCATCGCCTTTTCGGCGGACAGCTTCATCGTGTTTCCGCCGTCCGGCTACTCGCTGCGCTGGTTCCAGAGGCTGTGGGCGCACGAGGCGCTGATGCGGGGCCTGTCGCTGTCGCTGATGCTGGCCGGGATCGTGACCATCGGTTCGCTCGCAATCGGCGTGCCTGCGGCCTATGCGATCGCCCGGGCCAAGGTGCCGGCCGCCGGCGCCTTGAAGGCCTTCTTTCTGGCGCCGCTCCTGCTGCCGACCCTCGTGCTCGGCCTTGCCCTCTTGATGGCCCTGCAGCCGCTGCGTCTGACCGCGACCCTGACGGGCCTTGCACTCGGCCACATGGTCATGACCGTTCCCTTCGTGATCCGCCTGATGGTCACGACCTTCGCGACCCTGCCTGACGAGGTCGAGGCCGCCGCAGCAAGCCTCGGCGCGACGCCCTGGCGGGTGTTCCGGCGGGTGACGTTGCCGCTGGCGATCCCGGGCCTCGCGGCATCCGCCTTCCTGTCTTTCCTGCTGTCCTTCGACGAGACGGTGATTTCGCTGTTCATCTCGGGCCCGCGCGCCTCGACACTGCCTGTCGAGATGGTGCGCTATGTCGAGGGACGCACCGATCCGCTGGTGGCGGCGCTGTCCGTCGTGCTCATCGTGGCGACGCTGTTCGTGATCCTCGTCGTCGAGCGTATCGCGGGGCTGGCGCGGGTCGTGGGCCGCTGAGCGGGCCGGTCAGACGACGACATCGCCCTCCGGGATGGGCTCGCCCCGCGCGGCGAGCGCAATGTTGCCGAACATGCGCCGGACGGTCGGCTCGAAGGTGTCGGCGGTGACCGCCGCCAGATGCGGGGTGACCACGATGTTGTCGAGGCTGAACAGCGGATGGTCCGCCGGCGCGGGCTCGACCGAGAAGACGTCCATGGCCGCGCCACGGATCACCTTGTCGCGCAGGGCCTCGAACAGGTCGGCCTCGTTGACGACGCCACCGCGCGCCACATTGATCAGCACCGCGCTGCGCTTCATGCGGGCGAAGGCCGCTCTGTCGATGATGCCGGCCGTTTCAGGCGTCAGCGGACAATGGAGCGAGATGACATCGCTGGCGGCGATGATCTCATCGAGCGAGGCATGCCTGACGCCGAGGGCTGCTTCCGCGGCGGCATCGAGCCGGTTGCGCTTGCTGTAGAGGATCGTGCAGCCGAAGCCCCGGAGGAGCTTTGCGACATGGGTTCCGATGGCGCCGAGGCCGACAATGCCGACGGTCTTGCCCGAGAGCAGGAAGGTCTCGCCCGGCAGCTTTCCCGGGCCGTTCCAGACGCCCTGCTTGAGCATGTGATGGCCGTAGGGCAGGAAACGCAGGGTCGACAGCATCAGGCCGATGGTGAATTCCGCCACGGGCAGGGCGTTGGAGCCGGTGGTGCGTGCCACCCTGATCCCGAGGGTGCGGGCGGTTTCGATGTCGATGTTGTCGACGCCAACGCCCCATTTGTGCAGTAGCTTGAGCTTTCGTGCCGCCCGGAGCACGGTGCCTGGCACGGCGACCTGCCCGGAAATGGCGAAATCGGCCTCCGCGATCAGGGCCTTCATGGCCTCCTCGCCCGGGGCCGTGCCATGAACCAGCGTGAAGCCGTCCGGCAGAAGACCACGCAACTGGGTCGCGCGGGCGGGCGTGGAGACATCCAGCAGGGCGATGGTGTGGCTCATGCGCGCCCCTTGATGGCGTCCATGACCATCTTCGTCGCGCCGGAGAGGTCGCCGAGCTTTTCGCCGGCGCGCACCCTGTCCTGGTTGCGTTCGCCCCGTTCCTGCCGGGCCAGCGCCGCATCGGCGATCGAATCGGCTTCACCCGGCGGCAGCACCAGCACGCCGGACTCATCGGCAAGGATCACGTCTCCGGCCTGCACAACGGTCCCGCCGCAGGCGATGGGGTGGTTGAGGAGCCCGCCGAGATTGTAGAGCCGTGTCGTGATCGGAGCCATGCCGCGGCACCACATGGGGAAGTCCGAATCGATGATCTCGGTGAGGTCTGTGCAGGGCCCGTCGACGATGCCGGCGACGGCTCCGGCCTTCTTGGCGGCGATGGTGACGCCGCCGCCCCAACAGGCGTGGCGGTCATCGCCGAGCCGGTTCACGACGAGGATGTCGCCCGGACGCAAAAGGCCCAGCGCGTGATGCAAAAGGGTCGAGTCGGGACCGGGAATGGCGAGCGTGACGGCCGTGCCGGCCACCCGTTTGGTGCGCAGAAGGGGCTGGATGCCGCGATCCATGAAGCCCCAGTGCCGCCAGTGGCCGACCGTCGCCGTCTCGACCCTGCCGAGTTTGGCGGCCAGTTCCGGCGCGATCTGCGCCGGCATCGGGTTGATCCGGTAATCTGTCATGATGGACCTCAGCGTGTGCGCGCGGCGAAATGGGCGGCGAAGCGGGCGCAGATGCCGGCAAGCTGCTCGGCCACGAGCTTGCCCGTCTCGGCCGAACACAGGCGCGGGTCGCCCTTGCCGACGCCCTGCGTATAGACATCGTCATAGTCATGCGGCAGGCCGACTTCGGCGCCCTCGAAGCTGGCGGTGCCGAGGCCCGTGAAGGGCAGGTCGAGAAGCTGTTCGCGCTTCAGCGGGGTCGATGCCGGGATCATGTCGGTCCGCACGATCTGCGGCATCAGGTGCAGGCTCAGGCTGGTGAGCGGATCGGCGCCATGACCGGCGACCTTTGCCGCGAGGTCGGCGCCGATCAGGCCCGGCATCAGCGCGTAGGCGATGCGCCAGAGGTAGAGGCTGGGGATCACCAGACCCTTCTCATGATGCACGGCGCGGGAAACCTCGTTGATCGGCCCGACATTGCCGCCATGGCCGTTGATGACGATGATCCGCGTCAGGCCGTTGCGGTGCAGCGATGCGATCATGTCGGTCAGCACTGCCGTCAGGGTGGCCTGCGAGATGGCGATGCCTCCGGGCATGGGCCCGAAGAAATCGGCGCCGCCGAACGGCAGCACCGGCGCCACCAGCGTGCGCGTGCCCGCTGCCGTCGCCTGCACGGCGGCCAGTTCGGCGATCTTCTCGGCGAGCAGATAATCGCCCATCGGGGCATGGGGGCCCTGATCCTCATGGCTGCCGAGAGGCAGGAGGATGACCGGGTTCGTCGCCATGATCGCGCGGGCTTCCCCGCCGGTGATCATGCCCATGTGCACTTTCGGTTCCGTGACGCTCATCATGATCGTGGTTTCCCCGTTCCCGTGTCATTCATGGCAGGTCGGCGAGGCGGATGCACGCCACGCCGTGGTCATGGTTGGTCTGCGTCAGCGGCGGCACGGCCTCGCCGCAGGCTGCGATGGCGAAGCTGCAGCGTGTCCGGAAGACGCAGCCCGTGGGCGGGGCGCTCGGACTCGGCGGCTCGCCGGGCAGGAGGATACGGGCTGGCCTCCCGCCAGCGCCGATGCGCGGCGTCGCCGACACAAGGGCTCGGGTATAGGGATGGCGCGGCGCATCGAGCACCGATCGGGCCGGCCCTTCCTCCATGACCCGGCCGAGATACATGACCACGACGCGGTCGCAGAGATGCCGGACCACAGCGAGGTCGTGGCTGATCAGGACGAGGGCCAGCCCAAGTTCGCGGCGCAGCCGGTCCAGGAGGTCCAGAATCTGCGCCTGGATCGAGACGTCGAGCGAGGAGACAGGTTCGTCGGCGACGAGGAAGTCCGGACGACTCGCCAGCGCGCGGGCGATGCCGATGCGCTGGCGCTGCCCGCCGGAGAACTCATGCGGAAAGCGATCGGCATGGCTGGCATCGAGGCCAACCTGTTCGAGCAGCGCCCTGACCGCTTCAGGCATCTGGCCGGGCGCCGCAAGGCGGTGGATGGCGAGTCCGTCGCCGATCTGGCTGCCGATCCGCCGTCGCGGGTCGAGACTGCCGTAAGGGGCCTGGAAAACGATCTGCATGCGCTGCCGCAGGGCGCGCCAGTCCCTGCGCGACAGCGATTGCAGGGCGCTGCCGTCAAAGCGCACTTCGCCGGAGGCCGGCTTGATCAGGCCCAGCAGCAGCCGGCCCAGCGTGCTCTTGCCCGAGCCGCTTTCCCCGACGATGCCGACAGCTTCGCCCCGCCCGATGCGGAGCGAGACATCCTGAACGGCCCTGACAGCCGGCCCGCGTCCGAACAGACGCTTGCGGCTGAAACTGACCGAGACGTGCTCTGCGACCAGAAGAGGCTCGGCGTCAGGCGTCATGCGCGGCCCTCCCCAAGCGGAGGTCGCCCGCGCGGGCGCACCGCACCTCGCGGCCGTTGCCAAAATGCCGCAAGGGCTGGGCCTCGCCGCAGGGCGGCTGGGCATGGCCGCAGCGCGGGGCGAAGCGGCAGCCTTGCGGGAACCGGTGCGGCGGCGGTACAGCGCCGGGGATTGGTTCCGGCGCCGCATCGTCCTGCGGAACGGCAGCCAGCAAGGCGGCCGTATAGGGATGGAACGGCGCGGCGAACACGCTCGCCACCGGTCCCTGCTCGACCACCTGTCCGGCATACATCACCATGACGGTGTCGGCGATTTCGGCCACGACGCCGAGGCTGTGGGTGATGAAGATCAGGGCCGAGCCGGTTTCCCGCCTGAGGTCAGCGAGCAGATCGAGGATCTGCGCCTGCATGGTCACATCGAGCGCCGTGGTTGGTTCGTCGGCGATCAGCAAGGCGGGCCTGTTGGCGATGGCCATGGCGATCATGACGCGCTGGCGCATGCCACCCGACATCTCGTGCGGC
Source organism: Hyphomicrobiales bacterium (assembly GCA_027483505.1). Classification (GTDB taxonomy): domain Bacteria; phylum Pseudomonadota; class Alphaproteobacteria; order Rhizobiales; family Beijerinckiaceae; genus Allobosea. Next base: position 131,993 of record JAIXUP010000076.1, read on the forward strand.
CAGGCATCGAGCCGGCGCTCCGGGTCGGCGATGCCGACACGCCGGAACAGGGCCAGCGCCTCGGCCCGCGCCGCCGGGCGCGCGATGCTGCGGTGGGCCAGGATCGCCTCGACCACCTGATCGCCGACCTTGTGGACAGGGTTGAGACTGCTCATCGGGTCCTGCGGGATCATGGCGAGGCGCGCGCCGCGCAGCGCGCGCAGCTGATCCGGGCTCCGGCGCAACAGATCGTGGCCTTCGAACACCGCTTCGCCCGCGACAGGGCGGGCGGCAGCAGGCAACAGACCCATCAGGCTGGTGACCGTGACCGACTTGCCCGAACCGCTTTCTCCCACGATGGCGAGCGTCTCGCCGGCGCCGACGGTGAAGGAGACGTCGTCGACCGGGCGGATCACCCCGCGCCTGGTGCCGATCTCGACCGTCAGGCCCCGAACGGACAGGATCGCGCCGGAGTCCGCGCGCGTCGGAAACAGCCCCGGCGCGAAGCGGTCGACCAGGCGCGGCCTGGGCCGGGTGCCGACGCTGGCCGCGCTCTTCGGATCGAAGGCGTCACGCAGGGCATCGCAGAGCAGATTGAAGGCCAGGATGGTGACGGTCAGGGCGAGGCAGGGCCAGAGCAGCAGCAACGGCGCCTGCTCCATGGTCGCGCGGGCGCCGCGGATCATCAACCCCCAGGAGGGCGTCGGCGGCACGACGCCAAGCCCGAGGAAGGAGAGCCCGCTCTCCACCACGATGGCCGCGCCGAGGGTCAACGAATACTGCACCAGGAGGGGGCTGGCGATGTTGGGCAAGACCGTCAGGGCCAGAATGCGCGGTGTGGTGGCCCCCAGCGCCGTCATGGCTGTGACGAAGTCCTGATTGCGGGTCGACAACACTTCGCCATAGGCGACCCGGACGAAGCCGGGCGTGTACAGAACCGAAAGCATCAGGATCAGGGTGGCGACGCCCGGCCCCATGATCGTGACGACCAGCAGGGCGAGCAGGATCGGCGGAAAGCACAGGATGACGTCGGCAATGCGCACGCTGAGAAACTCAGCCACTCCACGGAACCAGCCACCGAGCATGCCGAGCAGGGTGCCCGCCAGCGCTGCGATGGTCGTGGCCGTGAAGGCCACGAACAGGCTGGTCCTGGCGCCCCACAGCAGGCGTGAGAAGACATCGCGGCCGAACTCGTCGCGCCCCAGCGGCGCGCCCGGCGCCATGCCGGTCAGGCGGTTGGGAATGTCCTGCCGGACCGGATTGGGCAGACCCAGAAAAGGCACAGCCAGCGCGATCACGACCAGGCTCAGGATCAGAAGGGCCGGCAAGGCCAGGCGGGCATGAAGACGCCGCATCACCCCGCCCGGACGCGCGGATCGAGAGCGGCATAAAGCAGGTCCACCACCAGATTGATCAGGAGGAAGAGGCCGGACACGGTCAGGACAATACCCACCACCATCGGGTAGTCACGCCCTTCGACGGCGCGGATCAGCGGCGTCGACAGGCCCGGCCAGTTGAAGACGTATTCGACCAGGACCGTGCCGCCGAGCAGCGAGCCCATGTGCAGTCCGAGCACCGTCAGGACCGGGCCGAAGGCGTTGCGCACAACATGGGCGCGGAGGACACGGCCCTCGGCAAGGCCCTTGGCGCGCGCCGTCCGCACATGGTCGCGCGGCAGGATGTCGAGCACACTGGCGCGGGTCATGCGGAAGACGATGGCGACCAGCCCCTTGCCGATGACAAGCGCCGGCAAGGAAAGCAGCAGCAGGTGCTGGCCTGGATCGCGCCAGAACGGCACGAAGCCACCGGCCGGCATCAGCTTCAGGGTCTGCGCCAGCAGCAGGATCAGCAAGGTGCCCAGCACGAACACCGGAACGGCCATCAGGAGCGCCATCACACCCGACATGATCCTGTCGAAGGCGCCGCCGGCATGGACTGCGGCATAGGTTCCCGCCGGAACGCCAACGGCGAGCGCGATGATCGTTCCCGCTGCGATCAGTTCAAGTGTGCGCGGCAGGCGCAGCGCGATCTCGGCCGCAACGGAATAGTCATCGACGAGGGACCTGCCGAGATCGCCTCGCAGAAGCCCTGTCAGGAAACCAAGGTACTGGACATGCAGCGGCCGGTCGAGGCCCAGACGCTCGCGCAGCTCCGCAACGGCAGCAGGGTCAGGCGAAATGCCGCCGGTGGACAGCAGAAGCTCGGCTGGATCGCCCGGCACCAGATGCAGGGCGAGGAAGACAATGGTGGCCACGGCAAAGGCGAGAACGACCGAGCTCGCGATCCTGCCGACGAGATAAGCCATCAGGCGATCGTCGTCTCGGTCAGCATGAAGCCGGACGAGGTCGACAGGGCGCCCGGGATGTTGGTGAAGCCGGTCACGCGCCGGTCCATCCCGTAGCCTTGCGCGCGCCACGCCAATCCCACAAGCGGAACCTCCTCAAGGGCCGCCCGCTGCATGTCCTTGTAGATCGCGACCCGTTTCGTCTCGTCGAATTCTGCCCGTCCGCGCGCCAGCAGGTCGATCGTGCGCGGAGCCTGCACGCCAAAGGAGCGGCCATGTGTCGGCGACAGCGAGGTGTCCATGATCACGGTCAGCCCGTCCGGGTCGTTGTTGTCGGCGGAAACGCCGTGGATGGCGATTTCGTACTGGCCCGTCGTGCCGAGCCGCACCCGGGTCGACCAATCCGGCAGGCGAAGCTCGCACTGGATGCCGATGGCGGCCAGGTGCTGCTGCACGACCTCGGCGGTGTCCTTGTGCATGCCGAACTGGGCAGTGCCCAGCATCACGGTCTGGAAGCCGTTCGGTGCCCCGGCGGCGGCGAGCAGGCGCTTCGCCTCGGCGGGATCATAGCGCCAGCCTTTGGACAGTTCCGCATCCCACCATGGCGTGCCCTCGACGATCGGCACACCTTCAAGCGGCCTGCCGCGGCCGAAGAAGGCGGCCTGAACAATATCCTCTCGCTTGACCGCATGGGCCACGGCCCGCCGGATGCGCGCATCGGCAAAGGGTCCCTTGGTGCCGTTAAAGAGGATGTCCATGAACGGACCGTACTGGGTGTCGAGCCTGAGCCTCGGATCGCTTTCGACGCCGCTCATCGACTGCCACGGCACATACTCGATCATGTCCATGTCGCCGGATTTCAGCGCGGCGAAACGCAGGTTCTCGTCGGCGTAGACCACAAGCCGCAGGCGCTCGATGCGCGGAAGGCCGGCGCGGAAATAGCGGTCGAAGGCGACCAGATCGAGCGAGGTGCCGCGTTCCTGCGATTCCAGGCGATAGGCGCCGCAGCCGACCGGCTCGTTGGCCGGCGATCCGCGCCAGACGATGGGCATGTTGTAGTTGCCGAACCAGGTCGGCAGCGTCGCCACCGGCTCCTTGGTGTGGATGCGGATCGTGCGGGCATCCGGCGTTTCGATCCGCGACACGGACTGGAACTGGGCCCGCATGTAGGCGGTCGAGCGCTCGCCGCCGATCTGCTCGATCGTATGCCGGACATCGGCTGAAGTAACCGGCTCGCCATTGTGGAAAACGGCGTTCGGCACGAGGCGGAACACCCAGGCGCCGTCCGCCTCATGGCCGAAGCTCTCCGCCAGTTCGCCGGCCAGATTTCCGGCGCGGTCATAGCCGATCAGCCGCGAATGGATGAGCATCTTGACGGTGCCCGCCGACGCGCCGGTCGAGACCCAGGGCTGAAGGTTTGGCGGCCAGGCCGACAGGCCGAAACGCAGCAGTTTCGCGCGCTGGGCCTCGACGCCCGAGGTCAGCCCGCAGGCGGCCAGAAGCCCGAGTCCCGACTTGACCAGTCCGCGTCGCGTCAGGTTCGTCATGACCTCGCCCCTCGATCCACCATCACCGTGCCGGCAAAGAGTGCGTTTGCGGGCGAGCCGCTGTCAAGCGCCGGGCAGGCCGCCGGTCCCGGCGTCCCGCGCCGGACATCACGACATCTGGACAAGCGTGGTCAGATCGTTACGGGGCGCGGGCTGCCGCAACCGCTTCGGCCAGCAGGGCGCGGGCACTGTCTTCGGTGAGCTGGCCGATAGGCTTTTTCAGGATGGTGCCGTCCTTTCCGACCAGAAAGGTCTCGGGGACGCCATAGACACCCCACTCGATGGCGCTGCGGCCATTCCTGTCCGTGCCGACCGCCGCGTAGGGATTGCCAAGCGCGCCGAGGAAGCGGC
>JAIXUP010000015.1 GCA_027483505.1 Hyphomicrobiales bacterium
CAATCTCCAACGCAGTCTGTCGTGACGTCAGTCCATGGCCGACCGCGGGAGGCTCCCGCGCGGGACCGCTGACGGTCAATGGACAGCCTCGACCGCCAGGGCGATGCCCTGGCCGCCGCCGATGCACATCGTGCACAGGCCGCGCCGTCCGCCTGTCCGCATCAACTCGTAGATCGTCTTGACGAGGATGATGGCGCCGGTCGCGCCGACCGGATGGCCGAGCGCGATGGCGCCGCCGTTCGGGTTGACGCGCTCCTCCCTGAGCCCCAACTCCCTTGAGACCGCGCAGGCCTGCGCCGCGAAGGCCTCGTTGGATTCGACGACGTCGAAGTCATCGGCGCCCAGCGCAAGGCGCTCAAGCAGGTTGCGCACTGCCGGAATGGGCCCGACGCCCATCACAGACGGTTCCACGCCGGCATGCGCATAGCCGATGATCCGCGCCAGCGGCTTCCGGTTCTCCCGCGCCGCCCGCTCTGCCGACATGAGGACCAGCGCCGCAGCGCCGTCATTGATCCCCGAGGCATTGCCGGCGGTGACCGTACCCTCCTTGCGGAAGGCAGCACGCAGGCCGGCCAGGCTCTCGACGGTCGTACCCGGCTTGACGTGTTCGTCGGTCGAAAAGCTCGCCATCTCGCGACCCTTGCGCACCTCGACAGGGAGGATTTGTGATGTGAAGCGACCCTCCGCGATGGCGCGCGCTGCTCGGCTCTGGCTCTCGGCAGCGAAGCGGTCCTGATCCTGGCGGCTGATCTGCCAACGCTCGGCGACGTTTTCGGCGGTGATGCCCATATGCCCTGCGCCGAACGGGTCGGTGAGCGCTCCCAGCATCATGTCGTGGAAGGTCATCTCGCCCATCTTGACGCCGGTGCGGATGGCCTGGGTCGCGTGAGGCGCGCGCGTCATCGATTCCGCGCCACCCGCCAGCGCCACGTCAGCGTCGCCGAGCATGATGAGTTGCGCTGCCGACACCACCGCCTGCAGGCCCGAGCCGCACAGGCGGTTCAGCGTCATGGCGGGAACCTCCTTGGGAATGCCGGCTTCCATCGCCGCGATCCGCGCCAGGTACATGTCCTTCGGCTCGGTGTTGATCACGTGCCCGAAAACCACATGCCCGACCTTGTCGGGAGCGATGTCGGCCCGCCGCATCGCTTCGGCAGCCACCGCCGCGCCGAGTTCGGTCGGCGGCTTGTCCTTCAAGGCCCCCTGGAACGAGCCGATCGCGGTTCGGACACCGCTGACGATCACCACATCCTGCATCATCGATCTCCGTCTGTTCAGGGCGCCTCAGCGTCCAAAGGTCGGCTTGCGGCCGTCGCGAAAGGCGTTCACCGCCTCCTGATGATCCCGTGTTGCGTTCGACATCGCCTCATGGGCGAGGCAGGCGTCCATGACGCTCGCCGCGATCTGGCGCAGGGTAATGTTGACGGACATCTTCGTGCTGCGGACCGCGAACTGGGCACCCGCCAGCAGCTTGTCAGCGAAGGCGTCAACGCGCGCGTCGAGTTCCTCAGCCGGTACGGCATGGTTGATGAGGCCGATGCGCGACGCTTCCGACGCCGTCATCAGATCGCCGGTCATCAGCCATTCCTTGGCGCGGGCATGGCCGATGAGTTGGGGCCAGATCACGGCCGCGCCATCGCCTGCCGTGAAGCCGACGCTGACATGCGGATCGCCGATCCGGGCCGTCTCAGCGGCGAACACCACATCGCAGAACAGCGCCAGCGTCGCACCAAAGCCGGCTGCGTGGCCGTTGACCCTCGCGATCAGCGGCTTTTCACAATCCAGCATTGACAGGATGATGCGCTTGGCTTCGCGGGCTGTCTGGCCGAAGCCTTCGTCGATCATGGTCTGCATCCAGTCGATGTCACCGCCTGCCGAAAAGGCCCTCCCCGCCCCGGTCAGCACGATCACATCCGAAAGCGGATCGTCGGCAGCATCGTTGAAGACGGTTGCGAGTTCGGCGTGCAGGGCCGCGTCGACCGCGTTCAGCTTGTCGGGCCGATCGAGGGTCAGTGTCAACACGCGGCCACGCCGTTCATGCCGGATGAAGCGATAACGCGTGAAGTCGACCATGGCAGCCTCAGTCAGCGGACCGTTTATAACTTGCAAGTTCGAAAACTTACGCATAAGTAGATTTCATGTGTTACCAGCTTGAGTGTGTCCGCGCAACCGCCGATCGGCCGGCTCGCAGCGGGCGAAGCTGACGGGATCGAGAGCGTCGAGGGACAGGGGGCAACGCGCATGATCGCTTCGGTCAAGGACAGACAGGCTGCTCTGGTCCGCCGCATGCCAACCTGGAGTCCGCGCACGCTCGATCAGATGCTCGACGCCGCCGCCGCAGAGTTCCCGGACCGCCCTTATGTCGTGACCGATGCGGGGGTCTGGAGCTACGCGCAGATCAGGCTCCGTTCCGAGCTGATCGCGCAGGGTCTTGCCCAGGCCGGGATCCGGGCTGGCGACCATGTGGCGCTGCTGATGGCGAACTATCCGGAGTTCGTGGCGGCCAAGTTTGCGATCGCACGGGTGGGCGCCGCCTGCGTGCCGGTCAACTTCCTCAATCGGCGCGACGAACTTGGCTTCGTGCTGAGGCAGTCGGAGGCGAAGCTCCTGATCACGATGGATCGCTTCCGCAACCTCGACTATCTCGGGTTCCTTGATGAGCTTGCGCCGGGATGGGAGACACTGGGCGGCGGCGATGGCTTGCCGGCTCTCAGGCAGGTCGTTGTCTTCCCGACGACCGGCTCGCCCGTCCGTGACGGCGCCATGCCATTTGCTGCGCTCGAAACGCATGGCGCCGCGTGGAGCCCGCGCGACGGGCGCGATCCGTCGGCGATGTCGGACATGATCTTCACATCCGGAACGACGGGATCGCCCAAGGGGGTGATGCTGTCCCACGACATGGTCCTGCGCGCGGCCTGCGCCAGCGCCTATTCACGCGCCTTCGACGATGACTGGCGGATCCTGTTCTCGCTGCCAATGTACCATGTCTATGGCTACGTCGAAGGCATGCTGTCGGCGCTGTTCGTCGGCGGCGCCATCATCCCCCAACTGCAGTTCGATCCGGCGGCGACCTTGGGAGCGATCAGCCGCCATGGCGCGACCGACATCCTGCTGGTCCCCACCATGACCCTCGCGCTGCTCGACGAGATCAGGCAGCGCCGCTACGACGTCTCGCCGCTCAAGGCCATGCTGTCCTCCGGGCAGCGCTCGCCACCCACGATCTGGCAGGACATCCGCAGCCATTTCGGCCCTGTCGAGCTGACCACCGGATACGGCATGACGGAGGTGACCGCGACGACCACGCTGACACGCCCGGACGATCCATTCGAGCGTCTCCTCACCGGCAACGGGCGCATGCGCGACGCTGGCCCGCCGGGCGATCCGGCGCTGGGCGGGCGTCTGGTCGAGTACCGCGTGGTCGATCCCGAAACCGGCCGCGTGCTGGGGCCGGGCGAGGTCGGGGAGCTGATGGCGCGCGGGCCTGGCGTCACGGCCGGCTACTACAAGCGCCACGATGCGACCGCCGAGGCGTTCGACGCCGACGGCTGGCTGCGCAGCGGCGATCTCGGGCGGTTCGACGATGACGGCTATCTCACGCTGGTTGGCCGCCGCAAGGAATCCTATCGCTGCGGCGGCGAACAGGTCATGCCGACGGAGGTCGAGGACATTCTCGTCTCGCATCCGGCGGTGCTGCAGGCGCACGTCGTTCCGGTGCCAGACCGGAAGATGGGCGAGGCTGGTGCTGCCTATGTGGTCCTGCGGCCAGAGCCCGCGGTGTCGGCGCAGGAATTGATCGATCTCTGCGCCGGACGGCTCGCGCGCTTCAAGGTGCCGAAATACGTCCTGCCGATCAAGGCGGAGGATTTGCCGGTCACACCCTCGGGCCGTGCACGCAAATTCCTTCTGAGCGAGCGCGCCATCCGCGAGCTCAGCCTCTCGTGAGCGATTTGCCGAAACGAGATAGCCGGGATGACAGCATCGACCATGGAGAGGACGGAACATGACCGAGCCGCATGAGGGCTCCAGACAGGCCTACCGGATCACGCCGGATACGCCGGTCGGGTTCAAATTGATTGGCGTGAAGAAGAAGGCGGCGATCCAGTTGATGGGTTCGCGGCTGTGGGGGCGCTTCAATCCGAACCATTGGGACCCGGTCTATGCTGACCAGACCGGGCTCAAGGCGCCCATCCAGACCGGTGAGATGAGTTCGGCCTACATTGCCGAGATGTGCGTCAACTATTTCGGGGCGGATTTTTTCCGGGGCGCGCGCTTCGCCTGCAAGTACGTGGCATCCACCTACGCAAACGAGATCATCACAACCCACGGCGTTGTCACTGCCAAGACGCCAAAGGACGACGGCTACCGTTTTGCCGTGGAGGTCTGGGCCGAGAACGAGGACGGCGAGAAAAAGAGCGTGGGCACAGTCGAGGTCGATGTCGGGACATCGCGCCCGCCGCTGGCGCTCGAACCGATCAAGGAGGTCGCGCCATGAGCGGGGAACCCAGAACAGACGGCCTGCGTCCCATGACGGAGGTTCAGGTCAGCCAGACGCGTGAGTTCGTGCAAAGCCTGGAGCAGGAGTCCCTGCCCTACTGGGACATGGTCGAGGTCGGCGACGTGCTGTCGCGCGAACTCAGGATCACGCCGGAACTCGTCATCCTGTATGCCGACGCCGTCGAGGACTATAATCCCTGGTACGAGGGGTGGCGGATGAACACCTGGCACATTCCCGGCGAGTCGCCCTTCGGGCCCGCGATCGTGCCGCCGATGCTGGTATCGCATTTCGTGCTGTCGGTGCAGTTCGATCACACCAAACCATTCGCCATCGGCTCGATCCATACCTTCCACGATTCGGAGATCCTTGAGCCGATCCGGGTCGGCGCCCTTGTGCGCATCGAGGCGAAAGCAATCGACAAGTTCGAGAAGCGTGGCCGCCGCTACGTTCGGCATGTGGTCAAGGTGGTGGATGTCGAAACCGGTCGCCTCTGCTTTCACGAGACCAGGGACATCCTGTCCCGATGAGCGGCGCAACGCGGGAGCCGGCGATCGTGCTGAGCATGAGGGATGAGGTCGCGGCCCTGAAGCGGCAGCGGACAGTCGAGGCTGCAGTCGATCTTTTCTATGTAAACGGCTATGCCAACACCACGCTGGATGCCGTTGCCGAGCGGCTTGGCGTCAGCAAACCCTTCATCTACGTCAATTTTGGCTCGAAGGCCGAGCTTCTGGCCGAAATCTGCACAAGAGGCGTCGTGGTCGCCGATGAGGCAGTCGACGCCGTGCTTGCGCTTGGGCTCGGACCGTCGCGCAGCCTCGAACGCTTCTGCCGCAGCTATGTCACAGCGGTCCTCGAGAACCAGAAGCACATTGCGGTCTATGTCCGCGAGGAGAAGAACCTCGATGCCGCTGACAGCGCGCGCATCGGGGCCCTGCGGCGCCACTTCCTTGCCAAGCTCGCCGCGCTCCTCGAAGCGGGCGCAGCTTCGGGTGATTTCGACGTTGACGACAGCCAGATTGCGGCGCTCGCCATCGCGGGGTCCGTGACCTGGTCGACGTTCTGGTATCGGTCGGGTGGGCGCCTTTCGGTCAGCGAGATCGCCGATCAGATCACGCGCTCGATCATCGGCTCAGTGCGCCTGCGCCCTGCCGTGGATGACAAGGTTGGTGAGTTTACCAACCGGTAGATGTGATATCCGCGCTGCAGCCTTTCTTGTCGCAGGCGATCAGGAAATTTCAGGACAGATGCGCAATTAGCGCTTGCATTGCGATGGGTCATACGGCATTTTGAATACTGACTAGTAGATTTATCATGCCATGAGTAAGGAGGGCTCCGCAGCGCCGGGGCTGACGCCATGGAAACGGTCGACATTCTCATCGTCGGTGCGGGCTTCGCTGGTCTGCGCGCGCTGCATACCTTCCGCAGCCAGGGACGGCACGCGCTGGTGATCGAAGCCAGTGACGGCATCGGTGGCGTGTGGCGACACAACGCTTATCCGGGCGCGCGTTGCGATGTGGAAAGCTACGACTACTCCTACAGCTTCTCGCCCGAGCTCGAGCAGGAGTGGCGCTGGAGCGAGCGCTACGCGACGCAGCCGGAGATTTTGCGTTACATCGAGCATGTCGCTGACCGGTTCGGGCTGCGCGACGGCATCCTCTTGCGGACCCGGATGGCGTCCGCTGTTTATGATGAAGCGGCCGACCGTTGGACCGTTTCGTCAGAAGACGGACGAAGCTGGTCCGCCCGGCACCTGATGTTGTGCATGGGCCAGTTGTCGACACCCAAGAGCCCAAACTATCCCGGTCTCGCCGACTACCGTGGCGAGGTGCTTCACAGCGGCGACTGGCCCAATGCGCCTGTCAGCTATGCCGGCAAGCGCGTCGGGATCATCGGCACCGGTTCATCGGGCATGCAGATGACCCCCGTTATAGCCCAGCAGGCTGACCATCTGGTCGTGTTCCAGCGCACGGCGAATTACAGCATTCCGGCCGCCAACGCGCCTGTCACCGAGGAAGAGGACCGCGCGGTAAAGGCGGCCTATGGGGCCCGGCGCGAACAGGCCCGGAATTCACCGACCGGGCTTGGCTTCAGACCCAATCGGGTATCCGCGCTCGATGCTTCTCCTGAAGATCGCGAGGCCGTTTATGAAGCAGCCTGGAACCGTCTCGGTTTTGGCTTTGCGCTCGCCTATTATGACATCCTGCTCTCGCAGGCTGCAAACGACACGGCCGTGGACTTCATCCGCCGCAAGATCGCATCAAAGATCGACGATCCGGTGCTGCGCGAGAAGCTGATGCCGAAGGGGCACCCTTTCGCCTCGCGCCGCCCCTCGGTCGACAGCGGCTACTTCGAGGCCTTCAACCGACCCAATGTCGAGCTGGCGGACATTCGCGAGGCGCCAATCCAGCGCTTCACGCCGTCCGGCATCGAAACGGCCGCGAAGCAGCATAGTCTCGATATGGTCATTTTCGCCACGGGCTTCGATGTCTTCACCGGCTCGTTGCTGAAGCCGCTGATCGTCGGGCGCGGCGGCGTCACCTTGCGCGAAAAGTGGGCGGACGGGCCGACCAGCCATCTTGGCGTCGCGGTAGCCGGTTTCCCGAACATGCTGATCGTCTGCGGGCCTGGAAGTCCGTCCCTGCTCAGCAACGTGCTGCTCTCCACCGAAGAGCAGATCGACTGGTTCAGCCGTTTCCTCAGGCATCTCGACGACAAGGGAATCCGCGCCTTCGAGGTTGGCGTCGAGGCCGAGCAGACGTGGGCGGAGCACATCGCCGAGCGCGTCCGCGAGACGCTCTACATGACGACAGACTCCTACTACAACGGCGCGGAAGTGTCGGGAAAGCCTCGCGTTTTCATGCCCTACTCCGGCGGCGTGCGCGGCTACCGGCGTCTGCTGGAACGCTGCGAGGCCGACGGCTACACCGGATTTGACTTCTCGGGGGGTGGCGCTGCTGCAAAGGCCGCACGTCCCGCTCTGGCAAGCCACGGCTGAGGCGGGCCATGTTCATGCAAGCGGTACATCAGCCATGAAGATCGACCTTTCGGGCCAGGCGGCGATCGTGACCGGCGCTGCTGGCGGCATCGGCCGGGCTGTCTGCCTCCGTCTTGCCGAGGCCGGTGCGTCGGTTCTTGCTGTCGATCTCGACGAGGCCGAGGCGACACGCACGGCCGAGCTTGTAACGCGGGCCGGAGGCAAGGCACGTGCGGCTCGCGCCGATGTAAGCCGCGCCGACGATGTCGCCTCCTATGTGGCGGCTGCGCATGACGCCTTCGGACGGATCGACATCCTGATGAACAATGCAGGGCGGCAGGGCGCGGTGAAGCCGCTCGTCGACTGCGACGACGATGAATTCGACGCGGTGATGGACGTCAATGTCAGGGGCGTCTTTCTTGGCATGAAGCACGTTCTGCCGGCCATGCTGGCGGCGGGTCGCGGGGCCATCGTCAACACCGCTTCCCTTGGTGCCTTCATCGGCGTCCGCAACCTCGGCCCCTATGCCGCAAGCAAGCATGCGGTGATGGGACTCACACGGAGCGCTGCGCTCGAGGTGGCCCGCGCCGGGGTTCGGATCAATGCCGTGTGCCCCGGACCGGTCGACACGGCGCTCTTGCGCGATATCGAACGTGGGCAGGCCCGTGATGGCGACGGCGATGAGCTGCGCAAGAGGCGGGCGGCGTCGATACCGCAAGGCCGCTACGCAACGCCAGAGGATGTCGCCGGCGTCATGGTTTTCCTCGCCTCGGATCTGGCGGCGCACATGGTCGGTCAGGGCATCCACGTAAATGGAGGCGCGTATGGCTGATTCAGTCCAGCGCAAGCCGCGCGCCCGACGAGCGGCGGAGGATAGCTCGCCCCGCTCCGGTGAGCGCGAGTCGATGCGCGATCTCGTCTCGCAGCTCAAGCGTGACCGGATTGTCTCGGCAGCAGTCGATCTGTTCTACCGCCAGGGCTATGCCGGCACGACCCTCGACGAGGTGGCCAAGGCGCTCGGCATGACCAAGCCCTTCATCTATCAGTATTTCGGCTCGAAGAATGACCTTCTCGCCGAGATCTGCTCCCGGGCGATCCGGCATGCCAACGACGCCCTGAACCGCCTTCTGTCGCAACAGGGCTCGCCCGGCGACAAGCTCTCCGCCATCGTGCGCGAGTTCATTCTCAGCGTCCTGAACAATCAGGCCAACGCGGTGATCTACAGCCGCGAGGAAACCGAGCTTGCACCGAAGGATCGCGAGATGATCCGGCAGCTACGGCGCGATTTCGACCGCCGCGTGGTGGCCCTCCTCGAAGAAGGCATTGCGCGCGGCGAGTTCGCCATCGCGGACGTGCGTGTCGCCTCCTTCGCGATCGCCAGCATGGTCGGATGGGCGCCGGTCTGGTTCCGCGCCGGCGGACGGCTGACGAAGGAAGAAGCTGCGGACCGCATGGCCGCTTTGGCGCTGTCCATGGTCGCGGTGAAGCGCACGGCTACTGAAGGGCCGCGGGCATGAACGATGTGAGCCCCGATCCGCAAGAGACCCAAAGGGTCGGCCACCGGCTCGCGCCGGGCAAGGTCGCCGTGGTGGGCGCCGGCACAATGGGGGTCGGCATCGCCTATGTGTATGCGGTGGCAGGTTCCGCAGTGCGGCTCGTGGAGCCGGATCCGGCGCGTCGCTCCATCGTGCGGAACATCCTGGCGACGGCGGCGGATGGTGGGCTCGCCCGCGGCAAGATCACGCCGCTTCAGGCCAAAGCGGCGCGCAACGTCGAGATCGTCACCGATTCAGCCGCTCTCGAACGGGGTCTCGACCTCATCGTGGAGACAGTTCCCGAGATCCCTGCGCTCAAGGAAGGCCTGATCCGCAGCCTTTCGGCGCTGGAGCCCGCAGTTCTGGCGACCAACACCAGCTCGGTCTCGATTGATCGTCTTGCAGGCTTTGCGGCGGACCCGACCAGCTTTCTCGGGATGCATTTCTTCAACCCGGTCTGGTCGCTGCCCATGGTTGAGCTCGTGCGCGGGGCGGCGACGAGCGATGGCACGATCGAGCGCGCCCGCGGTTTTGCCGAGGCGACCGGCAAGACCACGATCGTGTCGCGCGATGTGCCCGGCTTCGCCACCAGCCGACTCGACGTTCTCTCCGCCATGGAGGCGATCCGTATGCTTGAGGACGGTGTCGCCAGCGCCGAGGACATCGACAAGGCGATGGTCACCGCCTTCCGCCATCCGGTCGGGCCGCTCCGGCTCAGCGACATCGTCGGGCTCGATGTCAGGCTCGACATCGCGCAGCATCTGAGCGGCACGCTCGGCGCCCGCTTCGAGCCGCCCAAGCTGCTGCGCGACAAGGTCGCCCGCGGCGAGCTTGGCGTGAAATCTGGACGCGGCTTCTACGACTGGCGCGATACCCGGTTCTTTGTCTCTCCGAATGCGGTGTCGCCGTCATGAACATGCTCTTCCGATCATCTCTCGTTGACACCGCCGATCATCATCCGATGCTGCGCGAAAGCGTCGGCAAGCTCGTCGGTCGCTATGGCCGCCGCTACTTTCAGGATTTGCACCGCTCGCGGGGCAAGCCGACCGAGTTGTGGGCGGAACTCGCGGCGGGGGGCTTTCTCGGGCTTATGGCGCCGGAAGCCTATGGGGGCGGCGGTCTGGGCCTTGCCGATTATGCGGTGATGGTCGAAGAGGTCGCGGCACAGGGTTGCCCGCTGCTCTCGCTGGTGATCAACTCGATCACGATCCCCATCATCGAGGCCCATGGCGACGAGGCCCTGAAACGCGAGTGGCTGCCGGGGCTGGCCAACGGCTCGCGCAAGATCGCATTCGCCATCACCGAGCCGGACGCGGGCACCAACACCCACCGGATCAGCACGACGGCCAGCCAGAGCGGTGACGGGTGGCGGCTGAATGGACGCAAGTACTGGACATCGGCAGTGGATGAGGCTGACGCCATCATGGTCGTCGCGCGCAGCGGCGCTCCGGATGCGCGCGGCCGCGCGCCCCTGTCGCTGTTCCTGATCCCGGCTGACGTCAAGGGTCTCAGCTGCACGCCCATCGAGACGGCGCTTCATGTGCCCGAAACGCAGTTCATGCTGTTCTTCGACGACGTCGCCATTCCCGCAGGTTCGCTGATCGGCAAGGCCGGCGAGGGTTTGCGGCAGGTCTTCGCCGGGCTCAATCCCGAGCGCGTCTGCGCGGCCGCGATCAACAACGGCATCGCCCGCTTTGCCCTCGAACAGGGCTCCCGCTATGCCATTGACCGCAAGGTCTGGGATGTGCCGATCGGCGCGCATCAGGGCGTGGCCCATCCGCTCGCGAAGGCCTACATGGCGGTTCAGCAGGCGCGTCTGATGACCGCGCGGGCCGCCGCGCTCAGCGATGAGGGTTCATCCGAGGCCGGCGAGGCCGCCAACATCGCCAAGTTCGCCGCTGCTGACGCCTCGCTTGAGGCGCTCGATCAGGCCATCCAGGTCCATGGCGGCAACGGGCTCGCCATCGAGTACGGGCTGGCCGATCTCTGGTTTGTGGCACGCCTGCACAAGACGGCGCCGGTGAGCCGCGAAATGATCCTCAACTTCGTGGCCCAGCACAGTCTGGGTCTTCCCAAGAGCTATTGAGACGCGGCCATGACCCAGGACTTCGCCTCGATCCTCAGCGAATGGGCGGCGCGCACGCCGGACGCCCCGGCGCTGACGTGCGGCGGCGAGAGCTGGAGCTTTGGTGAATTCGATGCGTTGGCCTCGCGGTCTGCACGGGCACTCGCCGCGTCCGGGTTGAAGCCGGGCGACCGCGTCGGCGTCCTGTCGCGCAACTGCGCCGAGTTCTATGAGCTGATCTTCGCCTGCAGCAAGGCCAACGTCATTCTGGTCGGACTGAACTGGCGGCTGTCGGCGACGGAACTGGAAGCCATCATTGCCGATGCCGAGCCTGCACTGCTTTTCTACGGCGAGAGCGAAGGCGCGCTGCTGTCGCCGGAAGTCCGGTCCCGGCCGGGGCTGCGCGGGGTAGTTTGCTTTGGTGAGGACTTTCGCGCCTGGCGCGACACGGGTTCAGGTGCAGCGGCCGATGCACCACGCACGCCCGACGACGTTGCCATGATCCTCTACACCTCAGGCACGACCGGTCTTCCCAAAGGTGCGATGCTGACCCATCATGGGTTGAGCTTCACGCGCCAGCTTGGCGAGAACTGGGGCATGGGCCCCTACAGCGTCAACCTCGTGGCCATGCCGCTGTTTCACATCGGCGGCTGCGGTTACGGCACCAGCACGTTCCTGAGGGGTGGCCACACGATCCTGATGCGCGAGGCCGACCCGGCCCGCCTGATCGAGGCGATCGAGCGCCACCGGGTGACCAACGCGTTCTTCGTGCCGACCGTGCTGCAATCGATCCTTGATGTTCCAAGCGTGAAGGAGGCCGATCTCAGCAGCCTTTCGTTGCTTATGTACGGCGCATCGCCCATCGGCGAGGCCCTGCTGCGCCGCGCTCTCGACGTGCTCGGGTGCGGGTTCATCCAAGCCTACGGCATGACGGAGACCTCCGGAACGATCGTGACGCTGGAACCGTCCGAACATCATCTGGAAGGCCCTGGCGCCGAGCGCCTTCGCTCCTGTGGCCGCGTGCTGCCCTTCGCTCAGATCAGGATCACCGATGTGGCCACGCTGACGGAGTGCGCTCCCGGCCAGGTCGGCGAGATCTGGGTGCGGTCCGCCATGGTCATGAAGGGTTACTGGCGGCAGCCATCGGCCACCGCCGAGGCCATCACGGCGGATGGCTGGCTGCGGACGGGTGACGCCGCCTTCCGCGACGAGGATGGCTTCATCCATCTCTTCGACCGCTACAAGGACATGATTATCTCCGGTGGCGAGAACATCTATCCGGCCGAGATCGAGAACGCGCTGCTGTTCCATCCCGAGGTGGCGGAAGCCGCCGTCATCGGCGTGCCGCATGAACGCTGGGGCGAGACGCCGCGGGCCATCGTGGTGCCCGGACCGGGACGGACGCCAGACCCGAAGGAGCTTATCGACTTCGTCCGCACACGGCTCGCCCGTTACAAATGCCCAACCTCGGTGATCTTTGTGCAGTCATTGCCGCGCAACGCATCCGGCAAGCTGCTGAAGAAGGAACTGCGTCGATTGTATCGTTAGCCGGACGTGCCGGTTGCCCAGAAACCGAGCGCCGCCACCAGAGCGGGCCGGCCATAAACCAGAGGAAATGCCATGATGACCTTGACCAGGAAGATCCTTCCCACCCGGAGCAGCGCTTATCGGGCGCTGTTGATTGCAGCCCCCATCATCGCCTGTCTCGGCTCAGCGCCGGCTCTGGCCCAGAACACGCCGCAGGACGGCGTTCATCCCGACCGGGTCGACTGGGGTGTGCTGATGGACCTCAGCGGCCCGACCTCTGCTTCCCAATCGATCTGGGTGGCGGGACTGCAGGACCGCATCCGCATGGTCAATGAGGCTGGCGGTGTGCATGGCCGGCGCATCAACATCCTGGCCGAGGATAACCGTTTCAACGCCGCAACGGACCGCATCGCCTTCGAGAAGCTGGTGTCGCAGACGCCGGTGATCGCCATCTCCGGCATGGGCACATCCGCCTCGCAGGTCGCCCTCTCGCCCACGATCAGGGCCGGCAAGGTGCCGATCGTCGGCACCTACACCTCGACCAAGGCCCTGTCCGAGCCGGTCAGTCCGATGGTCTACAATGGCTTCTGCGGCTACAAGGAAATGGCGCAGGCCGGCGTGGGCCACTATGTCGACAGGCTCGGGCTCAAGGCTCCGAAAGTCGCGACGGTGGCGATCGAGAGCGCTGGCGGTAAGGAGTACCATGATTTCATCGCCGAGGCGGTCGCCAAGCGGGGCGGCACGGCTCATCACATCACCATGAAGGTGACGGCTGTCGACGTGACCCCGCAGGCGCTGGAACTGATGGCGCTCAAGCCGGACTTCATCACGATCTACGGCGTGCCCAACACCGCGATCCTGACGATGAAGGCGCTGCAGCAGTACGGCGTGAAGATCCCCGCCTTCGGGATCACCTATCTTGGCGCACCGCAGATCTTTACGGCCATGGGCCCTGAAGCCGGAGCGAACTACACCTTTGCGAGCTGCTTCACCCCCGGCGGCTCCGACACGCTGCCCGGCAATGTCGAGATGATGACATTCGCCGAGAAGGTCGGCCGCACGGCGATCCGGGAAGACATCAACTACGTCGCCGGATGGGTTGCGGGCCAGATGATCAGCGAGGCCCTGCAGCGTGCGGGCCGTGAAGCCACCCGCGCCAAGCTGGTGGAGTCGCTCTCGAAGGGCTTCACCATCGACACCAAGGGCCTGTCCGCCCCCATCGTCTACACGCCGCAGAACAACACCGGCCCGGTCCTCTTCCGGATGTTCGGCTACGATCATGCGACCAGGAAGTTCACGGCGTTCGGCGAGTATGCCGACTCCGCGCGCTACGTGCAGTGACAGCGGGCCGGCCATAGGAGCGACATCATGCTTGGACAGGTGCTGTTCAGCGGTCTGGCCTTGGGCAGCATCTACGGGCTGGTCGCTCTCGGCTTCGTCGTGATCCTCAAGGCGACGGACGTGTTCAATTTCGCTCAGGGAATGTTCGTGGTGTGCGGGGCCTACCTCGCCGTCACGGCCCTCTCCCTGCTCGGGCTGCCATTTCCGCTCGCCATCCTTTTCATCATCCTTGGCGCCGCCCTGATGGGCATGGGTGTCCACGCCGCTCTGATCCGGCCGCTCTCCGGGCGGCCGATCCTCTCGATCATCATGGTCACCATTGCGCTGTCGATCGTCATGCGCGCCGGCATCGAAATCCTCTACGGGCCGGCGGGGCGGACCTTGTCCACGCCCCTGCCCTCGGGCGGCTTCCTGTTCGCCGGCTTGCGCATTTCCCAGCTTCACCTGACTGCCGCCGCCGTGAGTTGGCTCTGCATGCTGGCCTTCGGCCTGTTCTTCCGCTTCACCTCGGTGGGCCTGCTGATGCGGGCGGCGGCAGACAGCCACGAGGCAGCGACGATCGCGGGTGTCAAGGTCGACGCCATGAACAGGCTGGCCTGGGCCATCGGCTTCACGCTCGCCGCCATCGGCGGTCTGTTCCTGGGCCAGCTCCAGATCGTTTCGACCGAGCTTGAGACGATCGGGCTGCTCGCGCTTCCGGCTGTCGTCATCGGCGGCATGCAAAGCATTCCCGGCGCGATCCTCGGCGGGCTGCTGGTCGGCGTGATCGAGCAGCTCGCCTCCACCTACATCTCGCCCAAGTCCGCGGATGTCATGATCTACGCGCTCCTGCTCGTGATCCTGCTGGTCCGTCCCTGGGGGCTTCTCGGCCAGAAAGCGATCAACCGTGTCTGACCTCGCGACGCCAAAACCCGCCGCCGCACCGGCTCTGCCGAGGGCCTGGCCGCGCCGTTTCATCCTCTGGGGGCTTGCGCTGGCGGCCCTCGCCTACCTTCCGGTGCTGCTCACGGAGCGGATGATCTTCGGCATCTATCTGTCGAACATGACGTTGCTCAATCTTGGGCTGAGCCAGGTCAACCTGATGCTGATCGCCATGCTGGGGGCGCTGTCACTCAACTACCTGACCGGCTGCGCGGGACTGATCTCGATCGGTCATGCCGCCTTCTACGCCACGGGCGCGATGTCCGCCGCAGTGATCGGCACACAGCTTGGACTGCCCTTCCCGCTTGTCCTGATCGGCTCCGCGCTTGCCGGCGCCGTGATGGGCGTCGTTGCCGGCCTGCCCTCGCTGCGGGTCCAGGGCCTCTACTTCGTGCTCTCGACGATGGCTGTGCACTACCTCGTCGCGTATGTCTTTCTTGAGTATCAGTTCCGGGTTTTCGACGTTGTCGGCGTCCCGTTTGGCACACCAAGCCTGTTTGGCTTCGAGCTCAGCACGCCGATGCGCTGGTATTTCTTCCTCCTGGCGTTGGTGGCGCTGGTCTATGCCGGCCTGTCGAACAGCTTGCGCAGCCGCGAAGGGCGCGCCTTGCTTGCCATGCGCGACCACGAGCGTGCTGCAACCTCGCTGGGGGTTGACGTCCGCATTCTCCGTATCAAGGCCTTCGGGCTCACCTCGGCGATCGCGGCGGTAGCCGGCACGCTCTATGCCCACTACCTCTCGAACGCGACCTCCGAATCCTTCGGCATCACTTTCGCGATCCAGTTCATTGCGATGATCATCATTGGCGGCATGGGTTCGCTCAAGGGCTCGCTGATCGGGGCTGCGCTGTGGCTGCTGCTGCCGTCGATCATCACCGGCTTTGCAGCCGGCTTCGGCGGCGGATCGGGCATCGTGGGCAGCATGCTTGGCGAACATCGCGCCCAGTTCGTGCAACTGATCTTCGGCCTGCTCGTCGTCGCGCTGTTGATCTACGCACCCGGCGGGCTCGTCAGCATCGGCCCGAAGGTGCGCGCGCTCCTTGGTCGCTGGAGGAAAGGCTGATGGCATCACTGCTCGAAGTGGATGGGATCAGCGCCAGCTATGGCCGAATGGGGCTTGCCCTGGACCGCGTCAGCCTGACGGTTGAGGCGGGCAGCATCGTCGCGATCCTCGGCGCCAACGGCGCGGGCAAGACGACGCTGATCCGCGCCATTTCGGGCCTGCTCAGGCTGCATGGCGGCGCGGTCGCCTCGGGGCGCACGCTGCTGGACGGGCAGGATGTGACGCGCTTCAGCCCGGACCGCATCGTCCGGCTCGGCGTCGCACAGGCCCCGGAGGGCCGCATGGTGTTCAAGACGTTGAGCGTCGAGGACAATCTCGCCGTCGGCGCCGCCAGCCTGCCGCGCGCGCGGCGGGGCGAGCGGATGGATGCGATCTACCACCTGTTCCCGCGGCTCGCGGAGCGCCGGGGGCAGGCGGCGGGCCTGATGTCAGGTGGCGAGCAGCAGATGCTGGCAGTCGGTCGCGCGTTGGCGGCGGCGCCCCGTCTGATGTTGATCGACGAACTCTCGCTCGGGCTCGCGCCGCTGATCGTCAAGGCCATCTACGAACGCCTCGGCGAGGTGGTAGCGACCTTCGGCACTGCCATCCTCGTTGTCGAGCAGAGCGCACGGATCGCGCTGCGCTACTGCGACCGCGCCTATGTGCTTGAAGGCGGCCGCGTCGCGCTCTCCGGCACAGCAGGCGAACTGTCCTCTGACGAACGCATGCGCGACCTTTATCTCGGCGCGGCGGCGGGGCACTGAGATGGAGCGCGCCGTGGATGACATCCTGCTCTCCATCGAAGGTCTTGAGATCCGCTTCGGGGGCCTGGTCGCGCTGCAATCGGTGAGCTTCACCGCGCGGCGCGGCGACATCACCGCCGTGATCGGCCCCAATGGCGCTGGCAAGACCACGCTGTTCAACTGCGTGACCGGCATGTACACGCCCAGCGCCGGCAGCATTGCCTTTGCCGGCAAGGAGTTGACCGGACTCAAACCGTTCGAGATCGCGCGCCTCGGCATTGCGCGCACTTTCCAGAATCTGGCCCTGTTCGAGGGGCTGTCGGTTCTCGAAAACCTGATGATGGGCGCCTACGGGCGCGGGCGCTCGGGCCTCCTCGAGGGCATGGTGCGGTCGCGCAGAGCCGTCCGTGAGGAGCAACAGGCCCGTGCGCGCGCATTGGACATGCTGGCCCTGCTTGGCATCTCCGAGCTTGCCGACAAACGGCCGGGCGAATTGCCCTATGGCGCGCAGAAGCGCGTCGAATTTGGCCGCGTGCTGATGCAGGATGCGAGGCTGATCCTGCTCGACGAGCCGATGGCCGGCATGAACGCCGCCGAGAAGGATGAACTGGTCGCGCTGATCCGGCGCATCCGGTCGACGCTTGGCGTGTCATTCTTGCTGGTGGAGCACGACATGCCGGTGGTCATGGGCGTATCGGACCACATCGTCGTGCTCGATTTTGGCCGCAAGATCGCCGAGGGCGTACCCGAGGCCGTGCGCCGCAATGAGGCGGTGATCGCCGCCTATCTCGGCGCGGATGCGCCGGAGGAGGCGCTGCACGGCATGCCGGGGGCGACGGTGTGAAGCCGCTGCACCCAAAGCTCGCGGCCATGGCGACGAAGGCCGCCCGGCATCCGCCCCTGCACGAGGTCCCGCTCGCCATCGTGCGCGAGGCCGCGCCGAAGCTCCTTGCCACAACGCTCCCGCCTGAAGAGGTCGCAGGCGTCGAGGACCACATCATCCACGCCGGCGGGCGCCCTGTCCGGCTGAGGGTCTATCGTCCCGATCCGGGAGCTGCCCGGCCAGTGGTGATGTTCTTTCATGGCAGCGGCTTCACGATCTGCAGCATCGAGACCCATGACGCCATGTGCCGCCAGATCTGCCGGCGCAGTGGCTCGGTGGTTGTTTCGGTCGACTACGCCCTTGCCCCGGAACATCCCTACCCGGCAGGTCCAGATGATTGTTGGAACGCCATGTTGCATGTGGCGCGCAACGCCGGGAGGTTCGGGGTCGATCCCGCGCGCCTTGCCCTGTGCGGTGACAGCGCCGGCGGCGCCATGGCGGCCGTGGTGGCGCTGCGAGCCCGCGAGCGCGGCGGGCCGGCCATCCGGGCGCAGGCGCTGATCTATCCGGTGGTCGACCACTTTTCCGCCAGGTACGCCTCCTATGTGGAGCGCGGGTGCGGCGTCGGGCTGCGCGACGATGAGATGCGCTGGTTTTGGACGCAGTACCTGCCAGACGCCTCGATGGCAGTGCTGCCCGACGTGTCGCCCGCGCGCGCATCCACTCTGGCCGGACTGCCGCAAACCTACATCGCCACCGCGGAATACGATGTGCTCCGCGACGAAGGGATGGCCTATGCGGCAGCGCTGGCGCATGCGGGCGTTCCGGTGGTCCACCGCCACTATGACGACATGAACCATGGCTTTCTCAACTGGGTTGGCGTGGTCGACCGCGCCGACGAGGCCATGGACGCGCTGTGCGACTGGCTGCGTCTGGCCCTTGTTCCCCTTGAAACGGAGCTTGCCCGATGACGGCGACTGACAGCGAGGCGCTGCCGGGCGGGAGCCCCTTCCGTTCAGACCTTCTGAAAGGTCAGGTCGTGGTGATCTCGGGCGGCGGCAGCGGGCTGGGCCGGGCCATGGCGCTGGAGATGGCGCGGCTCGGCGCGCGCGTGGCGATCTGCGGACGACGGCTCGAACGGCTGGAGGAGACAGCGCGCCTTGTGGCCGAGGCCGGCGGTGCGCCCGTGATGGTCGATGCGATGTCGATCCGCGATCCTGATTCTGTCGCAGCCTTCATTGGCCGTGTGTGGGATCATTTCGGCGCGCTCGACATTCTGGTGAACAATGCGGGCGGGCAGTTCCCGCAGGCCGCCATCGACTTCTCGCCCAAGGGCTGGAATGCGGTCATCGACACCAACCTGACCGGCCCCTGGTACATGATGCAGGCCGCCGCCCGGCAGTGGCGGGACAGGGCGAGGCCCGGCAGCATCGTCAGCATCGTGGCCGTGGTGTCGCGCGGGCTGCCCGGCATCGCCCATTCCTGCGCCGCACGGGCGGGCGTGATCCACCTGTCGAAAACGCTTGCGGTCGAGTGGGCGCCGCTCGGCATTCGCGTCAACTGCGTCGCGCCGGGCGCTATCGCCACCTCTGGTCTCGAGGCCTATTCCGACGAGCAAAGGCGGGCGCTTCCGCGCTCGAACCTGATGCAGCGCTTCGGCGAGCCATCGGACGTCTCCAACGCGGTGATCTACCTCGCGTCCCCTATCGGCGCGTTCATTACCGGCGAAACGCTTGTCGTGGACGGCGGCAACCAGATCTGGGGCGATCAATGGACCATCCCCCGCCCGGCCTATTTTGATGGGCCACAGGGCTGAATTGCACACATCCCGCGCCGGCGCCGACCGCTTGGCGGCTCACTCCCACTCGATCGTGCCGGGCGGCTTTGAGGTGATGTCGTAGGTCACGCGGTTGATGCCCTTGACCTCGTTGATGATCCGCGTGGCGACGCGGCCGAGGAAGGCCATGTCGAACGGATAGAAATCCGCGGTCATGCCATCGACCGAGGTGACGGCCCTGAGGGCGAGGACGTGATCGTAGGTGCGCCCGTCACCCATGACGCCGACGGTCTTCACCGGCAGGAGCACGGCGAAGGCCTGCCAGATCTTGTCATAGAGACCAGCCTTGCGGATTTCGTCGAGATAGACCGCATCCGCCTTGCGCAGTATGTCCAGTTTCTCGCGCGTGATCTCGCCGGGGCAGCGGATTGCGAGGCCCGGACCGGGAAAGGGATGACGGCCGACGAAGGCGTCCGGCAGCCCGAGTTCGCGGCCCAACGCCCTCACCTCATCCTTGAACAGTTCGCGCAGCGGCTCGACCAGCTTCATGTTCATGCGCGCAGGCAGCCCGCCGACATTGTGGTGGCTCTTGATCGTGACCGAGGGGCCGCCGGAGAACGAGACGCTCTCAATGACGTCGGGATAGAGCGTGCCCTGGGCGAGGAATTCGGCGCCGCCGATCTTGCGGGCCTCCGCCTCGAAGACATCGATGAACAGCTTGCCGATGACCTTGCGCTTGGCTTCCGGGTCGGGACCGCACTTCTGCAACTCGCCGATGAACAGGTCAGATGCATCCACATGCACAAGCGGAATGTTGTAGTGGCCGCGGAACAGGCTGACGACCTCCTCCGCCTCCGCCTGGCGCATCAGGCCGTGATCGACGAAGACACAGGTGAGCTGGTCGCCGATCGCTTCGTGGATCAGAACCGCCGCAACCGCGGAATCAACGCCTCCGGACAGGCCGCAGATCACCCTGCCCTTGCCGACCTGCGCGCGGATCTTGGCGATCATCTCCTCGCGATAGGCCGCCATCGACCAGTCGGTCTTCGCCTTGGCGATGCCGGTGACGAAGTTGCGGATCAGGGCCGCTCCATCAGGCGTATGGACCACCTCGGGGTGGAACATGGTTGTGTAGATCCGCCGCGCCTCGTCAGTGGCGACGGCAAAGGGCGCGTTCTCTGACGTCGCCTTGACCGAGAAGCCACCTGGCAACGCCGTGACCCGATCGCCATGGCTCATCCAGACCGGATAGCGCTGCCCGACCTGCCAGATGCCGTCAAACAGGGCGCTCGGCGCCAGGATTTCGACATCGGCGCGGCCGAACTCGGCTGCATGGCCACCTTCAACAATGCCGCCAAGCTGCACGGCCGTTGTCTGCTGGCCATAGCAGATGGCCATGATCGGCAATCCGGACTCGAACACGGCCTTCGGCGCCCGGGGACTGCCAGCCTCGGTGACCGAAGCCGGCCCGCCGGAGAGGATGACGCCTTTGGGCCGCAGGCGCGCAAACGCGGCGTCGGCGGTTTGGAAGGGATGGATCTCGCAATAGACGCCGGTTTCGCGGACGCGGCGTGCGATCAACTGCGTGACCTGGGAGCCGAAATCGATGATCAGAATGGTGTCGTGCTGGGTCATGGGCCCGCGTTAAGGCATTGGCGCGCGGGGCGCAACCGGGCGCTCCTGTCAGGGAACTGGGCTCTGTGGAATGGCGCCCGTGCCGGTCACGGCTCCGCCGAGCGGGTCGACGAAGCGCCTTAGAATCCCGGGCGCGATGGCCGACAGCGGATTGATCGACATGGACGGAGCGCTTGCCGGCCCGCTGACCCGGAAATTCACGGCGAACATGCCCTCGTTCTGGCCGCCTCCGAGCAGCGGTCCGAGAATCGGCACCTGCGCGAAGGCATTGTTGAGGACGAAACCCGGAACGAATGTGCCAGCGATATCCGTGCGATCCCGCCCGTAATCGATGAAGCCCTGGCCCGAAACCCCGATTTCGTTGCCGATGATGACGCCGTTGCGGATATCGATGCGGGTTGGTGTGCGGGTGAAGTTGGCCTTGAGTTGCGAGAACTCAACATTGTTGCCAGCATCGCGGGGCCGGCTGACGCGCACGCCGTCGGCGCTCTGCTGGACAAACTGTTCGCCGAGGACCCGGCGCAAGGCGGGCTCTCCCTGAACCCGGAAGTTGCGGAACGCGATCTCGCCGATCGCGCTGTCGGCAGCGGGCCGTGCGTCCAGCACAAGATCGCCGCCATAGGCCCGGCGATAGATGTCAAGATAGCGCAGCAACGCCCCGCCATCGCTGGATGAAACCCTCAGACGCCGCCCGTCGCCATCGCGCGTATGCTGCAGATTGATTGGTTCGCGGCCGATGCGCCCGCTGAAATCCACCGTGCGGATCTCCCGGCTTCGGACCGCCAGCTTGAGGGTTGCGCTGCTGACGACCTCATCGTTGAACCCGGTGAGGATAGGCAGCACGAGATCAACATCGAGGTCGGCGGGCGGCTCTCCTGGCGACGGACGCGTGCCGGGAGGCGCGCCTGCGGCGGTCAGCTTGCGCAGGAACGGCCGGGCGTCCGCCACCTGGCCGCGGATCACCAGTTTGCTGACGCCGCCGTCGCGGCGCGCATCGATACGCACGTCATCGCCGGCAGACAGGCGGAATTGTGAGAAGGATGCCGACTGGACCGCGCCTGCGGCGGACAGCGTCATCCGGCCGCGCACGAGAACGGGGGGCGAGTCGAGAACAAGCTCGTTGATCTGGCGCGAATCATCCGACGGTTCGGCCAGCGTGAAGCTCAGCCTGCCCGCACGGCCCGCAGGCTTCACCCAACCCGGCAGAAGCCCGTCGATCGCGGCGCGCGTCAGGTCCACCTCCAGCCTCAAGGGCGCATCCGGCTTGCGGCCGAGCGGCTTGACGACCCTGAGCGGCAGCGCGCCTGTAATGGTGTTGCCGAAATCGAGACCGCGCCGCTGGCGGGCCGCCTGATCCATCGTCATGGTGACGGTCGCCTCGCCCACGGCGCGCGGGTCCTGCCGCAGGTCGATCTGGGCCGGCGTGCCACCGATCCGGGCCTCGCCCCGCAAGGTCAGGTTTCCGCGGTCATAGGTGGCGGCGAGCGTACCCGCTTCCAGCTTGTCATCGCCCAGCAGGTTGTCCGACGCCAAAGCGGTGATCGATCCCGAGGACTGGACCGCCACGTCGGAGGGCCGGATCTGTTCAATCAGCGGCAGGCTCACCGTGGTCTTCAGATCGAAGCGGCCCTTGACGCGCGCGGGATCGACCTGGCCGGGGCTTGCTTCGCGAAAGGCCGGAACGGCCAGAAGCGCCGCCAATGCATCGACGTTGCCGGTGGCGCGGAAGCTCGACCGGCCGATCGGCCGCTGCGCCCAAGTATCGGCGATGCTGAACGAGCCTTCGCTGAGCTGGATCACACGCGCATTGTCGAGGTCAAGGCGACTGGAGCTGGCCGCGACGTCAAGCGTGCGCCCCGTGCCCCTGGCCGATATGGTGGCATCCAGCAACTTCGGGATTCCGTCGCCGATCACGAAGCGTACGCCCCTGCCCGCGACCGAGACATTGACGGCTTCGTCCGGAGTCGGATCACCGGCCCGCGCGGCTCGCAAGGCCGCCGGCGACATGTCGATCGCCAGATCCATGGCGTCGATGTCGCCCGCTTCGATGCGGTCCACGAGAAGGCTTCGGATGATCGGTGAAATCACGGTCGGCCAGACTGCCAGAAGCTTCCTTGCCGAGGTCTGGCGGGCATTGAGCTTCGCATAGACCTCCGGACCTTCAGGCGTCTGTGTCGCGCGTCCCGAACCCGTCAGGGTCAATTGCGGGCCTTTCAGCGTCAGCTCATCCAGAACTGCATTGCGCAACCCTTCCCCCGACAGCTTGACGCTGGCGCCCTGGAGCGGAAACGAGGGGTCCTTGCCCTCCCCAGCCAGCACACCGGACCCGGAGCCGTCCAATTGCCAGGCTGAGCCTTCCCCGCGCCGGAATTCGCCCGCCAGGGACAAAGCCGTCTGCCCTTGTTTGAGCGATATGGCGGGAATCAGAACCCGGGACAGCGCCAGGTCGCCGTGGAAACTGGCGCGCAGGCTCTCGAACCCAATCGTCTCGGTGCCGCCATCGGGGGAGCGCAGGCGGCCCGCGCCGATCGCAAGGCTTCCCTGAAGCCGCGCTGATGGGGTTCCGACGTCCATCAGTTCCAGCTCGCCACGCACGGGAAAGCCGTCCAGCATGGCGCCGCTCTGGCCGAACATCAGCCTCTCCAGGCTGTCGAGGCGAAAGGCGTAAACCGAGACATCGAGATGCCGCTTGCCGCTGTCATCAGAGCGGCTCGCGATCCTGATGTCCTGCGGCCCGGCGGCGGTGCGGCCGGTGACGGTGAGTTCCCGCGCGCCCTGCCTGCGGTTGAGACGAATGGCGACATTCTCCAGTCCGATGCGCTCGTCGCCGGCCGGGGATACCAGCGTCATGCGTCCGCCGGACAGGGCGATCCGGTCGAGGCCCGGAAACAGGCTGTTGTCGTCGAGCAGTTCAGTCAGCATGGCAGCAAAGGTGTCGAGCGGTGCTGGCCGCTCCAGCTCACCAGTGGCTGGAAAGGCAAGGCTCGAACCCTCGGTCGCGATGGTCAGGGCACCGTTCTTGTCGACCGCCAGCCGCAGGTTGACGCCATGGATGTCGATCGAGCGAAGCCGGATGTCGCCGCGCAGCACGGCCCAGGGATCATACTGGATCTCGGCCTCCGGGGCCTTCAGGCGCAGGCCGGAGACATGGACGAATTCCGTGTTCCTGATCTGCAACACCGGGCTGCCGTCAACCCTGACGATCGCGGCCTTGCTGGTCGTCACGGCCCAGCTTGAGCCCAGCCGCTTCTGAAGATCAGCCGCGACATGGTGCTGTAGCCCCGCAAGCGGGACGACGCCGGAGACAAACAGCGCGCCGACGGCCATGGCCAGAACCAGCGCCACTACGGAGACCGCTGTGCAGACGCCCGCCACCAGCCCAAAGCGTGTGCGTTTGCGCCGACGCTTCGGGCCTTGGCCGGCAGGCGCGTTCACGCCAACTGCTTCCGGTTGCGCTGTTGGTGGGTCGTTTGCCAAGGAGTTATCCAAATGAGCGCGCAAGGCCCGACGATCCGGATGAATCGAGCCTTCACGCGCCTACGATGTGCACTATAACGATGTCACTGTGAAGCAACACAAACCCGACGAAAGGAAGGCGACATGCCTTTGACCATCGGCCAGCCGGCCCCAGCCTTCTCCCTCCCGACCGACGGCGGCGGCTCGATCTCCTTGTCCGGCCTGAAGGGAAAGAACGTCTGTCTTTACTTCTATCCGAAGGACGACACGAGCGGCTGCACGAAGGAAGCGATTGCCTTCAACGGGTTGAAGGCTGCCTTCGCGGCCGCCAGCACAGAGATCATCGGTCTTTCTGCTGACAGCGTGAGCAGCCATGACAAGTTCAAGAAGAAGTATGGATTGGAGTTTGTGCTGGCGTCCGATGAAGGCAAAGCCGCGCTTGAGGCCTACGGAGTCTGGGTCGAGAAAAGCATGTATGGCAAAAAGTACATGGGAATCGAGCGTACAACAGTGCTGATCGACAAGGCGGGCAAAATTGCCGCTGTCTGGAACAAGGTCAAGGTCGACGGTCACGCGGAAGAGGTCCTCGCGGCCGCGCAGAAGCTCTAGTATCGTCGCTGTTGCCATGAATCTTGGCTGAACATGGAGCGCAGATCCCATGTTTGGATTTGATTAACCCTAATGATGCCTAATCACCACAATCGGACTGTGTGTGGTGACTCGCGTGGCAAAAGTTCCTCCCTCTTCAAGATACGATACCGGCCTGGTGACTTTGCGCCGATCGACCATTGTCGTCAGCCTGTTTGCGGCGACCATGTTGACCGGCTGGAGCGCCGGGGCAACCTGGTTGCTGCTCTCGAAAGACAGCTTCGGCGCTCACATGATCAGGCGGGAGACTGCCAGGCAGTACGCGTATGAAGACCGTATCTCGTCTCTCAAGACGGAAATCGACAAGCTCTCCAGCCGGCAACTTGTTGACCAGGACGGCGTGGAGGCTCGCGTCGCCGAACTCGTGACCCGGCAGACCCAGCTCGAGACGCGGCAGGCGATCGTCGCCGCGCTCACCGACAGCGTCAGCGCCAACCAGATCGCCGCCGGACGCCCGGCCCGGATGCCGATTGCGCCGCAGCCATCGGTCGCCGCAGACACGACATCGAGCGTGAGCAGCTTTGCTCCGACGCAGCGACCGATGCCCGTGCCCGACATGCCGGGACTGAGGCGCGAAACCGATCGTCGCAATCTGACTTCCGCTGGCTGGGAGCAGAGCGCAGTTGAATCGCCGCCGAAGGTCGATGACACGCTCGCACTGGTGGATCGCCGGCTTGCCGCCGTGCAGGCAGAGCAGATCAAGGCGCTCAACCGCCTTGAGGCGTCGGTTCTCGGCGCGCATTCATCGCTTCGTACGGTCGTCGCGGAGGTTGGGCTTGATCCCGACCGGATTGCGGGGATGACTCCCCGCCCCGGCCAGGGCGGACCGTTCATCCCGGCCGTGGTCGATCCAAAGGCAGGCGCGTTCGAAGCCTCGGTGGTGCGTCTTCAGCCACGCCTCGCCGCCGTCGAGCGCCTGCGGTCAACCGTAAACGGTTTGCCGCTCCGCCGCCCCGTCCCGCATGATGTTGAGCAATCAAGTTCGTTCGGACACCGGGTCGACCCGTTCACGCGCAGCCTTGCCATGCATTCCGGCCTCGATTTCAGGGCGGAGCACGGCACGCTCGTCAGGGCTGCGGCCCCGGGTCGCGTCGTGGCGGCCGAGTACTCCGGCGGCTATGGCAACATGGTCGAGATCGAGCACGCCAACGGCATCTCGACGCGCTATGCGCATCTTTCACACATTGCTGTCAGCGAAGGACAACAGGTCGCGGTTGGCTCGCCCCTCGGGCGCGTCGGGTCGACAGGCCGCTCGACCGGCCCGCACTTGCACTACGAGACCCGGATCGACGGCGAGGCTGTCGATCCGCAGCGGTTCCTCAGGGCCGGCCAGCGTTTTCTGGGCAGCAACTGACGGCTCAGAGTGATCAGTCGACGTCGCTGACGTCGCCGATCGTCGTTCCGTATACCCGCTGCGCGAGTGACGCCTCCATGAACGCGTCAAGATCGCCGTCCAGCACATCGGACGGACTGGTCGAGGTCGCGCCGGTGCGCAGGTCCTTCACAAGCTGGTAGGGCTGCAGCACGTAGGATCGGATCTGGTGGCCCCAACCGATGTCCGTCTTGGAGGCGGCGACGGCGTTGGCCTTCTCCTCGCGCTTCTTCAGTTCCATTTCGTACAGCCGCGCGCGCAGCATGTCCCAGGCCTTCGCCTTGTTCTTGTGCTGCGAACGCTCCTGCTGGCAGCCCACGACAATGCCGCTGGGGATGTGGGTTATGCGCACGGCCGAATCGGTAGTGTTGATGTGCTGTCCGCCTGCGCCCTGGGCACGGAAGGTGTCGATGCGGCAGTCCGACTCCTTGATGTCGATGACGATGCGGTCATCGATCACCGGATAGACCCAGGCGGAAGCGAAGCTGGTCTGGCGGCGGGCGTTCGAATCGAAGGGCGAGATCCGAACCAGCCGATGGACGCCCGACTCGGTCTTCATCCAGCCATAAGCGTTGTGGCCCTTGACGAGCAGCGTGGCCGACTTGATGCCCGCTGTATCGCCCGCTTGGCTTTCCAGCAACTCGACCTTGTATTTGCGCCGCTCGGCCCAGCGGCTGTACATGCGCACGAGCATTTCGGCCCAATCCTGGCTCTCTGTGCCCCCGGCGCCGGGATGGATCTCGATGTAGGTGTCATTCTGGTCGGCTTCGCCTGACAGCAGGGTCTCGACCTGCCGGCGTGCGGCCTCGGTGCTAACCGCCCGGATCGACTCCTCGCCCTCGGTGATGGTGGCTGCGTCGCCTTCCATTTCGCCCAGTTCGATCAACGTCTTGGCGTCATCGAGATCGCGTTCCAGCTTGCCGATGCCGGTGATCTGATCATCGAGCGTGGTGCGCTCGCGCATGATTTTCTGCGCCAGTTCGGCGTCGTTCCAAAGATCGGGATCTTCGGCCTGGGCGTTCAGTTCCGCCAGACGTTTGACGGCTGCATCGTAGTCAAAGATGCCTCCTCAGCAGCCCTATCGACTGCTTGGCGGCTTCCGCGAGGGATTCGATTTCAGGGCGCATGGTCTGGTGGGTCTTCCCGTGATCAAAACAGATCGACCGGATCGAAGAACGACCCGGCCGGTGCTCACTTAGGTTGCTGCGGTCCGCCTGTAAAGGCGAACCGGGATATCAGTAGAGGCCGCCAGTGCCCGAGCCGACATTGCGGTCCGCCTCAGGGCTGACGCTGATGCCGCGCCTGCCGTCCGTGGCGGACAGTCCGATGATCGAGTAGCTGTCAGGCGGGGCTGTTCCGGGCTTGAACGCTTCCAGGAAGCTCCCTGCCCCGCTGCTGCGCATGCCAGTCCGGAGATCAACCGGGATCAGCTTGATGTTGGCCGGAACACGGAACGGCGTGTCCGGTTTGTCGCGCAGGGCCTGGCGCATGAAGTCGCGGAACACAGGCGCGGCGTACTGCCCGGCGGTGGCCGAGTCGCCAAGCGATTTGGGCTTGTCGAAGCCCAGGTACACGCCCACCGCGAGGTCTGGCGAGAAGCCGACGAACCAGACGTCCTTGGCCTCGTTGGTTGTGCCTGTCTTGCCCGCCAGGCGCTTGCCGACATCCTTGATCACGGTTGCCGTGCCACGCTGAACCACGCCTTCAAGCATCGAGGTCATCTGGTAGGCCGTCAGCGGATCAAGCACCTGCTCGCGGTTGTCGACAAGGCGCGGCTCCCGCTGGTTCGACCAAGTCGGGGCAGCGCAGCCCTCGCAGACACGCTCGTCATGACGGTAGATGGTGGCGCCCCAGCGGTCCTGGATCCGGTCGATCAGCGTCGGCTTGATGCGGCGCCCGCCGTTGGCCAGCATGGCGTAGCCGGTGGTCATCCGCATGACGGTGGTTTCACCTGCGCCGAGCGACATCGAGAGCACCGGCAGCATGTCGTCGTAGACGCCGAAACGCCGTGCGTACTCAGCCACCAGCGGCATGCCGACGTCCTTGGCGAGGCGCACGGTCATCAAGTTCTTGGAATGCTCGATGCCGAAGCGCAGCGTGCGCGGACCCGCCGGCTTGCCGTCGTAATTGTCCGGCTTCCAGACGCCCAGGCCACCTCCCTGATCGATTTCGATCGGGCCGTCGAGCACGATGCTGGAGGGCGTATAGCCATTGTCGAGCGCCGTCGCGTAGACGAACGGCTTGAACGACGAGCCGGGCTGGCGAAGCGCCTGTGTCGCGCGGTTGAACTCGGACTGGTCGTAGGAAAAGCCGCCGACCATCGCGAAGACGCGACCCGTATGCGGGTCCATGACGACGATCGACCCATTCACTTCGGGCAATTGCCGCAGGCGGCCAAGGCCCGGACGATTTTCGACAGGCTCGACATAGACGACATCGCCGACACTCAGCACCTGACGCACATTGCGGCGCGTCCAGCGATAGCCTTCCGGATTGATCGTCAGTATGTCGCGCTGTTCGGAGATGACGTTGCCCGCTTCGCGCCGGGGCTGGAGCCCGACCCGCGCGCTGTCAGCCGTCACTTCGGTGACGACTGCGAGACGCCACGGCTGAACATCCGCCAGCGCCGGCAGCGCAGCAAGCGGCAGGCCCCAGTCACGGCCGGCGATGTCGATCTTCTGGGTGGCGCCGCGCCAGCCGCGCACCTCGTCGTAACGCACCAGACCGTCCACCAGGGCCTTGCGGGCCATGAACTGCATCTTGGGGTCAATCGTCGTGCGGACCGACAGGCCGCCTTCGTACACCTTCTTCTCGCCGTAGCGCTCGGCCAGATCGCGGCGGACTTCCTCGGCGAAGAAACCGGCGGCGATGTTGTTCGGCGAAATATTGCGCGGCTGAACGCCGAGCGGCAGCTTCTTGGCCGCCTCGACATCCTCACGTTTGGCCGTTCCATCCACGGCCATGCGTTCCAGCACGTAGTTCCGGCGTTCAATGGCGCGGTCGCGGTTGCGGAATGGATGCAGTTCGCTCGGAGCCTTCGGCAACGCCGCCAGATAAGCCGCTTCGTGCAACTGGAGCTCGTGGACCGACTTGCCGAAATAATCGAGCGCCGCCGCAGCGATGCCATGGCTCAGGCGCCCGGGCGTCACGGCCCCCAGATAGATCTCGTTGAGATAGAGCTCGAGGATCTTGTCCTTCGAATAGGTCGCCTCCATCCGCATCGCGACCAGCGCCTCGCGGATCTTGCGGTCGAACGAGCGTTCATCGCCGACGAGGAAGTTCTTGGCGACCTGCTGCGTGATGGTCGAGCCGCCCTGAAGGCGACGGTTGGAGCCGCGGTTGCGGAAGCTGGCGACAACGGCGCGCACAAGCCCTTCCGGATCGACGCCGGCATGCCTGTAGAAGTTCTTGTCTTCGGCGGCGAGATAGGCGTTGATCACGAGCCTAGGGACCGCCTGGATCGGCAGATATAGACGGCGCTCCTTGGCGTACTCAGCAATCAGGCTGCCGTCGCCGGCATGGACGCGGCTCATAACCGGCGGCTCGTAATTCCTCAGCTGCGCATAGTCGGGCAGATCCTTGGAATAGTGCCAGATCACCAGAGCCACTGCTGCAATGCCGAGCAGGAAGACAACGGCGCCGACAGCAAACAGCCAGCCGAAGAATCTCAGGACAAACCGCATCTTGGCCTCTGCTCAAACCGTGGTGTCAGACGGCGGCGTCACTTGCAGCATGACGTGATTCCGCTTCGAAAAACCTAGCCATGGTTTATGAATGGTTTCGTAACCAGCTAGCACGCGCACCGTCGCAAATCCACAGATGGAGAAACTTTACGGTGAAAACGAGGCACCGTTGCGGCGGCCCTGCAAACCGGAGCGGAAATGACCATGGACAGCGCGTCCGATCGCGGTCGCTGCGCTTTTCTGCCACTCTGGCGAGGTAAGCAACGCGATGTCGCCCTTGCTGGAGAGATAGCCCAGTTCGATCAGCAGGGATGGCACATCCGGGGCCGTCAGGACCCTGAACCCGGCCGACCGCTGCGGAATGCGGTGCATCCTGACGCTCCCGCTCATTTCGGTCACGAGCCGGGTGGCCACCGCGCCAGACATCGCCCGGGTCTCGCGGCGGGTCAGGTCCATCAGAATGTCCATGACCTCCTCGCTGGGCTGAGCCGTTTCCGCGCCGCCGGACGCGTCCGCAGCATTCTCCTTCTGCGCAAGGCGGGCTGATTCGGCATCTGTGGCCCGCTCCGAGCCGGTGTAGACGGTGGCCCCCCTCACCTCCTGCGCGGCCGACAGCGAGTCGGCGTGAAGCGAAATGAACAGGTCGGCGCGGGCTTCGCGCGCAATCCGCACCCGCTCCGAAAGGCTGAGAAAGCGGTCGTCGCTGCGCGTCATGATCACACGCAGCGTGCCGCTGGATTCCAGTTGGGTCCGCAACTGCGTGGCGATGGCGAGCACGAGGGTCTTCTCGGCAATGCCGCCGGAGGCGACAGCGCCGGAGTCGATGCCGCCATGGCCCGGATCGATGACAACCAGCGGCCTTGTGTCATTCGTCGGCCGGGTCTCCCCCTGCAACGGAGCGAGGGCGGCCGCCGCGCGCTGCTCCGCGCCCTGCAGGACGGCGCGCTCGAAATCCTCGGCACCGGTCGCCGCGAAATCGATGACCATGTCCACAATGCCGTCGGCGCGCTTCGTCTGCCGGATCGTGTTCACCCGCGCGGCTGCTCCGAGATCGAACACCAGCCGTGACCGGCCGGGCGCGACAAGACCGGCGCGAAAGCCTGTGACCAGGCCGCGCTGGCGCGTCCTTGATTGCGCCGCCTGGAAGGTGACCTCCGGCAGGTCGACGGTGATGCGCATCGGCTGGCTGAGGACGGAGATGGTCGTCGCCACCTCCTGTGACAGGGCGATCTGGAAGCGTGCCGTGCGCTCGGTGCTGTCAAGGCGCAGGTCGACGCCGGCAACCGGGCCGGCGGCCTGGACGGCCATCGCATGCTGGTCGAGCCGCGCGCCGGCCTGCGTCTGCGCCGCAGCAAACCGGATTGGGTTGGCGCTGAGGACGGCGAGCGCAAGGAGCGCCAGCAGCCTGTAATGCCACGACCGCTGACTTGCCACCTTCAATGCCTGCCCTGAACCGGCAGAATGTCGTAAAAGCTTGCCAATCACCATGCTCTGTCTGTATGGGATTCTTGGATGCTGTGCAGCGTCATTTGATCCTGGATCGTTTAAGCGCAAGTTGGGCTGGCGTTTCGGGATCGCGACATCGCAGCGGGACGAAGCTTTTCGTTCTGGCTGGGACTGCCCGGTGAGCCGTAGTCAAACAGATCGTGCGTGGCTGTGGCGGAGACTGCAAAACGGAACTTGTCCGTGCCTCCGCCCTGCCGCAATCGTGAATTCGGGGTTCCGCGGATGCGGGGTCCTTCAGGTTTGGGTCGAAATGTCGAGGGTCCTGGCGCAATCGCGCCGCCTTTCCCGTTTGAAGACACAGCATGAGCCGCGCGACTGCGGCGATGTTGCCGCGACCCTGTTTTCTCCCACAACATTGGCCGGCTCCGTCCGGCCTCGCCCCAGTCTGTTGCGCCGACTTCAGCCGTTCGCGGCTGCGGGTCCGGCGCGCGCTGTGGCGCATCAAGGTTCAGCACCATGGCTAACAAGATGCTCATTGACGCTTCGCACCCGGAAGAGACCCGGGTCGTCGTCGTTCGCGGAAGCAAGGTTGAAGAGTTCGATTTCGAATCGGCGTCCCGCCGCCCCCTGAGGGGCAATATCTATCTGGCGAAGGTGACGCGGGTTGAGCCCTCGCTCCAGGCCGCCTTCGTCGAATATGGCGGCAACCGGCACGGCTTTCTCGCCTTCTCGGAAATCCATCCCGATTACTATCAGATTCCCGTCGCCGACCGTCAGGCCCTCCTGGCCGAACAGGCGCGTTACGAGGAAGACGCCGAGGGCGAAAGCGAGCAGCGTGAACGCGGCCGCAACCGCCGCCGCCGCCGGGGCGGCAAGGACAAGCGCGCCGCCGGCGACGCGAAGGTGTCGGCCCCCGTGCTTGACGAGAACGGCGACCCGGTTCCCGTTTCGGAAGCCGAGGCGCAGGCTGCCGACGAGGCGCGCGACGATGCGGCTGCGGAATCCGCCGAGCAGGACAATGACCGAGATGAAGGTGCCGAGACCGACCGCGACGGCGAAAGCCACGGTTCGGAAAATGGCGAGGACGAGCGGCCCCAGCCCGAGATGATGGGCGGCGGCGACGCGCTCGACGATGTGCCGGACCGTCCGCGCTTCCAGAGCCGCCGCCAGTACAAGATCCAGGAGGTGATCAAGCGCCGCCAGATCCTGCTGGTGCAGGTCGTCAAGGAAGAGCGCGGCAACAAGGGCGCGGCGCTGACCACCTTCCTGTCGCTTGCCGGCCGCTATTCCGTGCTGATGCCCAACACCGGGCGCGGCGGCGGCATTTCGCGCAAGATCACCAGCGCCGAGGACCGCAAGCGGCTCAAGGAAATCGCCGGCGAGCTGGAGGTTCCGGACGGGATGGGCATCATCCTGCGCACGGCGGGCGCTTCGCGCACCAAGGCCGAGATCAAGCGGGATTATGAATACCTGATGCGCATGTGGGAAAGTGTGCGCGAACTGACGCTGAATTCCTCCGCCCCGGCGCTGGTCTATGAGGAAGGCTCGCTGATCAAGCGCTCCATCCGCGATTTGTACAACAAGGACATCGACGACATCATGGTCGCCGGCGACGGCGGCTATCGTGAAGCCAAAGACTTCATGAAGATGCTGATGCCGAGCCACGCCAAGAGCATCAAGCCCTACCGCGAGGCGCAGCCCCTGTTCGCGAAATTCGGGGTCGAAAGCCAGCTCGACGCGATGTTCTCGACCCAGGTCACGCTGAAATCCGGCGGCTACATCGTTATCAACCAGACCGAGGCGCTGGTCTCGATCGACGTCAACTCGGGCCGCTCGACGCGCGAGCACAACATCGAGGACACGGCTCTCAAGACCAACCTGGAAGCCGCCGAGGAAGTGGCCCGCCAGCTGCGCCTGCGCGATCTGGCCGGGCTGATCGTGATCGACTTCATCGACATGGAGGAGCGGCGCAACAACCGCTCGGTCGAGAAGAAGCTCAAGGATTGCCTCAAGAACGACCGCGCCCGCATCCAGGTCGGCCACATCTCGGCCTTCGGCCTGATGGAGATGTCCCGCCAGCGCATCCGCACGGGCGTGCTCGAAAGCTCGTCGGTCAAGTGCGCCCATTGCGACGGCACCGGCTTCGTCCGCTCGACGCCGTCCGTCGCGCTGCAGATCCTGCGCGCGGTGGAGGAATCCCTGATCCGCTCCTCGACGCACAACCTGATCGTCAAGACGCGCACCGAGGTTGCGCTCTATGTGCTCAACCAGAAGCGCGGGCACCTCACCGATCTGGAAGCCCAGTTCGGCGTCAGCGTCACGCTGGCGGTTGATGACCACCTGATGGGCTCGACCATCTATGTGCTCGA